>DAIDHD010000014.1 GCA_027459765.1 Gammaproteobacteria bacterium | reverse complement strand
CTGCGCCGATCCGTGGCGGACATCCCTATATTCCTGTACCACAAACGCGCGGCCCTTGTCGCCCGACGAGCATCGTCTTGTCGGCACCGACCGCGGCGCGGCTGACTCGCTGCAGCGCGGGCGTTCGTTGCCGGCGATCCCCGCGGAGTCCCGCGCGAATCACGCGAACCACGCGAACCACGCGAACCGCGACATGGTGCTTGCAAACGCGCACCCGAGCCGCATTAATATCTGGCGTATCAGAGACTGGCATATCTCGCGAGGGTGAGCCCCGATCGAGCTGCAGCGGGGGGAGACTACGATGGCAACCGGATGGGCAGGCGATGGCGCCGTCAACGAGCAGATTGACGCGACGGTCAAGGACGCCGTGGAGCGCGCCAAGAGGCGCTTACCGCAAGGGCCTTCGGCGAGCCACTGCGAGGAATGCGGCGGGGAGATCCCGCAGGCACGCCGCACCGCGCTACCGGGCGTGAAACTCTGCGTCACCTGCCAGGAGGCCGTGGACCGCGAAGCGGTGGCCTTCAGCGGCTACAACCGCCGCGGCAGCAAGGATAGCCAGCTACGTTAGCGAATTGCGGCGCGGGATCCGCGCGGCGCGTCAGGCCGCTGCGCCGGTGCGGCGCAAGCGCACCAAGGTGTCGCCCAGATACAGCGCCACCGCACTCCACACCAGCGCGAATCCCACCGCGCGATCGGCGCCGAACGGCTCGTGGAAGAGCCAAACGCCGAGAGCCAGCACCACCGTCGGCATCGAGTACTGCAGGAAGCCCAGCAACGACAGCGGAATGCGCCGAGCCGCCGATGCGAACAGCAACAACGGCACCGCCGTGACCGGTCCGGCACACAACAACAACCCGCGCAGGCTCCAGCCGCCTTCGAGGAAGGCGTCATGCCCCTGGTGCCACTGCCAGGCGAGGAACGCGATCGCAAACGGCGTCTGCAGCAGCGTCTCCAGGGTCAATCCTTCCAGCGAACCGAGCGAGGCGGTCTTGCGGAGCAGTCCGTAGAGTCCGAAGCTGACGGCCAGCCCGAGCGCGATCCAGGGCGGCCGGCCGATCTGCACGCTCATGAAGATCACGCCGATGGAGGCAAGCGCGACGGCGCTCCACTGCGCCAGGCGCAGGCGCTCACCGACCACCAGCGCGCCGAGCAGCACGCTCATCAACGGGTTGACGTAATAGCCGAGGCTGGCGTCGATGACGTGACCGTTGTTGACCGCCCAGATGTAAGTGCCCCAGTTGAAGGCGAGCAACGATGCGCTCGCCACGAATCGGCCGAGGACCGCCGGGTCGCGGCGCGCGGCGGCGAACCAGCCCCAATCGCGGCGGACGCTGAGCACCAGCGCCAGCAGCACCAACGACCAGAGCATGCGGTGCGCCAGGATCTCGAGCGGCGGTACGCTCCTCAGAGCGCGAAAATAGAGCGGAAACAACGCCCACATCAGGTAGGCGGCGAGCGCATAGGCGACTCCGCCGCCCAGCCGGCGGTCGGCGCCGCTCATCGGGGTCGCCTGTCCATGGCGCCGGCACTCAGGCCGGCGCCATGGACGGCGGAATCAGAAGCCGATCGCGGGACCCGTGGTGCCGGCGAGCGTGTTCTGCTCGAACAGCACGTAGACGTTGCGGCCGTAGAAGAACGGCAGGCCCCAGTCGAAGCCCGAAATGATCCCGCCGACGCTGCCATTCGGGCCACCGAGAGTGGGGAACGCCGTGAGGGTCTGAGTGGAGGAGAACAGGGTGTCGGCATTGTCGATGGTGAAGTTCACCGGAACCGCGGGTCCCGACGGCGTCCTCGTATTGGTGGTCCCATTGTACGTGACGCCCTGGATCGACCCCGACAGCGCGACCGACGACGACGGGCAGAAATACGACGAGTTGGTGCCCGTGCAAGCCGGGATCTGCGTGTCGTTGAAGAAGTAGGCGTTCGAACCCGAATCGATCACGCTGCCGGTCATGCTGCTGCCGTTGAACGTCGTCGCCAGCGTTCCGTAGGGATCGACGGCGAGGAACTGCGCCGTGGCCGGGAAGGCGTTGTTCGCCTGGGTGCTGATGCCGAAGTACACCGTCCCGCTCGCGGTCGTGGCACCGGCGGGATTCACGGCGTTGAGCGACACCACCACGCCGTTGTTGTCGGCCGAGAGGGCGCCCACGGGATTGGTGAGCTGCTCGGTGAGCGGCACCGAGGTCGGCGTGCAGCCCGTCGACGGGCACACGTAGTACAGCGCGGACGGCGCGTTGGACACGCAGTAGGAACCGCAATCCTGCAGGAAGTTGCCGATCCCGAGAATGGCGTTCGCGCCGAAGGTGACCACGGTGTTCTCTAGCCGCCCCTGAACACAGGTCGAAGGCGCCGTACCCGCCGCCTTGTCGCCGATCAGATGCACCGGGAAATTCGCGAGCAACCGGCTGCCCGACGGGGACGAGCCGAGGTAGACGTCACCCTGTACCATCGAGCCCCAGGTGTAGCCGTCCGCGAACTGCACGCACTCGCGCAGCGGCTGGCCGTTCACGCTCTCCGCCGGGAGATTCGCCGTACCCGTCAGTGCCTCCGAGACGATCTGGAAGCCGACCGACCCCGTGTCGATCTGCACGTGATCGATGCTCTGGCAGGCCGTGGTGCTGCCCGGCGAGCACACCGTGATGGTGGCGTACAGGATGTTGGCCGCCGAGTAATTTGCCGCCAACAGCAACGCCGGGCCGGAATCGACGACCACGGGCAGGGTATTGTTCGCCGCGGTGGCACTTGTCACGGTCACCGTCACGGGCGACGCGGTCAACGAAGCCGCCGAATCGCTCGCCGTCACGTGCGCCGTGCCCGCCGCCACCGCCGTCACCACGCCCGTCGCACTCACCGTCGCCACCGCCGCGTTGTCGGTGCTGAACGTGATGCCCGACGTGAGCGTAGCCGTCGTGTTGTTACTGTAGGTGCCGGTCACCGTCAGCGTCTGCGTCGCGCCGATGGCGAGTGAGAAATTCGCCGGCGTGGTCGCGATCGACACCAGCGTCGCGGTGGTGCCGCCACTGGTCACGGTCACCGTCACGGGCGCCGCGGTCAACGAAGCCGCCGTGTCGCTCGCCGTCACGTGCGCCGTGCCCGCCGCCACCGCCGTCACCACGCCCGTCGCACTCACCGTCGCCACCGCCGTGTTATCGGAGGTGAAGGTGATACCCGACGTGAGCGCGGCCGTGGTGTTGTTGCTGTAGGTGCCGGTCACGGTCAGCTGCTGAGTGGCACCGACGGTGAGCGAGAAATTCGTCGGGGTGGTCGCGATCGACACCAGGGTCGCGGTCGTGCCGCCACCGGTTACGGTCACCGTCACGGGCGACGCGGTCAACGAAGCCGCCGTGTCGCTCGCCGTCACGTGCGCCGTGCCCGCCGCCACCGCCGTCACCACGCCGGTCGCGCTCACCGTCGCCACCGCCGTGTTGTCGGAGGTGAAGGTTATGTTCGAGGCGAGCGGCGCGGTCGAGCCGTCGCTGTAGGTGCCGGTCACCGTCAACTGCTGAGTGGCACCGACGGTGAGCGCGAAGCTGGCTGGCGTGGTTGCGATCGACACCAGCGTCGGCGCACCACCGCCACCGCCCGTGCTGCCGCCACCACCGCCGCCACCGCCACCGCCACCGCAGGCGGCGAGCGCCAACAATCCAAGCAATCCGGCAATGCGACCGATGCTACGCATGATCATGATCATGATCGTGACCCCTTGAAGACTTCAGCGGACGTCGCGGGCGGACATGCCCGACGGCAGGAGCGAGGCGACGCTCGCACTGCCGCGGAATCCGCGCGGCAGCTTGACGATGCTCACGACAATCCCGTTGCTCGCCATGGTGAACACTTTGTGGTTCGACGTACGGCGGGCCGCCAGCGCCGCCGAGAAGTCGCCGTAGTGTTGGCCGAGCAACACGCTGAGGTCCGGCTTCACCAGCCCGTCCCAGGCCACACCGAACACGGTGCCGGCTTGCGACACGTACTCGCGCACGCGTACGCCGTCCGGCGTGGTCATCTCGTGCAGCTGATAGGAGGCCATCGGCGTCACGGCGTGAGATGTCGCCTTGAGCAGCGTCCCGTCGCGCTCCACCGAGGCGACCGCGCCGCCCAGTCCGGCTCGAGCGCCGGAGGCGAGCGCGAGGTTCAATGAGGAAACGAGCAGGATCGCACCGACGGCGCGCCAGCACCGTTCGGAGCGGCTCGGAGCCGCGGAAGCGAGACGTGCCATGACAATCTCCCTGGAAGGTCGTTGGGCCGGGCGATGATACAACGGTACCCGCGGTACCGCGTTGACGAAAGACGCTATTTGTTAGCTCTGTCGCAAATCGCAGACGTAATGACGCCGCCGAGTTGCAAGCTTGCGCAGCCGCCGCCACCCGGTGGTCAAAGATCACCGCCGCCTACTCCTATGTCAGTCGGCCGATCGGCACCACGCGTTCCGGGCCGACGGCATAGAGCATGTCGCCGGCGGCGGCACGCACCGTCCAGCCACCGGTGAATCGCCCGAACGATGGCAGCACCAGACCGTCGCGCCGCCGCCAGAACACCGGCACCCGCGGTCCACGCCGCCGCGGCGAACCGAGCCACACCACGGGGTGGACGTGGCCGCTCAGGGTGAAGGGTCGTGCTGCATCGGTCAGCCGTTCACCGCCGGCGGGGTCCGCATCATCGTGCACGAATTGGAACGGTCCTTCGCACAGCGCCGCCTCGCGCCACTCCACCGGCGGCAGCCAGCGGCGGCGCACGCCACGATCGTGATTGCCGGCGACGACCACGACGTCGACGGCGGCGAGCGACGCGCGCCACGCCTCGATTTCCGCGCACTCCGGATCGTCCGGCGCGAGCGGCCCGTGCAGGAAGTCGCCGAGCACCACCAGCGCGCGTGCCTGATAGCGGCGCACCAGGGTCGTGAGACGGACCCGGTCCTCGCCCTCCGGACCGCGCGGCACGGCGAGGCCTGCGTCGCGCAGCAGGCTCCCCTTGCCGAAGTGCGTGTCGGCGACCACGAGCATGCGCCGCGCCGGCCACCACAGGGCGCGTGCCGGCAACAGCCAGAGCTCTTCGCCGCGCACCTCGATGCGGGTCTCGCCGCCACCCCCCGCGCTCTCTTCGGTATGGCCCGTGCCGACATCCGTGGTCATCGCCGCCGCCCCGCGGAATCCGACAACACCTCGAGCCGCCGCGCCTCGCGTTCGATGCGGGTCTGCCAGGTCTCGGTGGACAGGGTCTGGGTCTGCAGTCGGTCCGCCCAGAGCGGGAAAGACAGCGGCGTGAGTCGGCCGGGCGTCCGAATGGTGAAGGCGCGCTGGCGGAGTCGCCCGAGCGCCGCGGCGAGTTCGCGATGCTCGAGTTGCGCCTCCAGCACCTCGCGGCGCGACTGCGAAAGCAGCAGGTTGCCCGCGTCGTGCGCCGCCAACACGTCGTACATCAGCGCACTCGAGGCCTGCAGCTGGCGCGTGCTCTTGCCCCTGCCCGGCATGCCGGGATCGACCAGACCGGCGATGCGGGCGATGTCGCGGAACTGCCGTCGTGACAGGTCCGAGAGATCGACGCTCGCCGCGAGGTCTGCGGCGAGATTTTCCGGACTCAGCCAGCGCCGCAAATCCTCCTCCCGGGTCGACAGCGGCTCGGCGCTGAGGATCTCGAAACCGTATTCGTTGGTGGTGATCGAACAGGTGTGCGGGCGCTCCCGCGCCGCGCGCGCGGCGAGCAAGGCCGCGATTCCCTCGTTCTGGATGCGGCCTGCGAACGGGTAGATGAACAGGTGGTGTCCCTCGCGACTCTGGTGCGCCTCGATGAGCAGCGACGCCGCCGTCGGGACCGCCGACCAGGCCGCCTGCACCTCGAGCAGCGGCGCGAGCGCCGACAATTCGGGGGCCGATCGACGCCCGGCCGCGTATTCGCCGAGCAGCTCGAGGAGTTCGCCGCCGAGCGCGGCGGACAGCGGCAACCTCGTTCCCTGCCAGCGCGGCACGAAGCGGGTGCGCTTCGCGGCCGCACGCACGTACACCACCGAGTCACGAACGCGCACCAGTTCGAGCGTACGGCCGCCGAAGATGAAGGCATCGCCCGGCTTCAGGCGCGCCACGAACGACTCCTCGACGAAGCCGAGGTCGCCGCCGCGCACGAAGCGCACCGCCAGCGACGCGTTGCTGGTGATGGTGCCGATCGCGAGGCGGTGTCGCCGCGCGATGTCGGCATCGGTCACACGATGAAGTCCATCCGCCTCGCTTACCCGCCGGAAGCGCGGATACGCGGCCAGCGCCGCGCCACCGCGGGTGATGAAGTCGAGGGTCCAGCGCCACTCGCCGTCGTCGAGCGACGCAAACGCGCTCGTGCCGCGCACCTCGCGAAGCATCGCGTCGGCCTCGAAGCCGCCGCCGGTCGCCAGGGTCACCAGGTGCTGCGCGAGCACGTCGAGCGCCAGGGTGAGGCCGGGACGTGGCTCGAGGGCGCCGCGCTCGGCGGCGCGCCGTGCCGCGGCGGCCTCGAGCAGTTCGAGCGCGTGCGTGGGCACGACGGTGATGCGACTGGTCTCGCCGGGGCGATGTCCGCTGCGCCCGGCACGCTGCAGGAGACGCGCGATGCCCTTGGGGCTGCCGATCTGCAGCACGGTGTCCACCGGCGGGAAGTCGACGCCGAGATCGAGCGAGGAAGTGCACACCACGCATCGCAACCGGCCATCCTTGAGTCCTTGCTCGACGCGCGCGCGTACGGCCGTGTCGATCGCACCGTGATGCAGCGCCGTGCTCGTCAGCCAGTCGAGGCGCGCCGTGACGATGGCTTGATACCAGAGCTCGGCCTGCGAGCGGGTATTGGTGAACACCAGCGCCGTGCGCGCCCGCTCCAGCCGCGCGAGCACCTCCGGGAGCAGCGCGAGACCGAGGTGCCCGGCCCACGGGAAGCGGGCCATCGTCGCGGGGATCAGCGCGTCGACGACCAGCCGCTTGGACAGGGTGGAGCGGACCAGGCGACCGCGTCCCGCGGGGCCGAGCAGAGTGCGCATCGCGCCGTCGAGGTCGGGCAGCGTCGCGGAGATACCCCACACCCGCAGCCCGGGCGACAGTGTCTTGAGGCGGGCGGCCAGGAGCTCGAGGAGAACGCCGCGCTTGCTGCCGAGGAATTCGTGCCACTCGTCCACGACGAGGGCGTCCACCGCGGCGAGCGCGGCGGCGAAGTCCGCGTGGCTGAGCAACACCGAGAGGCTTTCCGGCGTCGTGACCAGCGCCTGCGGCGGCCGCTTCTTCTGCTTCGCACGCAGCGCCGACGACGTGTCGCCCGTACGCACCTCCACGCGCCAATGCGGCGCCAGCGCGGCGGCGGACTCGGCAAGGGCGGCGCACAGGTCGCGGGCCAGCGCACGCAGCGGCGTCACCCAGAGGACACGCACGCCCGGGCGCTCCTGCTCGCTCGACTCGAGCAGCGGCCCGAGCCAGGCCGCCAGGGTCTTGCCCGTGCCCGTGCCGGCATTGAGCAACCCTGATTCGCCGCGCCAGTAGGCGCGCCACAGATCCTCCTGGAAGTCGAAGGGCCGTCGGCCGCGCGCCGCGAACCAGTCCCGCGCCCGCGCGAGCCGCGCCTGGGTCGTCGCAGCGGACGCGCCGCGCGCGTCGGCCGTCCGCGCCGCCTCAGCCACGGGGAGCCTCGAGCACCGCGCGCAGCGCGGCGAGCGTGTCGGCCTCGCGCGCCGGCTTGTCGGTCCGCCAGCGCAGAATGCGCGGGAAACGCAGCGCGACACCCGATTTGTGCCGCGTCGAGGCGGCGATGCCCTCGTAGGCGAGCTCGAAGACCTGCAGCGGTTCGACGCTGCGCACGACACCGAACTTCTCGCGCGTGTGCGCGCGGATCCAGCGATCCAGGTCGCGGATCTCGGCGTCGGTCAGGCCGGAGTAGGCCTTCGCCACCGGTACCAGCGCATCGTCGCGCCACACACCGAAGGTGTAGTCGGTATAGAGGTTCGAGCGCCGGCCGTGGCCCGGCGCCGCATACAGCAGCACGCCGTCGAACGTGAGCGGATCCAGCTTCCACTTCCACCAGGCGCCGCGCTGCCGGCCCGCCCGATAGACGGACTCGGCGTCCTTCAGCATCAGCCCCTCGACGCCGCGGACGCGCGCCTGCTCGCGCGCCGCCGCGAGGTCGCCCCAGGAGCCGCACGGCAGCACGGGCGACACGTCGATGGCGGACCATCCCCCGGCGCCCGGCCCGCCGGCGACAGCCGTGGCCTCGCGCACCAGCGACTCCAGCCGCGCGCGGCGCTCCGCGAGCGGTCGTGCCCGCAGATCCGCGCCGTCGGCCTCCAGCAGATCGTACGCCAGGTAGCGCACCGGAATATCCCGCTGAATCTTCGCGCCGGGCGCCTTGCGGCCGATGCGCCGCTGCAGGCTCGCGAACGGCAGTACGCCACGCCCGTCCCAGGCGAGCACCTCACCGTCGAGCACCGTGCCCTGCGGAAGCGCCGCGGCGGCGGCCACGATCTCGGGAAAGCGCTCGGCCACCGACTCCTCGCCGCGCGACCAGATCGCGATCGATCCGGCGCGCCGGACCACTTGCGCGCGGATGCCGTCCCACTTCCACTCGGCGATCCACCGCTCGCGCGCGCCGAGCGCGTCCGGCGCCCCCTCGAGCGGCGAGGCGAGGTGAAAGGGATACGGTTGATCGGGGTGCGCGACGGCGGCCGGACGCGCCAGCGACTCGAAGAACGCGGCGCTCGGTGTCCACTCTCCCATCAGCGCGCGCTCGACACCGACGCGTTCTACATCCAGACAGTCGGCGAGCGCGCGCGTGACCAGAGAACGCGACACGCCCACGCGCAGCGCGCCGGTGAGCAGCTTGGTGGCGAGCAGGCACTCGAGGTAGGGCAGCTCCCGCCACCAACCGGTGACGAGCGCTCGCTGTTCGGACGCCGGCAGCGCGGCGAGGGGTTGCAGCCGCCACTCGAACCACTCGGCGAGGGGCACCGACTCCGCCGGCGCGGCGGTTCGATCGGCGAGCAGCAGCGCGACCGTCTCGGCGAGATCGCCGACCGAGGCGTAGGTCTCCTCGACGAGCCACGCCGGCAGTGCGGACTCCTCAGTGAGCCACTGGCGCAGGGCGGCCGCGCCGACGCAGCGCTTCATGCGGCGACCCATCAGCACATAGACGCCCCAGGCCGCGTCGGCGGGCGGCGCTCCGCGGAAGTACTCCACCAGGGCCTCGGTCTTGGCGCGGGTGGACCGGGTGGCGTCGAGCCGCTCGAACAGCGCCGCAAGCCGCCGCATCAGTGCTCGCCGCCATATTCCGTGGCAAGGGCGCCGGCGGCGACGCCCTGCTCGCGCAGATAGCGACAGAGCGCGTCCGAGTGCCCGTGCGTGAGCAGGATGCGCGCCGCGCCGGTGTCGCGGAACGTGCGCAGCAGGCCGGGCCAGTCGGCATGGTCGGAGAGCACGAACCCCCGGTCGCAGCCGCGCCGACGCCGATTGCCGCGAATCCGCATCCAGCCGGAGACATAGCCGGTCGAGCACTCGCCGAAGCGGCGCATCCAGGTCGAACCGGCGGCGCTCGGCGGCGCCACCACGAGCGCGCCGGCGTAGGCTCGCGGGCGCGTGCCGGGCTCGCTCGCCGGCAGCGTCACCGGCAAACGGATGCCGGCGGCGCGGTAGTCCTCGGTGAGCGACGCCACCGCGCCGTGCAGGTAGATGGGCTCGTCGGTCCGCGCCGCCAGCTCGGCGAGCACGCGTTGCGCCTTGCCGAGTGCGTAACAGAACAGCACGCTCGCCACGCCGCGGGCGCGGTTGTCGCGCCACCAGGCGAGGATCTCCTCCGCGACCCGCTCGGTCGGCGGCCAGCGATACACCGGCAGCGCGAACGTGGCCTCGCTCACGAACACGTCGCACGCCACCGCCTCGAACGGGGCGCAGGTCGGGTCGGCTTCACGCTTGTAGTCCCCGGAGACGACCCAGACACGGCCCTGGTGCTCGACGCGAACCTGCGCCGATCCCAGCACGTGACCGGCCGGGTGGAGCGAGACGCGCACGTCGCCGAAGACGAGCGGCTCGCCGTAGGGCACGGCGGTCAGGGTCGTGTCGGCCGGCAGGCGTCGCCGCGCCACGGCCTCGCCCGGGGCCGCGAGCGTGTAGTGCGCGCTGCCCGGACGCAGGTGGTCGGCGTGCGCGTGGGTGATCACGGCGCGCGCCGCCGGCTGCCAGGGATCGATGTAGAAATCCCCGGGCGGGCAGTACAGACCCCGCGGCGTCGCGAGAATGAGATCATCGTGCATCGGTGACGGATGGTTACGCGGTCGGCCGCGCGCGGCGCCACCACCCCAGGATGGCGATGGTCGCCGCCAATCCGAGGTAGGCGAAACAGAACTGCGAGGCGACTTCGCGCGCGGTCCCGGTCAGCTGCCAGGGAAGGTAGAGGCTGCCGTCGGTACGTACCGAGTGGATGATACCGAAAGCGCTGGCCCCGGCGCCCGCCGCGAGGTATGCCGCAGCGCGAGTCAACCGACCCTCGGTCATCTCCGTGACGAAGGCACCCCAAAGCGTTGCGGTGATGATGAACCCGTTGCCGAGGGCGACGATGACTGCGAGCGCGGGCAGACCACGATCGGCGTGCGCGATCAACGCGTCGAAGCGGTCCGAGGGCACATAGGCCGGATTGCCGAGCTCGATGGTGAGCATGCGGGCGATGGCCGGGAAGAAGCAGATCGCCACGGCGGGCGCGTGGCGCGATGCGACGGTGGCGAAGGCGTGCGTGGTGACGTCCAGCGCCACGAACACCAGCACCGGCGCGAGCGCCGCGAGCGGCACCGCATCGACCACGCGTGCAAGCAGGCCGGTGCAACCGCAGAGCGCGATCGCGACGCCGGTGAGCAACGGATAGGTCGCGCGCGCACCCATCTGCTTGTAGGCCGGGTGACCCACGTAGGGCGTGGTCTGCGCGACGCCACCGGCCAGGCCCGCGAGCAGGGTCGCCGCGGCCTCGCCGAGCAACACATCGCGCACGTCGTACTCATCGCCCGCGACACGTGCGCTCTCGGTGTTGTTGATTCCGCCCACCACCGTCAGCAGCGCGAATGGCACGAGCAGCGGCAACAACGCCGGCACCTCGCGCAGCCCTTCGAGCAGGTGCGCATCGGGTCGCGGCAGGACGACGCCGAACCCGGCCGAGACCGCCGTGGCAGGTGCGGCGACGGCGCCGATCGCTACCAGCCCATAGTGAAGCACGGTGCCCGCGATGACTGCGAACAGCACCCCTGGAAGCCGCCCCGGGATCGGTGCCTTCGCGACCAGCGCGTACAGCACCAAACCAAGCGTGACGAATCCCACCACCGGTTCGCGCATCAATTCCAGGACGGGCAAAAAGCCGATGAGCAGCAGTGCAATGCCGGCGAGCGAGCCGAGTAGGCCAGCCTGCGGCACGCGCCGCTGCAGGGTACGGCCGAGGAGCGACAGTGGCAGCTTGATCGCGCCCATGGCGAAGGTCGCAGCCATGCCGACGTACCACGTGCAGAGCGCTGCGGCATGCGGATCGAGACCCGCCGCGCGGTGCCGAGCGTACGCGGGCCCGAGCACCAGCACCGCCATGCCGATGGTCGACGGCGTATCGAGGCCGAAGGGCATCGCGGTGACGTCGCTGCGACCGCTGCGCCGCGCGAGCCGCAGCGCGAGCAGCGTGTAGAACGCATCGCCGAGCAGGACTCCGAGCGTGGTGCCGGGGAACATGCGGCCGAACACCACGTCCGAGGGCATCCCGTAGCCGCCGACCAGCACCGCGGCGACCAGCGCGAGAACCGAGAGGTTGTCGACGACGAGCCCTAGGAATCCATTGACGTCGCCGCCGACGGGGCGCGCCACGCGCGACACTCAGCCGCCGAGATTGAGCAGCGCCGCGTTCCCTCCGGTGGCGGTCGTGTTCACCGTCAGGGTGCGCTCGTGGGCGAACCGCGGCAGATAGTGAGGGCCGCCGGCCTTCGGTCCGGTACCCGACAGTCCGCAGCCGCCGAAGGGCTGTACGCCAACGACGGCGCCGATCATGTTGCGGTTCACGTACGTGTTGCCAACCGGCGTGGACTCGAACACGCGCCGCCAGAACGACGTCAGGCGCGTCTGCACGCCGAGGGTCAGCCCGTAGCCGCTGTCGCGGATGGCGGCGAGCACGGCGTCGAGGTCGCGCGCCCGGTAGCGCACCACGTGCAGGATGGGCCCGAACTGCTCCTCGGTCAGACGCCGCGCATCGTCGAGTTCGACGAGGTGCGGGGCGACGAAGCTGCCGTGTGCCGCGGAGTCGGGGAGTTCGCAGGCCTTGAGCACCCGCGCCTCGCGCCGCATCCGCTCCAGGTGCGCGTTGAGCGACCCCGCGGCCCGCGGCGTGATCACGGGACCCACGTCCGTCGCGAAGTCCTGCGGGTCGCCTATCACCAGCTCCTCCATCGCACCGGCCAGCATCTCGATGACCGTGTCGGCGATGTCCTGCTGCAGGAACATGAGCCGCAAGGCCGAGCAGCGCTGCCCGGCGCTCGCAAAGGCCGACACGACGGCATCGTCCACCACCTGTTCCGGCAGGGCGGTGGAGTCCACCAGCATGGCGTTGAGGCCGCCGGTCTCGGCGATCAACGGCACGATGGCGCCGCTGCGCGCGGCGAGCGCGCGCTGGATCGTGCCGGCGGTGGCCGTCGAGCCGGTCATGGCCACGCCGGCGAGCGTCGGCTGCGCGAACGCGACCGCACCAAAATCACGGCCCTGCGCCGGCGTCAGGTGCAGCACCGCCGCGGGCACGCCGGCGCGGTGCAAGATCTCGACGCAGCGGGCCGCCACCAGCGGGGTGGTTTCCGCGGGCTTCGCCACCACCGCGTTGCCCGCGGCCAGCGCCGCGGCCACCTGGCCGGTGAAGATGGCGAGCGGGAAGTTCCAGGGACTCACGCAGGCGAACACGCCGCGGCCGTGCAAGGACAGTTCATTGGTCTCGCCGGTGGGTCCGACGAGGCGCCGCGGCTGGTCGAACTGCTCGCGCGCCTGCAGCGCATAGTAGCGACAGAAATCCACCGCCTCGCGCACCTCGGCGATGGCGTCCGCGATGGTCTTGCCGGCCTCGCGCACCAGCAGCGCCTGAAGTTCACCGCGCTGCGCCTCGAGGAGGTCGGCGGCACGCTCGAGCGCCTCTGCGCGCGCCACGCCGCCGACGGCATTCCACCGCGGCTGCGCTCGCGCGGCGCTCGCGAACGCCCGCTCGATGTCCGCGCCCGTGGCCTCGCGGACCACACCCACGCGTTCACGCCGGTCGGCCGGCGCGACGATGGGCTGCTCCGGGCCGCCGCACTCCACCCCGTCGACGATCGCCGCGGCCTTGGGCAGCGGCGCGGGCCGCGCGGCGACCTCGGCACGCAGCGCGTCGAGAACGCGCGGATCGCCGAGATCGAGTCCGGCGGAATTGCGCCGATCGGCATACAGAGCCGCTGGAATCGGCAGGCGCGGATGCGCGGGCGCATCGGCCTGTTCGAGGAGGGTGATCGGATCGCGCACGACGTCGGCCACCGGCACCTGCTCGTCCATGAACCGGTTCACGAACGAGGTGTTGGCGCCGTTCTCGAGCAGCCGCCGCACCAGATAGGCCAGCAGATCCTTGTGTTCGCCCACGGGGGCGTAGACCCGCACTGGCGGGAACGCGTCCACCTGCGACTGTGCCTCCGCGTAGAGGAGCCGCCCCATCCCGTGCAGTCGCTGGAACTCGTACGCGGCGCCGGCCGGCGCCAGCTCGAGTATCGAGGCGATGCTGTGCGCGTTGTGGGTGGCGAACTGGGGCCGGATGACGTCCCGGTGCGCGAACAGGCGCCCGGCGCAGGCGAGATAGGAGACGTCCGTGGTCACCTTGCGCGTGTACACCGGATAGCCGGCGAGCCCGCGCTCCTGTGCGCGCTTGATCTCGCTGTCCCAATACGCGCCCTTGACGAGGCGCGTGGTCATGCGCCTGCCGTGACGCCGAGCGGCCGCCGCGACCCAGTCGATCACGTCGAGCGCGCGCTTGCCGTAGGCCTGCACGGCGAGGCCCAGACCCGGCCAGTCACGCGTGTCGCGGTCGGCGATAAGCGCCTCGATGACGTCCAGCGACAGATCGAGGCGGTCGGCCTCCTCCGCGTCGATGGTGAGCTCGATGCCGTGCGCGGCGGCGCGGCGGGCGAGTTGCACGACCGTGGGCACCAGGCGCTGCATCACCCGCTCCCGCTGCGCGAGCGCATAGCGCGGCTCGAGCGCCGAGAGCTTGATGGAGATGCTCGAGACCTCGTGCGGCGCGCGGCCGCGCGCGGCCGCGCCGATGACGTCGATGGCGTGCTCGTAGGCGGCGAGGTAGCGCCGCGCGTCGGCGAGCGTGCGCGCGCCCTCGCCGAGCATGTCGAAGGAACAGAGGGCGAGTTCGGCCTCGCGGGCGCTGCGGGCGAGCGCCTCCTCGATGTTGCGTCCGACCACGAACTCACCGCCGATGATGCGCATGGCCCGGCGCACGGCCAGGCGCACCACCGGCTCGCCCGCCTTGCGCGTCAGCCGCTTCAGCCAGCCCGCCGCATCGCCGCGGATCTCCGGGTCGAGATCCAGCAAGCCGCCGGTGAGCATCAGACCCCAGGTCGAGGCGTTGACGAACAGGGACTCGGACTTGCCGGCGTGCGAGGACCAGTCGCCGTTCGCCAGCTGCTCGGCGATCAACCGATCCGCCGTCTCGTCGTCCGGGATGCGCAACAGTGCCTCGGCGATGCACATGAGCGCGATGCCTTCCTGATTCGAGAGCCCGAACTCCTGCAGGAATGCGTCCAGAAAGGGTCGCTGGTCGCGGCGCGCGCGCGCGCCCTGCACGAACGAGATCGCCCGCGCCACGGCGCGGTGGCGGGCACCGCCGGTCAGTTCGAGGGCGTGCAGCAGCCGCCCGACCGCGGCGGTCTCGTCTTGCAGCGCGTGCTCGCGCAGCGCGCGGCGCGCGTCCTCGAGCCCGGTCTCGCGGCGGGTGTCGCGTGGTTCGGCGGCCATGGGAGGCGTCCTCGAAAAAGCGTGATTATAGGACGCCCGCCAGCGACGCAGGGAGGCTCGACGCGCGCCTTGCGGACGCGCCGCCCGCGGCGGGCTTGCGCACCAGGGTGCTCTTGCCGAACAGCGATTCGATGAGGTCCACCGCGAGCGCCGCGGTGCGGTTGCGCACGTCGAGAGCGGGATTGAGTTCCATGACGTCGAGCGACGCGAGACGGCCCGTGTCGGCGATCATTTCCATGCAGAGTTGCGCCTCGCGGTAGGTCAACCCGCCCGGCACCGTGGTGCCGACGCCCGGGGCTATCTCCGGATCGAGGCTGTCGACGTCGAAGCTCACGTGCAAGTGCGTGTTCCCGTCGACTCCGTCGAGCGCGAACTCCATCGCCTGGCGCACGCCCACCTCGTCGATGAAGCGCATGTCGAACACCTCCACACCCTGCTCGTGCAGGAAGCGCCGCTCGCCGGGGTCGACGCTGCGGATGCCGATCTGGCGCACCTCGCGCGGCGTGAGCGCCGGGGTGCGGCCGCCGAGCGTGACCAGGGGCTCCGGCCCGAAACCGCACAGGCAGGCGAGCGGCATGCCGTGCAGGCTGCCGCTCGGACTCGTCGCCGGGGTGTTGAAGTCGGCGTGTGCGTCGATCCACAGCACCCGCAAATCGAGGCCGCGGTCGCGCGCGAAGCGCGCCACCGCTGCGATGGAGCCGATGCTCAAGCAGTGGTCGCCACCGAGCAGAATGGGCAACGCGCCCGCGCACAGGTCGCGGTACACGGAGTCGTGCACCGCCCGGTTCCAGGCCGTCACCTCGCCGAGGTGGCGGAATCCGCCCACGGCAGCGGCACCGGGATTGGCCGGGCCGCCCAGATTGCCGCGATCGACGACCTCGCGTCCGCAGCCGGTCAGCGCCGCGGCCAATCCCGCCACACGCAGAGCCTCCGGCCCCATGGACGCGCCGCGGTGGCTCGCGCCCACGTCGGTGGGCGCGCCGATCAGGCTGACCGGCGCCACGGAGCGGCCTCGGCGGTGGGCGGCAGGAGCCGCGCGAACAGATCCTTGGGGTCGGCCAACACCGGTATCAGATCGAGACGGGTGCCGGGAGAGGCGTCCGCCTCGACCAGACGGCGCAGATAGCGCAGGGTGGAGAAGTCATTGAGCGCGAAACCCACCGAGTCGAACACGGTGACCTCGGTCGGCGATTGGCGGCCGGCCGCGCGGGCGTCGAGCACGTCGGCGAGTTCGATGACCGGAAACTCCGCCTGAAGCTGCTGGATCTCGCCCTCGATGCGCGCCTGCGGCTCGTACTCCACCACGATGCGGGTGTCAGCGCGGCGCAGAATGTCCGCGTGCAGTTCGGTCTTGCCCGGGCAATCGCCGCCCACGGCATTCAGGTGCATGCCCGGCTCGACCATCTCGGGCGTGAGAATCAACGCATTGCGCTTGTCGGCGGTGACGGTGGTGACGATGTCGGCGCCGCGCACCGCGGCCTGCGCCGAGGCGCAGGGCACGAGCGACAGGCCGGGCAGGTCGAGCCGGCCGAGATTGCGCAGCATCTTGGCCGTCGCGTGCGCGTCGGTGTCGAACAGCCGGATCTCGCGCACGCCGAGCAGGTGATGGAAGGCCAGCGCCTGGAACTCGCCCTGTGCGCCATTGCCGATGAGCGCCATCACTTCGGAGTCCGGGCGCGCCATGTGCCGGGCGGCGAGCGCGGAGATGGCGGCCGTACGCAGCGCCGTGGCGAGCGTCATCTCGGACAGCAGCAGAGGATATCCCGTGGCCACGTCGGCGAGCACGCCGAACGCGGTCACGGTGAGCAGTCCCTCGGCCGTGTTCTTCGGGTGGCCATTGACGTACTTGAAGGAATACAGCGTGCCGTCGCTGATGGGCATCAGTTCGATGACGCCGACTGCCGAATGGCTGGCGTGCCGCGGACTCTTGTCGAACGCCGGCCAGCGCCGGTAATCGGCGGCGATCTCCGTGGCGAGTTCCGATAGAAAGCGTGCGACGCCCACGCGCGCGACGAGCGCCTCCAGGCGCGCGGTGCCGATGTACTCGACCATGACTCTCTCCCCCATCGAACGACTGCGGTGAAGGGGATTTTGTCCAGGATGCGAACCAAAGAATAGCCAGAATTATGATCAAAAGAATCGCACTATTGATCTAATCGCCAACATGTATTAGCGTTTTGATGAATGGATGCCACGGATCATGCGCTGCTTTCGCTGTTGCGGGCCGACGCGCGCACCTCGGTCGCCACCCTGGCGAAGCGGCTCGGCGTCGCACGCGGCACGGTGCAGAACCGACTCGCCAAGCTCGAAACCACGGGCGTCATCCTCGGCTACACGGTGCGGGTGCGTCCGGACACCGACGGACCGCGCATTCGCGCCTTCATGAGCGTGGCGGTCGAAGGCAACCGGACCGACGACGTGCTCCTGTCCCTGCGCGGCGATCCTGCCGTGGTGAGACTGCACACCACCAACGGCCGCTGGGACATGGTGGCGGAACTCGCTGCCGACTCGCTGCAGGAGGTCGACGCCGTACTGCTGCGGATCGGCCGCATTGACGGGGTCGCGCGCACCGAGACCAGTCTGCTGCTCTCCACCCACAAGTTCTGACGAGCCTCCGGTGCGGCGATCGCACCGCGGAACCTTCCCCCGGCCATGGAATCTAATCGAGCGTGAACCACGGTGTCGTCGTACGACGCCTCGGAGAATAGACATGAAATTCAAGCCACTCTTGCTCGCGGCACAGCTCGGCTGGTTGATACCGTTCGCACCGGCCGCCCACGCCGACGTACACATCGGTATCGGCGTCGGTCTCGGCGGACTGTTCGGGCTCGTGCCTCCGCCGGTGTATTACGGGCCCCCGCCCGCCTATTACACACCGCCACCGCCGGTGTACTACGGTCCCGGCGTCGTATACGGTCAGGATCAGTGGAACTACGGCGGAGACGATGACGACGACGAAGGCGGCGGCTGGGGCGGCGGTGGCTGGGCGCACGACCGCTGGCACGGCGAGGGCTGGCACCGCTAGCGGCCGGGGTTTCCGACGAACACTTGCCTGGGGAGAAAGACTTTGAACAAAGCGGGACGAAACATGCACGGACGAATCGCAATCTCGGCGATGGTGGTAGCGGGCGCCTTGGTGGCGGTCGCAGGGATCCTGCCGGCGAGCGCCAATCCGGCGCTCGATGGCCCGGCCGCGGCAAGCTCCGCCGCGAGTGCGGCAGCGCCGCCGTCCGCGCCGGGTGCCGGCACGACCCAGGCGCCGAAGCGCGGTGTGGACGGATTGATCGCGCACCTTCACGAAGTGTTCATGATCACGCCGTCTCAGGAACCGGCCTTCGGCAAGCTTGCGGACGTCATGCGCAGCGACGCCGAGCAGATGCGCTCGCTCTCGCAGAAGCGCGCCGAGGGGGCAAAGACGGCGAGCGCGGTTGAGGACCTGAAGTCGTACGCCGAGATATCAGCGGCACACGCGGAAGGCGTGCGCAAGATGATTCCCGCCTTCGAGGCCCTCTACGACAGCTTCTCGCCGGCACAGAAGGCCGCCGCTGACACCGAGTTCCGGGAACACTACGCGACTCACCACCGTCATCACCGCAAGTGACGCACGCGGGATCAGGCGTCGAGCCGGGCCGCGCGCTGGAACGCCGGGCGTGAGGTGACGCGTTCCACGTAGCGGGAAACGTCCTGAGAGGGGGGCAGTAGCGGACTGCCCGCGAACAGAGCAAACGTGGTTCCGTACAGCACGTCGAGTGCGCTGAAGCGCTCGCCGAGCAGGTACGGACCGCGTTCGAGGCGCCCGAAGATGAAGCGGGTCGAGCGCATCTTGGCGCGGTGGAACAGGGTAATCACGGACACCTCCCGCAGGCCGACCTTGCCGACGTCATTCTGATCGCAAAGGTTCCGCCAGCCAAATCCAGGACATCGCCGCGGGCGACGCGCATGGCAGCGGCTCGAGGCGCACTTCGTCCGTCGCGTCGAAGGTCGCCAGATCCCAGCGATCCAGCCGTTCCTCCTGCCCGGCGACCCGCAGGCGCCAGGCGCCGCCGCCGCAGAACAACAGCCGAAGACGCCCGGCCCGGACCGGGAACGCGTGCGGACGCTCGCCGGACAGAATCTGCGTGGGCGACTCGGGGATTCGCGAGGCTTCGAACCAATTGAGGTCGTGGGTCGCACCGTCGCGCAATCGGCCGTGCACCGGCCGGGCGCCGTCGAAGAGGACGTCGTCACCGGGACGGTTCAACCCGACGATCTCGCCATTGCCGAAATCGAGGTCCATGCCGGCGCCCTCGAGCAGAACGAGCCGGCGCCGATAACCACTGAAGTCGGAGAAGGGCGCGGAGGTCGCGACTTCGGCGACACTGAGTCGGCGGCGAAAGCCCGCCCCGTCGGACGGCTCACGCCACAGCTCGTAGGTGATGCCGCCGCCGTTCCTCCAGGGAGTCGGCGCGACCGCGGCGAATCGGACGATCTTCACGATCGTTGCACCCGCCGGGCCGCGCCGGATCGATCAGGTCTTCTTGACGTAGACCTTGCCGTCCTTCATCACGAACACGGGGTGCTCGGTCGCGGCGATGTTCTCGAGCGGGTTGCCCGGCACCGCGACGATGTCCGCGAGCTTGCCCGGCTGCAGCGTACCCACCTTGTCGGCGGTTCCCAGCAGTTCGGCGCCGTTCCGGGTTCCGGCCAGCAGCGCCTGCGCGGCGGGCAGGCCGTTCTTCACCATGAGTTCGAATTCGAAGGCGTTGCGGCCGTGCGGCTCGACCGCCGCATCGGTGCCGAGCGCCACCGGCGTGCCGATCTTAACGGCGTGCGCGAACGTCTCCTGTATGTGCGCGGCCGCGGCGCGCGCCTTCTCGGCGATCGCGGGCGGGAAGGTGTCGGCCTTCTGCCCGACCCAGTACCCGGCAAACATGGTGGCGACCAGGTACACGTGCTTCTTTTTCATCTCGGCGAGCGTGTCGTCCTTCAAGAAGCTGCCGTGCTCGATGGAATCGACGCCCGCGGCGATCGCCATCTTGGCGGCGGTGTCGCCGTGGCAGTGCGCGGCCACCTTGCGGCCCCAGGTGTGCGCCTCGGAGACTATGGCGTTCATCTCCTCCTGGGTCATCTCCGGCACATCCACCGGATCGGAGAGCGACAGCACGCCTCCCGATGGCATGAACTTGATGACGTCGGCGCCGAACTTGATCTGGTAGCGCACGGCCGCCCGGCACTCATCGGGGCCGTTGCACACACCCTTCAGGGGGCCGACCGGGGCGATGCGATCAGGCGGAAAGGGAGCCTGGTCGGCGTGACCGCCGGTCGATCCCACCGCGTAGTTCGAAACCAACATCCGCGGACCCTCTGCGATGCCGGCGTTGATGGCATTGCGCAGGCTCGCGGAGATGTAGTCGGTCGAGCCCACGTCGCGTACCGACGTGAAGCCCGCCTCGAGGGTGACGCGCGCGTTGCGCGCGGCGTACAGCGCCTGCTCGGCGGTGAAACGCATGACGCCCTGGTAGAAATCCTTGTACCAGTTGTCGCTGGACTCGCCGGACATGTGCACGTGCGCGTCGATGAAGCCGGGCAGCAGCGTCGCGTCACCGAGATCGATGACTTCCGCGCCGGCCGGCACGGTCACGTCGGCGCCCACAGCCTGAATCTTGTTGCCCACCACGACGACGGCGCCGTGATCGATGAGCTTGCCGCTCACCGAATCGAACAGGTGCGCGGCCTTGATGACCACCGGCCGGGTCGCAGGCGCATCAGCCGCGACACCCGCGTAGGACGCACCGAGCGCAGCAGCCGCGGAAAAGCACGCCCCGAGGATTTTCTTGCGAATCATGAGTGCACATCCCCCGAATGAGTCTTGAAGCGCGAGCGACGCCCGCGCGGAGGAGCAGAATAACCGAAGGGTGGCGCCGGCGTCAGTTCGGCGACGCGCCCCCGGAGGGCAGATCAGGTCCCTTCGCCGCGGATGCCGAGTGGATCGTGCGCGGCCACGCGTCCGAAGCGTCGCTGGCGGCGGGCAAAGTCATCGAGCGCGGCCTTGAACTCGGATTCGCCGAATTCGGGCCACAGGCAGTCGGCGAAGTAGAGCTCGGCATAGGCGCACTCCCACAGAAGGAAGTCGCTGAGCCTGCGCTCGTGTCCGGTGCGGATCAGCAAGTCCACCTCGCCGCTCGGATAGGCGCAGTGGTCGACCTCGTTGAGCAGCGCCATGAACGCGTCCGAGTCCAATGGACCCTCGGCGCGGACGCGGCGAGCCGCTTGCAGGATGCTGGCCTGGGAGGAGTAGTCGACGGCGATCCGCAGGTGCATCCCCGTGCCGCCGGCCGTCAGCCGTTCGCTCTGTTCGATGGCCCGCAGGAGATTGTCGCCCAGGCGGTCGCGCCGGCCGATCACGTTGAGGCGTATCGACTGCTCGACGCAGCGGCGCGTCTCGGTGAACAGGTACTGGCCGAACAGGCGCATCAGCGCCGAGGTCTCCCCGGCGGGGCGCGACCAGTTCGCGGAGGAGAACGCGTACAGCGTCAGCACATCGACACCGGACCTGGCGGCGGCCTCGACCACGGATCGCACGGTCTTGGCGCCCTCGATATGGCCTGCGGTGCGCGGCAGGCCGCGCTGGGTGGCCCAGCGGCCGTTTCCGTCCATGATGATCGCAACGTGCATGGGAGGACCTCGATACCGTGGATCCCTGGGGAACGTGTGACTCTATTGAACCCGCATCAGGCGCGCCTGGTCGCCTTGATCACGGCCTCGATGTGCTCGAGGTAACGTAACAGCGCCTTGCGGCCGACCAATGTGATGCGGTATTCGGATTTGGGACGTCGCGCCTCGAAGCTCTTGTGGCAGACGATGTAGCCGGCCTCCTCGAGCTTGCGCGCGTGCGCACCGAGGTTGCCGTCGCTGACGTCGAACAGCGCCTTCAATTCGTTGAAGGTGAGGTGCTCGTTCATGGCCAGTGCGCTCATGATTCCGAGCCGCACTCGCTCGTAGATCAGGCGGTCGAGTGCGCCGTCCTCGGCCTTGCGCGGCGGCCGCGCGGCCGCCACCGGCTTCAACGCGGACTTGCCGGCGGTCGCGGCGGCGGACGGCCTCTGGGCAGCGTCACCCGGCCTGATCGCCTTCGAACTATTCGCCATGACCGATCCGCCGGCTGAGCAGTCCGTACAACAGGTGAAGCCCGCCGAAACCCGCCCCCAGGCAATAGGCCCGCCAACTCGGGTCGAGCTCCAGGGTGGCGGCGCCGAGCAACCAGAACAGAGCGCCCGTCGCGGCGGCCATCCGGCCGACTCCCGCCGCCATCACGGTGCTCGCCGAGGCCACGGCGCAGCCGTACAGCAGCAGCCACAGGCCGGGCAACAGGTCCTCGAGGCCCGCGCGCCAGAGGACGTAGCTGACCAGCCCGGCGGCGCCGAGCACCGGGCAGAGGCACAGCAGGAACTTGCGCAGCGGGCCGACGAGCAGGACCCGGCCGGCCGCCTGACGCGTGACGATGGCGCCGCCGAGCGAGAAGGCCACCACGCCGGCGAGGATCCAGATCTGCAGCCAGCGGGCCGGCCAGTACAGCGCGGCCGCGGCCGCGGCCAGGCCGATCAATCCCATGACGATGGACGCCATCCCCGGCACGACCATGGCACCCGAGGCCTCGATCGACGCCCGGATGAACGCGAGGGTTCCGAGAGCCCGGCTCTCGATGGTGACCGGCGGCGGAGGATCGTGGCGCGGAGCGGTGCTCAACCGTTGCATGCGCGGACTTTACGGACCGCATCCTGGATCGTCAAGTTCTCTGTCCTACAGAGTAAAACCGACCTCCGGTAAAAACGAAAGGCCCGGCCCCTCGCGGGACCGGGCCTGCACCCGCTGGCCACGCGCGGTGATCGTCGCAACGATCGCCGCGCGTGGCGGGCATCACTCCGCAGACTCGGCGTCCCCGGCCGGGACCGACTCGTCCGCCTCCGCCATGCCGCCGCCCACGTCCATGAAGCTGCGCCGCCGGGAGTCGTCGCTGGAGCGACGCCGGCTGCCGTGGTACGCGAAGCCGGTACCCGCCGGAATGAGCCGTCCGACGATGACGTTCTCCTTCAGGCCGCGCAGGTCGTCCTTGAGCCCGCGCACGGCCGCTTCGGTCAGCACCCGGGTGGTCTCCTGGAACGAAGCCGCCGAGATGAACGACTCCGTGGCCAGCGACGCCTTGGTGATGCCGAGCAGCAGCGGCTCCCAGGTCGACTGGTTCTTGCCTTCGGTCTTCTGCTTCTCGATGACGTCGAGCAGGCGGCCGCGGTCCATCTGTTCGCCGCGCAGCAGCGCCGAGTCACCGGTGTCGAGCACTTCGATCTTGCGCAGCATCTGCCGCACGATCACCTCGATGTGCTTGTCGTTGATCTTCACGCCCTGCAGCCGGTAGACGTCCTGGATTTCCCTGACCAGGTAGTTGGCGAGCGCCTCGACGCCCTGCAGGCGCAGGATGTCGTGCGGATTCGGCTCGCCGTCGGCGATGACCTCGCCCTTCTCGACCTGCTCGCCCTCGAACACGTTGAGGTGCCGCCACTTCGGGATCAGCTCCTCGTACTTCTCGCCCTGTTCGTTGGTGATGATCAGGCGGCGCTTGCCCTTGGTCTCCTTGCCGAAGCTCACCGTACCGCTGCGTTCGGCGAGGATCGCCGAATCCTTGGGCTTGCGGGCCTCGAACAGGTCCGCGACTCGCGGCAGACCGCCGGTGATGTCGCGGGTCTTGGAGGATTCCTGCGGAATTCGCGCGATGATGTCGCCGACCGACACGCGCGCGCCGTCCTCGAGGCTCACGATCGCGCCCGGAGGCAGCGCGTACACGGCCGGGATGTCGGTGTTGGCGAAGGTGACTTCCTTGCCCTTCGCGTTCACGAGCCGCACCATCGGCCGCAGGTCCTTGCCGCCCGCGCCGCGCTGCTTCGGGTCGAGCACCACGGTGCTCGTGAGGCCGGTGACCTCGTCCACCTGCGTCGTGACGGTGAGCCCGTCGACGAAGTCGGAGAACTTGATCATGCCGGCCACTTCCGTGACCACCGGGTGGGTGTGCGGATCCCAGTTCGCAACCGACTGCCCGGCCGCGACGGCATCGCCGTCGTTGACGAGGATGGTTGCGCCGTACGGGATCTTGTAGCGCTCGCGTTCGCGGCCGAACTCGTCCACTACGCCCAGTTCGCCGGAGCGCGACACCGCGACGAGGTGCCCCTTCTCGTGGCGCACCGTCTTGATGTTGTGCAGCCGGATGGTGCCCTTGCTCTTGACCTCGACGCCGTTGGCCGCCGCGGCCCGGGAGGCCGCGCCGCCGACGTGGAAGGTACGCATGGTGAGCTGGGTTCCCGGCTCGCCGATCGACTGCGCCGCAATCACGCCCACGGCCTCGCCGATGTTGATGAGGTGTCCGCGGCCGAGGTCGCGTCCGTAGCACAGCGCGCAGACGCCGTAGCGGGTCTCGCAGGTGATCGGCGATCGCACCATCACCTGGTCGACGCCCATCTTCTCGAGGAGCTTCACGAGCTTCTCGTCGATGAGCGTTCCGGCCGGGATCAGGACTTCTCCGGTCGACGCGAGCACCACGTCGCTCGCGGCCACACGGCCGAGCACGCGCTCGCCGAGGCCTTCGACCACGTCTCCGCCCTCGACGATCGGGTTGATCGTCAGGCCGAAGCTCGTGCCGCAATCGGTCTCCGTGACCACGAGGTCCTGCGCAACGTCCACCAGACGCCGCGTGAGGTAGCCCGAGTTGGCGGTCTTCAGCGCCGTGTCGGCCAGACCCTTGCGGGCGCCGTGCGTCGAGATGAAGTACTGCAGGACGTTCAGCCCCTCGCGGAAATTCGCCGTGATCGGCGTCTCGATGATCGAGCCGTCGGGCTTCGCCATGAGGCCGCGCATGCCCGCGAGCTGGCGGATCTGGGCGGCCGAACCGCGCGCGCCGGAATCCGCCATCATGAAGATGGAGTTGAAGGACTTCTGGCGGACCTTGTTGCCCCTGGCGTCGGCGACCTCGTCGGTGCCGAGCTTCTCCATCATCGCCTTGGCGACCTGGTCGTTGGTGCGCGACCAGATGTCGACCACCTTGTTGTAACGCTCGCCGTTGGTGACGAGACCGGAAGCGTACTGCTCCTGGATCTCCTTCACCTCGCGCTCGGCGCCGGCGAGGATCTTGCCCTTCTGCGGCGGCACCACCATGTCGTCCACGCCGATGGACACACCGGCACGGGTCGCATAGTGGAATCCCGTGTACATCAGCTGGTCGGCGAACACGACCGTCTCCTTCAGACCGACGGTGCGGTAGCACGCGTTGATGGTTGCGGAGATGGTCTTCTTGGTCATGTCCTGGTTGATCGCGTCGAACGACAGACCCTTCGGCAGGATCTCCGACAGCAGCGCGCGGCCCACCGTAGTGTCGACCACACGGATGCGCTCGACGAGCTCGCCGCCCGCGTCGCGCACGTATTCGACGAGGCGGACCTTGACCTTCGCCTGCAGGTCGACGTTGCGGCTCTCGTAGGCGCGGTGCGCCTCGAGCACGTCGGCGAACACCATGCCCTCGCCGCGGGCGCCGAGGCGCTCGCGCGTCATGTAGTAGAGGCCCAGAACCACGTCCTGCGACGGCACGATGATCGGATCACCGTTGGCGGGCGAGAGGATGTTGTTCGACGACATCATCAGCGCGCGCGCCTCGAGCTGCGCCTCGATGGACAACGGCACGTGAACCGCCATCTGGTCGCCGTCGAAGTCGGCGTTGAAGGCCGTGCAGACCAGCGGGTGCAGCTGGATGGCCTTGCCCTCGATCAGCACGGGCTCGAACGCCTGTATGCCGAGCCGGTGCAGGGTCGGCGCGCGGTTCAGCAGCACGGGGTGCTCGCGGATCACCTCCTCGAGGATGTCCCACACCTCCGGTCCCTCGCGCTCGACCAGGCGCTTCGCGGCCTTGATGGTCGAGGCCTCGCCGCGGATCTGCAGCTTGGAGAAGATGAACGGCTTGAACAGCTCGAGCGCCATCTTCTTCGGCAGGCCGCACTGGTGCAGGCGCAGCGTCGGGCCGACCACGATGACCGAGCGGCCGGAGTAGTCGACGCGCTTGCCGAGCAGGTTCTGGCGGAAGCGGCCCTGCTTGCCCTTCAGCATGTCGGCCAGCGACTTCAGCGGCCGCTTGTTGGCGCCGGTGATCACGCGGCCGCGGCGGCCGTTGTCGAACAGCGCGTCGACTGCCTCCTGCAGCATGCGCCGCTCGTTGCGGATGATGATCTCGGGCGCGTTGA
>DAIDHD010000011.1 GCA_027459765.1 Gammaproteobacteria bacterium | reverse complement strand
GCGCGTGGTTCCCGGCGCGGGCCGCCGTGCGCGAGCCGCCGGCGCTGGGACTCAAGGGCGGCGACCTGGGCCACGGCTCGGGCGCCCGCCGCGGCGCGACGGCGGGGCTCGCCTTGCTGGCGCTCGGCGCCGTGCTCGCGCCGCTGCCGCCGCTGCGCGGGCTGCCGCTGTTCGGCTACGCGAGCATCGCGGCGCTGCTGCTCGGCGCGGTGGCGCTGCTGCCGGTGGGAGCCGAGCGCGTGCTCGCGCGCATGCCGCGGGCTTCGCGGCTGGTCTGGGACACGGCGCTCGCACAGCTGCAGGCGAACGCCGCCACCACCACGGCGAGCCTCGCAGCCATCGTGGTGAGCTTCAGCCTGATGGTGGCCATGGCCATCATGGTGTATTCGTTCCGCGAATCCTTCGATCGGTGGCTCGTGCGCCTGTTGCCGGCCGACGTCGAATTGCGGGAGCCGCCTGGCAACGACACCGCCTACCTCACCGCGGACGACCAACGGCGGCTGGCCGCCCTCCCCGGCGTGCTGCGCGTGCAGTATCGGCGCGTCGTGCCGGTGTTGCTCGACCCCGCCCGCGCCCCCGTGACGCTGATCGCGCGCGACGGCACCCCGGCGCAGGCCAGCGGCGCACTGACCCTGGTGCGCAACGCCGCGACCGCGCCGCCGCCGGACGCGCTGCGCGCCTGGGTATCGGAGGAATTCTCCGACCGTTACTCGGTTCCGGCGGGCGGCACCTTCACGCTGCCGCTCGGCGGACAACGGCGCCGCCTGTTCGCCGCCGGCGTGTTTCGCGATTACGCGCGTGCCGGGGGCACGGTGGTGATCACGCGCAGCGACTACGTGCGACTGTCGGGGGACGATGGTGCCACCGAGGCGTCGCTCTGGGCGGGACCGCGCGTGGACGCGACCGCGTTGACGCGCGCCGCACGCGCAGCGCTCGCGGGCGGCGACGGTCTCGAGATCATGACCGGCGCCGCGATACGCGAACGCTCGCTGGCCATCTTCGACCGCACGTTCGCCATCACCTATGCGCTGGAGGCCGTGGCGGTGCTGATCGGACTCGCCGGCATCGGCTTCGCGTCGGCGTCGACGGCACTTGCGCGTCGCGCGGAGTTCGGAATGCTGCGGCACATCGGCTGGCTGCGCCGCCAGATCGTCGCGCTGCTGGCGAGCGAAGGCCTGCTGCTCGGCGCGCTCGGTGTCGGTTACGGCGTCGTGCTCGGCGCGGGGTTGAGTCTGGTGCTGGTGTACGTGGTGAACCGGCAGTCCTTCAACTGGAGCATCGACCTTGCCGTACCGGCGCTGCCGCTCGCCGCACTCGCGGGCCTGTTGATCACGGCGGCGGCGTTGACCGCCGTGCTGAGCGGTCGCGCCGCGCTCGGTGACGAGGCGGTCCGTGCGGTCCGCGAAGACTGGTGATGCGCGCCGGCCAGTTGCCTCTGGCGGCGCGCGCTGCGGCGTTGCTCAGGGCGCTCACGATCGCATTGGCCGCCGCCGCCCCGACCCTGGCGGCTGCCGACGCGGTGATCTATCCCTCGGTGGTGCCCGGTCGGGCGCTGACATTTCCGGCCGACTACGGCAGTCACCCGGCGTATCGCACCGAGTGGTGGTACGTCACCGGCTGGCTGTACACCGCGACTGGCGCGCCGCTCGGCTTCCAGATCACCTTCTTCCGCACCCGGCCCGGCGTCGCCGAGGGCAATCCGAGCGCACTGGCGGCGCGCCAACTGCTCATCGCGCACGCCGCGATCAGCGATCCCGGCCGCGGCCGTCCCTGGCACGACGAACGCATCCGCCGCGCCGGCCTGGGGCTCGCCGAGGCGCGTGTCGGGGATACGGACGTCCGGGTCGGCGACTGGTCGTTGCGTCGCGACGGCAACGCCTATCAGGCCCGCGTGCCGGCGGCCGACTTCTCCCTCGACCTGGAATTCACCGCGGGTGCGCCACCCATGCTGAACGGCGACTCGGGCTACAGCCGCAAGGGGCCGGAGGCCGGCGCGGCCAGCGAGTACTACAGCGTCCCGCACCTCGCGGTCAGCGGCCGGATCACCCGCGGCGGCGGCGGCGAGCGGGTTCACGGCGAGGCCTGGCTGGACCACGAGTGGTCGAGCGAATATCTCGACCCGCAGGCCGTGGGCTGGGACTGGATCGGCATCGATCTGGACGATGGCGGCGCAATCATGGCCTTCAGGATCCGCGGCGCCAACGACACGGTGCGCTGGAGCGGTGGTACGGTCCGCGAAGCCGACGGCCGGGTGCGCGCGCTCGCTCCCGGCGAGGTGCGCTTCGCGCCGCTGCGCACCTGGCGTTCACCGCACACGGGCGTACTCTACCCCGTCGCCATGCGCGTCACGGCCGGTGCCCACGACCTCGAACTCGCGCCGTTGCTCGACGACCAGGAGAACGACACTCGCCTCAGCACGGGCGCGATCTACTGGGAAGGCGCGGTGCGCGCGCGCGAGCGCGGCGCCATCGTCGGCAGGGGCTATCTCGAACTCACGGGATATGGCGCCCGATTGCGTCTGCGCTGAGGCTCCGTACACTGTCGCATCCCGAGTGACCCGTTCCCACCGCAGAGGTCGATCATGCAAGTAGCCGTCATCGGACTCGGCAACATGGGCAGCCCCATCGCCGTCAATCTGGCCCGCGCCGGCCACTCCGTGCGCGTCTGGAACCGCTCGCGCGACAAGGCGCGCGCCGCCGTCGAGGCCGGCGCCACGCTCGCCCCCACGCCGCGCGCGGCCGCCGAGGGATCGAGCGTCGTCTTCACCATGGTGGCCGACGACACCGCGCTCGATGCGGTGCTCGCGGGAGACGACGGGCTCTACGCCGGTCTCGGCGCGGGCGCCGTGCACGTCTCGCTCAGTACCATCGCGGTGGCCACCGCGGAGTGCGTGGCGGCGGGACACGCCGCGCGCGGCCAGCGCCTGGTCTGCGCACCGGTCTTCGGCCGGCCGGAGGCGGCGGCGGCGGCGAAGCTCTACGTGGTCGCGGCGGGCGCCGCGGCCGACGTGCAGGCGGCGCAGCCCGCGCTGCTCGCCATCGGGCAGCGCGTGTTCGTGGTCGGCGAACGGCCCGCGGACGCCTGTCTCGTGAAGCTGTGCGGCAACTTCATGATCCTGGCGGCGGTGGAGACCATGGCCGAGGCGATGGCGCTCGCGGCCAAGGGCGGGGTGGATCCCGCGGCACTGCTCGAAGTGCTCACCGGTAGCCTGTTCGACTCGCCGATCTATCGCAACTACGGTCGCATCGTGCTCGAGGAGCGTTATCGCCCCGCCGGCTTCGTCGCGCCCCTCGGACTGAAGGACATGCGTCTGGTGGCCCAGTCCGCGGAGACCCTGCGCGTGCCGATGCCCGTGCTCGGCGTACTGCGCGATCACCTGCTGCAGACGGTGGCGACCCGGGGAGCGGACGCGGACTGGTCGGAGATCGCGCGCGTGGTCGCCGACAACGCAGGCCTCGCGAACCGCGGATCCTGAAGGCGCGGCGCGTCCGCCAATCCAGCCGCCGCGGGGCGCCGCCCGGCGCGGCGCCCCGCGGGCGCTCAGGACGGGCGCACGGTGAGTTGATTGTCCACCTTCGAGACGCCCGGTGCGGCCCAGGCCGCGCGCGCGGCGTCGTCGCGCTCCTGCCAGGAGTGAACCTGGCCCTTGAGCACCACCTGACCGTCGAGAACGTTCACCTCGATGTCCGACGCTTCCAGTACCGCCTGGCGGCGGAACGCGTCCTCGATCTTCTGCTTGACGTCCGCGACCTTGACCATCGGCTTGACGCCGATGTTGTTGGTGACGCCCTTGACGCCGGTGAGGTAGCGGATGGCGTTCTCCGCCGCGGTCCGCTGGAATCCCCAGCGCACCTGCCCGGCGAGAGTGACCCAGCCGTCCTTGACCACCGGCTTGATGTCGCAGGACCCCAACTCGAAGTGCCAGCTGAGCGCGCTCGCCGCGGCCTGGGCGATCTCGGTGTCGCTGCGCTCGCCGACCTTCGGGATCGCCACCTCGATGTCGTTGGCGATGGCACGCACTCCGCTGACCCGCTTGGCGATGTCCTCCGCCATCCAGCGGTCCGCGTAGCGGGTGACGCGACCGGAGAGCGTGACCACGCCGTCGCCGACCGCCACGCCGATACCGCGCTCGTCGAGGCTCGGGTCCCACTGCAACTCGGTCTCCACGTCGCGTCGAATGTCCGCATCCGTCTTCATGGCCGTCCTCCCTCGCTACCGAGCAACCCATGCTCCGGCTCGGAGCTTCCTCGCCTCGCGGTGCGACCAGCCATGCGGGATTCCCGCTAGGCGATTTTCCGCATTTCGCCCGCACCGGCCGCGGGGGAACATGCGCGGGAAGCAGGCCGCCGCCGTCGCGGCGACCGTCCACGAGCCAGAGGAGGACCATCATGAGCATCGTTCGTTGGGAACCATTGCGCGAATTCGAGGACTTCTTCCGTCGCTACTCGATGCCGCGCCTGCGCAGCGCATTCGACTTCAACGGTGGCGAGGGCGACTGGACCCCCGTCGCCAACGTCGTGGAGACCGCGAAGGAATACGTGATCAAGGCGGAGCTTCCCGAGATCAAGCGCGAAGACGTCAAGGTGAGCCTGCAGAACGGCGTGCTGACCATCTCGGGCGAGCGCAAGCAGACCAAGGAGGACAAGGACGAGAACTCGCTGCGCGTCGAGAGCTTCTACGGCACCTTCTCGCGTAGCTTCGCCCTGCCCGAGAACATCAATGCCGGCGCCATTCACGCCGAATCCAAGGACGGCGTGCTGACCGTGCACATCCCCAAGGCCGGCGAGGTGAAGCCGCAGAAGATCGAGATCTCGGTGCAGTGACGCGCTGACCGGGACGCACGCCCAGATGGCGCCTGCGACTGGCGTCGCCTCCGCGGACGGGCGCAGCGTCACGCGCCCCGCCGCGGCGGCGCGGGTGCTCGCGTCCCTGTGCGCCGACATGCGCCGCTGCCTCGACCGCCTCGCCGGCTCGGGGACGCCGGCCGCGGTTCACGACACCCGCGTCGCCGCCCGCCGGCTGCGTTGCGTGCTCTCGGTGCTCGCACCCCGGGGCGGCCGACCGGCCGTCGCCGAACGACGCCGCCGGGGGGCGCGCCGCGCGGCGCGGATGCTCGCGCTAAGGCTCGCCGCGAGCCGCGAGGCGGACGTGCGCCTCGCGCTGCTGACGAAGGCGCTCGGCACCGCCGCCGTATCGCCCGAGCTACGGCGGTGGCTGCGTGCCGCCGCGGCGGACGTGCGCGCGCGGGTGCGCGCCGAACTCGCTGGCCGCCTCGATCCGCCGCCGGCATATCTGGCTGCGCTCCTCGACCCGTCGCTCGGCGCAGCAATCGCGCCGCACCTGCCGTCGCGGGCACGGATCTCGCGGCGCGCCGAGGCCCGCGCGCGGCGCCTGCGCCATCGCCTGCGCCACTGTCGGGGATCCGCGCGCCGGCTGCACCGCGCACGTCTCGCGGTGAAGCGGCTGCGCTACGTCGAGGACGCCCTCGGTGCCTGGCTCGTGCCGCCGCCGCCGCACCGCCGGGGCCAGGCGCTGTTGCGCCTGCAACGGCGCCTCGGCGATTATCACGACCTGTGGGCATTGCGGGAGTGGCTGCGCCAGCTCGCGTCCGCGAATGGCGAAATCGCGCGCAACGCGGCCGATCGCAGGCTGCAGGCCGAGCTTCGGCTATGGCTGCACGGAGACTTGCGGCGTCGCCTGCGCGCCGCGCGCAAACGGGCCGAGGAGCGCTGCGCACGCTGTGCCGCGAATGGATCCCTGTGGACGTAACGCTACGCCCGGCGACAGACCGAAGGTCGAGGAGCCTCAAGTGACCAGCACGTTCCGTTGCAAGAGCATCATGGTCGCGGTGGCGGCGGACGGCGCTCCGGCCGCCATCGCGCGCGCACGGCACCTGGCCGAGCGCGCCCGCGCCAGTGTCGAGTTGTACGCGGTGGCGCCGCCGGCGCCCGGCTATCTCGGCCGCACGCCGCGGGCCATGCTCGCGGCGACGGAAGGCCGAGTGCGGGAATACGAGCGCACGCTCGACGCCGCTGCGCGGCCGCTGCGGCGTGCCCGACTCGCGGTGCGTTGCACCGTCGAAGTGGGCGCGGACCCCGCGGCGTCGATCGTCGCGCGCGCGCGGCAAACGGGGGCCGACTGCGTGTTGATCCAGGCCCACCGCCACGCCGCCTTGGCGCGCGTGCTGTTGTCGCAGACTGACTTCGACCTCATCCGGCTCTGTCCGGTGCCGCTGCTCATCGTCAAGGGCCGCCGGCCGGCCGACGGGCGCGCGGTGCTCGCCGCGCTCGACCCCTGGCACTCCGCCGGGAAGCCCCGCTCGCTCGACCGCCAGATCGTGGCGGCCGCGCACGGCATGGCGCGCCTCACGGACGGCGCGGTGCACGCCGCGCACGTGTTCTCGCCGCTGCTCGCGTTCGTTCCGGACTCGACGTTCGCGCCGGTCGCACTGCCGCTCGCCACCAGCGAGTCGCGTCGCTACGCGGCCAGCACCCGCCGCAGCTTCCTCGCCCTGTGCGAGCGCTACGGCATCGCTGCGCGCCGCGCCCACGCCGTGCTGGGCGATCCCGCCTTCGTGCTGCCGTCGATGGCGCGCGAATTGCGCGCCGGACTCGTGGTCATGGGCGCCGTGTCGCGCTCGGTGGTGGCACGCCTGCTGGTCGGCAATACCGCCGAGCGCGTGCTCGACGCCCTGCCCTGCGACGTGCTGATCGTCAAACCTCGGTCGCGCTAGCGGACTACGCCAGCGGCACGCGGCGCGCGTGCCGCAGGTCCTGGAGCTGTCGCTTGGCGTTGTCGTAGGCCTGACGCAGCGCCTGGTGCACGTCGGGTTCCGGGGCGTGGTTCTCGGCGTGGATCTGCGCCCCCGGCACCTGCAACAACAGCTTGGCGCGATAGCGCACCACCTGGTCGCGGTGGCCGCGCTCTCCCTCGAGCGTCCACTGGCTGCGGGCAATGTGTCCGTTCAGGTGATCGAGGCGGTGGGCGAGCTCGTTGGCGAAGAATTCGAGCGCGGCGGAGCGGTCGAGGTGGCGGAAGGTGACCGTGACGGAATTCGGCATGTTGGCGGCTCGGCGGAATGTTGCAACGCATGCATTGTGGCGCCCGCCGACGCCTGCGCGGCATCCGTAGTTCTCCTAGGTGGCACCGCGTCCGCCGCAGTGCATGGGCGCGGCTTCAGCGGACGAGAATCTCGTCGTTGAGCGTCAGGTGCAGCCGCACCAGGTGGGCCACCGAGCGTGCCCCCATCTTCTCCATCACCTTGGCGCGGTGGATTTCAACCGTGCGCTCGCTCAAGCCGAGATCGATGGCGATCACCTTGTTGGCATCGCCACGAACCACCAGTTCCATCACCTGCCGCTCGCGCGGCGTCAACGACTCGAGCCGCTTCTGCACCTCGGCGCGGCGGGCCACACCGGCCCGGTTCTCGGCGTCGTGCTGCAGGGCGTGGTTGATGCGGTCGAGCAGGTCCTGCTCGCGGAAGGGCTTCTGGATGAACTCGAACGCACCCTCCTTCATTGCCTGCACCGCCATCGGCACGTCGCCGTGACCGGTGATGAAGATCACCGGAATCATGGCCCCGGCGCGGTTCAGCTGTTGCTGCAACTCGAGGCCGCTCATCTCCGGCATGCGAATGTCGAGCACCAGGCAACTGGGCCGGTTGGGGTCGTATTGGGCGAGGAAGTCGGTGGCGCGCGCGAACACCGCCGTCTGATAGCCCACCGTGCCGAGCAGCGTGCCGAGCGCGCGCCGCATCCCCTCGTCGTCGTCGACAACGTAGACGGTCGCGGACCGCTTGTTGGTGTCAATCGGATTCGCCATGGCTACTCCGTTCCTCCTGCGTCGCCGGCAACCGAAACCAGAACCTACAACCGCCCGCCTCCAGGTTCTCGAAACCTATGCTGCCTTCGTGGGACTCGACGATGGCGCGGCTCGAGGCCAGACCCAGGCCGGTTCCGCGCGCCTTGGTGGTGAAGAATGGACGGAACAGCTGACCGCGGTCCTCGCTCGCGACGCCGTCCCCGGTATCCTGGATGCTGGTCTCGACGGCGTAGCGATCTCCGCCGATGCGCAGCTCGACGACCGGCACGCCCGCGCGCGCCGCGGCCGCTTCGAATCCGTTCTGCACCAGCGCGAACAGCACGTGCTGGATCCGCAGTCGGTCGACCAACACGGGCGGCAGATCCGGCGCGCTGGTCACGTGCATTCGCCCGCCGTAACGGGCGGCCAGCATCTCGAGCACCGGCCGCAGTTCGGCGATGAGATCCGGCATCCGGCAGATGACTCGCTCGGCGACGTCCTGTTCGAAAAGTCGCCGGATGCGCCGGATGCCGTCGCCGGCGTGCAAGGCCTCGTGATTGATCTGGCGGAACACTTCCAGTGCGCGTGCCACCAACGGCTCGGGACGGTTGAGCATCCGTTCCCCGGCCTGGGAGAAGGTGGCGATGGCCCCGAGCGGCTGGTTCAGCTCGTGGGCGATGCCGCTCGCCATCTCGGCGAGCGCCGAGATGCGCGCGATCTCCATCAACTGGTTGAGGATGTCGGGCTCGTCGCGGGTCGGCGCCTCTCCATTGGCGCTCGTAACGGGCTTCGTGCCTCCCCCTGATACTGATTCCATAGGCTTGGATCGCAGCTCGTCGCACCGCCTTAAGATGCTTGAGTGTGCCGCAAAGCAAGCGCCGACGCACTCACGGTTTTCCCTTAGGCACTTCGCCCCGCCCGTAGCGCGGTGATAGGCTGCCGGCCTTGGCCGGCGTTCATTCGCGGTGATTCGATGGTCGATTTCGGCTCCATTTCTCAGTACCTCCTGGAATCCTCACCCGACGCACTGGTGGTGGTGGACGCCGGCGGCATCCTGCGGTTTGCCAACCGGACCGCGGGCGACGTGTTCGGTTACGACCCGCAGGCTTTGGTCGGCAAGGCCATGGACCTGCTGATCCCGGAGCGATTCCGCATCCGCCACGGTGCGCACGTCGCCGGATACCTGCGCCACCCCAAGAATCGCGAGATGGGGGCGCGGATCGCGGACCTATACGCACGCCGCGCCGACGGCTCGGAGTTTCCGGCCGCGATCCGGCTGGCGCCGTTCCGCAGCGGCGGGATCGACTACGTCGCGGCCGCGATTCGCGACATGACCGAGCGCAGCGCGATGGTCGGCGAATTGGTGGCGGCGCGCGAGGAGGCGGATCGGGCCAATCGCGCCAAGAGCCGCTTCCTCGCCACCGCCAGCCACGACCTGCGCCAGCCGCTGCAGACCATCCGGATGCTGAATGCGTCGCTGCTGCGGCTCACCGTGGAGGAACCGCGGCTGCACGACGCCCTGCGGCGCCAGGAACTCGCGATCGACGGCGCAACGCGCCTGCTCAACACCCTGCTCGACATCAGCCGGCTCGAGTCCGGCGCCATCGAACCTAAGCTGTCCGCGGTCACGCTGGCGGCGGTATTCCAGGAGCTGGAGCGCGAGTTCGAGTCGCTGGCGGCTCAGAAGCACCTGCGGCTCATACTTCCGCGCACCGACGCGGTGCTGAGCACCGACCGCATGTTGTTCACGCAACTGCTGCAGAATCTCATCGGCAACGCCATCAAGTACACCGATCGCGGCCAGGTCGCCGTCACCTGCGCCCAGGACGCCGAGGCGCTGACGCTCGCCATCGAGGACACGGGCGTCGGCATCCCGGAGGACAAGCTCGACCGCATATTCGACGAGTACTACCAGGTGGGACCGCAAGGCACCCAGCGGCTGGGGGTGGGTCTGGGTCTCGCGATCGTGCGGGAGGTGTCACGGTTGCTCGGCTACTCGATCTCGGTCGCCTCGCAGGTGGGCGCGGGGACACAGGTCCGGTTGCGGATTCCGCGGACGCGGTTGCTGTCCGAGTCCCATGCCGACGCCGACACCGGTCCGAGCCCGAATTCGAACGCGGGCACACGCTGCCGGGTCATGATCCTCGAGGACAACGACGCGGTGCGGGCCGCCACCGAATTGTTCCTCGCGCTCGAGGGTCATCCGACCCGCAGCGCGGGATCCGTCGCCGAGGCGGAGCCCATGCTCGCCGAGATGGTGCCCGGCGACGTCCTGGTGGCCGACTATCACCTCGACGGCGCCGGCGGCCTGACGGGTCTGGAAGTTCTGGAACAGGTGCGGGTTCGCCACGGCCGCGACGTACCCGCCGTGCTGCTCAGCGGGGATCTGCAGTCGATGATGCGCATGGTGCGCGCACCCATTCCCAATACGCGATTCCTGAGCAAGCCGGTCGACACCCAGGCGCTGCTCGAGGCGCTCGAGGAATTGAGCCGAGTCTGAGGACGGCGCTAGGGGTAAGCGCGTATGCGCCCCGCTCGCGGGTCTGCCGGACAATGTCCCGCATGAGGGATGCGCTGCCAGTACTTCCCGCGGACTTCCGGTCGTGCCGTCGCCACCTTGCTGCACGCACTCTCGCACCCAGGCTGGCGCTCGCGCTCGCGTTCACCCTGGCATCGGCCGCGGGACCGGGCGAGGAGCTGCGCCACGTCGACGCACCCACCCGCAGCGCGCTTGCGCTGAATGCGCGCCCCGCGCGCGGCGCGGCGCTCTTCACGCGCCACTGCAGCGGCTGTCACGGCGCCACGGCGCACGGCGACCCGGAGCGCGACATACCCTCGCTGGCGGGCCAGCGCGTGGCGTACCTGGTGCACCAACTGGCGAACTTCGCGGCGGGCGAACGCGACAGCGACGCCATGCACCGGGTCACGACGGAGCCTGCGCTGCGCGAGCCGCAGGCCTGGGCCGATCTCGCCGCGTACTTGAACCGGCTGCCGCCGCCGGCCGTGGTTCAGACCGGCGACGGACGTGACGTCGCCCTCGGCCGCGGGATCTTCCACGAACAGTGCGCCTCCTGCCATCCACGCGAGGTTCGCCGCGGCGACCGGGGCTTCGTGCCCCGGTTAAGTCACCAGCACTACGGCTATCTCGTGGTTCAGTTGCACGGACTGGCCACCGGTCGTCGCCACGACGCGGATCCGGATCTGGTGCGCTTCCTGCAGAGTTTCGACGACCGCGACGTGGCCGCCGTGGCGGATTACCTCTCCCGGTTGCCGCCGCCGGCGCGCGAAGGCGCGCAGTCGCGAGCGGCCGGCACGTTGATCGACTGAAGCACGCCGTGGCAACGGACGGAGGCGGTACGTCATGGACCGAATCACCAGCATTGCCGCCGTCGTCGATCCGACGGCGATCGACCATCCGGCGATCGACAAAGTCTCGCGCTTGGCGCGGGCGCTGCGCGCGGGCGTCGAGCTGGTCGCCTGCGATACGCACTTCACGCGCGCATTTCGCGGCGAACGCGCGCGGCGGAGCGCACAGCCCGCACGCGACCTGCGCGATGAACTCGAGGCGCTTGCCGCGCCGCTGCGCAGCCGCGGGCTCGCCGTCGAGACCCACGCGCTCGCCGGCGATCCGCTGCACGAGTGCCTGCTCGACTGGGTCGAGGCCACCGGCGCCTCGCTGCTCGTCAAGGACACCCATCACCACTCCCTCGCCCGCCGCACCGTGCTCGGCAACACCGACTGGCAGCTCATCCGCGGCTGCCCCGCGCCCCTGCTGCTCGTCAAACCGGCCGCCTGGCACGCACCACCCACCTTGCTGGCGGCCATCGACCCGCTGCACCCGCGTGACGCCGCCGCGGCGCTCGACCGGCGCATCGTGGAGCACGCCACGACGCTCGCCGAGGCACTGGGCGGCTCCGTGCACGTGGCGCACGCATTCGTGCCGATGATGCTGTCGGCGGCCGGCGCCGACGGACTGCCCGTGATGACCGACACCTCGGGTGCCTTGCTGGACGCGGAGAGCGCCCTGCATCGTGCGCAGGTGCTGGCGGTGACGGCGCCCTTCGCGATTCCCGAGGCGCGGGTGCACGTCGACATCGGCATCGCCACCGAGTATCTGCCGCGCATCGCCACGGACCTCGCCGTCGACGTGCTGGTGACGGGTGCGATCGCGCGCAGCGCGCTCGGGCGCCTCTTCATCGGCAGCACGGCCGAGCAGGTGCTGGAGCGGATGCCGTGCGATCTGCTGGTGGTCAAGCCGCTCGACTTCGCCCGTCATGCCGTCCCTTGAGGGGGCGGCACTGGTGAGCGCGCTGCGCCCGGAGAGTTTCGCGCATCCGGTCACCGCCATCGAGGTGCGCGAAACCCACGTCTCCTGGGTCGTTCTCACAGATGAGTTCGCGTACAAGCTCAAGAAGCCGGTTCGGTTCCCCTTCCTCGATGCGAGCACGCTCGAGCGTCGCCGGCAACTCTGCGAGGAGGAACTGCGGTTGAACCGGCGCCTCGCGCCGGAGCTGTATCTCGGCGTGGTTCCGGTCACCGGCAGCGCGACGGCACCACGCTTCGGCGGCGACGGACCGGTCGTCGACTACGCCGTGCAGATGCGTCGGTTTTCGGCCGAGGAGGAGCTGCCGGCCCTGCTGCAGCGGGGCGCCGTGCACGGTGCCGACCTCGCCGCCTTCGGCCGCGCCCTCGCGGCCTTCCACCGAGCCGCGCCGCGTACGCCCCCGGCCGCGCTCGCACCGTTCGCGACGCGCCTCGCGGCCGCGCTGAACGGCACGTTCGCAGCGCTGGCACGAGCCGGGCCGGCCGCGCACGCGGTGGCGCGGCTGGATCACTGGTGCGCGGCGTCGCTGCAGCGCCTGCGTGCCGTGATCGACGCGCGCGAAGCGGGTGGCGCCGTGCGCGAGTGTCACGGCGACCTGCACGCGGGCAACGTGGTGCGCTGGCGGAGGCGGCTGACGGCCTTCGATTGCCTGGAGTTCGACCCGGGTTTGCGCTGGATCGACGTGATGGCGGACGTCGCCTTCCTCTACATGGACCTGATCGCCCACGAGCGTCGCGATCTCGCCATTGCGATGCTCGACCCCTACCTCGAAGAGACCGGCGACTACGGCGGACTTCGCTGCCTGAGCCTGTACGCGGTACAGCGCGCCTGCGTGCGCGCCTCGATCGACGCCCTGGGCGCAGAATCCGTACCGCAAGCATCCGCCGCCTACCGGCGGCGGATGTGGGGACGCCTGGCCACCGCCGGGCGCCTGGCCGCACCGGTCACACCGTCGCTGATACTCATGTTCGGTGCCTCGGGCTCCGGCAAGTCGTGGCTGAGCGAGCGGCTCGGGCCGGCCCTCGGCGCAGTGCGAATCCGCTCGGATCGCGAACGCAAACGCATCGCCGGGCTCGCCGCCACCGCTCGGGTCGGCACGGCCGCAGGCGTGGCCCTGTATTCCGACGCGCACAGTGAGCGCACCTATGCGCGGCTCGCCGCTTGTACGCTCGATGCGCTCGCCGGTGGCCTGACCGTGATCGTCGATGCCGCCTTCCGCGAGCCGGCGCGGCGCCGTGACTTCGCGGCTCTGGCCGCCCGGGCCGGTGCGCCATTGTTGATCGTCGAGTGTCGTGCCGCGCCCGCCGTGCTCCTCGAGCGCCTCGCCGCGCGCGAGCGCGACAATCGGGACCCGTCAGACGCAGGCGCCGAGGTGCTGGCGCAACAGCTCGCCCGCCCCGCCGAACTCGACGCCACGGAGCAATTGCACGCCGTACGCGTCGACACCACCGAGCTCGCGCCGAGCACCGCGATCGAGATGGTTCGCGCGCGACTCGAAGCCGCTCAAGCGCCCGGCTGAGCGCCGGCGGATCCACCCCCGCCGATCGCCATGTACAGGGCGGTCGTGTCCTGCAGGCGTTGCGCAAGCGCCGTGAGCGCGGCGATGCGCGCGTTCGCGGCCCGCTGGGTCGCATCCAGCACGGCGAGGTAGTCGGCGGTTCCCGCATCGTAGTTCGCGCGGGTCAGCAACAGGGCGAGTTGCGCGTCCCGATCCGCGCGGCCGGCGGCATCGAGCAGATCGGCATCGTGCTCGAGGGCGCGGAGCGAATCCGCCACCTGCTGGAACGCCGCCAGCACGGTCTGGCGATAGTCGGCGAGCGCCGCGCGATAGGCTTCGCGCGCGGCTCGCCGCGTATACCAAAGCGTTCCGCCGTGAAACAGCGGCAGCGACAGATCGGCGCCGGCCGACCAGAAGCGCGCGTTCTGCGCGTCCAGCTGACCGAGCCGGGCCGCGTTGCCACCGGCGTTGCCGGAGAGGGTGATCTGCGGAAACAGATCCGCCGTCGCCACCCCCAGCGCCGCGCTCGCCGCGTGCAAGTTCGCCTCCGCGGCGACGAGGTCCGGGCGCCGGCGCACGAGCTGCGACGGCAGCGCCACCGGCAGGTCCTGCGGCAGCCGAAATTCCTCCAGATCCGCCGCGGGCGGCGTCCATTGCGCCGCCGTGGTGCCGACCAGCTGCGCCAGCAGGTGGTCGGTTTGATCTGCCTTCTGCGCGAGCGGCGGCAGGGTGACTTCGAGCGCCGCCACCTGTGCGCGCAGCGCAAGGAGCGTGGCCTCCGCCGCCGTGCCGGCGCGCACGCGGACCTCCGTGAGAGCGACCTGCTCGCGGGCCGCGTCGATGGCCGTGCGCGTCGCGGCGATCTGCGCGCGGTACGCCGCTCCCGCCACGACCGCGTTCACCACGTTGCCTTCGAGGGTCAGCGCGGCGGCGTCCCCGAGCGCACGCGCCGCCTCGACGTCGGCGCGCAGTCCCTCGACCCGCCGCCGCGCGCCGCCGAACACGTCGAGCGCGTAGCTCACGGCGCCGGACACCGTGAACAGGTTGAAGACGCTCCCCGCCCCGGTCTGGCCGAAACGCGCCGGTGAGAAGCGCTGACGGGTCGCGTTCAGGTCGAGGTCGATCTGCGGCAGGAACACGCCGTAGCCGGCTCGCAGGGCGTACTCGCTCTGGCGCAAGGTGGCCACGGCCGCTTCCAGCGTGGCGCTGTGCGCGAGCGCCAACCGGACGGTGTCGTCGAGCGGCTCGCAACCGAACTCGCGCCACCACTCGCGCGGAACCGCCGCGCCGAAGTCGAAGCGCGGCTCGGCCGTCGCAGCGGCGCCCGGCCGCTCGGTTGACGATTGCGAAAGATAGCGATCCGCCGGCGCCGCCGGGCGCTGGAATGCGGGGCCCACGGCACAGCCCGCGACGAGCAGCCCGACGAGCATCCACGGCGCACGGCGCCGCTCAGCGCGCGCCGGCATCGATGTATACGTCCACGAGCTGGCCGGGATAGAGCGGCAGATCGGCGGGCCGCCGGAACCGGAACAGCACCGGCAGCACGCGCAGATCGACGCGCTCCTGCCGTTGACTGGAGAGCTCGATCTTCGGCGTCACGTACGGCTGGATTCGCACGAAAGTGAGGGGTATTCGCCGCTCCACGCCGCGAAGCTGCATTTGCGCCCGCAGCGCCTTGCTCGGCAGACGGTGCACCAGGATCTCGTCGACGTAGACGCGGACGGCCAGTGTGTCCTGCGGCGTGCTCATCACCACCACCGGTTCGTTGCCCTGCGTGTAGGCGTCGTAGGCGCCCTGCGGCGAGACGTAGTTGCCCGCGGTCGTGTTGATCGCGAGCACGACGCCGTCGACCGGCGCGCGCAGCGTGTATTTCCCGAGAAGTGCGTCGGCTGCCTCGTACTGGCGCTGCAGCGAGTCGCGCAGCCGCTGCTGGTTGCGCACGTCGTACTGCCATGCGCCAGCGCGCGTAAGTTCGTACTGACGGCGCGCCACCTCGGCATTGGCGGCCGCCACGCGCGCCGCGTTCTCGGCGGTGTCGAGCACGTCGCGGCTCACCGAGCGCGAATCCAGGGCGAAGGAGCGGCGCTGCTTCTCGAGGGTGTCGCGCGCCTGCTTGAGCACCGCCTGGGCCGCCTCCCACTGCGCCCGCACCACCTCCAGCGTCTCCGGGCGCGGCTGATGCTTCAATTCGTCGAGGACGGCGCTGGCCGCCGCGACCTGCGACTGGAGCGCCGAGGCGGACGCCGCCTGCACCGCCGGATCGAGCGCCACCAGCGCCGTTCCTGCCGAGACTCGTTCACCCTCGGTCACCAGCACTTTCGCCACGGTCCCACCGACCTCCGGGAACAGGTTGAGGTTGGCCGCACTGCCCTGATCGCTCTCGACGATGCCGTTGGCGTAGATGCCCGACGCATAGGGATTGCTGGCCGGGTTGTAGGCGGGCGGCGGCGGTGAGCGCTTGTGCGCGAAGTAGAACGCGCCGCCGATGCCGAGTGCGAGCCCCAGCCCGGCGACCAGGAAGAGCGGTCTAGGACGCATGCGCGTGGTTCTCCCGGACGGCGGTGAGCCGACCGTCCTCCATGACCAGGATGCGGTGGGCGAACTCGGAGATGCGGGCATCGTGCGTGACCACCACGATCGCGCGGGAGGCGCTCAGGACGTCGTTGCGGATGAAACTCACGATGGACCGACCGGTTTCCCCGTCGAGAGACGCGGTGGGTTCATCCAGGATCAGTACGTCGGGCTCACCGACCAGCGCCCTTGCGATCGCGACGCGCTGCTGCTCTCCGCCCGACAACTTCACCGGCGGCAATTCCGCCCGGTTCTCGAGCCCGACCAGACCCAGGAGGCGGCGCGCCTCGACAAGCGCCTCGTGCCAGGCGCGGCGGCGCAGGATCAGCGGTATCGCGACGTTCTCGGCGGTGCTGAGGCGGGGGAACAAGTGGTAGTCCTGGAAAACGAAGCCGATCCGGTGCAGGCGGAACTCCGCCAGCGCGTCGTCGTCGAGACCCCAGATGTCGACCCCCTCGACGCGCACACTGCCGGCATTGGGGCGGAGGATCCCGGAAATCATGCTGAGCAACGTCGTCTTGCCGCTACCCGACGGGCCGACGATGTAGAGCATCTCCCCGAGCCGCACCTCGACCGAGACGTCGCGAACGGCGTCCGTGCGTGCCGCCCCGTCGCCGAACCACTTGGCGAGACCGCGCGCCTCGATGGCCATGGCGTTCACGCACTCACCCCCGGAAGATGTCGAACGGTTCGATGCGCAGCACGCGCCGCACGCCGACGTAACTCGACACGCCGGCGATGATGATCACCATCACGAACGCGAGCGCGAGATTGTCGAACGTGATCACCGCCGCGTAGCTTGCGAGCCGCATCTTCGCCAGTGCGATCAGTGCCGTCGACAATCCGATGCCGAGCCCGAAGCCGGTGAGGGACACGAAGGTGGCCTGGAACAGGATCATCAGCACCAATTCCCGTCCCTTGGCGCCGATGGCCTTCAGCGCCCCGAACTTCTCCAGGTTCTCGATGATGAACGAATAGAACGTCTGGCCGGAGATCGACAATCCGACCATGAAGCTGATCACGGTCATCAACAGGATGTTGGTGCCGAGCCCGGTCTTGTAGGTGTAGAAATTGGCTATGCGCTTGATGAATTGATCGCTGGTCAGCGCGAGGTATCCGAGCCGGCCGATCTGGCGCTGGATGACCGGCACGTCGGCGGGAGACTTCGGTTCGATGAGAACGTAGGCGGTGGTGAAGCGCGTCGAGGGAATGTACTGCACCGCGCGCGAATAGGTCGTGTACAGCGTCGGAATGCCAAAGAGCGTGCTCGACGCCACTCGTGCCACCCCCACGATGCGGGCGGCGCGGTCGTTCAGTTCGAAACTCGCACCGACGGGCGGCGACCCCAGCTTCGGATACTCCGAGTCGTCGACGATGACGAAGCCGTTGTCTGCGTAGATGTCCTCGATGCGACCCTGCACGAGTTCCGGCCGGCCGAACAGACTGGTGTCGTCCAGGCCCAGCACCGACACCGGCTGGTAGCTGCCGTCCGGCAGTCTCGCGAGCGCGGCCCCCGAATACAGCGGTACGGCGTAAGCCACCCCCGGGATGCTGCGTGCGAAGTCCTCGACGTAGTCGGGCATGCCGATGCTGCTGACCACGTTGTTGACCGACGGATCCATGACCCACACCTTGGCGCCGACGTTGACCACGGTCGCCGAGGCCCGCTTGAGCACGCCGGCGAACATCGATGTCATCTGCAGGATCAGGAACACGGCAAAGGTGATGCCGATGAGCAGCGCCGTGAACTTGGCACGGTCGTTGACCAGCAGCTTGTACGCCAGCGCGAACAGCCCCGGCACGGCTTTCAGCCTCCGGCCGCGCGCGCCACGCGCAGCGCCAGCGCGCAGGACACGCGCCGGCTCTCTGTGGAATCAGCACGGCTGGTCAGCACCACCGGCACCCGCGCGCCGAGCACGATGCCGGCGCTGCGCGCGCCGGCCAGATATTGCAACTCCTTGGCGAGCATGTTCCCCGCCTCCAGCGACGGCACCACCAGGACGTCCGCGCGCCCGGCGACCGGTGAGTGGATGTGCTTCGCCGCAGCGGCCTTGGTGGAAACGGCGTTGTCGAACGCGAGCGGTCCGTCGATGAGGCACCCGGTGATCTGGCCCCGCTCGCGCATCTTGCAGAGCGCGGCGGCGTCCAGGGTCGACGGCAGCGTGTCCGTCACGGTCTCCACGGCCGACAGCACGGCCACGCGGGGCTGCCCGAGCCCCAGGCGGTGCGCGAGGTCGACCGCGTTCTGCACCACGTCGCGCTTCTGCGCGAGCGTCGGCTGTACGTTGAGAGCCGCGTCGGTGATGAACAGCACCCGATCGACACGGGGCACGCCGAGCGCGAATACGTGGCTCATGCGCCGCTCGGTGCGCAGTCCGGCCTCCCGGGCCACCACCGCCGCCATGAGTTCGTGGGTCGCCAGACTGCCCTTCATCAGGGCCTCGACGCGCAGGCGGCGCGCGAGACCCGCGGCGGTGGCCGCCGCGGCGTGGCTGTGCGCGACGTCGACGAGTTCATGGCCCGCAATCGACAGGCGCCCTGCCCGCGCGGCGCGCGCTATTTTTTCGCGCGGCCCGACCAGCACCGGCTCGATGAGGCCACTGCGTGCGGCGGCCAGGGCGCCTGCAAGCGACTCGCTGTCGCAGGGGTGCACCACCGCGGTTCGCAGCGGCGCAAGGCCGCGCGCCAGTGGCACGATGTCCCGATAGCGCATGTCGCGGCGCCCGCGCTAGCGAACCGACCGCGGCTTGGCGATGAGCACGTCGCAGGCAAGCGCGTCGAGCACCCGTTCGGCCGTGCTGCCGATGAACACGCGCTTGACGGCCGAACGCGATACGGCCCCCATGACCACGAGGCCCGCGTGCACGCTGCGCGCCAGGCGCGGCAGTTCCGCCGCCGGTTCGCCGCAGCGCAGGTGTCGGCGGCGCCGCTCGACTCCGAAGCGTGACGCGGCGCTCGCAAAGCGCCGTTCGATCTCCTGCCGGTAGGCACGCTGTTGTGCCGGAGTGGCGGTGACGATGGCCGGCTCCATGCCGGCCATGGGAAAGAAGTCGACCAGCGGCCGGTACACGTGCGCGAGGTGCACGGTACCGCCGACCGGCGCGGCGAACTCATTGGCCAACGCGACGATGCGCGCGTCCAGATCGAGCGGCTTGTCGTTGGCGTGAAACGGATCAATGGCCGCGAGCACGTGCAGGACGCGGTGTTCGCGGGCGCTTTTGACGATCAGCAGCGGCACGGTGGTATGGCGGACCAGTTCGAGGTCGGTCTGCCCGAGCAGCAGGCGCGCGACGCGGCCGTGGCGACGCGCCTCGATGACGATGAGGTCCGCTGCGGTGGCGCGTGCCCGGTCGAGGATGGCCTCGTGCGCCACCGGCGCGGTACGAACCACCGTCTCGACCAGCAACTCCTCGCGGCGCCAGCGCCTCGCCAGGCGCTCGAGGTCCTGCCCGGCCTGCGCGGCGAGCCCCTCGAGCCAGTGCTCCGCCTCGAGGCCGACCACGTTGGTAATCACGGTACCGGAGGCGATGCAGGTGAAGAGTTCCAGGCGGGCTCCGTGCTGATGCGCGAGCTGAGCGGCCCGCATCACCGCCTTGGAACTGCGCACGGCCGGATCGGCCACCGCCACCAGGATCTTGCGCAACCTCGTCCCTGTCATGATCGCTCTCCTGCCTGGGTGAGATTCCGCTCGCGGGCCGCCTCGAGCAGCGCGAGCACCTGCGAGTCCGGCACCTGCGAAAAGTCCTGGTAGAACTCGCCGACCGCGTAGAACGGCTGCGGGGTTTCGAGCACCACGGTCTCGTCGGCGACCGCGCGCACCCGGGTGACCGCCTCGCGGGATGCCACGGGCAACGCTGCCACGATGCGCGCGGGCTTGCGTGCCCGCAGGGCCTCGACGGCAGCGAGCATCCCGGAGCCGGTGGCGGCGCCGTCGTCCACCACGATCACGGTGCGTCCGCGCAGCTCGACGCCGCGCCCTCCGCCAGCGGCCGCGTACAGCCGCTCGCGGCGGGCGAGCTCTGCGCGGGCCAACTCGATGGCTCGTGCCAGGCTCTCGCTACCGCCGGGGACACCCGCGAGCACGTCGGGATTGGCGACGAACACGCCACCGGTGGCCACCGTTCCCAGCGCGAGTTCCGGGGCACCCGGCGCCCCGACCTTGCGCACGATCAGCGGCTCGAGCGGCGCACCGAGCGCCCGGGCAACCTCCGCGGCGACGGGCACCCCGCCGCGCGGCAGGGCGAACACGGTCACGTCGCCACGCCCCGCGAACCGGCTCAGGCCGGCCGCGAGCCGCCGGCCGGCACTGTGGCGATCGACGAAGGACATGGATGGCACGCGCTCATGGGCTGTCACACACCGTACGCCGCATCGCAGTGCGCGCCCATACGCGTTTCCCCCACGCAGTTCTCGCCCGAGGATGGCGAGGGCGGCGAGCGGTGCCTCAGCGCGCGCCGTGCCCGAACTCGCGCATCGCCTCGAGGAGCGCCTGGCGCTGCGCGTGGCTCAAGCGCTCGACGCGGCCGATCACCTGGCTGCGGATCGGCGCGATTCCCAGGAATCCGGCCACGTTGCGCCGCATGGCGGTGAGCCCGTGTGCGCCGAAGTACTGTTCGAAGAAGCGCGCCGGCATGGCCATGGTCACCACGATGCGGGCCGACTTGCCCTGCAGGAGGTTGCGCTCGCCGCCGTGACTGTGCGGCGTCGAGTACGCGACGGCGCGGCGAAACACCTGCTCCAGGAAGCCTTTGAGCAGCGCCGGCATGTGCCCCAGCCACAGTGGATAGAACATGGCCACGTGATCGCACTGGATGATCGACTGTTGCGCCTGCTGGATGCTCGGCGGGACCGTGCCGCCGTAGAAGTCGGCGTTGGTGCGCAGGATGGGAAATTCGAGTTCGGCGAGACGGATGTACTCCACGGTGTGGCCGGCGGCACGCGCGCCGGCCGCATAGGCACCGGCCAGGGCGTGGACGAATCGTCCAGGATCGGGATCCGGATGTCCGTCGATGACGACGACGCGGCGCGTCGCGCGGCGGCGCGGCACCGCGGTACGGTGGCCGGTGCCCGACGCGGCACGGCGGGCCGCCGCGGTCGCAGAGTTGGCGCGTGCCGGCCGCGTCAGTCGAACCCCTCCGCCCGGCGGGCGTCCCGCACGATGCGGCCTATCTCCTGCACCGAGTGATGCGTCAGATCCTTGTCGAGGCTGCCGCGCAACTGGCCGCGCAGATCCGCCGGCAACCAGTGCACCAGCCGATTGGTGAGGCGCGCCGATCCGATCAGCAGCAGACCTGCCGCGGCGTCCTTGCGCAACTCGGACTCGACGGCTCCCGCCACCTCGCGCGCGAAGCGGTCGGTCGAGCGGTCGCGCAGACGGTGGCGCTCATCGTACGCCTGGCGCACGCCGGCGACGCGATTCATGCTGCGTCCGGCGCGATCGCTGACGAGCTCGCTTTCGTGCAGGTGCGCCTCGGGATTGGTGAAGCTGCGTACGCAGGTCAACGGCGCGTCCCAGCCGTCGGCCTCGTACAGATCCGCCCTGCCTCGGTTGGCAACCAGTATCTTGATCATGAGGGGGATGATCGCGTACCGCATCCGCCGGGTGCAGTTCGGTGTCGCCGCAGGCGGCTAGGGGATTTACGTCAGCCGCCGCCGAGTTCGACCGTCTCGCGATAATCCGGAACCTCGGCCGGCCAGCGCAATTCCTCCTGAACGCGCTGGCGCAGCCGGTCGGCCGCCGCGGGCTCGCCGTGGGTGATGTACACCCGGCGCGGCGCCCAGCCCAGACGGCGTAGCCAGTCGATGATCTCGTCGCCGTCGGCATGCGCCGAGGCACTCTCGAGCTGACGCACTTCGGCCCGCACCGGCACCTGCCGTCCGTGGATCTTGATCGACGATGCGCCGGCGAGCAGCGCCGCACCGCGGGTGCCACCGGACTGGAACCCCGTCAGGAGGATCATGGCCTTCGGATCGGGCGCGAATTGCGCCAGGTGGTGCAGTACCCGGCCGCCGGTCGCCATGCCGCTCGCCGAGACGATCACCATCGGCCCGTGGCGCAGATTGAGCGCTTTGGAGTCTTCCACCGAGGTGACGTAATGGGCCGCCGCCCCCATGGCCGCGCACTCGGCGGCGGACAGGCGATGATCGTCCGGGTGACGGGCATAGATCGCCGTGACGCTCTCGGCCATCGGACTGTTGAGGAACACCGGCACGTCGGCAATGGCGCGGCGCGCCTTCAGGCGCGCGATCAACCAGAGAACCATCTGGGCGCGGCCGACGGCGAATGCCGGAACCACGACCACGCCGCCGCGCGCGACCGCGGTGTTGATCGCGTCGGCGAGTTCCGCCTCCGGATCGACCGCCGGATGGCGCCGATTGCCGTACGTGGATTCGAGCACGAGCGTGTCGGCAGGCCCCGGTATCCCGGGTGGTTCCATGAGCGGATCGAGCGGCCGACCGATATCGCCCGAGAATACGACGCTGCCCTCGGCCGTCTGCACGCGGATCATCGCGGCACCGAGGATGTGCCCGGCCCGGGTATACCGGGCGTGGACTCCGTCGCCAAGATCGAGATCGGTCTGGAATGGGACGTTCGCCAGCGCGCGCAACGCGAGTTCGGCGTCGTGACGGTCGTACAGCGGCAAAGCCGGACGGTGCTTCGAATAGCCGTGACGGTTCGCGTGCAGCGCCTCCTCCTCCAGCAGATGCGCGCTGTCGGGGAGCAACACCCGCAGCAGATCCGCCGTGGACGCAGTGCAGTGGATCTTGCGGCCGAATCCGGAGCGCACCAGCAACGGCAGGTAGCCGCTGTGATCGAGATGGGCGTGGGTGAGTAGCACCGCATCGAGCGCCGCCGGATCGAGCGGCAGCGGCCGCCAGTTGCGCAGCCTCAGCTGCTTGTAGCCCTGGAACAGGCCGCAATCCACCAGAATCTTGCGCGCGCCGCTTTCGAGAAGGTACTTCGACCCGGTGACCGTGCCGGTCGCACCGAGGAAGGTGAGTCTCATGAACCCGTCGGTTGCGAAAGCGTGCACAAGGCCGGCAGCTGCGCGCGTGCGGGCCTCGCGGGCGCGCCGCCCGCCGCGCAGGCCGTCGCACGATCCGCATTCGCCGCGCCGGCGTCCGCCGCGAGTTCCTCGATCAACGCCAGCAATTCGTCGGCTTCGACGGGTTTGCTCAGCATGCGCAGGTTCTGGTCGACGCGCACGCGGCGCATCAGCGAGGAGGTATCGCCGGTGACCAGCACGGCCTTGAGTTCGGCCCCCCGGGCACGCCGCACCGTCTCGACCACCTGCATGCCGGTCTCGCCCCCCGCGAGATGGAAGTCCGTGATCAACAGTCCCAGATCGGCACGCGCTTCGGCCGCCTGGCGCGCTTCCTCGAGGCTCGCCACCGCGACCACCTCGTGTCCCTCCACCGTGAGCAGCAATTCGGTGGCGCCGCGCACCGCGGGGTCGTCCTCCACCAGGAGTATGCACGCCGAACGCTTCGGCCGGTTCGCCTCGACGGGCGCACCGGCATTCGCGCGCGCCTCCGGCGCCGCCGCGAGCGCCACGGGCAGGACCAGCGCGAAGGTGGAGCCTCGTCCGGGCGTGGAACGCACCGTCACCTGGGTTCCGAGGAGCGCGGCGATGCGCTGCACGATGCTCAAGCCCAACCCGTAACCCTCGCGGGTCGAACTGGGCGTGACGCCGATCTGGTAGAACTCCTCGAAGATCAATGCGAGTTGATCGGCGGGAATGCCGATACCCGTGTCGGCCACCTCGATGCGCACCCCCGCGCCGGCGGTGACCGCACGCACGGTCACACCACCGCGGGCGGTGTACTTGAGCGCGTTGCCGATCAGGTTGCGCAGCACCTCCTCGAGCAACGACGGGTCGGTGAATACGTGCCGGTCGTCACCCTCGAACGAGAGCGCGAGTCCCTTCTGCTCCGCGAGTTCCTCGAACTCCACCCGCAGTTCCGCGAACAGCGTCGACAGGCCGCACGGCGCGGGCTCGGCCTTGATGGCACCGGACTCGAGCTTGCTCACGTCCAGCAGCGCGTTCAGGAGCCGCGACATGGCGCGAATGTTGTGTTCCTGCTGGGCGAGCACGCCCTGTGCCGCGGGGTCCGCCACCAGCGAGCGCAAGGACCGGTTCAACAATGCGAGCGCCTGCAACGGCTGGCGCAGGTCGTGGCTGGCGGTCGCCAGGAATCGGCCCTTGGCGAGGTTGGCGCGATCGGCGCTCGCGCGCGCGGCGTCGGCGGCCGCCTGCGCGCGCTCGGCGAGGACGCGCGCCACGACCAGTTCGGATTCGGTACGCTTGCGATCGCTCACGTCGCGGATCGCGACGGCGATGAAGCGTCCCTGCGGCGAGTCGACCGCACTGACACTCAACTCGGCGGGAAACGGTGCGCCGTCCCGGCGCTGAGCGAGCACCTCGCGGCCGATCTGTCCGGCGCGAAAGCCGCTGGTCTCGGCGAGCGTGGCGCAGAGCTGGCTGCGGCGCTGGCCGTCGCGCCCGGGCACGAGATCCTCGAAGCGCAGGCGCACGAGCTCCGCGTGCGGATGATCGAACAAGGACGAGCAGTGACGATTGGCGAACAGGAGTCGCCCGTCGTCGTCCATGATCAACATGGCATCCGGCGCCGCATCGAGCGCGTGGCGCGCGAGATCGGGAGGTATCGAACGCATCGATGTTATCCTCTCGGCCCAGCGAATCATTGAGAACATTATGCCTAGTCGAGGCGAAGATTAATAGTTTTTAATAATTTTGTCGAAATCTTTCGCGCGGGCGCCTCTGCGCAATGGAAGACCGACCCATGCTCAAATCTCCCCTCCTCGTCGCCTTGTTGGGCTTCGCCGCCGCCGCCGCGGCCGGCGCACCGTCCGCCAGACCCGAGCCGCCCGCCGCGGCAGAGTCGCCCGCCGCGGCAGAGTCGCAGACCGAGGCGCGTCGAATGCTGGCCGAGCTCATCGCCATTCGCTCGACGCACGAGCACGGCTCAACCGAAGCGGCGCACTGGGTCGCCGAAACCATGCAACACGGCGGCTTCGTGCCGGGTGAGGTCGCGGTGCTGGCGCCCGCCGAGCACCCCGACCGCGGCAACGTCGTGGTACGTCTCAAAGGGCGCGGCCAGGGCAAGCCGGTGCTGTATCTCGGGCACCTCGACGTGGTGGAGGCGCATCGCGCCGACTGGAGCTTCGATCCGTTCACGCTCACGGAGAAGGACGGCTGGCTGTACGGGCGCGGCACCATCGACGTGAAGGGCCAGGACGTCGCCATGATCGAGGCTCTGCTGCGCATGAAGCGCGAGGGCTTCGTGCCGGCGCGCGACATCGTGGTGGCGCTGACGGCCGACGAGGAGGCCGGCGGCGTGGCGAACGGCGTCAAGTGGCTCTACGACGCGCACCCGGATCTCGTCGATGCGGTGCTGGTGATCAATCCCGACGGCGGCGAAGCGGGCATGAAGGCCGGCCGTCGCCTGTACGTCGCCGTGCAGACCAGCGAGAAGATGTTCCTGACCTTCGGCCTCGAGGCCACCGACAAGGGCGGCCACAGCTCGCGGCCGGCGCCGGGCAACCCGATCTACCGGCTCGCACGCGGACTCGACCGCATCGCGGCCTTCCGCTTTCCGGTGCACGTCACCGACACCACGCGGCTGTACTTTGCGGGGCGGGCACGGCTCGAGAGCGGCCAGCGGCGCGCCGATTTGCTCGCCATGACGCGCACGCCCCTCGATCCGGCCGCCGTCGCACGGCTATCGAAGGACGTCGAGACCGACATCATGTTGCGCACCACCTGTGTCACGACCCAGATCGAGGGCGGGCACGCCGAGAACGCCCTGCCGCAGCGGGCGGGCGCCCTCCTGCAGTGCCGGGTGATTCCCGGCGAGACGCCGCGGGAAATCGAGCGCACCGTGGCGCGTGTGCTCGCCGATCCCGGCATTCGCATCTCCACGGTGACCGCGGCCATCCCAAGCCCGGAATCTCGGCCCTCGCCGGCCATCCTCGACGTGGTCGGACGGGTCACGCGCTCGATATGGCCCGACGTGGTGGTGTTGCCGGAAATGGCCGCCGGCGCGGACGACAGCATCTACCCGCGCGCTCGCGGCATTCCGGCCTACGGCATCGACGGCATGTTCGACGATCTCGACGACGGCCGCGCACACGGCCGCGACGAGCGCATCGGCGTGCGTGCCTTCGGCGAGGAGCTCGAGTTCACCTATCGACTCATGAAGGCGCTGGGAGACTCGCCCTGACGATGCGACCGGCGGCGAGCGACGCGGCGCGTGGGGCGCTGCCGGCGGGCTGGCTGGCACTGGCGGTGGCGCTGTGGAGCCTCGAGACGTTCGGGCTCTCCTACCTCGTGCAACGCGTACCGATCGGCGACGTCGTCGGTCCGGCGCGGATGCTGCGCGACGTGCAGCACTGGCTGTTCCGCTTCCTGATCGCCTACGGCTTTTGCGTGGCGCTGCTGCGCCTGGCGACGCCCGGCCGCAATCCGGCGGCAACGCGCGCCGAGGTCGGCGCCAGCCCGGACCCGGCGCGCCGCACCCGCCAGGCGCTGTGGGGGTTGGTCCACCTCGCCACGTTGCCGCCGCTCGCCATCTTGTCGGCGCGCCTGTTCGCGCCGCCTGCCGACGGTTGGGCCCTGCGTGCGCTCGGCTGGCACGCGCTCGAGGCGCTGGCGATCGTGAGCCTCGCAGCGGCCGCGGCGCCGCTGGCGATTTGGCGGCGGTGGGCGGCGTCGGTGCGCGGCACGGCGGCGCTGGCCGCGGTGCCGGCGCTCGTGGCCGTGCTCGCCATCGACGCCAGTCAGCGACTGTGGCGATCCACCGCAAGGCTCACGTTCGAACTCGTCAGAGCGGTCCTCGGGCCGTTCGAACCCGGTCTGTGGAGCGATCCGCAGACGCTCACCTTGGGCACCCGGACGTTCGCCGTACAGATTGCGGACGTGTGCTCGGGGCTCGAGGGCATCGGCCTGGTGATCGCCTTCTGCGGTGCCTGGCTGTGGCTGAACCGGCGTACGTACCGCTTTCCGCGCGCGCTGCTGGTGCTGCCGATCGCGGCGGCGCTCGTGTTCGCATTCAACGTCGTGCGGCTCGCCGCCATGGTGAGCCTCGGCAGTGCCGGCCATCCGGACGTGGCCGTGGTCGGCTTTCACTCGCAGGCCGGCTGGATTGCCTTCAACGCGGTGACATTAGGGGTGATCTATGCCGCGCACCGCAGCCGCTGGCTGTCGGTGGCGGGACCCGGTGCCGCAGTCGCGGCGAGCATGAGCGACGGCGCCGAGGTCACTGCCTACCTGATGCCGTTCCTGGCCGTGCTGGCGGCGGGCATGGTGGCGCGCGCTCTGTCCTCCGGCTTCGAATACGCCTATGGGCTGCGGGTGGTCGCGGCGGGCATCGCGCTCCTCGCGCTGCGCGACGGCTACTCGCAGGTACGCATCGCGGTGACGGCCCGCGCCGTATTCACGGGCGTGCTGGTTTTCATCGTCTGGGTGATATACGCGCGTGCGACCACGACTGCCGAGGGTCCGCCGGCGGCGTGGTCCGCACTGCCCCCCTTCGCCCGTCTCGCCTGGGTCTGCACACGCCTCGCCGGCGCCGTGGTGATCGCGCCGCTGACCGAAGAACTGGCGTTCCGGGGTTATCTGATGCGCCGCCTGGTGCGTGCGCAGTTCTCGAGCCAGCGGTATGCCGGCGTGCCGGCTCACGCGCTGGTCGTCAGCGCCGCGTTGTTCGCGCTACTGCACGGGACGTTCGCGGCCCCGGCCTTCCTCGCGGGTCTCGGCTATGCCTGGGTGGCGCGGCGAGCGGATGGGGTGGGAGAGGCCGTAGTGGCGCACGCAACGACGAACTTGCTGGTGAGTGCCGCGGTTCTGGGTGCGAACCAGTGGCAGCTGTGGTGAGGCTCCCCGGGAGCGGAGCCGGCAATTCATTCAAGGAGGTGGCGGCTCGACCCGCGCGCGAGTGAGCCGCACCCCTGTGACGTCAGGCTCGGCGCCGGGCCCGAATGAGGAGAATGCCGCCGACCGCGAGCATGACCGCCGCGACCGCCGAAGTCGGATCGATCTCCGGCGCACTCACGGCGCCCGCCTTGCCGCCGTCGTCGTGATCGCCGCGGTGAAGCTCGCCACGTCCAAGCCACTCGTGGTCGCCTCGCTCGAAGACGCGCCCCGAGCGCTCGTCCGCGAACGCGCCGCCGGCCATCGCCAGCATCATCCCTACCGCCATCAACCACTTTCCATGCTTCATCCTCAAACCCCTGTTTGCCATACTGGCCTTACCCAACGCACAGTATACGGGTACGTCGCCAGTTGGCGACAGGATGGCCGTGAAAATCCGTAAACCGTGATCCGCTTCACAATTCACCGGCCGCTCGACGGAACGTTTGGAGCCTCGTATTCCATGTATCTTTCAATGAAGCTTGCCGCGCCGGCGCCGCGTACGCGCTTTCTCGTATTGATTGTGCTCAGTCTGGCCGCCCTCACCATCGGCCGTGGCGCAGGCGCCGCGAACGATCCCGCCTGGGACGCAGCTGGGACCTGGAACGCTGCGATCACCCTCGGTGGACATAATGTGCCGTTCCGATTCGAAGTGGCCGGCAGCCCGGCGCACCCCACCGGCTGGTTCTTCAACGGCAAGGCCCGCGAGATCGCGAGCGGCGGTCGCTACCAGGATCACCACCTGGTCCTCGACTTCGGCCAGTATGCCCGCCGCCTCGACGTCACCGTTCAGGACGGCCGGTTCAAGGGCACCTACGGCCCGGTGAACCCGGCGTCGCAACCGACCTTTCCGGTCGCACCGGTGAGCGCGACCCGGGAGCGGACCGCCGCGGCCGCCGGGACGGTGCCGCTGATCGCGGGCGAGTGGATCGTGCCGGCGAAGAGCGAGAAGAAGGATGAGCGCGCCTGGCGCTTGATCGTGCGCCAAACCGGCGATGAGCTGTCGGCAGCGATATTACGCATCGACGGGGACAGCGGCGAACTCACCGGCGCCTGGCGCGACGGCGGCGCGACCTTGAGCCATTTCTCCGGTGCGCGCCCCGCCCTGCTGGATCTGCGCCTCGCGGCCGATGGCACGCTGCGGCTCGTCGATCGCAATCTGCACGGTGGCGCCGACACGCCGCTGACCGCCTATCGCATTGATGATCCGCGCGCGAGGGCCCTGCCGACCGCCTCCGATCCCGAACACCACACCCGCGTGCGCGACCCGTCGGTGCCGTTCGCATTCAGCTTTCCGGATTTGAACGGACGCACGGTGAGCAACACCGACGCGCGCTTCCGGCACAAGGTGGTGGTGCTGGACGTGTCGGGGAGCTGGTGCCCGAACTGCCACGACGAGGCGCCGTTCCTCGAAGAGTTGTACCGCAAGTACCACGACCGCGGGCTCGAGGTGGTGTCGTTGAGCTTCGAGGAGCCGGCGCAGCTCGCCACCCTCGCGCGCCTGAAGACCTTCATTTCACGCTACGGGCTCACCTACACGGTGCTGGTCGGCGGCGCGCCCGCCGAGGCGCCCGCCAAGCTGCCGCAGGCGGTGGACCTGGACTCGTGGCCAACGACGTTCTTCATCGCCCGCGACGGCCGCGTGCGCAGCGTGCACACCGGCTTTGCGGCGCAGCCGACCGGCAAATTCCACCAGGATCTGCGCCAGGAGTTCATCCGCAAGATCGAGGCGATGCTGGCGGAGAAATCGTGAGCCCAAGCCAGCGGAGAAGCCGATGATGCACAAGGAACTCTCGCGCGTACTGGTCGAGTACGTGCTCTGGGTCGAGGCGCTGCAGTACAAGGTCAAGGGCCGCGTGATCGAGCGCATCGACGGCGCCGAACCGCGCTTCCTGTGGGAGGTCAGCCACCACTACGTGCCGCTCACCGGCGAGGTGGGCCAGCACTACCCGACCGCGACGCGCGCGAGCACGCGCGAGGCGGCGGAGGCATTGCTGCTCGATTACCTGCGCAATTTCACCGACAACGGCGTGGTGGCCAACGACATGTACTGAGGTCCGGCGCCAGCCTTAAGGAGATCACATGGGCAGCTCGACTCGAGCTCACCAGGATCGAGAAGGCGCGCGCGACGCGCTGGTGCACGCGGTCCGCCGAGCGACCGCGGCGGCAGCCATGATCGGCGTTGCGACGCTAACCGCCGCCTGCGGCGGCCGCGCGGGCGACCGCGATCCGAGCGGTCGCTATGACGCCGTACCACTCACGGGCGCGCTCGCCGAGGCGTCGGTGAGCAGCGGCTTTGCGGTGCCCCACATCGACACGCCCGCGCTCGCGACGCCGGCCGCTGGCGCCGGGGCGGCGGTCACCTCGTTGCCGGCCGCCGGGACGCTCACCGACGATGCGCTCTACGCCTTCATCGTTCACCACGCCACGGTGCACTACGCCAACACGGGCGCGACCGGCAATCTGCCGCACTGGCGCGGCGGCCGGCCGGAAACCCTTTGCCCGCGCGCTGTCGGACTCGACGCGGCCGCGGGCGAATTCGTGGCGGCGCGCATTCGTGCGCTGGCGACCGAGGTGGGCGCGCCCGTACGGAAGGACGCGGACTGCAGGGACAACGTGCGAGTCATCTTCACGGCGGAGCCCGAGCGGGTGATGGCGGCGGTGGTCGACTGGGCATCGACCTACTTCGGGGTGCGATTTCCCGGCATGCGGCCGTTCATGAAGTACCGCGGCGGTCACGCGGTGCAGGGCTGGTATTTCACCACGCCGGGCGGCGGCAACGTGCTCAACATGGACGTCGGGCTGCTGCCCTTGGTCAGGGCCTGGCCGATCTGGCCGCAAGTGATCCCCCAGGGACTGCGCGACGATCGGGACATGAGCGGGATCGTGAGCGTGATCCTGGTGGTGGACACCACCCGCATCGCGGGCACGTCGCTCGGCACCATCGCGGACTACGTCGCGATGCTTGCCCTGACGGTGGTGCAAGCGCCCGACCACTGCGACGCACTGCCGAGTATCCTCGATGCCTTCGCACCGACGTGCGCGGAACGTGCGCATCCGAGCCAGCTCACCGCGGTGGATCGCGCCTTCCTCGAAGCGCTCTACTACCGCGACACGGGACTGACTCCGTCGCTGACGCGGCTGGAGATCGAAGACTTCATGATGCGACGGTTGCAGCAACCGTAGAGAAATTGGTCGGGGCGAGAAGATTCGAACTTCCGACCCCTTGCACCCCATGCAAGTGCGCTACCAGGCTGCGCCACGCCCCGACCGAGCTTCCTATTGTAATCGATTGAGCGGCGGAACATAACCTCGCCGCCGCGGCACCGCATTAACGGCGCAGGATCTTGATCAGCTCCTCGAGCTCGATGCGCATCTGGTGCACCAGCTGTTGAGTCTGGTTGAGGTCGACCTGGGCCTCGTCGCCCGCGAGCCGGTTGCGCGCTCCGCCGATGGTGAAACCCTGCTCGTAGAGGAGGCTGCGGATCTGGCGGATGACCAGCACGTCCTGGCGCTGGTAGTAGCGCCGATTGCCGCGCCGCTTCACGGGCTTGAGCTGCGGGAACTCCTGTTCCCAGTAGCGCAGAACGTGCGGCTTGACGCCGCACAGATCGCTCACCTCGCCGATGGTGAAGTAGCGCTTCCCCGGAATCGGGGGAAGCTCGCTATTGTTGCTTGGTTCCAGCATACGCCTCGACGCGAGCCTTCAGTTTCTGACCGGGACGGAAGGTCACGACGCGCCGGGCGCTGATCGGGATTTCTTCGCCGGTCTTGGGGTTGCGGCCGGGGCGGCGATTCTTGTCGCGCAGATCGAAGTTGCCGAAACCGGAGAGCTTCACCTGCTCGCCGGAGGACAGGGCTGCCCGGATCTCCTCGAAGAACAGGTCGACGAGTTCACGAGCCTCGCGCTTGTTGAGGCCGAGCTGGTCGAACAATGCCTCGGCCATCTCTGCCTTGGTCAGGGCTGCCATGTCTTATTGGTCTCTGATCGTGGCGCTCAAAGCATCCCGCAACCGGGCGACCACGCTGGCCACCACGGCGTCCGCATCCGAGTCGGTAAGGGTGCGCGAGGAGTCCTGTAAAATCAAGCCTAAAGCGACACTTTTTCGTCCGGTTTCTACGCCCGGTCCGCGATAGACGTCGAACACGCGCAGCTCGGTGAGGAGCCCTGTGGCGCTAACACTAACATGTTCCCGCAGCACCGCCAGCGGCAGTGCTTCGTCGACCACGATGGCGAGGTCTCTGCGCACGCTGGGATACTTAGATATTTTCTTATATTTAAATATCTTAGCGCTGAAAGCTGAATCTATTTCTAGCTCGAAGAGTATCGCTGCGCCAGGCAGTCCGAACTCCTTGACCTGCTCCGGATGCAGTTCACCGATCCAGCCGATGCCGACCCCGTCGCGCAGGATGCGCGCACTGCGGCCCGGGCGCAGACACGGCAGGGAATCCGCCTCGAACCGCAGCGCAGCCGCGTCGCCGGCGAGTGCGAGCACCGCCTGCACGTCGCCCTTCACGTCGTAAAAATCCGCCCCGTCGCGGCCCGCACCCCATTGCTCCGGCAGCCTCGCGCCGAATGCAATTCCGGCCAGCACGTCGATCTCGCGCGTGACGCCGCCTTCGACCACGAATTTGCGTCCGAACTCGGCCAGACGCACCCGCGTCTGCTGCCGGCGCACGTTCTCGCGCAGCGCCTGAACCAGGCCGACCCACAGCGACACCCGCATCTCGCCCAGTTCCGCGGAGATCGGATTGGCGAGCGCCAGCGCCGGAGCGTCCGGGAACAGCCGCCGCTGCAGCACCGGGTCGACGAAGCTGTAAGTGATCACCTCGCGATAGCCGCGGTCGACGATCGCGTCGAGCAACCGCTCCGCCGGCACGCGGGTCTCGGTGGCCTCGCCTGGCACCTGTGGCGCCGCGGCCGGCAATTCCGGAATGGCATCGAAACCGCGCAGGCGCGCGACTTCCTCGATCAGGTCGGCCTCGATGCGCAGATCGAAACGGTGCGGCGGCACGCTCACCGTCCAGCCCTCGGCGCCGGTCTCGACACGCTCGGCGATGGCGCCGAGCACCGCGGCGACCTCCTCGTCCGGCACGTCCACGCCGAGCAGGCGCGCAAGCCGTTCACGCCGCAGGCTCACCGTGGCAGGTGCCGCGCCCGCGGCGGCGACGATCTGCACGGGACCCGGTTCGCCGCCGGCGATGGCGGTGAGCAGTTCGGTGGCGCGTTCGAGCGCCCGCAGCGGCAGGCTCGGATCGACACCGCGTTCGAAGCGCTGCGCGGCGTCGGTGAACAGACCCAGGCGGCGCGCGCGCCCCGCGACGGCCTCGGGCGCGAAGTGCGCGCTCTCCAGCAGCACGGCGGTGGTGGCATCGTCGATGGCGGTCGCCCGCCCGCCCATGATGCCTGCGAGTCCGACCGCGCCGCGCGCATCCGCGATGACCAAGTGGTCGGGCGAGAGCGTGTACTCGCGGTCGTCGAGCAGCGTCAGGCGCTCCCCCGCGCGCGCGAAACGCACCTCGATCCCGCTCTGGAGGCGCGCGTGGTCATAGGCGTGCAGCGGCTGTCCGAGCTCCAGCATGACGTAATTGGTGACGTCGACCACCGCGCTGATGCTCGACTGGCCCACGCGACGCAGCCGCTCCCTGAGCCAGGCCGGCGAGCGCGCGCCGGCCGTGATGCCGCGAATCACCCGCGTCGCGAACACGGGACACGCTGCCGGCGCGTCGATGCGCACCGGAAAGGTCGCGTCGCAGCGCGCCGGCACCGGCGCCACCGTGTGCACCAGGCGCCGCCGCTCGGTGGCCGCCGCCAGGTCGCGTGCAATGCCGAGCACGCTCATGCAATCGCCACGATTCGGGGTCGCATTGACCTCGAGCGCGACGTCGCCCAAGTCCAGCGCCGCGCGCAGGTCCTCGCCCAGGGCAAGCGCGCCATCCAGTTCCATGATGCCGTCGTGCTCGGTGCCGAGCCCGAGCTCGCGCGCCGAGCACAGCATGCCGTTCGACTCCATACCGCGCAGCTTGGCGCGCCGGATGGCGACGTCGTTGGGCAGGCGCGCCCCCACCATCGCCACCGCCACGGTGAGGCCCGCGCGCACGTTGGGCGCGCCGCAGATGATCTGCAGCCGATTCGTGCCGTCGGTGGTCACCTGGCAGACCGAGAGCTTTTCGGCGTCCGGGTGGCGCGTGCACTCCAGCACCCGACCCACCACCACGCCCGAGAACGGCGGTGCCACCGGCTCCACCGTCTCCACCTCGAGGCCGGCGAGCGTCAGCCGCGCGGCGAGGTCGGTGGCCGACGCAGCCACCGGCGTGAACTCACCGAGCCAGTGTTGAGTGATCTTCACGGGAATTGATTCAAGAACTTGAGATCGTTTTCGAAAAACAGTCGCAGGTCATCGACGCCATAGCGCAGCATCGACAGCCGCTCGATACCCATGCCGAAGGCATAGCCCTGCCAGCGCTCCGCGTCGATGCCGGCGGCGGCGAGCACCTTCGGGTGGATCATTCCGCAACCGAGGATCTCCAGCCAGCCGGTCTGCTTGCACACCCGGCAACCGGCACCGCGACAGAACACGCACTCGATGTCCACCTCGGCCGAGGGCTCGGTGAACGGGAAGTAGGATGGCCGCAGGCGCATCCCCAGCGGCAGTTCGAAGAAGCGCTGCACGAACCCGTGCAGCATGGCCTTCAGGTTGGCGAACGACACCCGTTCGCCCACGACGATGCCCTCGACCTGGTGGAACATCGGGGTGTGGGTCATGTCCGAGTCGCTGCGATAGACGCGGCCAGGCGCGATCACCGCAAGCGGCGGGGGCCTCGAGCGCATGGTGCGAATCTGCACCGGCGAGGTGTGGGTGCGCAGGAGCCGCCCGTCCGGAAAGTAGAACGTGTCGTGCATCGCCCGCGCCGGATGATCGGCCGGGATGTTGAGCGCCTCGAAGTTGTGGAAATCGTCCTCCACCTCGGGACCGGACGCCACCTCGAAGCCGGCATCGCGGAAGATCCGCTCGATGCGCAGCCGGGTACGGGTCACCGGATGGATACCGCCCGGCTCCTGGCCGCGACCCGGCAGGGTGACGTCGATGGTGCCGGCCGCGAGTTCTCGTTCGAGCGCCGCGCGCGCGAGCGCTTCGCGCCGCGCCTCGAGCGCAGCCTGGATGGCGGTCTTGGCTTCGTTGATGCGCTGGCCGGCGGCGGGACGCTCGGCGGCGGGTAGCGACGCCAGCGACTTCAGCCGCTCGGTCAGCAGACCCTTCTTGCCGAGCAGCCGCACGCGCAACTCTTCGAGCTCGGCGAGCTGGGCGCACGCGGCCGCCGACTCGAGCCCCTCGCGAAGCAGAGCGGCGAGCGATTCGTCGTTCGACATGCTGGTGGTGGACTTGTCGAGGAGAGGCCGGTCCCGGGCGGGCGCCCGGAACCGGCCGGCCGCCTCAGGCAGCGAGGCTCGACTTGGCCTTCTCGGCGATCGCGGCGAACGCCGGCATGTCGTGCACGGCGAGATCCGCGAGCACCTTGCGATCGATCGCGAGACCGGCCTTGTTCAGGCCGTCGATCAGCGTGCTGTAGCTCATGCCGCACAGACGCGCGGCCGCGTTGATGCGGGTGATCCACAGCGCGCGGAACTCGCGCTTCTTCTCACGCCGTCCGCGGTAGGCGTACTGGCCGGCCTTGATGACCGCCTGCTTGGCCGCGCGGAATACCTTGCGGCGCGCGTTGTAATAACCCTTGGCCTTCTTGAGGATCTTCTTGTGACGCCGGCCGGCGATCACGCCTCTTTTGACTCGTGCCATGTTCGATGACTCCTGACGTTAGGACGCGCTTCAGGCGTAGGGAAGCATCTGTTTGACGCGATTCACGTCCGTTTCATGGACGTGCGATTCGCGCCGCAGCTGGCGCTTCCGCTTGCTGGGCTTCTTCGTCAGGATGTGCCGACGATGGGATTGACCGCGCTTGAAGCCGTTCGCCGTCTTGCGGAAACGCTTCGCCGCGGCCCGGTTGGTCTTCAACTTGGGCATGTGCGACTCCTTCGATTTTTCATGGCCCTGTTCACAAGCGACCGGCTCCTTCGTGGGGAAGCCTCGGCCGGCCTCCGGCGTCGAATCCGGAGGCTTTGACCGATGTCGCCGCTACAGGCGGGGTGACGGGCGTTGCCGCCCGCCGCTCACTTCTTCTTCGGCCCGAACACCATGACCATCTGCCGCCCCTCCATCAGCGGATTCTGTTCGACCACCGCGTAGGGTGCGAGGTCCTCAGAAATCCGCGCGAGGAGCCGGCGACCGATGTCCTGGTGCACGAGCTCGCGGCCGCGGTAACGCAAGGTCACCTTGGCCTTATCACCCTCGGTCAGGAAGCGGACGATATTACGCATTTTGACCTGGTAATCCGCCTCTTCCGTACCGGGACGAAACTTCACTTCCTTGACTTGGATCTGCTTCTGCTTGCGCTTCGCCGCGTGCGCCTTCTTGTTCTGTTCGAACAAGAACTTGCCGAAGTCCATCACCCGCACCACCGGCGGGTCGGCCATCGGCGAGACCTCTACGAGGTCCAGCGCCTGCGAGCTTGCCATCTGCAACGCCTCGGCGCGCGACATTACTCCAGCTTGGCTTCCATCCGCGGCGATCACGCGCAAGCTTGGCGCCGTGATCTCCTCATTGCGCCTTACGCGCTTCGACGTTGCGATACCCGATCCTCCAATACAAGACGGCCGCGGCTCGCGACCTCGTCGCAAAGCAGGGTGGTGACTTCGTCGAGCGCCACACTCCCCAGATCTTTGCCCGCGCGCGTGCGTACGGCCAGGGTGCGCCCCTCCGCCTCCCGGTCGCCAGCGACCAGAAGATAAGGGACGCGCTTCAAGGTATGTTCGCGGATTTTAAAGCCAATCTTCTCGTTTCTCAAGTCCAGGTCGACCCGAAGCCCCTGATTTTTCAAGGCTTCCGCGATTTCCCGGCAGTAATTCTCCTGCCGTTCCGTGATTCCCATCACCACTGCCTGAACCGGCGCGAGCCAGGTCGGCAGCCGGCCGGCATGGTGCTCGATGAGAATGCCGATGAAACGCTCGAGCGAGCCGAACATCGCCCGGTGCAGCATGACCGGCACGTGCCGGGCGCTGTCCTCGCCGATATAGCTCGCGCCCAGCCGCTCCGGCAGGTTCAAATCCACCTGCAGCGTACCGCACTGCCAGTCGCGGCCGATGGCGTCGCGCAGCACGAATTCCAGCTTCGGGCCGTAGAACGCGCCCTCCCCCGGATTGAGCGTGGTCTCGATGCCCGCCGCGGCCGCGGCCTGCTTGAGCGCCGACTCCGCCTTGTCCCAGATCTCGTCCGAGCCGACGCGCTTGGCCGGCCGGTCCGAGAACTTGATGCGCACGTCCGTGAAGCCGAAGTCGCGGTAGATGCCGAGGATGAGCTCGGTGACTTTCACGGACTCCTCGGTGATCTGGTCCGCCGTGCAGAAGATGTGCGCATCGTCCTGCGTGAACGCCCGCACCCGCATGAGCCCGTGCAGCGCCCCCGACGGCTCGTAGCGGTGCACCTTGCCGAACTCCGCGAACCGCAGCGGAAGCTCCCGGTAACTGCGCAACCCCTGGTTGAACACCTGGATGTGCCCCGGACAGTTCATGGGCTTGATCGCGTAGGTGCGCTCGTCCGGGGTGCGCGTCATGAACATGTTCTCGCCGAATTTCTCGACGTGCCCTGACTGGACCCAGAGATCGCGGTCCATGATCTCGGGCGTGTTGACTTCCTGGTAGCCGGCCTCCCGCTGCCGCTCGCGCATGTACGCGATCAGTTGCTGGAACAGCGCCCAACCCTTCGGATGCCAGAACACCGCGCCGGGCGCCTCCTCCTGCAGGTGGAACAGGTCGAGCTCCTTGCCGATGCGGCGGTGGTCGCGCTTTTCGGCCTCCTCCAGCCGCGTCAGGTACTCCTTGAGCTGCTTCTCGTTCGGCCAGGCGGTGCCATAGATCCGCTGCAGCATCTCGTTGCGCGAATCGCCGCGCCAGTAGGCGCCGGCCACCTTCATCAGCTTGAAGGCCTTGAGCTTGCCGGTGGAGGGCACGTGCGGCCCGCGGCAGAGGTCCTCCCACTCGCCCTGGCCGTAGAGGCTGATCTGCTCGCCCTGCGGAATGGCCTCGATGATCTCGGCCTTGTAGTGCTCGCCGATCTTCTTGAAGTGCGTCACCGCCTCGTCACGCGGCAGCACGCGCCGGTGCACCGGCACGTCCTTGGCCGCGATCTCGGCCATGCGCTTCTCGATCGCGGCCAGATCCTCGGTGGAGAAAGGCCGCTTGTAGGCGAAATCGTAGTAGAAGCCGTCCTCGATCACCGGACCGATGGTCACCTGGGCGTCCGGGAACAGGTCCTGCACCGCATTCGCGAGCAGGTGCGCCGTCGAGTGGCGGATGACCTCGAGCCCTTCCGGGTCCCGATCCGTGACGATGGCGAGTGCCGCGTCCCGCGTGATCGGGGTCGAGGTGTCGACCAGGCGCCCGTCCAGCTTGCCGGCCAGCGCCGCCTTGGCGAGGCCCGGGCCGATGCTGGCCGCGACTTCGGCCACGGTCACCGGATGATCGAAGCGGCGCTCGGAACCGTCGGGCAGAGTGATGATGGGCATGGCGTTCAGGGTCACCCGTGGGGAAACGCCGCGCCCGCCTCGACGTGGCCTCGTGGGATGCGGCGCCGGGCGGGAGATGCCCGGCACCTCCCTCGTACTAACTTGCGTTCAATTCGATGGTGCGCGCTAGTGGGATCGAACCACTGACCCCCACCATGTCAAGGTGATGCTCTACCGCTGAGCTAAGCGCGCGCTCGAAGCGCGCGAAAGATACCGGATTCGCGGCCGCGATGCCAGCACCTGCGTGCCTACGAGCCCGCGACCGGTTACGGGACCTTCGAGCGCGCGTGGCGCCGGAAGCGGAATTGCGCCTCGCCCACGGTCACGAGATCCCCATCGTGCAGCAGCTGGCGAGAACATCGCCGCCCATTGACCAGGATCCCGTTGGTGCTGTGCAGATCCTCGACGATCACCTCGTGCCGGCCGAGCAGCACCAGGGCGTGGTGACGGCTGACCGACGCCGAATCGATCTGCAGCTCGCAGCCCGGCGCGCGCCCGATCCGCGTGCGATGGGTGAGCACGTGGGTCACGAAGCGATCACCGTCGAGGCGCTCGAGCTCGGCGACGTAGTCGAGTGCAGGCGCCGGTGGTGGTGGCGCCTCGATTTCCGCTCCCGGCTCGTGTGCCGACACCAGGTCGCGGGCCGTGCCGGTGTCGGCGAAATCGTCAGCCCCCCCCGCCTCCCTCGCGGCTCCCGTCTCGCTCGCGTCCCCTGCCTGCCCCGCATCGGCCGTGCTCAACCGCGTCTCGAGGCGCAGGAATGCCGCCTCCAGCGCCGCGAATTCGTTGCGCAGCAGGGCGATGGCCTCGCTCTTGGCCGTCGAGCGCTCGCGCAGCTCGGCTTGTTCCTCGGCAAGTGCCTCGACACGTCGCGCGAGTTCGTCGTCTTCCCGCTGGGACGCTGCCGGCGCTGCCAGCGTCGCCCGCAGCGCCGCGATCAGTTCCGCCTGCGCCTCGACCCTGGCCTCGAGACGCGCGATGCGCTGCTCCACCGCGAACGGCAGCGGCGTCGTACGCCGCGGCGGCGGGCCGGGCAGCGGCACGGCGTCGTCCGCGACGTCGGGCGCAACCACCACGTCCTCGAGCAGCGGCAGACGATCCGTGCGCTCCAGGTCGTCGGCGTCCGCGCGCGGCGTCGCCGGTCCGGCGCCGGGCGCGGCCTCCCGAGGCAGCGTCACGGTGGCCTGAGACGATGCGCCGGCCGGCTCCACTGCGTCAGCGTCGGACGACGGGCCTGGCGAGGACACGGTCACGGTCGTCCTAGCCCGCGAGCGACGCCGGTGCGCCGAACGCAGCCTGACGGAGCTGTTGTATCTCATCGCGGATCCTGGCGGCCTGTTCGAATTCGAGGTTGCGGGCGTGCTTCATCATCTCGGCCTCCAGCTTCTTGATGCGCTTGGCGGCCTGCTCCGGTGCGAGCAGCCCCGCCGGGAAGCGCTCGGGCGCGGACGTCTGGCCGGGCACGGCGCGCGCGCCCTCCATCACGTCGGCCACGGCCTTGACCACCGTGCGCGGCACGATGCCGTGACGGGCGTTGAACTCCAGCTGTTTGGCGCGCCTCCGCTCGGTCTCAGCGAGCGCGCGCTCGATGGAGCCCGTGCGCCGATCGGCGTAGAGAATCGCCTTGCCGTGCGCGTTTCGAGCGGCGCGGCCGATGGTCTGGATGAGCGAACCCTCCGACCGCAGGAACCCTTCCTTGTCGGCGTCGAGCACCGCGACCAGGGACACCTCCGGCATGTCGAGCCCCTCGCGCAGCAGGTTGATGCCGACGATGACGTCGAACTTGCCGAGCCGCAGGTCGCGGATGATCTCCGAGCGCTCCACCGTGTCGATGTCCGAGTGCAGGTAGCGGACCTTCACGCCGTGCTCGTTCAGGTATTCGGTCAAGTCTTCGGCCATGCGCTTGGTGAGCGTCGTCACCAGCACCCGTTCGCCGATCAGGACCCGCTGCCGGATCTCGGAGAGAAGGTCGTCGACCTGGGCGCGCACGGGCCGCAGTTCCACCTCCGGATCGACCAGGCCCGTGGGCCGCACGACCTGCTCGACCACCTGCGCCGAGCGGCGCAACTCGTACTCCCCGGGCGTCGCCGACACGTAGATCGCCTGCGGCGCGAGCGCCTCGTATTCCTCGAACTTGAGCGGCCGGTTGTCGAGCGCCGACGGCAGGCGAAAGCCGTACTCGACCAGCGTCTCCTTGCGCGACCGGTCGCCCTTGTACATGGCGCCCAGCTGCGGAATGGTCTGGTGGCTCTCGTCCACCACCAGCAAGGCATTGTCGGGCAGATAGTCGAACAGGCAGGGCGGCGGCTCGCCGGACTGCCGACCGGAAAGATAGCGCGAGTAGTTCTCGATGCCCGCGCAGTAACCGACCTCGTTCATCATCTCCAGGTCGAACGTGGTGCGCTGCTGCAGACGCTGCGCCTCGACCAGCTTGTTGGCCGCATGCAGCTCGGCGAGCCGTTGGCGCAACTCCTCGCGAATCAGTTCCACCGCCTGGTGCACCCGCTCCTTCGGCGTCACGTAGTGCGTCGAGGGGAAGATGGTGAAACGCGGCACCTTGCGCGAAACCTCGCCGGTGAGCGGATCGAAGAGACTCAGCGAATCGATCTCGTCGTCGAACAGCTCGACGCGCACCGCCTCGCGCTCCGATTCCGCCGGAAACACGTCGATCACGTCGCCACGCACGCGGTACGTGCCCTGCTGCAGGTCGATGTCGTTGCGGGTGTACTGCATGTCCGCGAGCCGCCGCAGGAGCTTGCGCTGGTCGATCCGGTCGCCGCGCGACAGGTGCAGCACCATGCTCAGATACGCCTGCGGGTCGCCGAGACCGTAGATCGAGGACACCGTGGCGACGATGATGGCGTCGGGCCGCTCCAGCAGGGCCTTGGTCGCCGACAGGCGCATCTGCTCGATGTGCTCGTTGATCGAGGCGTCCTTCTCGATGAAGGTGTCGGACGAAGGCACATAGGCCTCCGGCTGGTAGTAGTCGTAGTAGGAGACGAAGTACTCCACCGCGTTCTTCGGAAAGAATGCCTTGAACTCGCCGTAGAGCTGTGCAGCCAGCGTCTTGTTGTGCGCGAGCACCAGCGTCGGGCGCTGCACGCGCGCGATCACGTTGGCGATGGTGTAGGTCTTGCCCGAGCCGGTGACGCCGAGCAGGGTCTGATGCGCGAGTCCGCTGGAAAGTCCGTCCACCAGCTGCTCGATCGCCTGCGGCTGGTCGCCCGCCGGCTCGTAGTCCGAATAGAGTTCGAAGCCCATGCGGGGATTGTCGCACGCCCGCGCGGCGCGGCGTAATCGGGCCCTGCGCGGGGCCGCGCGGCGGCGCTTTCCCGCGGATTTCAGCGGATCGCGCCGAGTTCGATCCGCCCCGCGCGCGAATCCAGGAACCGCAGGGCGTCGCGCGCCAGCGCGATCGAGCGCACGCCGCCGCCGGCCTCGGCCGCTCGCAGAGCCGCCTGCACGCCGCGCCGATCCCGGGCACCGCGCTCGAGCAGCAGCGCGGCGACGCCGCTCACCTCGGCGGCCGCGAGCGAGCTGCCGGACGCGAAGTCGTAGTGCCCGCCGGGCGTCAGCGTGAGGATGTCGTCGCCGGGCGCGTAGACCACGTCGGGACGCCGCTGGGACCCTTCGCTACGATCCACCGCGATGACGCCGGCCACGCCGGCCGGGAAGCCGTCACGCGTGCCGTCGCTGGCCACGGGACCGACCACGACGATGCCGCGCGCCTGCACCCAGCCGAGCAGCTCGGCGAGCAGCGGGTCGGCCGGCCCCGTCAGGCTCAGGTTGATGATCCGCGCGTGCTGGTCCACCGCGGCGACGATCGCCTTGGCGAGACTGAAGGTGTTGCACACGGCGTGCGCTTCGCCCGCGCGCTGCCAGCAGGCCTTCAGTGCCACCAGTTGAGAGCGCGGCGCAACGCCGGCGACTGCGGTCGCATCCAGGGCGCGCGCGCCGATCACGCCGGCCACCTCGGTGCCGTGCAGATCGGTGCGGAAGGCATCCTCTCCCTCCCCCACCAGATCCTGATGCGCGACCACGGCGCCGTGCAGGTCCGGGTGATCCAGGCTCACGCCGGTGTCGATCACCGCCACCCGGATGCCGGCACCCGTCGCCGACGGAGCCACAGCCGGAAGGCCGAGTTCGTCGAGATTGTGCTGCAGGCGACGATACGAGGTCGGCGAGTTCGCGGGAGCCTCGCTCGAGGTGTGAAACTCGGCGAGCGGCTCGACCAGGCGCACTCGCGGGTCGTGCCGAAGCCGCTCGATCAACGAACCGGCATCGCCGGCGGCGGTCGCGAACACCACGCAGTCCACGTGGATCGGTTCGATCGGCCACGCCGCCACCGGGCGCAGACCATAGTCGCGGCTCAGCCCCGAGATGACGCGCCGGTTGCGCGAACTCGCGCCATACTCGCCGATCGCGGCGTCGCCGCGCGGCGTCGAGCCGGGCGCGGGCTCGAGCGCCTGCGGCGCGCGCTCGAGCGTGACCACCAGGAATCCCTCGGCGGAATCCCGCGCCGGGCTTGCCGGCAGCATGCGTGCCGGCATCGTGCTCGGCAGCCGCGCACTCGGCGGCCGCACGACGGCGCAACCGGCCAACTGCGCCGACGCTGCGAGTGCGAGCACGAGGACCACCCGTCTCACGGCAGGTCGCCGACGGGCTCGACGAGTTCGATGCCGGGTCGCGAGCGCCAGCGGGCGAGCCGGTCCTTGAGCGCGCTCGGGTTCAAGCGAGTCGGCAGGGACACGGTCCAGGCGCCGCTCGCGCTCGGCCCCGCGACCACCTGCGCCCCCTCGGCGCTCAACCAGGCCGCCCATTCACCGACGGAGGCGTCCGGGGCGAGCACCAGCCGCAACCGCGTGCCGCTCGGCGCGGGCTGCGCCGCGGAGGTGGCGGAGCGGTAGTGCGGCACCACCCAGGCGTATTCGAGCAGGCCGCCGATCACGGCGGCGCCGGCCACGGCAGCCGCCACGCGCAGCCAGGCTCGCGAGTGCGTCGCTGCCGCGACCCGCTGCCCGGGACCGTCCGCGGACGCGGCGCCGGCGCCGCGAATCCGGCCCTCGAGACGCGCGAATGACGCCGCTGCGGCGTCTACCGACTGCGCACGGCTCGACACCAGTGCCTGCAGTGCCACTTCACGCTCCAATTCCAGGCGGCACGGCGCGCAATGCTCGAGGTGCGCGCGGATCTGCGTCGCCTCGGCCGCTTCCAGACGGCCGGTGACGTACCAGGGAAGTCCCTCCAGCGTCCGTACGTGGGGATCGATGTCGGCGTCGTTCATGAAACCTCCGCACCCTCCGCGCCGCTGGTGCAAATCGCCGCCTCGGCCAGGCGCGGCAACCGCTGTCGCAGTTTGAGGCGTGCATGAAACATCCGGGTCTTCACCGTGTTGACGGGGCAGCCCATCAGGTCGGCAATCTCCTGGCAGGAGTGCCCGTGGAAGTAGGTCAACTCCAGCACGGCGCGCTGCTCGTAGGGCAGTTCCTCGAGGGCGGCCTGCACCCAGTCGCTGCGTTCGGCGTGCACCTCGCCCGACTCGACCACCGCTTCGACGTCGGCGGCCGCGTCGAGCCGGGCGTCGCGGCGCTGCAGTCGCTTCATGGCCTGACGGTAGGCAATGCCGTGAATCCAGGTCGAGGGTTGCGATTCACCGCGAAAGCGCTCGGCCTTGCACCACACCACGTACATGGTGTCGTTGACGATCTCGTCGAGCAGATCCGTGCGGTGGTTGAATCGGCGCAGGAACAACATCAGCGTCCGGCGATAGCGATCGTAGAGCCGTCGAAAGGCGACACGATCCCTGGCGGCGATTCGCTGCAGCAGCAGCGCGTCCGATTCCGCTGTCTCAGCCGTGTTCTGCGTAAACTTCAACGACCACCGCCCCCTGCGACGAACCCCGCCTTCCCCTTTGAGTGCCCTCGGCGCGCGGGTTTGGTTCAATGCACCGCGGAACCGGCGCCGAATTGGCGAATCAGGCCGAACACCCAGCGATCAGCGGCGGTTTGGCGGCCGAACAGGCTCTTCGCCCTGCCATCCACCGCGACCGCTTGCACGCTGAGCTGCCAGTTCGCCATGCGCCACGCCAAACCGAGATCCCCGTAGGCGTAGCCGGAGTCGATCGCTCCGCCGAGCCGTCGGAAGCCGGCTCCGCCGTCGAGCGCGAAGCCGCGCGCCAGCTCCTGCCGCCAGGCGACCTCGACGCCGCCGGATTGCCCGTTGCGCAGCGCCCCGCGGGCCGAATAGATCGAGGTGTCCGGCGAGAAGTACGCGTCGAGCCGTAGCCGCGAGCGCCAGCGCACGTGTGCCTGCAACTCCGTGAAGTCGTAGGACAGATCGGCGGGCTCACGCGAGTACACGTAACGCGACACCGCCCCCCCGAGCGACCAGTCGTCATTCAGGGCACGAGCGGCGCCGACATAGATCGCACCGGCCGCGGCGTTGCCGGCGCCCGGCAGATCGACCCGCTCGACGCTGCCGCCCACGTAGGCGTCGTCGCGCACCCGCGCGTAGGCGTCCACTACCGCGGTGGGTTGGCCGCGCACCTGCGACAGGCCGTGATACAGATCGTCCGATTCGAGCGCGACGAAGCCGCCGGAATCGAGCGCGCGCGCGGGCGCGATCGCCAGCCACGCGGAGGCAACGGCAGCGGCGGTCGCGGCAAGGCGGGCGATGGCGAGGTTCACTGACACGGCGGCATGGTGCTGTCCGCGGCATTCCGCGAACGCGCCCCTGCATTATCGCGCCGCCGGTGGTCGGCGGACGGTCGGCAGGCGGAAAAAAGCCCGCGGATCCGTCCGCCGTGCGGCCTAATAGCCCGACGGGGTCGTGCCCACGTCGATCCGCCCGTAGAGCCCGCCCATCTCCTGATTCGGTCCGGCGGTGTAGAAGAGCGTGTTGTGCGGCTGGCTGAGTGCATCATTGCCGAACGCGAGCCCCCACAGTCCGCTGATCTGGAACGCATTGCCGGAGGCGTCGCGCACCGTGCCGATCATGGCGCCCGAGGCCGCGTCGAAGGCGTTGATGGTGCCGTCACCGAAGTTGCCCACCAACAGGGCGCCGCTGAGCGCACCGAAGTCGGCGGGTGCGAGCGCGAGACCCCAGGGCGCATTCAACACACCATTCGCCACCAACTGCTTGATGAGCTGGCCGTTGGTGTCGTAGACGTCGACGAAGCCGAGTCCTGCGCCACTGACCTGGTCGTGGTTCTGCGGCGCCGCCTGCTGCGCGTAGGTCACGTAGATCTGCACGGCGCCCGCACTGCCCGTCGGCAACGCCTGAATGCCGAACGGCGCATATCCCGCCGGAATGCCGGGGTCCTGGAACGTGAAGCTCGAGGAAGATACGGGCTGTTTGGTGAAGGTCGAATCGAAGACGTCGACCTTGGCATTGTGGAAGTCGGTGGCGTAGAGATACGCCTTGCCCTGATAGGTGGCGAGCGCAAGGCCCTTGTACACGGCACCCTGCGTGTCCGCGTAGGCCGTCACCGCGGCCGTCGGCGATACCGAGGAGGACCAGCCGGCGATCGCACCGGACTCACCGGCGTAGATGAAGCTCGCAGGCCCCGACTTGCCGGCGGCCGAGATCACGAAATCCGACGCACCCGCGTTGAACACCATCCCGGTTGGATCGAAGGCCACGCCGCCCGTCCCGGGAGGCAGGGTCACGACCAGTTCACCCGCCCCTGCCTGCGGCTGCGGGTGACCGAGACCGTCATAGAGAGTGGAGGTCTGCGTGCCATTGTTGGCCAACCACGCCGGCGCACCGGGCGCGATCACCAGCCCCCAGGGATTCTCGAGTTGCGGATCCACGGTGGTGGCGGTTCCGCCGGCGACGTTCGCCACCAGTTCCGTACGCGAGTAATTCGCGCTGGTCGGCGGCGTGGTCATGGTCATCCCCATGGAAGAGCCGCCGTAGCCGCCCATGCCGCCTCCGCAGGCGCACAGGCCGAAGGATCCGAACAAAGCCACCACCGCGCGAGCAGTCTGTTGACGCATGCCGATCTCCGATGAAGGTTGCGAGCACTGCCGGTGAGTGCCGCCGTGGAGCGCCGCGGTTCAATCGAGTCCCCGGGAACCTCGAGTCGGGCAGCGCGCGCGGTGCGCGCGTCCTCCTGGTGGCCTCCGACGCCGTTGCGTAGACTTGACGGGCGCCCGCGGGACGCCCTCCCGCCACGTTCATCCATCGGAGCCGCCGTGTCCGTAGCCCTCTCCAAGCGCGTTCAGAAGGTCAAGCCCTCTCCCACCCTCGCCGTGACCGCCCGCGCGGCCCGACTGAAGGCCGAGGGCAAGGACATCATCGGACTCGGCGCGGGCGAGCCGGACTTCGACACGCCGGCGCACATCGCCGAGGCAGGCATCGAGGCGATCCGCAAGGGAGTGACGCGTTACACCGCAGTGGACGGCACGGTGGAACTGAAGGACGCCATCGTGGCGAAGTTCCGCCGCGACAACGAACTGATCTACGACCGCTCGCAGATCATCGTCTCCTCGGGCGCCAAGCAGACCTGCTTCAACGTCTGCGCCGCGCTGCTCGATCCGGGCGACGAGTGCGTGATTCCGGCGCCCTACTGGGTGTCCTACCCGGACATGGCGCTGCTCGCCGACGGCGTGCCCGTGTTCGTGTCCGCCGGACCGGAGCAGGGCTACAAGATCACGCCCGAACAACTGGAGCGGGCGATCACGCCGCGGACCAAGATGCTGTTCCTCAACAGCCCGAGCAACCCCACCGGCGCGGCGTACACCCGCGCCGAGCTCGCAGCGCTCGGCGCGGTGCTCGAACGGCACCCGCGCGTCATCGTCGCGTCGGACGAGATGTACGAGCACATCTACTGGGCGCCGGAGCCGTTCGCGAGCTTCGCGCAGGCCAACCCGCGTCTCTACGACCGAACCATCACCATCAACGGCGTATCCAAGGCGTATGCCATGACGGGCTGGCGCATAGGCTATTGCGGCGGACCGAAGGAGATCGTCACCGCCATGGCCACGGTGCAGGGCCAGTCGACGTCAAACGCCTCGAGCATCTCGCAGCGCGCGGCCACGGTCGCACTGAATGGCGACCAGCGCTGCGTCGCCGAGATGAACGCGGCATTCAAGGCGCGGCATGACTACGTGGTCGCCGGACTCAACGATCTGCCCGGCGTGTCGTGTCGGCCGGGCGCCGGTACCTTTTACGCCTTCGCCAACGTGGCGGTCGCGATGCGCAATCTCGGCATCGCCGACGACAATGCCTTCGCCGAGTACCTGCTCACGACGGCGGGCGTCGCGGTGGTGCCGGGATCCGGATTCGGCGCACCGGACCACATGCGCATCTCGTTTGCCTGCGCCATGAAGACCCTCGAGGATGCGCTCGGGCGGATGCGCAAGGCTCTCGGGCGAGGCGAAGGCGCGCCAGCGCGCTGACGAAACTGCGGCATCGCTGCGCCCAAGGCGCCGCGCCGGCGCCAGGGAGCGACGCACCGCCGCCCGGTTATCACGTTGTTTTGATTGGCTTTTCAGCGCGGGCGAAACGGTATACGTGGGCGCCGAGCAGGACCGCCGGCAAGACTCCCACGGCAACCCGAGCGCGCGGCGCATCGCCTTCCTTGACTTCCGGGGCGTGCTTCTCCGAGAATTCGCGGCTCACGAAATTCCCCGGTAGCTCAGCGGTAGAGCGACGGACTGTTAATCCGTTGGTCGTCTGTTCGAACCAGACCCGGGGAGCCATCACACGAAGGGGCCGGCGAATGCGTTCGCCGGCCCCTTTTTCATCGCACCCTCCCGAGTTCACGCGCGGCGCAGGTCGGCAATCAGCGTGCCGCGCGCGAGCACCTCACGATCATGCGCGTCGTCGCGCCAAGGCTCGGCGAGCGCCGCGGCGTACCAGGTCCGCATGCCCGGCAGCTCCAGTAGCCGCTCGGCGTACCCGCGCGCCGGATCCCCGAGCGGCAGGCCGTAAGTCTGGACGCGGAACGCCACCGGCGCGAAGAAGGCGTCGGCGGCGCTGAACGCGCCGCCGGCGAGGAACGGGCCGCCGAAGCGCGCCAGCCCCTCGCTCCACAGCGCCTGCAGACGTTCGAGGTCGGCGCGCAGCGCTTCATCGATCGAATCCAGGCGCACCCGCACGCCACAACTCATGGAGCACTGACTACGCAGCGCGCCGAAGCCGGAGTGCATCTCGGCCGCCGCGCAGCGCGCGAATGCCCGCGCACGCATCTCCGCGGGCCACACGCCGGGGTGCTTCTCGGCGACGTACTCCGTGATCGCCAGCGAATCCCAAACCACGGTCGATCCGTCCACGAGACAGGGCACTTTGCCGGTCGGGGAGAAGGCGCTGAAGGCCGCCTGGGTATCGCGGGGGTCGGCACGGAACGGCACCACGACCTCATCGAACGCCACGCCCAGTTGCGTGAGCGTGAGCCATGGGCGCAGCGACCACGACGAGTAGTTCTTGTTGGCGATGTACAGCGTGAACACGTGAGTCCTCCTGAAGGCGCGCGGGTCGCGACCCCGTCGGGGGTTCAGCGTGCGCGCCTGAACGTCAGATTGAAGCGATATTGCCCGAAACGCGGGTGCGCTCCCGCCGCCACCGGTCCGACACCGTGATGAGCGAGCCGCGACACGCCTCCCCAGACGACCACGTCGCCGCTGCGCAGCGGCACGCGTACCGGGCGATCGCTGCGCCGCGCGCCGCCGAAGAGAAAGGTCGCGGTCAGCCCGAGCGACACCGATACGATCGGCTGCGCCAAGTCGCGCTCGTCGCGGTCCTGGTGCAGCGACATGCGCGCGCCCGACTGGTAGCGATTGATGAGACACGCGTCCGGATCGAATCCCGCGAAACCGGCCGTCGTGGCCGCGCGCCGCGCGAGCGCGCTGAACAGTTCGGGCAGCGGCGGCCAGGGCTCACCTCGGCACGGATCGAGCGCTTCGTACCGATAGCCGCGCGCATCGGAGATCCAGCCGGCGGCCCCGCAACTGGTCATCGCCACCGACATGCGCTGTCCTCCGGGGGTCTGCATGTGCCTGAAGGGACTGCGCGCCGCGATGGCCCCGATCCACTCGCCGAGATCCGCCTCCAGATCGAGAGCGAATCCGTGCAGCAGCAGCGCCTGTGGCGCAAGCGGTGTCGTGGCGCCCGGCGCATCGAACAGATCCCCGCTGCAGCCGAGCGGCGTCATGAGAACAGCAGGCGCTCGCTGACCACGCCGAGCACCACCGCGAGCAAGGTGCGCACCAGGGCTTCGGGCATCCGCAGGCTGAGCCGCGAGGCAATCAGCACCCCGGGTATCGACCCCAGGAGCAGCGCGGCGAGGATGCCGCCGTCGACGTGGCCGAGCACGGCGTGCCCGGCGCCGGCGATGACGGTGATGGGCAGGGCGTGCGCGATGTCGGTCGCGACCAGACGGTCGCCCTTGAGCCTGCGCGGGTAGAGCGCGAACAGCACCACCACCCCGAGCGCGCCGGCTCCGACCGACGTGAGGGCGATGAACACCCCGAGCAGCGCGCCGAGCGCGATCGCCAGCGCCGGGCGCAGACGCTCGGCGCGGGCGAGCCACTGCTCGGAAATCTCGACGCTGATGCGCCCGAGCGGCCGCTGCAACAGCAGGCCGATCGAGGTGGCCGCGAGCAACAGCGCGAGCCAGCGCGAGATGACGTGATCGGCCGCCCCCGGGGTGCCACGCGTCCACCACATCCAGGCAATGACGGCCCCCGAGCCCGGCAAACTCCCCACGAGCAACCGACCGACGATCCGCCAGTCGACCCGGCGACTGAACCCGAACGAGGCGGTGGCCGCCAGCTTGGTCGCGGCGGCGAAAACGAGGTCGGTGCCCACCGCCACCGTCGGCGACTGGCCGAACAGCAACACGAGCAGCGGCGTCATCAACGAGCCGCCGCCCACCCCCGTGAGCCCGATGAGGCTGCCGACCAGGAATCCGGCGGCGACGTAGAGCGGCGCGCCCGACACGCCCGGATCAGGACCCGCGCGGCCGCCCCAGGCGCAGCATGTACTGGCTGGCGGCGAGCGCGGCGATCAGTGCCGCGAGTCCGATGAGGGAGACACCGTCGAATTGCTTCAGATCGGCGACGATGAGCTTGCGGGCGAGCGCCACCAGCGCGATGGACAGGATCACTTCGACGTGCACCACGTGATCCTCCAGATACACCTTCACGCTGTGCATCAGTTCGAGGCCGATGAGAATGAGCAGCATGTCGCCGAACAGCTCGATCATGGTCTCGACGCTGACCTCGAGCGTGGTCATGTGCACCACGGCGCGCGGGATCATCATCCCGAGCTTGAAGGTGAGCAGCGCCACGACCACGGCCATCATCACGAGCAGCACCGCATTGATGAAGGTTTCGAACTTCTCGAGCACCCGAACCATGGAACACCCCGCACTGCCCGCGAACCTCCCCAGAATGACCATGCGCCCGGCCGAGGTCAACCCGGGCCGCGCAGGTACCCGCAGGGGCCATACGCGGACATACGTATAGGCGCGCACCGCGATTGGTACGACCGTGGCGCATGGGTGGCGCGTGCGATCCGCGCACGGCGCCGCAGGTCTCGGGAGCGTTCATGAACGAGTCGGTTCTCTTCGATCAGGAGCTCATGCGCCGCTACGACGGCGCCGGGCCGCGTTACACCTCCTATCCGACGGCGATGCAGTTTCGCGACGACCTCGACCCGCGCGCCTACGAGGAGGCGGCCACCGGCAGCCCGGGAGCACTCGCTTCAAGCCCGCTGTCACTGTACGTGCACGTGCCGTTTTGCCGCAGTCCCTGCTTCTACTGCGGCTGCAACAAGGTGATCACCCGGCAGATGCCGCTCGCCGACACCTACCTCGCGCACCTGATCACCGAGGTCTCGCTGCGCAGCGCCTATTTCGCGCCCGACCGCGAGGTGGAGCAACTGCACTTCGGCGGCGGCACACCGACGTTCCTGCCGATCGACCGGCTCGAAAGCCTGGTCGATGCGCTCGACCGCTTCTTCCGACTGAGCACCTCTCCGGCACGCGACTACTCGATCGAGATCGATCCGCGAACCGTCGACGGCCCCTACCTCGAGGCACTGGTGGGCCTGGGATTCAACCGCATCAGCATCGGCGTCCAGGAGTTCGATCCGCAGGTCCAGGCCGCCATCAACCGCATTCAACCCGTGGAACTGGTACGCGACCTGACCGAACACGCGCGCCGCCTGGGCTTGGCCTCGGTGAATTTCGACCTGCTGTACGGCCTGCCGCACCAGACGGCGGCCACCTTCGGCGCCACGCTGGACGCCGCCATCGCGCTGCGCCCCGACCGCCTGGCGGTGTACGGGTACGCTCACCTGCCGCACCTCTTCAAGGCGCAGACGCGCATCGACCCAGCCGCCCTGCCCGGCGCCGCCCAGCGGCTCGGGCTGCTCGAACTGGCGATCGAAAAGCTCGGCGCGGCCGGATACGTCTACATCGGCATGGATCACTTCGCGCTGCCGAGCGACGGCCTGGCGCGCGCGCAGCGCGAAGGCACCCTGCACCGCAGCTTCCAGGGATACACCACGCACGCCAATCGCGACCTGGTGAGCTTCGGCGTGAGCGCCATCGGTCAGGTCGGCGACCTGTTCGTGCAGAACGCCAAATCCGTGACCGAGTACAACCAGTCGCTCGCCCGCGGCGAACTTCCCACGCGGCGCGGCGTGGCGCGCACCAGCGACGACGTGCGGCGCGCGGACGTGATTCAGCAGATCATGTGTCACGGCCACGTGGACGTGCCGTCGACGGAACGCCGCCACGGCATCAGCTTCGAGAAGTACTTCGCGCCGGCGCTGGAGCGCCTGCGGTCGCTCGCGCGCGACGGGCTCGTGGAGGTCGAGCCGCGTGACATCCGGCTGACGCCGCGAGGCCGACTCCTGATGCGCACCGTGGCCATGACGTTCGACGCCTACCTCGCGCGCGAGGGCACGCGGCAACCGGCGTCGCGCGTGATGTGAGCGCGTTGCGGCGAAAGCCCGCACGCCGGGAAATCTCGGCCTAGTGCACCGCGCGCAAGCCTAGCGCGCCGCGCGCCAGCCCTGCGCCCGCGCCGCCTCCTCGGCCTTCCGGTCGAGCGGTTCGCCGTCGGCCCGCGCTTCGATGGCGGCCAGCAATTCCGGCGGCCACTCGCTGGCCGCTGGGCGATAGTCGGCGCCCGGCTCCTCCCCGGACGCCGAGGCAGCCGCGGCGCTTCGGGTCCACAGTGCGATGCGCCAGGCGTCTGCGTCCCGGCACGCGAGACCGGCTGCCGGCGACGGCATGGCGATGCGGAACGAACGGCAATAGCGACCGTCCTTGCCGCGGAAACTCACGCCGATGCCGATCGGCGCGCCATGCTCGCCGCCGAGCGACGCCGACAGCGCCCGCTCGAGCGGGCCCTCGGCGACCAGTCCGTGCGCATCGCCGGCCACCCACGGCGTGCGCTGGCGGGAAAGCAGCAAACCGAGACCGACGCCGAGCGCGAGCGAGGCCGCCAGGGCGGCCGGAATCCCCCACGCCACGAGCGGCGCGCGCCGCACGGAGCGCGCCGTGCGGGCCGCGCCGAACGCCGCGGCCCCGGGCCGCGATTCGCTCCTGGGTCGAGCGCCCGCGAGCACCGCGTCCGTGAGGCGCGACGGCACGGGCTCCGCGAGATCGGCGGTGAACGCCGCCCGCAGCCTGGCACGCAGTTCACGCTGCTCCGCCACCCGTCGGGCAACGTCCGGATCGGCGCGCATCGCCGCCTCCACTGCCTCACGCGTCGCCGGATCGGCTTCGCCGTCGACGTACGCCATCAGTGCTTCATCAGTGACGCTCACGGTCCCGGCTCCCGGTTCGGTTGTAACAACGACTGCAGCGCCTCCCGACCCCGCGCCAGACGGCTGGTGAGCGTGCCCACCGGCACCTCCAGCACCTCCGCAGCCTCCTTATAGGAGAGACCCTCGACCAGCACCAGCATCACCGCCGAGCGCTGTTCTTCGGGCAGGCACGCGAGCGCCGCCTGAATGGACAGATTCTCGGTCAGCGCCTCGAGCGGCGCCTCGCCCACGTCCTCGCCCGCCTCCTCGGCCGCGAACAACCGATCGCGGCGCCGGCGCGAGCGCAATTCGTCGATCCAGACATTGCGCACGATCCTGAACATCCAGGCGTCGAGACGGCGCTCGCTCGACCACTGGTCGAAGTGCCGCAGTGCCCGCTCCAGCGCGATCTGCACGACGTCGTCCGCGTCCTCCGGCCGTCGCGTCAGATTGCGGGCGAAGCGCCGCAACCGAGGCAGCAGATCGACGAGCTGACGACGGAAGATTTCCGGCGGTTCGGTCGTATCCATTGAGTGAGACGTCGCCGAGGTCGAGTTTCTTCCAACTATCGTAACATCGGGCGCAAAACGCCCGACCGAAGGCCAGGAGCCGATGCGCGCCAGCCCGATGCACGCCACGACCCGATTACGCCGCAGGAGACTCCTGCGCTGCGCGGCCTTCGCGCTCTGCACCGTGTTCTCGACGGGCGCGGTGGCGCAGGTTCGTCTGCCGGGCGTGCCGCTCGGCTTGCCGGCACTGCCGAGCGCGGCGCGCGACCTGCAGAGCCTGCAGACCCTGACCCAAGATGGCCTCACCGAGGCGCGTGCCGAGCTCGTGCGCCGCCTGTTGCGCGAGCACCCGCGCGAACTCGACCGTGACCGGGCGGGAAATCCCGTGCTGCGCTCCCGATTGCTCGCCCTGGCGCCGACCCCGGCCGCACTCGCCGCGCTCGCCGCGCGCGGGTTCGAAGTCGTGCGGGACGAGCCGGGCGACCAACTCGGCGTGCGGGTCGTGACACTGCGCGTACCGGAGCGGTTGTCGACGCGTGCGGCACTGGACGAGGCGCGCAAGCTCGACCCCGAGGGCCTGTACGAGTTCGATCACGTCTACCTCGGCAGTGGCGTCGCATCGGCCGGCGCCGCGCCGCCCGCCCCGCCTGAACCCGTGCCGCCCGGCACGGCTACGGTCCGCGTGGGCCTCGTCGACACCGGACTCGAGAGCACCCATCCAGCGTTCGCCTCGGCCGCCGTGCATCCGTGGGGGTGCGACGGCGCGAGCGTGGCCGCCTCGCACGGCACCGCGGTGGCCTCGCTGCTGGTCGAACACGGCGCGCGTGACCTCTATGCGGCCGACGTGTACTGCGGCAGGCCGACCGGGGGCGCCGTGGACGCAATCGTGAGCGCGCTCGAATGGCTGGCGCGGCAGCACGTCGCCGTCGTGAACCTGAGCCTGGTCGGACCCGCGAACGGGATTCTGGAGCGCGTGGTCGCCGCGCTCGTCGCACGCGGTCATCTGCTGGTGGCGGCCGTGGGCAACGACGGCCCGGCATCGCCGCCGTTGTATCCCGCCGCCTATCCGGGCGTGGTCGGCGTCACCGGCGTGGACGCGCGTCGGCACGTGCTCGTGGAGGCGGTCCAAGGGCTGCAGGTCACGTTCGCGGCGGCTGGCGCGAACATCACCGCCGCCGGACTGCACGGCGCTCGCGTCGAAGTGCGCGGCACCTCGTTCGCTGCACCCGCGGTTGCAGCCCGCCTGGCCGCGCTCCTGTCGAGTCCCGACCCGCAAGCAGCGCAATCCGCGATCGTTGCGCTCGCCGCGGGTGCCATCGACCTCGGGCGGCCGGGACGCGACACCATCTATGGGTTCGGCCTCGTGGTCGATCCCGGGAGCGGCGACAGCAAAAAATAATCGTCCGGGTGTGGAAGAAATCCATTCGCCGGCTCGTATCACCCGATAGAAGGTCGCGGATGGGCCGCGACTACGGGAGAACGACGATGAACGACAAGCGAATCATTCTCGGTGCGGTGGCGGCGATCGTGGTCGCGGCGGCACTGCCGGCCCAGGCCGGCGTCCTGGGCGGCGGCATCGGTGGCGGCCTGGGTGGCGGCCTAGGTGGTGGCCTGGGAGGTGGCTTCGGCTCCCTGCACGGTATCGGCGCCAGCGGCAACGCCGCCGGACGGGGCGATTTCGGCGGCACGCTGCAGGCACCCAAGGCGCAACGCGCGGCCGATGCCGCCAAGAACGCGGCTGCCGCGACCAAGGGCAAGGCGACAGCGGCAGGATCGGGTGCTGCGCAGGCAGGCGCCAACGCCGCGCAGACTGGCGGCGCCGCCGCCGCAAACGATGCCGGGAGCGCCCGGAGCGGTGTCGCCGGTGCGTTGAGCGGCGCGGGTGCGACACAGGCAAGCGCCTCCCGCGACGGAGTGTCGGGCAGTGCACTGGGCGCCCTCTCCGGACAGGCGGCAGCGATGAGCGCGCCCGCGCAGCCGGCCTCGAACGACGGCTCGATGTCGTCAGGGTTGACCGGTTCGTTCGCGGGATCGGGACAGTTCGCGACGCAGGGCCCGGGCACGCACGGTGCCAGCGCCGCCGGCGGTTTCGACGCCGCTCACTCGCCCGGCTCCAACAGCATCGGCGCGAACGGCACGTCTACCGCGAATTGATCCCTCGACCGCCGTCGCGATGCCTGGCGGTGCGCAGCGCCCCTGCGCACCGCCAGGCTCGTTCACGCCCGCGCCGGCCGGCTCTCAGGTACGGGAGGTGTCGAACAGGTGCTTCAGCTCGCTCGGCTGACAGCGCCAGTACTGCGGCGGCGCGTGCACCGTCGCGCCCAGCGCCGCTGCCGCGTGCCACGGCCAACGCGGGTCGTAGAGCATGGCGCGGGCGAGCGCGATGGCGTCGGCATCGCCCTGCACCAGCACGGACTCGGCGTGGTGGGGATCGGTGATGAGGCCAACGGCGATGGTCGGCACACCGGCGCCCTCCCGGATGCGGCGGGCGAAGGGCACCTGGTAGCCGGGCCCGAGAGGGATGGACTGTTCGGTGGACAGTCCGCCGGAACTGACGTGAATGGCGTCGCAGCCGCGCGCCTTCAGCGCCTTGCTGAATTCGATCGACTCTTCCACGTCCCAGCCACCGGCGACCCAGTCGCTGGCGGAGATGCGCACCCACACCGGGCGCTCCGCCGGGAACGCGTGCCGCACGGCGTCGAAGATCTCCAGCGGGAAGCGCATGCGATTGGCGAGCGCGCCGCCGTAGTCGTCGCCGCGGCGGTTCGACAACGGCGACAGGAACTGGTGCAGCAAATAGCCGTGCGCCGCGTGAATCTCGATGCCATCGAGTCCCAAGAGCGCCGCGCGGCGCGCCGCGACCACGAAGTGCTCGCGCACCCGGTCCATGGCGTGCCGGTCGAGATACTGCGGCGGGTGGTCGCCGGCGCGGAATGGCAGCGCCGACGGCGCCACGGTCTGCCAGCCGCCGGCAGCGCCCGGCGGCAGGTGTCCGCCGCCGAGCCATGGCGGCTGCGTGGAGGCCTTGCGCCCGGCGTGCGCGAGTTGCACGGCGACGCGAATCGGCGAGTGGCGGCGGATCGCCGTCAGCACGCGCGCGAGCGCGGCGGCGTTCTCCTCGCTGTAGAGTCCCAGATCCTGCGCGGAGATGCGCGCGTCCGGCGATACCGCGGTGGCCTCGAGCACCAGCATGGCCGCGCCCGACATCGCCAGCGAGCCCAGGTGCTGCATGTGCCAATCGGTGGCCGATCCGTCCTCCGCAGAGTACTGGCACATGGGGGCGATGACGATGCGATTGGACAGCTCGAGCTTGCCCAGCCGCCACGGGGAGAAAAGATGACTCACGATGAACTCCATGGACTGTCGAGGAAACATTGTAGGTGATCGCGACGGCCGGGATGTTGGCCGACCACGGCGTGCGTCCTGGACTAACCGCCAGTGTCTGGGGTAGGATGCGCCGCGAACAATAAGCAACCGCGCGCGGTCAGCGCGGTCCCGCAATCCCGCCGAGTCGCCTCAGACCGCCGGACTCCCCCTCTCGCCGCTGACCGCTGCGATGCCTTTATGGCGACGCGGAGCGAGCCTCTCGACACACTGTCTTCACTTCGAGGTTTTTCAATGACGTTTTCCGAACTCGGGCTCAAGCCCGAATTGCTGCGTGCCGTGGCCGACAAGGGCTACGAGACGCCTTCTCCCATCCAGGCCCAGGCGATCCCGGCCGTACTTGCCGGACGCGACGTGCTCGCGGGCGCGCAGACCGGCACCGGCAAGACCGCGAGCTTCGTATTGCCGATTCTGCAACGGCTCGGCGCGGGCGAAGGACAACGCACCGGCGCTCCGCGCGCGCTCGTGCTCGCCCCGACGCGCGAGCTCGCCGCCCAGGTGGCCGACAGCGCCAAGGCGTACGCGAAGTACCTGCCCGTGCGCACGTATTGCGTATTCGGCGGCGTGAGCATCAATCCGCAGGTGGCGGCGCTGCGCGCCGGCTGCGACGTGCTGGTCGCGACGCCCGGTCGGCTGCTCGACCTCGCCCAGCAGCGCTGGGTCGACCTGTCGCGTGTCGAGATCCTGGTGCTCGACGAGGCCGACCGGATGCTCGACATGGGATTCATCGCCGACATTCGTCGCGTCATCAAGCTGCTGCCCGAACGGCGCCAGAACCTGCTGTTCTCGGCCACCTATTCCGACGACATTCGCGCGCTGGCGGAGCGGCTCCTGCGCGATCCCCAGTCCATCCAGGTCGCCCCGCGCAATGCGCCGATCGAGCTGGTCGAACAGCGCGCCTACCGCGTGCCGAAGGAGCACAAGCGGCACCTTCTGGTGCACCTGATCCGCGACGGCTCCTGGTCCCAGGTGCTGGTGTTCACGCGCACCAAGCACGGCGCGAATCGGCTCACCCAGCAACTCGAGGCGGCCCAGGTGCCGGCCGCGGCCATTCACGGCAACAAGAGCCAGAACGCGCGCGTGCGTGCGCTCGACATGTTCAAGCGCGGCCAGATCACCGCGCTGGTGGCGACCGAGGTGGCGGCTCGCGGGCTCGACATCAAGGAACTGCCGTACGTGGTGAACTACGAACTTCCCAACGTTCCGGAGGACTACGTGCACCGCATCGGCCGCACCGGACGCGCGGGCTCGCCGGGCGTGGCGGTGTCCCTGGTGTCGCCGGACGAGCAGGAGTATCTGCGCGACATCGAGAAGCTGCTGAAGCGCAGCATCCCGGCGCTGCAGGCCCCGGTATTCACCGTTCCCGAACCGCAAGCCGGCGCAGCTGGCGAACGTGCGCCGCAGTCCCAGGCACGGCCGCAGGGCCGCGGCAACGGAGCGCATCAGCGTCCCGCCGGCGGCGGTGCTCCGCGCGAGGGTCATGGTCACCGTCGTCACTCGGGTCAGGAGCGGCGCGGCGGCGCGCCGCGCTGGCAACGCGGCCGCTGAGGCGGCTCGCGGGAACCAACCGCGGTGCCGGGAGGGGATCAGCCCCTCGGCACCGCGCCACGCTCTAAAGCGTGGTGGCGAGCTCTTTGAGGTAGGCGGCGAATTCCGGTCCCAGGCTCGAGTGCCGGAGTCCGTATTCGACCGTCGCCTGCAGATAACCGAGCTTGCTGCCGCAGTCGTAGCGCTTGCCTTCGAACTGGAAGGCATACACCGGCTCGCGCTGCATGAGCTGTGCGATGCCGTCGGTGAGCTGGATCTCGCCGCCGGCGCCGCGTCCGATCTTCGCCAGGTCGTCGAAAACCCCCGGCGTCAGCAAGTATCGCCCGACCACCGCGAGCGTCGATTCCGCCTTGTCGGGTTTCGGCTTCTCGACGATGTGCGTCATCTTGCCGATTCGCGGCGCGACCATCTTCTCCAGCGTCACGATGCCGTACTTGTCGGTGTCCTGGCGCGGAACCTCCTGCACGCCGAGAACGCTGCCGCGGTAGGTATCGAACACCTCCACCATCTGCTTCAAGCAGGACACCGGCGCGTCGATCAGGTCGTCGGCCAGATGCACCATGAAGGGCGCGTTGCCCACCACCGGCTGGGCGCACAGCACGGCGTGCCCGAGACCGAGCGGCGCGGGCTGGCGGATGTAGACGCAGGTCGCGTAGCTCGGAAGGATTCCACGCAGCAGGTCGAGCAGTTCCTGCTTGCCCTGGGCCTGGAGCACACCCTCGAGCTCCGGGTGCGAATCGAAGTGGTCCTCGATGGCGCGCTTGGAGCTGCCGGTGATGAACACCAGGTGCTCGGCGCCCGCCGACAGCGCCTCGTCGACCGCGTACTGGATCAGCGGCTTGTCGACGATGGGGAGCATCTCCTTCGGGCTCGCCTTGGTCACCGGCAGGAACCGGGTGCCGCGGCCGGCCACCGGGAACACACACGTCTTAACTAATTTCGTAGCCATCCCAGGATCATAGCGGATTTCAGCGCAGCGTCACGACAGCGTGCGGCTCGAATGCCTCCCAGGCGTGGCACGCGGGGCACTGCCAGTAGAAGCTGCGCGCGGTGAAGCCGCACTGCGCGCAGCGATAGCGCTCGGCGTGCGCGAGCAGCGCGCCGAGTTCACGGGTCGCCCGCCCAAGATCGCCGCCGCCGGCGGCCAGCGCGGCCGACAGCGCCGCTTCACGCGCGAACACGCTCGCGACCGCGCCTGCGAGCGGCGTGGCCGCCGCGATGCCCGCGGCAAGCGCCGCGAACACCAGCTGCCGCTGCGCCGCCGGGTCGCGTTCGCATTCGCCCACCAAGCGCGACAGCAGACCGTCACGCGCCTCGAGTCCGGCGAGCGCCGCCAACCGCGGCAGTTCCTCTCCGAGCAGCACCGGCGCGCGACGCACCGCCTCGTGCAACAGTCGCACCGCGAGTTCCTGGTCCGCCTCGCGCTCGGCGACGCGGGCCCGCAGGAGCGCGGCCCGCGGAAAGCCCGCTTGCTGCGCGCGGGCCTCGCGCAGCAAGCGGCGGGCCTCGACCAGGTCGCCGGCCGCGGCCGCCGCCGCCGCGAGCTCGCACAGGTAGTGGGCCGCGATCGCCGCCGGCGGCGCCGCTCCGGCGCGGGCGAGCTCGCGGTGGGTGTCGAGCGCCTGGCGCCACTCGTGCTGCCGCTCGTATACCCCGCGCAGCGCATCGAGGGCCGTGACACGCAGGCGCGGCACCCGGCACACCTCCAGCAGCAGCCGTTCCGCCCGATCGAGCAGGCCGGCGCGCAGATAGTCCTGCGCCATGGCGAGCAAGGCCTGCTCGCGGTGCTCGGCGGGCAGTCCCGTGCGCGCGAGAAGGCTCTCGTGGATGCGAATGGCGCGCTCGACCTCGCCGCGGCGCCGGTACAGGCTGCCCAACGCGAAATGGGTCTCCACCGTGTCGGCACTCGTCTCCATGAGCTTCAGGAACACGTCGAGCGCGCGATCGGGCTGTTCGGTGACGAGGTAATCGAGACCGGTCAGATAGTCAGGGTGGACCCGTGCGGAAGGCAGGCGCCAACGCCGTCCCCAGCCGAAGTGTCCGGCGAGGATGCCGATCACCAGGGCCGCGATGCCGACGATCCACGTGACTACCGAGATCTCGGGCATGCGGGGCCGGAGGCGGCAGGTGCCGCGGCGTCAGTCGCGAATGGGCTGGCCGGCGCCCTCGTTGACCCGCTCGCGCAGGTCCTTGCCGGGCTTGAAGTGAGGCACGTGCTTGCCGGCGAGGGCCACCGCCTCACCGGTCTTCGGATTTCGTCCCTGCCGGGGCGGACGGAAGTGCAGCGAGAAGCTGCCGAAACCGCGGATCTCGATGCGCTCACCGGTGGCGAGCGCGTCGCTCATGATCTCGAGGAGCTGCTTGACGGCGAGTTCGACGTCCTTGGCCGGCAGGTGCTTCTGCTTCGCCGAGATGATCTCGATGAGTTCGGATTTCGTCATGGTCGATGCGTACGCGTCGAATCTGCACACGGACCGGCCGTCCGGCGGCGCCCTGGGGCGCCGCCGGACGACTCGTCAACCGCCGCGGCGGTTACTCCTGGCCCGAGATCTGCTCCTTCAGCAGGTCGCCGAGGCTGGTACCCGAGGAGGACTCGGTGCGGTAGTTCTGCATCGCCTCCTGTTCCTCGTGGATGTCCTTCGCCTTGATGGAGAGCGAAATGCTGCGTCCCTTGCGGTCGACGCCCGTGAACTTCGCCTCCACCTCGTCTCCCGCCTTGAGCACCAGGCGCGCGTCCTCGACGCGATCACGCGACAGCTCGGAGGCGCGCAACTGCCCCTCCACTCCGTTGCCCAGATCCACGATGGCGCCCTTGGCGTCGACCTCCCGAACCGTGCCGCGCACGATGCTTCCCTTCGGATGCTCGGCGATGTAGGCCGAGAACGGATCCTTGGCGAGCTGCTTGACGCCGAGGCTGATGCGCTCGCGTTCCGGATCGATCGACAGCACCATCGCGTCGACCTGCTGGCCCTTCTGGTAGCTGCGCACCGCTTCCTCTCCCGGCATGTCCCAGGAGATGTCGGAGAGGTGGACCAGACCGTCGATGCCGCCGGCGAGGCCGATGAAGATGCCGAAGTCGGTGATCGACTTGATCTGTCCGCTCACCTTGTCGCCGCGGTTGTAGTTCTCGGCGAACTCCTTCCACGGATTGGTCTTGCACTGCTTGATGCCGAGGCTGATGCGGCGACGCTCCTCGTCGATGTCGAGCACCATCACCTCGACTTCCTGGCCGACGTGCACCACCTTGGCGGGATTGACGTTCTTGTTGGTCCAGTCCATCTCGCTGACGTGCACCAGGCCCTCTACGCCCTCCTCGATCTCGACGAAGCAGCCGTAGTCGGCGATGTTGGTCACCTTGCCGAACAACCGCGTGTTCGGCGGGTAGCGCCGCGCGATGTTCTGCCACGGGTCCGCGCCGAGCTGCTTCAAGCCGAGCGAGACGCGCTGGCGCTCGCGGTCGAACTTGAGGATCCGCACCTCGATCTCCTCGCCGACCTTCACCACCTCGGAGGGATGCTTGACGCGCTTCCACGCCATGTCGGTGATGTGCAGCAGGCCGTCGATGCCGCCGAGATCCACGAACGCACCGTAGTCGGTCAGGTTCTTCACGACGCCGCGTACCACGGCGCCTTCCTGCAGGTTGTCGAGCAGGGCCGAGCGCTCGGCGCTGTACTCCTGTTCCACCACCGCGCGGCGCGAGACGACGACGTTGTTGCGCTTCTGGTCGAGCTTGATGACCTTGAATTCGAGCGGCTTGTTCTCGAGGTACGACGGATCGCGCACGGGGCGCACGTCGACCAGCGAGCCCGGCAGGAACGCGCGCACGTTGTCGAGTTCCACCGTGAATCCGCCCTTGACGCGGCCGGTGATGACGCCGGTGACGATCTCCTGCTTCTCGAAGGCGGTTTCCAGGCGGGTCCAGGTACGCGCGCGCTTCGCCTTCTCGCGCGACAGGCGGGTCTCGCCGGATCCGTCCTCGACGCTGTCGAGGGCGACCTCCACGGTCTCGCCGACCGCGACCTCGACCTCGCCGCGCTCGTTCTTGAATTGATCGGCGGGGATGACGGCCTCGGACTTCAGGCCGACGTTGACGACCACGTAGTCCTGGCCCACTTCGACCACCAGTCCGTTGAGGATGGTGCCCGGACGAATGCGCTGGCTAGCAAGGCTCTGTTCGAACAGTTCCGCAAAACTTTCAGTCATGTGTACTCGATCAAGTGTCCCGAGCACGGGTCCGTCGTGCTGCACGGGGTTGCTTCACGAGGCGCACGATCCGTCGAGCGCCGGTTCCAAATCACATCGTGGTCCCTTTGATCCGCCGGGCGGCCCGCGCCGTCCCGGCCGCGGCCTCCGCGCACGGGCGCGGCCAAATCCTCGACGGCTACAACCGCTCGCGCGCCGTCTGCAATACGCGCTCGATCACCGCTTCCACCGGCATGTGCGAGGTGTCGATGATCACCGCCTGTTCGCTTGCCACGAGAGGCGATACGCTGCGCGTCATGTCGCGCCGGTCGCGTTCCGCTATCTCCAGCGAAAGGGCGAGAAGACTAGCAGGAACCCCCTTTTCCTTCAACTGCTTATAGCGCCTCGCGGCTCGCTCCTCCGGGCTCGCGGTGAGGAAGATCTTGACCCTCGCAGCGGGGAACACCACGGTCCCCATGTCGCGCCCGTCCGCGACCAGGCCGGGGGGCGCGGCGAAGCGCCGCTGGCGCTCGAGAAGCGCCTCGCGCACCGCCGGGTGCGCGGCCACCTTGGAGGCGTCGTTGCCCGCCTGTTCCGTACGAATCGCCCGGGTAACGTCCTCGCCGGCGAGCCGGATCAGCTCCTCACCGGCAGCGGTGGCGTCGAACTCGATGGCGAGGTCGGCGGCCACGGCCGCCAGGCCGTCGGCATCCTCGAGCGGCGTGCCCGCTCGCCGCCCCGCCAGCGCGACCAGTCGATACAGGGCACCACTGTCGAGGAGGTGGAAGCCCAGACGTTTTGCTGCGGCGCGACTGACGGTGCCTTTGCCGGATCCCGATGGCCCGTCGATGGCGATCACCGGCACTGCCGCACCGGCACCGCTCACGCCGGCAGCTCCCGTACGCGCAGGCCCACGGAGCACGCCAGTTCCACGAATCCGGGGAACGAGGTTGCCACGTTCGCCACGTCGCGGATGCGCAGCGGCCCGGACGCGCGCAGGCTGGCGATCGCGAACGACATGGCGATGCGGTGATCGCCGCGGCTGTCGATCGTGCCGCCGCGAAACGCCGCGCCCTCGGCACGCCCCTCGATGCGCATGCCGTCGGCGGTGACCTCGTGTTCGACGCCGAGTGCCGCGAAGCCCGCACTCATGGCGGCGATGCGGTCGCTCTCCTTGACGCGCAGTTCCTCCGCGCCACTGACCGTGGTGCGACCGCGTGCACAGGCCGCGGCGGCGAACAACACCGGAAATTCGTCGATGGCGAGCGGCACCAGGGCGGGCGGCACGTCGATTCCCGACAGCGGCGAGGCGAACACGCGAAGGTCCGCGACCGGCTCGGAACCACTGGTACGCGGATTCAGAATCTCGATGTGCGCGCCCATTCGCCGCAGGATGTCGAGCAATCCGGTGCGGGTCGGATTCATGCCGACATTGGGCAGCAGCAATCCCTCCGGTCCGGCCCCGAGCAGCCCGGCGACGATGAAAAATGCCGCCGAGGAGAAATCGCCCGGCACGGTCAGGCGCTGCGGCGCGAGACGCGGCGGCGGATGCACGCTGGTCGACAGGCCCGCGGTTTCGACGCGCACCCCGCAGGCCTCGAGCATGCGCTCGGTGTGGTCGCGGCAGGGCGCTGGCGACGTGACGCGGGTGACCCCGTCGGCGTAGAGCGCCGCCAGCAGTATCGCGGACTTCACCTGCGCGCTCGGCACCGGCAGTTCGTAGTCGATCGCCCGCAGGCGTCGCGTGCCGTCGACGGCCGCGACGATCTCCACCGGCGGCCGGCCGTCGCGGGTGCGCACGTCCGCGCCCATTTCGCGCAGCGGCCGGGCGACCCGCTCCATGGGCCGCCTCATCAGCGAGGCATCGCCGACCAGGGTCGAAGCGAAGGGCTGCGCCGCGAGCAGACCGGTGAGCAGCCGGATGGCGGTGCCGGCGTTGCCCATGTCGAGCGCGTGCGACGCGCCGCGCAAGCCCCGCAGCCCGACTCCCTGCACGCGCACGTCGGTGGCCGTCGGCCGGTCGATGCGCACGCCGAGCGCACGCATGGCGGCGAGCGTCGCAAGACAGTCCTCGCTCGCCAGGAAGCCGGTGACTTCGCTGGCGCCGTCGGCGATGCCCGCGAGCATGAGCGCCCTGTGGGAGATCGACTTGTCGCCGGGCACGGACGCGGAGCCCGCGACACCCGCGGCCGGTTCGACCAGGAAATCGGCCGTCGCCGCGACCTGCGGATTCGTCACAGGACCGCCCGAGGGTACGAGCCCAGCACCTTGAACACCGTGCAGCGCTTCTCGAGCGCGGCGAGCGCCTTGGCCACCGGCGGATCGGTCACGTGACCCTCGACGTCGATGAAGAACACGTAGTCCCACTTGCGCCGGCGGGACGGCCGGGATTCGATGCGGGTCATGTTCACCCGGTGGGCGGCCAGCGGCTCCAAGAGTCGAAACAGCGCCCCCGAGTCGTCGGTGCCGCTACCGGACACCAATAGGGTCGTACGGTCGGCGCCGCTGGCCCCGAAGAGCTTGCGTCCGATCACGAGGAAACGCGTGGTGTTGTCGGGCCGGTCTTCGATGTCGCTGGCGAGCACCTCGAGTCCGTAGATCTCTGCAGCCGCGCGACTTGCGACGGCGGCGCTGTCGCGTTCGTCGCGCGCGCGCCGCGCTCCTTCCGCGTTGCTCGACACCGGCACCCGCTCCACCTGAGGGAGGTGTTCGTCGAGCCAGCCGCGACACTGGGCCAGCGCCTGCGGATGGGCGCACACGCGACGGACGTCGGCGAGCGAACGCATCCGCCCGAGCAGGTGGTGATTGATCCGCAGCTCCACCTCACCGCAGATCTTGAGCGGCGAACCAAGGAAGGAATCCAGGGTGTGGTTCACCGTGCCTTCGCTCGAGTTCTCGATGGGGACCACCCCGAAATCCGCGATCGCCGCCTCGACCTCGCGGAACACCTCGTCGATGGTGGGCAACGGCAGCGCCCGCACCGAATGCCCGAACTGCTTGAGCACCGCCGCCTGGCAGAAGGTCCCTTCCGGCCCCAGGAAGGCGACCTTCAGCGGTTCCTGCTGCGCGAGACAGGCGGACATGATCTCGCGGAACAGGCGCACGATCTCCTCGTCGCGAAGCGGCCCGGAATTGCGCGCGAGCGCCCGGCGCAGCACCTCGGCCTCGCGTTCCGGGCGGTAGTAGTCGACCACCCGCCCGGCGGCGCTCTTCGATATGCCGACGGCCTGTGCGAGCCGTGCCCGCTCGTTGAGCAACTCCTGCAGGCGCTCGTCGATGGCGTCTATACGGCCGCGGATCTGTGCGAGGTCGACGCCCTTGGGAACGACGCCAATCCGGGCCCGCCCGGTCTTCTTGCTCACTTTGCCCTCACTGCGCGGCATGGCGGCGCTCGAAGTCACGCATGAATTCCACCAGCGCGTCGACGCCCTCGAGCGGCATCGCGTTGTAGAGGCTGGCGCGCAGGCCGCCCACCGCGCGATGGCCCTTCAGGTTGCGAAGTCCGGCGCGCGAGCACTCCTCGAGGAAGGTCCCCTCCAGCGCCGGATCGGCGAGCGTGAAGGTGACGTTCATGCGCGAGCGCGAGCGCGGCTCGACGTCGTTGCGGTACAGGCGCGAGCCGTCGATCGCGGCGTACAGGCGGCGGGCCTTTTCGCGGTTGCGCACCGCCATCTCGGCGAGCCCACCCTCGCGCTTCAGCCACTTGAACACCAGCCCGGCGAGGTACCAGGCGAAGGTGGGCGGCGTGTTGAGCATCGAATGCTGCTCGGCCACCGAGCGGTAGTCGAACACCGCCGGTGTCGCCGCGCGCGCCCGTCCGAGCAGGTCGCGGCGCACGATCACCACCGTGAGGCCGGCGGGACCGATGTTCTTCTGCGCGCCGGCGTAGATCAAGCCGAAGCGCTCCACGTCGAGTGGTTCGGAGAGGATGCTGGAGGACATGTCGGCCACCAGCGGCACGTCGCCGCTGTCGGGCACGTAATCGAACTCCACCCCGCCGATGGTCTCGTTCGGGGTGTAGTGAAGGTAGGCCGCCCCCGCGCTCACCTGCAGCTCCGCGGCCGCGGGAGCGCGCCGGTAGGGAGCCCCCGCATCCGCAGCCAGCTTCACGTGGCAGAAGCGCCGCGCCTCGTCGATGGCCTTGCGCGACCAGTGGCCGCTGTCGACGTAGTCGACCGTGTCGCCTGCGGCGGCCAGATTGAGCGGCACCAGGGAGAACTGCGCCGTGGCGCCACCCTGCATGAAGAGCACGGCGTAGTCCCCGGGGATGCGCAGCAACTCGCGCAGGTCCGCCTCCGCCTCGGCGGCGACGCGCATGAAGTCGACGCCGCGGTGGCTGACTTCCATCACCGACATGCCGAGGCCGCGCCAATCGAGCAGTTCCTCTCGGGCCTGTTCCAATACCTCGGTGGGGAGCGTCGCGGGACCGGGCGAGAAATTGTAGACGCGCATCGACGCCGCCGGCTTCAGGCGCCGCCTTCGTCGGCGGACGCTTCGTCCGCCACGCCGCCGCCCTCGCCGTCGGCCGCCACCTCGATGCGCTCGAGGCCGGAGAGCTGATCCCCCTCCTCGAGGCGCATCAGGCGCACGCCCTGCGTGTTGCGCCCGACCACGGAGACGTCCCTCACGGGCGTCCGCACCAGGGTGCCGGCCAGGCTCATGAGCATGATCTCGTCGTCCATGCTCACCAGCAAGGCGCCGACCATGGGACCGTTGCGCTCCGTGGTCTGCAGCGCGATCACGCCCTGCCCGCCGCGGCCGTGCTTCGGGAACTCCTCGATGGGCGTGAGTTTGCCGTAGCCGTTCTGCGAGGCAGTGAGGATGTAACCGCCGTCGGCGACGATCAATGCGTTGACCCGCTGATCGTCGGCGAGCTTCACGCCGCGCACGCCCGCGGCTTCGCGGCCCATGGCGCGCACCTCGTTTTCCTCGAAGCGTATGGCCTTGCCGCCGGAGGTGAACAGCAGGATCTCGCGAGTGCCGTCGGTGAGCGCGGCGCCGACCAGGCGATCGCCCGCCTCGAGGTCGATGGCGATGATCCCGGCCGCGCGCGGGCGCGAGAAGGCGCCGAGCGAGGTCTTCTTGACGGTGCCGAGCTCGGTCGCCATGAACACGAACTTGCCCTCGTCGAACTCCTTGATGGGCAGCACGGCGCTGATCCGCTCGCCTTCCTGCAGCGGCAGCAGGTTCACGATGGGCTTGCCGCGCGAGCCCCGACCGGCCTGTGGCAGCTGGTAGACCTTGATCCAGTAGAGTTTGCCGCGGTCGGAGAAGCACAGCAGCGTGTCGTGGGTGTTCGCCACGAACAACTTGTCGACGAAGTCCTCGTCCTTCACCGCGGTCGCGGCCTTGCCGCGGCCGCCGCGCCGCTGCGCCTGATAGGACGACACCGGCTGCGCCTTCGCGTACCCGCCGTGCGAGAGCGTCACCACGACGTCCTCCGGCGTGATGAGGTCCTCGATGGTGAGGTCCTCGTGCGTGCTGACGATCTCCGTCCTGCGCGGATCCGCGAAGGCTTCGCGCACGGCGACGAGTTCGCCCTTGATGACCTCGAGCAGCCGCTCCGGCCGCGCCAGGATGTCGGCGAGGTCGCGGATGCGCGCGAGCAGTTCCTCGTACTCGGCGATGATCTTGTCACGCTCCAGACCGGTCAGCCGGTTGAGACGCATCTCGAGGATCGCCTGGGCCTGGATCTCGGTGAGGCGGTAGCCGCCGGGAACGATCCCGAGCGGCTGAGTCTCGCCGGGCGGACGCGTCTCGATGGCGCCGGCCCGCGCCAGCATCTCCGGCACCGCACCCGAGGCCCAGGTCCTGGCAACGAGGGCGGCCTTGGCCTCGGCCGGAGAGGCCGACGCCTTGATGGTGGCGATCATCTCGTCGATGTTCGCCAGCGCCACCGCCAGCCCCTCGAGAATGTGGCCACGCTCGCGCGCCTTGCGCAGCTCGTACACGGTGCGCCGGGTGACCACCTCGCGGCGGTGGCGCAGGAACGCCTCCAGCATCTCCTTGAGCGACAGCAGCTTCGGCTGGCCGTCGACCAGGGCGACCATGTTGATGCCGAACACGGTCTCCATCGACGTCTGCGCGAAGAGATTGTTCAGCAGGATCTCCGGGACCTCGCCGCGCTTGAGCTCGATGACGACGCGCATGCCGTCCTTGTCCGACTCGTCGCGCAGGCCGTCCGAGGCGATGCCCTCGATCTGCTTGTCGCGCACGAGATCCGCGATGCGCTCGATGAGCTTGGCCTTGTTGACCTGGTAAGGAAGCTCCGTGATCACGATGGCCTGGCGGTCGCCGCGGCCGACTTCCTCGACGTGCGTGCGCGCACGCACGTGCAGGCGCCCGCGCCCGGTCTTGTAGGCGGACACGATCTCCTGGGCGCCGTTGATGATGCCGGCGGTCGGGAAGTCGGGTCCGGGCACGATCTGCATCAGCTCGGCGAGACCGATGTCCGGGTTGTCGATCAGCGCGATGCACGCCGCGACGATCTCGCCGAGATTGTGCGGCGGGATGTTCGTCGCCATGCCGACCGCGATGCCCGAGGAACCGTTGACCAGCAGGTTCGGGATGCGTGTCGGCAGTACCGCGGGTTCGGTCTCCGATTCGTCGTAGTTGGGGATGAAATCGACGGTTTCCTGGTCGATGTCGGCGAGCAGCTCGGCCGCCAGCTTGGACATGCGCACTTCGGTGTAGCGCATCGCCGCCGGCGGATCCCCGTCCACCGAGCCGAAATTGCCCTGGCCGTCGACCAACAGGTAGCGCATCGAGAACGGCTGTGCCATGCGCACGATCGCCTCGTAGACCGAGGAGTCGCCGTGCGGGTGGTACTTGCCGATCACGTCGCCGACGACGCGGGCCGATTTCTTGTACGCCTTGTTCCAGTCGTTGCCGAGCTCGCGCATCGCGTACAGCACGCGCCGGTGCACGGGCTTCAGGCCGTCCCTCACGTCCGGCAGCGCCCGCCCGATGATCACGCTCATCGCGTAATCCAGATAGGACTTGCGCATCTCGTCTTCGAGATTGACGGGCAGAATTTCGCGAGCGATCTCGGCCATGTGCGAGAGTCCGGTTTGCCGTGCGCCGGTCGCTGGGAGAACCGTGCGCCGGCCTTAGGTCTTAGGTGGATTTAAAAGGTGTGAGACGCGGTCTCGACATCCGCGAAATACTACCACAGGACGTGCCTCTCCTTAAGCCCGGGCAGCGCAGGCGCGGCGCTTTAGCCGATATACTTCGAGCATGACCGGCGAACTCGCGGAACTCTGCATCAAGGCGCGCTACATCGTACCGATGACGGCCCGCGGGCTGGTGCTCGAGGATCACGCCCTGCTGGTGGGCCAGGGGCGCGTGCTCGGCATCCTGCCGGCCGCGGACGCCGGCGCGCGCGCGCAGAGCGTGGTCGAAAGACCCGGCGGGTTGCTGCTGCCCGGGCTGATCGACGCCCGCACCCGCCTCGGCAATCCGCGCGGCGAGCGGGCCGCGCTGGCCGCACTCCTGCGTGCCGGCGTGACCACGTGCGCGACCTTCGGCGATCCGCCGGACCGGGCGGCGCTCGCGGTCCGCGACGCGGGCATGCGCGCCGTGGTGGGCCTGCCGGTGGCGGAGCGCCCCTCGGCCTGGGCGGCGAACTCCGCCGAATACGTCACGCGGGCCATCGACATCCGCGATCAGTACCGCGAGCACCCGACGATTTCGACATTTTTCGCCCTCGACGCGTGCACCGAGCTCGCCGACTCGACCTTGCAGCGGGTGGCGACGCTCGCAGCGGAACTCGACGCCGGCGTCGCTGCGACCTTGCACGCCTCGGCCGCCGAGATCGCCGAATCGCTGCGGCGGCACGGCGCCCGACCCGTCGAGCGGCTGCAGCGCCTCGGTCTGCTGGCACCCGGATTCGCCGCCGTACACGCGACCCACCTCGAGCCGCGCGAGCTGGACGAATTGCGCGACGGCGGCGCAAGCGCGATCGCCTGCCCCTGGGAGGACCTGTGGCGCGGGGAATTCGCGCCGCTCGCCGCGCTGGCCGCAGCCGGCATCACGTTCGGCCTCGGCAGCGGCACCGACGCCGGTGCCGCGAGCTACGACCCTTGGAGCGCGCTGCGCGCGGCGTTGCTGCCCGCACCTGCGTCCGCCAACGGGCCCGCGCGTGCGTCCGCAACCGGCCCCGCGCTCCCGTTCGACTCCTGGGACGCGCTCGCGATGGCGACGCGCGGCGGCGCGCACGCGCTGGGGATTGCTCACCTGACCGGGACGCTGGAGCCGGGCAAGTGGGCCGACGTGTGCTGCTTCGACCTCGACTCGCCCGGCATGGTCACCGGCGCCTCGCCGCTCGACCGGCTGGTGTTCGGGGGCGGCCGCGACGCGCTGCGCGACGTCTGGGTCGCGGGTCGCGCGTTGCTGCACGCCGGCGCGTCCGCGCAGTTCGAGGCCCCTGGCGCCGCCGCTTGATGGAGCCGCGGCGCGCGCATCTACACCGCGCCGGCCAAACGAGGGAAAATCACGTCATGCAGACATCGAACCTCAACGTGGATTCCGCCGAGCTCGCGAAATTCGGCGCGCTCGCGCAGAGCTGGTGGGACCCGAAGGGCCCTGCGCGCCCCTTGCACGATCTGAATCCGCTGCGTCTCGCGTACGTGGAGCGCGCCGGCGCACTCGCCGGTCGCGCGGTTCTCGACGTGGGTTGCGGCGGCGGGATCCTCGCCGAGGCCATGGCCCGCCGCGGTGCGCGCGTGCTCGGCATAGACCTCGGCGGCGAGGTTCTGGAGGTCGCACGGCTGCATGCGCTGGAAGCCGGCGTCGAGGTCGACTACCGCCAGGTCGCCGCGGAGGCGCTCGCCGCCGAGCGGCCGGCGGCATTCGCGGTGGTCACCTGCATGGAAATGCTCGAACACGTGCCCGAGCCGGCGGCCACTCTCGACGCGCTGGCGCGTCTGGTCGCGCCTGGTGGTCACGTCATCGTCTCGACGCTCAACCGGCATCCGCTCGCATTCGCAGTGGCCATCCTCGGCGCCGAGTACGTGGCGCGGGTGCTGCCGCGCGGGACGCATGCGTACGAGAAATTCATCCGGCCCTCCGAACTCGCGCGCTGGGGCCGGGCAGCGGGCCTCGCGCTCGAGGATCTCACCGGCATCCAATACCAGCCTCTGACACGGGCGTTCCGGCTCGGCGACGACACCCGCGTCAACTATCTCGCCCGCTTTCGGCGCGACGGCGCATGACGTCCCCGCCGCGCGCGGTGCTGTTCGACCTGGACGGCACCCTGCTCGACACCGCTCCCGACATGGTGGCGGCGCTCAACGCGCTGCGGGTCCTCGAGGGTCAGCCCCCCCTGCCCTTTGGCCACCTGCGGGCCTGGGTGAGCCACGGTGCCGCGGGGCTGGTGAAGACCGCGTTCCCGGACGCCGAAGAGCCGCGGGCCGCCGACCTGCGACGCCGCTTCGTGGAGATCTATCGGACGCGCATCGCCGAGGAGACGCGTCTGTTCGCGGGCATGGAACGGGTGCTCGACGAACTGCGGCGCCGTCGGCTGCAGGCCGGCGTGGTGACCAACAAGCCGGGGTGGCTCACCGAGCCGCTGCTCAAGGCCCTCGACCTGGAAGCGCGCTTCGCCTGCGTGGTGAGCGGGGACACCGTGGCGGAACGCAAACCCCACCCGCTGCCGATGCTGCACGCGGCGCGGCTCGCCGGCGTGGAGCCCGGCGACTGCCTGTACGTCGGCGACGCCGAGCGCGACGTGGTTGCCGCGCACGCCGCCGGCATGACCGCGCTGGTGGCGACCTACGGCTATCTGGGCGAACAGGAGGACTGGAGCGCGTGGGGAGGCGACGGCGCCCTCGCCCGCCCCGAGGACCTGCTGGCTTGGATCGACGGAGTGCCGGCGTGAGCGGCGGTGAACTGCTCCTCGGCGCGGGCGTAGGCGCCGCGATCGGCGCGCTGGCGGCGTCGCTGCTGCGCGCGCGGCGCGAACAGGCGCTGCGCGTCGAGCTCGAGGTGCTGCGGGCGCGGCTCTCGAGCGAGGACGCCCTGCGCGCGGAACGCGAGGCCGCACTCGAGCGCGCGCGCGAACAGCTCGCCGCCGTGTTCGGCAACCTGGCGCGCGACAGTCTCGAGAGCAACAGCGAACTGTTCCTCAAGCTCGCTCGCGAGCGCCTCGAGCGTCAGCACCTCGATGCGGCCCAGGCTCTGAAGGAGCGCGAGACCTCCATCGAGTCGATGGTGCGGCCGATCCGCGAGGCACTCGCCAAGACCGAGGCCCAGATCCAGGCGATCGAGCGCGACCGCATCGACGCATTCGCGACGCTCAAGAATCAGCTGGAGACGCTGGCGGCGGGCCAGGGCGCGCTGTCGCGCGAGACTCGCAATCTCGTCACCGCCCTGCGCCGGCCGGACGTGCGCGGCCAGTGGGGGGAGATCACCCTGCGCCGGCTCGTCGAACTCGCCGGCATGACGCAGCACGTCGACTTCACCGAGCAGCTCTCGCAGGCGACCGCCGCCGGCGCGGTTCGGCCGGACATGATCGTGCACATGCCCGAGCAGCGCGACATCGTCGTCGACGTGAAGACGCCGCTCGAGGCCTACCTCTCGGCCGCCGAGGCGCGTGACGACGAGGAGCGCGCGCAGCAGCTCAAGCGCCACGCCCAGGTGGTGGCGGCGCGCGTGCGCGAGCTCGCCTCCAAGACCTACTGGGCACAGTTCGAGCACAGCCCGGACTTCGTGGTGCTGTTCCTGCCCGGCGACCAGTTCCTGGCCGCGGCGCTGCAGGAGAATCCGCAGCTCATCGACGAGGCGCTGCGCCAGAACGTCATGCTGGCGACGCCCACCAGTCTGATCGCCCTGCTGAAGGCGGTGGCATACGGCTGGAAACAGACCGTGCTCGCCGAGAACGCCGCCGAGGTGCGCCGCCTGGGCGAGGACGTCTACAAGCGGCTCGCCGTGTTCGCCGAGCATCTGGCGCGGCTCGGCAAGTCGCTCGGACAGAGCGTGGATCACTACAACCGCGCCGTCGGTTCACTGGAACAGCAGGTGATGCCCGCGGCGCGCCGCTTTCCGGACCTCGGCCTGCGTACCGATCGCGAGTTGTCGACGCTCGAGCCCGTCGGCGCTCTGGCGCGCACACCGCGGCTCGGTGGTGGCGCGGCCGACCCTGGCCAGGCCGACCCTGGCCCGGCCGACCCCGGACCGGCCGGCACGGGAGAAGCGTCGTCCTGACCAGTCTCGCCGAGCCGTATCGCGGCCGCGCCTTCGAAGCGGACTCGGCTCGCCGCTGGGCTTGGCTGTTCGCCGCCCCGGACGTCCGCCCTGGCCTGCTCGGCGTGTTCGCGTTGCTCGCGGAGTGGCAGGCGCTGCGCGATCCACAACTCGACTCCGGCGTCGCCGGCGCGAAATTCACCTGGTGGTGCGAGGAAATTCACCGCCTCGCCGGCGGCGCACCGCTGCACCCGATCACTCGCTACCTCGGATCGCTGCCACGCGCCGACGCCGGCGTGTTCACGCGCCTGGAGGGCACCCTGGCGGCGATCGGCGCGGAGCTTGCCGGCGTCCCGCTCGCGCGCACCGCGGACCTCGAGACGCGGGCCGCGGCGCTGGGCGCACTGCCGCTGCTGGTGGCGGCGCGCCTCGGCGAGGCCACCGCGGACGAGGCGGCGCTGCGCCCCGCGGTCGAGGCGCTGGCCGCCGGCGCGTACCTCGGTGAGGCCTGCAGGCGACTGCCGCAAGCGGCGCACGCCGGCCGCTGCGCCTTCCCGCTCGAGGAACTGCGCGCCGCCGGACTCGAGGCCGCCGATCTCGCCGCGGAGCCGGCGGCGTCGGCGCTCCGCGGCTACCTGCGCGACGCGCAGCTGCGCGCGGCTGCGTACTGCCGGGCCGCGGATGCCCGCTTGCCACCCCACCTGCGCGCGGCGCAGCGGCACGTGCTCATACTGGCGGCGCTTGCGGCGCGTCGGTTGACGGCGCCCGCGCGCGCCGACGCCGTACGTACGCTCGATCTGCTGCTTGCCTGGCGGACCGCCCGCCGGGCCGCGCGCACGCGCTGAAGCGACGCCGCCCATCCTCTCGTGCCATCATTCGCAACTGGAGCCCGCATGACCTCGTTGAAGCAACATTTGGGCGCCGCCTTCTCGCTCGACGGGCGGGTGGTGCTCGTCACCGGCGCAACCGGAGGGTTCGGACGCGCACTGTCGCTTGCCTGCGCTCGCGCCGGCGCCACCGTGGTGCTGTGCGGGCGCAACGGCAAGAAGCTCGACCGTGTCTACGACGAGATCGAGGCTGCGGGCGGGCCGCGGCCCGCCATCGCCACGCTCGATCTCGCGACCGCCACCGCAGTGGACTACGACGCGCTCGCGCGCACGATCGACGCGGAGTTCGGCCGCCTGGACGGACTGGTGCACGCGGCGGCGCTGCTCGGCGACCGCACGCCGCTGGAACAGTACGACGTGCCGACGTGGTGCCGGGTGCTGCACGTCAATCTCACCGTGCCCTTCATCCTCACCCAGGTGCTGCTGCCGAGCCTGCGCAAGTCGACGGACGCAGCGGTCGTATTCGTCTCCAGCGGCGTGGTGCACAACCCGCGCCCGTTCTGGGGCGCCTACGCGGTCGCCAAGACCGGCCTCGCGTCGGTGCGTGAACTGTGGGCGCAGGAACTGGAGCGCGCAGGTCGGCCCCGGTTCTACAGCGTCAATCCGGGCCGCATGCGCACCCCGATGCGCGCCGCCGCCTATCCGGGCGAGGATCCGGCCACGGTACCCGCACCGGAGTCCGTGTGCGGTCCCTTCCTCTACTTGTTGAGCGCCGCGGGCGGTGCGACGGCGGGAGGCTACTTCGATGCGCAGTGACGACGTGCGAAGCGGTGGATGGCGGGTCGGCGGCGTGCTCATGGCCTGCGTGCTCGCGACCCACGCCGCCGTGGGCCGCGCGGCCTCTGCGGCCGATGCGCCGCGCGCCGAACCCGGCGAGTGGGTGGCAAGGGATTTTCAATTCGCCTCCGGCGAATCGCTGCCGGAACTGCGCCTGCACTACACCACCCTCGGCAAGGTCCACCGCGATGCGCGCGGGCACGTCGACAACGCCGTGATGATCCTGCACGGCACCGGCGGCTCCGGCCGCAGCTTCCTGCAGGACCGCTTCGCCGGTCAGCTGTTCGGACCGGGCCAGCTGCTCGACGCGCGTCGCTACTACATCATCCTGCCGGACGGCATCGGCCACGGTGATTCGAGCAAGCCGAGCGACGGTCTGCACGCGCATTTTCCGCGTTACGCCTACGCCGACATGGTGGCGGCGCAATACGCGCTCCTCACGCAGGGGTTGCAGGTGGATCATCTGCGACTGCTGATGGGTACGTCGATGGGCTGCATGCAGACGTGGATGTGGGGCGAACGGCACCCGGACTTCGCCGATGCCCTGATGCCGCTCGCCTGCCTGCCGGTGCCCATCGCCGGACGCAATCGGGTGTGGCGTGAATTGCTGCTCGAGTCGATCCGGACCGATCCCGCCTGGCAGAACGGCGAATACCACACCGAGCCCACTCAGGCGCTGCGGGCGGCAGCCGGCCTGAGCCTGATCGCGGGAAGTGCGCCACTGCCGTTCCAGGCCATGCTGCCGACCGCGCAGGCGGCGGACGAGTTCGTGGCCAAGTACATGGAACGGGAACTGCCGGAGCTCGACGCGAACGATCTTTACTATCAGGTGGACGCGTCGCGAGACTACGACCCGTCGGCCGGGCTCGAGAAAATCACGGCCCCGTTGATGTGGATCAACTCGGCCGACGATTTCATCAATCCGCCGGAACTCGGCATCGCGGAACGCGAGATCAAGCGGGTACCGCACGGACGGTTCGTGCTGCTGCCGGCGAGCGTCTCGACGCACGGTCACGGCACCCACAGCTGGCCCGCACTGTGGCGGGACCACCTCGCCGAGCTACTCGCCGAGAGCGGGCCGCGCTGAGGTCTCCTCGGGGGCCGGCTGCAGCGCCGCGCGGATCTCGTTGTCGAGCGCGTGCCGCTCGGCGAGGGTGAGTTCGCGGGCGTGGCCCCGCGGCAGATCGCGACCGAGGTGCACCGGCCCGAAGCGCACCCGCATCAGGCGGCTCACGACGAGCCCGCGTGCGGCCCACCAGTGCCGGACCAGGGCCGTACGCGTGGCGCGCACGGTCACCCGCAGCCAGTGATTGAGACCCTCGCCGTACTGAGCCTCCGCCGCCAGGATGACCATCGGCTCGCCCTCGCACTCGGTGGCGGCGCGAAACTCGCCGAGTTGGGCCTCGTCGAGCCGGCCTCGCACCCGCAGCAGATAATCCATGGTCAGCGCGTGCAAGCCTCGGGTCACGCGGTAGGCCCAGGCGCCGTCTTCGGTGAGGATCTCCAGACCGCCGTCCACCGGCGGCAGCGGATTCACCACCAGCCAGCGACCCGAGGCGTGCGGCAATTCGAGGCGCTCCGCCGCTCGCGCCACCACCTCCTTGAGATCGAGGGCCTCGCCCGGCGAACGGTGGTGCAACAGGATGCGCGACGGCCCTCGCGCCGCGCGTACTCTCACCGGGCGACCGTCGAGCAGGATCTTGGCGCCGGGATCGAGCTTCTGGCCGAGCTCCGGCACGACACCGTCGACGGTCAGCCGCCCTTCCCGAATCCAGCGCTCGACCTCGCGGCGCGAGCCCACGCCTGCAACGGCGAGCGCCTTCTGGATCCGTTCCGTGGGCACGTCGCCGCCCCGCGGCGGCCGCGAGGGCCGCGGTCCACCGGTGGCGCGCGGCACGCGTGCGGGACGACCGGCCCGGGCGGGGGTCGGACGCGCGCCGCGCCGCGGCGGCTTGCCTGCGGGGGGGCGCCTCGCCATCAGCCGGCGACGTCGCTTGCGTCGCGCTCGACCAGTTCCTGCGCCTCGGGCGCAGCAGTGTCCGCCGGGGAGCCTTCGTCAGCCGCTTCGGGCGGCGCGGCCGGCGGCGCGACCGGTTCCGCGCCGGGGAGCGAGAGCTGAACGCGAAGGTCGTCGAGTTCCTTCAGTTGCGCGAGCGTCGGCAGGTCATCGAGCCGCTTCAGCCCGAAGTAATCGAGAAAGTCGCGCGTCGTGCCGAGCAACTCCGGCCGTCCCGGAACGTCACGGTGCCCGACCACGCGGACCCAGTTGCGCTCCTGCAGGGTCTTGATGATGTTCGGATTGACGGACACGCCGCGGATCTGCTCGATCTCGCCACGGGTGATCGGCTGGCGGTAGGCAACCAGTGCCAGCGTCTCGAGCAAGGCGCGCGAATACTTCGCAGGGCGCTCCTGCCACAGCCTGGACACCGGCGGCGCGAACGACTCGCGGATCTGGATGCGGAAGCCGCCGGCGACCTCCTTGAGCTCGATGCCCCGCGTCTCGTAATCCGACGCGAGAGCCGTCACCGCGGCGCGCACCTCCTCGGCACTCGCAGCGTCGCGCTCGTCGAACAGCGCGATCAGTTCGTCCACGTTCAGGGGGCGCCCGGCCGCGAGCAGCGCGGCCTCGACGACATTGCGTACGTAGTGTTCGTTCATCTCAATTTCCCGCGATCTCTTCGTTGGCGGCGGCCAGCCGCGCGTCGCGCGCCGCACTGCCGAGGCGCACGTGCAGCGGCGCGTATGGCTCCGCCTGCACGATGTCGATCAACCCCTCGCGCAACAGCTCGAGGATGGCCACGAACGTGACCGTGACCCCGCGACGGCCCTCCTCCGGTCGGAACAGACGCACGAACTCGCGGAACTCGCCGGGCGCGAGCGCGGAGAGCACGTCCGTCATGCGCTGACGCACCGACAGCGCCTCGCGCTGGACGTGGTGGTGCGCGAACATGTCGCTGCGCGTCAGCACCTCCTGGAAGGCGATCAGCATCTCCTGCAGCGTCACCTGCGGCGGCACGCGCACGATCTTGCGCTCGACCAGTTCGGCCGAAGCGGCCCAGGTGTCGCGGTCGAGGCGCGGCATGCGATCTATCGCCTCGGCGGCGCGCTTGAAGCGCTCGTATTCCTGCAGTCGCCGCACCAGCTCGGCGCGCGGATCGCTCTCCTCGCCCACCGCGCCCGTCGTCTCCGGTCGCGGCAGCAGCATGCGCGACTTGATCTCGGCGAGCGTCGCGGCCATCAACAGATATTCGCCCGCCAGTTCGAGCTGCAGCACCTGCATGAGCTCGATGTAGCGCATGTATTGCTTGGTGATATCGGCGATCGGAATGTCGAGAATGTCGAGGTTCTGCCGCCGGATCAGGTACAGGAGCATGTCGAGCGGCCCCTCGAACGCCTCGAGGAACACCTCCAGCGCCTGCGGCGGGATGTACAGATCCCGCGGCATCTGCGTGATCGGCTGGCCTTCGACCACCGCGAAGGGCATTTCCGCCTGCGAGGGCGCGGATGGCGCCGCAGCGGGTGGGGCGACGGCGTCCTGCGCCGACGCGGCCTCCACGATCTTCAGGTCGGGCTTCATCGGTAGTTCATCGCCATGGCCTGGCGCACCGCGTCCAGGGTGTCGCGTGCGACGCCACGTGCCCGCTCGCAGCCCTCGGCGATCATGCCGCGCACCAGTTCCGGATTGTCCTCGTACTCCTGCGCGCGCCGCGCAATGCCGGAGATCTCCTCGACGACCTTGTCGATGAGCGGGGCCTTGCACTCGAGGCAGCCGATGCCGGCGCTGCGGCAGCCCTGCTGCACCCACGCCTGGGTCTCGGCGCCCGAATAGACCTTGTGCAGGTCCCACACCGGGCACTTCTCCGGATCACCCGGGTCACTGCGCCGAACCCGCGCCGGGTCCGTCTGCATCGCCTTCAATTTCTTCGTCACCGAGTCGGGATGCTCGCGCAGGCCGATCGTGTTGCCGTACGACTTGGACATCTTGCGGCCGTCGAGCCCCGGCACCTTCGGCGTCGCGGTCAGCAGCACCTCGGGCTCCGGCAGGATGGCGATGCCCGAACCGTCGAGATACCCGAGCAGCCGATCCCGGTCCGCCACGGTCAGGCGCGCGTTGGTCTCGACCAGCGCACGCGCCTTGGCGAGCGCCTCGGCGTCGCCGCGCTCCTGGTAGTCCTTGCGCAGGTCGCGGTACATGGTGGCGTTGCGCGAGCCGAGGCTCTTGATGGCGCGCTCGACCTTGCGCTCGAAATCCTGTTCACGCCCGTACAGGTGGTTGAATCGCCGTGCGACCTCGCGCGTGATCTCGACGTGCGCCACCTGGTCCTCCCCCACCGGCACGTACTGCGAGCGGTACAACAGGATGTCCGCGGTCTGCAGAAGCGGATAGCCGAGAAAGCCGTAGGTGGACAGGTCGCGATTGGCGAGCTGGGCCTGCTGGTCCTTGTAGGACGGAACGCGCTCCAGCCAGCCGAGCGGAGTGATCATCGACAAGAGCAGGTGCAGCTCCGCGTGCTCCGGCACCCGCGACTGGATGAATATGGTGGCGACGCCCGGGTTGAGGCCCGCGGCGAGCCAATCGATCGCCATGGTCCAGACGTACTCCTCGAGCTTCGACGTGTCCTCGTAGCCCGTGGTGAGCGCGTGCCAGTCCGCGATGAAGAAGTAACACTCGTACTGGTACTGCAGCTCGATCCAGTTCTTGAGCGCACCGTGGTAATTGCCGAGGTGCAGCTGGCCCGTGGGGCGCATCCCCGACAGCACGCGCCTGTTCTGCGCCGGGACGCTCACGCCGGGCTCCCGAGCAGCGCGGGTATGACGCGGCCGAGCATCCGGTACGCCGGCTCGAAAAGCCAGTCGAGCATGCGCAGTGCCGACAGACCGATGACCACCAGGAATCCGAATGGCTCGATCTTGGCGAGCCGTGCAGCGAGCGTGGACGGCAGCAACGCCGAGAGCACGCGCCCGCCGTCGAGGGGCGGTATCGGCAGGAGGTTGAACACGGCGAGCACGACGTTCATGACGATCCCCGCCTGCGCCATCAGCGCCACCCAGTTGCTCAGGGTCTGTTCCAGGTGGGCGCGGGCGATCAGGGCGAGCACGGCGCACCAGACGCCGGCCATGAGGAGGTTGGCGCCGGGACCGGCGAGCGCGATCAGCGCCATCCCCAGGCGCGGTCGGCGCAGTCCGCGCATGGTCACCGGAACCGGCCGAGCCCAGCCGATCAAGGGGCCACCGACGGCGAGCAGCACGCCGGGCACCACCAGCGTGCCGACCGGGTCGATGTGCCGCAGCGGGTTCAGGCTGAGCCGGCCCAGCAGCTCGGCGGTGCGGTCTCCGAACGCCCGCGCCATCCAGCCGTGCGCCACCTCGTGCAGGGTGATGGCGAACAGCACCGGGATGGCCCAGATCGAGACCTTAAATAAAAATACTTTCAAATCCAATGTTTACACTCTTTATTTAAACTGGATTATAGGACCAGGGAGTGGTCCGAACGGCATTATACGGAGGTAGGCGCCGCAAAGGGGCTCACGTCGCCGCGACCGGCACGAACCACGACGGCACGGTCACCGGACAGGTCGATGACCGATGTGGGCATCAGACCGCAGTTACCGCCGTCGAGCACCAGGTCGATGGCCGGTCCGAGGAGTTCGTGAATCTCGCGGGCGTCGGTGCGCGGCAATTCCTCGCCGGGCAGCAGCAGCGTCGAACTCATGATGGGTTCGCCGAGTTCCTCGAGCAGCATCGACGTCACCGGGTGGTCCGGGACCCGCAGGCCGATGGTGCCCCGACGCTCGTGCTTCAGGCGCCGCGGCGTCTCGCGCGAGGCCTTGAGAATGAACGTGTACGGACCCGGCGTGTGCACACGCAGCAGCCGGTACTGCCAATTCTCGAGCAGCGCGTACTTGCCGACGTCGGACAGGTCGCGGCACACGAGCGTGAAGTGGTGCTGCCGGTCGGCGGCGCGAATGCGCCGAATGCGCTCCAGCGCGCCCTTGTCGCCGATGTGGCATCCGAGGGCGTAGCAGGAGTCCGTGGGGTACACGATCACCCCGCCCGCGCGCAAGGTCTGCACGGCCTGCCGGATGAAGCGGCGTTGCGGCGACACGGGATGCAGAGGCAGGTAAATACTCATGGCGGTCCGGTTATGATACGCGGGTGGAATTACTCATCGAATGGTCGCCGCTGATCGCGTTCTTCGCGGCTTACAAGTTCGCGGGCATCTACGTGGCGACCGCGATCCTGATGGTCGCCTGTGCGGCGCCCCTGTTCGCGCACCGGTGGCGCGCCGGCCGCTACAAGCCCATGCACGTCGTGACGCTCGCGGTGGCGTGGATCCTGGGGGCGGCCACGCTCCTGCTGCACGACGCCCGCTTCATCCAGTGGAAGCCCACCGTGCTGTTCGGCATCTCCGCCGTGGTGTTCCTCGCCAGCCATTTCGTGGGGCGCCGGCCGCTGGTGCAGAGGCTGCTCGAGTCGCTGTTCGAGGCACCGCTTGCGGTGTCGTCGCGCGCCTGGTCGCGGCTCAACGTGGCGTGGAGCGCCTGGTTTGCGCTGCTCGCGGCCACCAACGTCTACGTCGCGCGCAGCTACAGCGAGGCCACCTGGGTGAACTTCAAGCTCTTCGGGCTGACCGCCGCCCTGTTCCTTTTCATGCTGCCGCAGGTCGCCTGGCTCGCAGGTCGTGCCAAGGTACCGGCCGCCGACGCCGGCGCCGCGCCGTGAGCCGCGCCGCGCTGATCCGGGAGCGGCTGGCGGCGCGCTTCGCGCCACGCGCGATCGAGGTGATCGACGACAGCGCCGCGCACGCCGGCCACGCCGGCGCGACCGGCGGTGAGAGCCACTTCCGGGTACGGATCGTGGCCGAGGCCTTCGGCGGCCAGCCCCGGGTTGCCCGGCACCGGCTGGTGTACGCCGCGCTCGCGGACCTCATGTCGGGACCCGGCGCAATCCACGCCCTGGCCGTCGACGCCCGCTCGCCGGATGAGGTGGAGCGGGCCGCCGACGCCAGCTAGACTTCGGTTCTTTGTGTCCAGAGGATATCCATGACTTCCATCCTTCGTTTCCCCCGGACTGCTGCACTGGCGGTCGCCGTCGCCGCGGCACTCTCGGGTTGCGCCAAGCACCAACAGGCGGCCTCGCCCGCGGCAGACCAGTCCAGCCCGCCGGTGGCGCTGATCGACGGCGCGCCGGTGCCGCGCCGCGACTTCGACGTCTACCTGCAGAGCGCGACCCAGGGGCGGCCGGCCGCCGACGTGACCGCCGAGCAGAAGAGCCAGGTGCTGGATGAACTGATCAACATGCAGGTCGTCGCGGACAAGGCTCTCAAGGACGGCCTCGACAAGGATCCGGAGGTCGCCGGACGGCTGGACATCTTCCGGCTGCGGGTGCTAGCGGACGCGGAGTCGCAGAAGTTCCTCAAGGGCAAGGAGCCCACCGACGCCGAGTTGCACGCCGAATACGACCAGGCCGTTGCGGCGATGGACAAGACCGAGTACCACGCCCGCCACATCCTGGTCGCCGACAAGGACAAGGCCACGGCCCTCATCAAGAAGATCAAGGGAGGCGCCAAGTTCGAGGACGTCGCCAAGGCCGAATCCACCGATGGCTCGAAGGCCAACGGCGGCGATCTCGGCTGGTTCACCGCCGGCCGGATGGTCAAGCCGTTCAGCGACGCCGTGAAGGGCTTGAAGAAGGGCGAGATGACGTCCGAGCCCGTGCAGACGCAATTCGGCTGGCACATCATCAAGCTCGAAGACACTCGCGAGGTCACCCCGCCGCCGTTCGATTCGGTCAAGGCACAGCTGACTAACCGGGTGATGCAGAAGAAGCTTCAGGCGTTCATCGACGACCTGAAGAAGAACGCGAAGATCGAGAAGAAGCTCTGATCCCGAGCTGCGGCGCTGCTCGGGGTCAAGTCCCGAGCAGCGCGCGCAGGCCCGCCTCGTCCAGCACCGGAATCCCGAGCTCCTCCGCCTTGGCGAGCTTCGATCCGGCTTCCGCGCCGGCCACCACGTAGGACGTCCTTTTCGAGACGCTGCCGCTCACCTTGCCCCCGCGGGCGAGGATGGCGTCGCTGGCCTCCTCGCGCGTCATGCCCGACAGCGTGCCCGTGAGCACGAACGTCTTTCCCACCAGGCGGCCGCTCGCGGGGCGCTCGACGGGCGAATAGGTCACTCCGCGCGAGATCAGCCGGTCGATTACGGCGGTGTTGGCCGGATCCGCGAAGTACTCCACGACGTTCGCGGCCACCACCGGACCGACGTCCGGCACCTCTTGAATCCGCTCGTGGCTGGCCGCGCGCAACGCCTCCATCGAGCCGAAATGCGCGGCGAGCGCGAGAGCGGTCGCTTCGCCCACATCGCGAATCCCGAGCCCATTGAGCAGTCGCGGCAAGGTGGTGTGCTTGGCCGCCTCGATCGCGGCGACGAGCTTGGCGGCGGACTTCTCGCCCATGCGCTGCAGCGATGCCAGCCGCTCGGCGTCCAGATCGAACAAGTCGGCCGGCGTTCGCACCCAACCGGCGTCGACGAGCTGATCGACGAGCTTGTCGCCGAGCCCCTCGATGTCCAACGCGCGGCGCGAGGCGAAGTGTCGCAATTCCTCCTTGACCTGGGCAGGGCAGGCTCGCCCGCCGGTACAACGCGCCGCGGCCTGATCGGCTTCTCGGACCACCGGCGAGCCGCAGACCGGGCACGACTGCGGCATCTCCACGACGCGCGCGTCGGGGGGGCGCCGCTCCACCACCACCTGAACGATCTCCGGGATGACGTCGCCGGCGCGTCGCAGCACCACGGTGTCGCCCACGCGCACGTCCTTGCGGCGAACCTCGTCCATGTTGTGCAGGGTCGCGTTGCTGACGGTCACGCCGCCCACGAATACCGGAGCGAGCCGCGCCACCGGCGTCAGGGCGCCGGTGCGGCCGACCTGGAATTCGATTTCCTGCACCTGCGTGAGCGCCTCTTCGGCCGGGTACTTGTGCGCGATGGCCCAGCGCGGCGCGCGCGACACCGTGCCGAGCGCACGCTGTTGCTCGAAATCGTCCACCTTGTACACGACGCCGTCGATCTGAAAGGGCAGCCGCGGCCTGCGCGCTCCCATCTCGCGGTAGTAAGCGAGGCAGTCGTCGATGGAGTCGACGACGCGCACCTGGTCGCAGATCCGGAATCCCCAGGATTTCAGCAGCGCGAGCGTCTCGCCGTGCGTGGACGGAAGCTCCGCGCCCTCCGCGTAGCCGATGCCGTAGACGAACATGTCGAGCGGCCTCACGGCCGTGATGCGCGGATCGAGCTGTCGCAGGCTGCCGGCGGCGGCGTTGCGGGGATTGACGAAGGTGCGTTCCCCGCGGGCCTCCGCCTCGGCATTGAAGCGCCGAAATCCGGCGATGGGCATGAACACCTCGCCGCGCACCTCGAGCAATCGGGGTGGCCGCGCGGCGCGCATCTTGAGCGGCAGCGACTTGATGGTGCGAAGATTGGCGGTGACTTCCTCGCCGGTCTCGCCGTCGCCGCGCGTCGCGCCGCGCACCAGGCGCCCGTGCTCGTAGGTCAGGCTCACCGCGAGGCCGTCGAGCTTCGGCTCGGCGGAGAAACGCACCGGCGCCTCACCGAGGCGTTCGCGAATGCGACGCTCGAAACCGCGCACGTCATCGTCGTCGAAGGCATTGTCGAGGGACAGCATCGGCACGCGATGCCGTACGCTGCCGAAGGCCGCGAGCGGCTCGGCGCCGACGCGCTGAGTCGGGGATTCGGGCGTGACCAGTTCCGGGTGTTCACGCTCGAGGTCCAGAAGTTCGCGAAGCACCCGGTCGTACTCTGAATCGGGGACCTCCGGATCGTCGAGCGCGTAATAGCGGTAGTTGTAGCGGTCCACCAGTTCGCGCAACGCCGCCGCCCGCTCGGCCGGACTGTCGCCCCGGGACTTCACGGCGCCACCGCCCGATAGGACGCAACCTCCTCACGCAGTGCCGCGGCGCGCTGCGGGGACAGCGGCAGCCCCTTGGAATCCTGCATCATCCCGCCGAGCTCCGCAGCCAGCCCCTGTGCCGCCGAGTACAGGGCATCCCAGGCGGCCGCGCCGTCGACCGGGCCCGGCAACACGGCGAACAGCGTCACGCCGCGGAACTCATCGTCCGCCATCCGCGACGCGTCGAAGCTGCCCGGCTCGACCAGACTCGCGACGCAGAAGATGGAGCGGCCATCGCCGTGGGTGCGGTGGAACACCTGGTACTTGCCGTAGGAAAGCCCGCGCCGCTCGAGAGCATCGAGCAATCCGGCGCCGCGCCAGCGCGTGTCCCCCACGCAGCACAACCTGAGGCCGACGATGCGCTGAGGCTGAACTTCCGCGGCGCTCTCCGGCGCCGCCGCGGTCGGCTGCCTGTCGACCGCATCCGCGGGGCGAGTCGCGGGCGGCGCTGCGACCTCGACCGGTTCATCCACCTCGACCTCGGCCGATTCCTCGACGGCGAGCGACGTATGGGCCGATGC
>DAIDHD010000022.1 GCA_027459765.1 Gammaproteobacteria bacterium | reverse complement strand
GCGGATCTCGACCTCGGCCTCGATCTCCACCGGGATGTCGAAGGGCAGCGCGGCGAGACCGACGGCACTGCGTGCGTGCGCACCCACCGCAGGCCCGAACACCTCGAGGATCAGGTCCGAGCAGCCGTTGATCACGCGTGGCTGCTGATTGAATTCCGGCACCGAGTTGACCATGCCGAAGATGCGGTTCCAGGCGACGATGCGGTCGAGATCGCCGAGCGCGCGCGCGAGGCTGCCGAGGATGGCGAGCCCGGTGAGTCGCGCGGCGGCATAGGCCGCATCGATCGACACCTCGCGGCCGACCTTGCCGAGCGGCCCGGCGACGCTGCCGTCCGGATTCGTGGGGCCGTGACCCGACACCAAGGCACGGCTGCCCACCACCCGCACCGGCACGAACGGCAGCACCACCCCCGGCGGGGGTTTGAGGGGCCCGGGCAGCGCGAGCCCGAGCTCGGCGAGGCGTCTTTCGATGGCGGCCATGGAGCATGAGCATAGCGCAGGCGCGGCCGGCGGTGACCGCGGTTCGCCGCCGGCGTATCGTCAGCGCATGCCACTGTCGCCCGATTATCGTGATTACGTGCTCGAGCAGCTCGGCGGGCTCCACGGCCTGCGTTCGCGGCGCATGTTCGGCGGCCTCGGACTCTACTGCGAACACGTGTTCTTCGGCTTGTTGTCGCGCGACGTGCTCTATTTCAAGGTGGGCGAGGCGAACCGGAGCCACTACGAGGCGCGCGGCGCACGCCCGTTCCGGCCCTACGCCGATCGGCCGGAATTGAGTTTCAGTTTCTTCGAGGTGCCGGCCGACGTGCTGGAGGACGCCGAGACGTGCGTGGACTGGGCACGCGCCGCCGTGGCGGCGGCGCTCGCGAGCCGGGACCGGCCGCGGCGCCGTGCGCGTCGCGGGCGCTCGCCGCGGGTCAGCCGAGGGTGCGGCCCAGGAACCTGAACGTGCGGTCCCAGGCGAGTTGCGCCCACGCCGGATCGTACTGGGTCGCGGGGATGCGGCCGGGGCCGACGGCGGTCTCGTTGGCGAAGGCGTGGTGCGCGAGGTAGCGGTGGAACTCGTGGTGGACCCCGGCGTCCGCGAGCTTCGCCGCCAGCGCGTCTACGGTGGCGATCTTGAAGAACTCGTCCTGCGTGGCCCAGTGACCGAGGATCGGCGCCTTGATCTTGCCGGCATCGATGTATTCGAGCGGCGGGCAGCCGTACCACACCACCGCCGCGTCGACTTCCGGCGCCATGCAGGCGCTGAGCAGCGTGAGCGCGCCCCCCATGCAGAAGCCGGTGACGCCGACCTTGCCGCCGTGCGCCTTCAAGTGCTGGACCGCGCCGCGCACGTCCTGGGAAGCCGCGTCGGCGAAATTCAGGCCGGTCATCAGGTGGTGGGCCTCTTCGGCCTCCACGGTCGAGCGGCCGCGATACAGGTCCGGCACCAGCGCGCGATAGCCCGCGCCGGCAAGCCGATCGGCCACGCCGCGGATCTGATCGTTGAGGCCCCACCACTCCTGAATGACCACCACGCCCGGCGCACCGGCGGCGTGTGCGGGTTCCGCGAGATAACCCTCGACGGATTTTCCATCGGGACGCTTGAAGGTGACGGTCTTGCCCATGACGGCGATCCTCTTGACGGTATACGGTGGTATCGCGCCGCGGCGCGCGGGTCGCGACGCAGGCGAGCTTCAGAGCGTAGCGGCCCGGGGGCGATCGGACAACCCAAGTGCTACAGTGCACGCCGTGCCGCGGATCGCGGCTGTGCGCGAGGATCGAAAGAGATGACGACCGAGGTCGAAAACCGGCTGCATGGCGCGCTCGCGGCGCACGGACTCGAGCGCCTGCCCGACGGGTATCGGTTGGTGCATCCGGGCGGAGCCGGCGTGAGCACCTTGCGCATCGTGCCGGTGTCGGAGCCCTCGCCGGTGGCGGCGGTGGCGGAGATCGTCGCCGACTATCAAACGGCGGGACTGCCGGCATTCCACGCCGCCGGGCTGCAGAGGCTCAACGCGCGCGCGGTCTACGGTGCCTACGAAGGGGTCGGACCGGAGCTGCGCCAACGCGGCCGTTTCTCGATCTATCGCGAAGAGCCGGGCGTACACCCGGCGGCGCAAACCATTCTCGACGCCTTCGGCGCACTGTTGCCGCTCGGCCGCTCGACGGCGCTGTCGATCCGTTCGCCCGAGGAAGAGGAGCGTCAGCGTGCGCACCACGCCATGCCCCGGGAGTGGCCGGCACCGGTCGCCGAAGAGGCGCTGGCTGGGGCGACCCGGTTCTTGCGCGAGCGTGGCTTTGCCGCGGCCAACGACGCCCAGTGCGCCTGGGTCGAGGTCGCGGTGGCCGGCGAGTGCCCATCGCGTGCCATCGATCCCGCCGCTGAGACGGCGCTCGCCCAGGTCAATCCCGGCGTCGTGCACCCGATCGCCGGCATCGGCTATCTGGCCACCCTGACGCTGCCCCTGCCGCGTGCGCCCGCCGATCCGGCGGAGGTATGCCGGCGGCTGAACGCGCTGGAAATGGAACAGATCGACTTCCCGCCGCGGCTCGGCGCCTGGGGCTTGCACGGACCGGACGACCTGCCCGGCTATCGCTACTTCATTCCCAGCCGCGCGCCGCGCGAGGGCCTGCACCTGACGATCCTGTGGTGGCTGGTGCTGCGGGCGCTGTGGATCCGCGAGCGGCATTGGGCGGCCGGCGAGGGGATCACGTTCGAGCGTCCGCCGACGGCGTAGTGCGACCCGACGAGGAGTCCGCCGCGCGCACCGGCGCGCGAGAGTTATGACGCCTAACGGTCGTCGCGCTCGCCGGCGAGCCGTGCCCGCGCGCTGTCCGCGCGCCGGCCGATGGCACGCAGCTGACCGACGCGACCGAGCCCGAAGGGCGGCATGTTGTTGTAGATGGTCTCGTACGAGCCGGGGCTCACCACGTAGGTCTCGTGCCAGATGCCGACGTCGCCCGATCCCTGGATACGCTGGTTGAAGCGCTTCCACATGGGCAGGTGCGCGGCGTCGCGCGCCGAGGCGTAGGCGAGGAGGTGATCCAGCGAACGCCAGTATTGCACCACGAGCGGACTGCGGCCGAGCCAGGACTCGCCGCCCAGGAAGCCAAGCTCCGGGTGGGCGTGCAGCTCGGTGAGCATCTGTCCCATCGAGCGCACCACCGGCAGCCACGAGCCGAACTTCCAGAATCGGTTGATGCGGGCGCCGATGAGGAACACGACGAAGGGCTCGTCGAGAGTGGCGGTCATGCGTTCTCGGTGGATCATGCGGTACTCGATCGGGTGAGGGACGACGCCGCGGGCTTCAAGTCCCCGGCTCGGTGGTGTGGCCGCGGCACACGGCCGCGAGCTTGTTGCCGTCGGGGTCGCGTACGTAGGCGACGTAGAAGTCCGGGTTGTAGTGGGGCCGCAATCCCGGCGCCCCTTCGGAGCGCCCGCCGTGCGCGAGCGCCGCGGCGTGAAATGCGCGCACCGCGGCCCAGCTCGGTGCCTTCAGCGCCACCATGGTGCCGTTGCCGGCGGTGGCGGGACTCCCGTCGAAGGGCGTGCCGACCCAGAGGGCGATCTCCACGGCGCCCTGGCGCTCGTAGGTGCCCCAGCCAGCCCATCCCTCCCAGGCGTGCTCGCCGGGTGTCGCACAGCGTGCGAGGCCGAGCGGCGCCAGCGTGGCGTCGTAGAACGTGATGGCACGGCGCAAGTCCCGGGTGCCGAGGCAGACGTAGGTGAACATGAGGTGCTCCTCAGCCAGCCGTGATCCTCAAGGGCTTGCCTTCACGGTCACGACGGTCTTGATCGAATTGGCGATGAAACACTCGGCGTGCGCGTCGTGGTGCAGTTCTTGCTCCTCGGTGGCGGTCGGCGCGTGCGCCGCGTCGTAGTCGATGCGCGGTGTGAGCGTGACCGTGCTCACCCACCAGCGGCGCTGCTCGTTGCGGGTCATCACCCCGACCGCCTCGTCGCGATAACGCTCCACCACGAATCCGCGCTGCGA
>DAIDHD010000065.1 GCA_027459765.1 Gammaproteobacteria bacterium | reverse complement strand
GCCGCCGCCGCGCCACCGAGCGCTGCCGCGATGCCAGCGGCCGCTGCGCCCGCCTCGTCCGGCCTCGTGGCCGTCGACGAGCAGGCCTTCTCCGCCGCGCACGCCAGCCCCTCGGTGCGCAAATTCGCGCGCGAACTCGGCGCGGACCTCGGCCGCATTCGCGGCACCGGCCCCAAGGGTCGGATCACGCACGACGACGTCAAGGCGCACGTCAAGGGACTTTTGACCGGGCTCGGTCCGGCGGTCGGCGGCGGCGGCGCGCTGCCGCGGATTCCGGCGGTCGATTTCGCCTCCTTCGGGCCGGTCGAGGTCAAGCCGCTGTCGCGGATCCAGAAGATCTCCGGGCCGCGCCTGCAGGCGAGCTGGCTCAATCTCCCGCACGTGACCCAGCACGAAGAGGCGGACATCACCGATCTCGAGGCGCTGCGCAACGAGCTCAAGGGTCGGGCCACCGAGCAGGGCGTCAAGCTCACGCCGCTCGCCTTCATCGTCAAGGCGGTCATCCGCGCGCTGCAGGAGTTCCCCGTCTTCAACTCCTCGCTCGATGCGAGCGGCGAGAATCTCGTGTTGAAGAAGTATTTCCACATCGGCTTCGCCGCCGACACGCCCAATGGACTGGTGGTGCCGGTGATCCGCAACGCCGACCGGTTGAGCCTGTTCGAGGTCGCGCGGGTGCTCGCGCAGATGTCCGAGAAGGCGCGCGCCGGCAAGCTCACGGCGGCCGAGATGCAGGGCGGGTCCTTCACCATCACGAGTCTCGGCGGCATCGGCGGCACGGCGTTCACGCCGATCGTCAACGCGCCGGAAGTCGCCATCCTCGGCGTCTCCCGTTCGAGCCACAAGCCGGTGTACGAGCGCGGCGGCTTCCTGCCGCGGCTGATGTTGCCGCTGTCACTGTCCTACGATCACCGCGTGATCGACGGCGCCGTCGCCGCGCGCTTCATCGTCTTCCTCGGCAAGGCCCTGGCGGACACGAAGGCGCTGCTGTGAGCCTGCGCGAAGTGCGAGTGCCGGACCTCGGCGGGGCGGCCGGGGTGAGCGTCGTCGAGGTTCTGGTGGCCGTGGGCGACGCCGTGCGCGTCGACGATCCCATCCTGACCCTGGAGAGCGACAAGGCGTCCATGGACGTGCCGTCGCCGCTCGCCGGCGTGGTGCAATCGCTCGCGCTCAAGAAGGGCGACTCGGTGTCCGCCGGCGCGCTGGTGCTGACGCTCGAGGTGAGCGGCGAGCAGTCGGCGGCGAGCGCGGCCGCACCGGCGGCACCCGCAGCCGCTCCCGCTGCGCCCCCGGCGCCGGCCGCGGCGCCGGCCGCGACCGTTGCTGCGCCGGCAACCGCGGGCTCGCCGCCCGACGATGCGCTCGATCTGGTCGTGCTCGGCGCCGGACCGGGCGGCTACACCGCCGCCTTCCGCGCAGCGGATCTCGGCATGAAGGTCACGCTGATCGAGCGCGGGCCGACGCTCGGCGGCGTCTGCCTGAACGTCGGCTGCATTCCCTCCAAGGCGCTGCTGCACGCCGCCCGCGTCATCGAAGAGGCGCAGGAGATGGCCGACTGCGGCATCGTCTTCGGAGCGCCGCAGATCGATCGCGACCGGTTGCGCGCCTGGAAGAATTCTGTGGTGGGCAAGCTCACCGGGGGACTCAACGGTCTCGCCCGGCAGCGCAAGGTGGACGTCGTGCGCGGCGAAGCGCGCTTCGTCGGACCCTACCTCCTCGAGGTGCGTGGCGCCGAGGGCGTCCGACGGCTGCCGTTCAAACAGTGCATCATCGCCGCGGGCTCCGAGTCGGTACGCCTGCCGGGCTTGCCCGACGACCCGCGCGTCATCGATTCGACCGGCGCGCTCGAGCTGCCTGCCGACTGCCGGCGCCTCCTGGTCATCGGCGGCGGCATCATCGGGCTCGAGATGGCGTGCGTGTATGACGCTCTCGGCGCGCAGGTGAGCGTGGTGGAACTCGCCGACGGGCTGATGCCGGGCGCCGATCGCGATCTGGTGCGGCCGCTGCTGAAGCGCATCGAGAAGCGCTACGAGCGGATTATGTTGAAGACCCGGGTGACCAAGCTCGAGCCGCAGGCCGACGGCTTGCTGGCCACCTTCGAGGGCCCGGACGCGCCGTCACCGCAGCGCTTCGACCGGGTCCTGGTGGCGGTGGGCCGCAGCGCCAACGGCAACGCCGTCGACGCGGCCAAGGCGGGCGTCGCGGTCGACCGGCGCGGGGTGATCGCCGTGGACAGGCAAATGCGCACCAACGTGCCGCACATCTTCGCCATCGGCGACGTCGCCGGCGCGCCGATGCTCGCCCACAAGGCGACGCACGAGGGCAAGGTGGCGGCCGAGGTGGCGGCGGGGCACAAGTCCGCCTTCGACGCCCGCTGCATCCCGTCGGTCGCCTATACGGATCCGGAAATCGCCTGGGTCGGTCTCACCGAGACCGAGGCGAAGGCGCGCGGCGTCGAGTACGGCAAGGGCGCGTTTCCCTGGGCGGCGAGCGGCCGCTCGCTCGCCAACCATCGCGACGAGGGTTTCACCAAGATTCTTTTCGACAAGACCACTCACCGGGTGCTCGGCGGCGGCATCGTCGGCACGAATGCCGGCGAGTTGATCGCCGAGATCGGCCTTGCGATCGAGATGGGCGCGGACGCGAGCGACGTCGGCCTCACCGTGCACGCTCACCCGACGCTGTCGGAAACCGTGGGTTTCGCCGCCGAGGCCTTCGACGGCACGCTCACGGATCTGTATCTGCCGAAGCGCTGACCGCTCCTCGCGGCGCTCAGCGCAGGCCGATGCAGTTCTTGAGGAATGCCGTCTTCTGCGTGCCGATCAACTTCTTGGCGCGCGCTTCCTTGAGGCAGGCCAAGCGGCGGGCGTGCCGAGCGGCGGCGTCGCTGTCCGCGGGGTTCGTGGCCGGCGCACTCGCAGCGGGGCTCGAGGCTGCCGTCTGAGGCGCGGCGCTCACGGCCGGCGTCGGGGGCGGCGCGGACACTGCCGCGAGCGCGGTCAGAGCGGCCGCGACCGGCAACGCGCCCACGGTCAGGAAGCTCAAGGGGAAACTCACGCGCATGCGGACTCCGAAAGGACACGCGAACGGTGTGCCGCTCTATGTCGCCGCAAGCGTAGTCCCTGGCGCCGCGCTCGCTGATGACGCGGGCATGAAGGTTGCTTAACGTAGTCGGTGGCGCACGCGAGCGAGATAGGCCTGTTCGTCCGGAACGCCGCCGCTGCGCTGCGCTTCCCACAGCGTCTCGGCGAGCGCGTCCATCAGTGCGTGCTCCGCGGCATGCGGCGACGCCTCGGCGGCGAGGAGCCTCTGGTACAGCGCGCGGATGCCGGGCGGACGGTCCACGCCGATCTGTTCGCGCACCGCAACATGCAAACCGAAGTGCAGGAACGGATTGGTCTGCCCGACGCCCGCCGGCTCGAACGCGGTTGCGAGCGCGTCGTCCTGCACGACCGCATGATATTCGGGGTGGGCCGCGATCACGTCCGCCAGCATGGCCTGCAGCGGTGTGAGCGGCGCGCCTTCGCGTTTGCGGCGCCAGGCCTCGACGTAGCTCGAGCGCAGTTGATCGCGGTCGTAACCGCCGCCGACGCTCACGTGCGCGCGCTCCGCCGCTCGCTCTCCTCTGCGCGCGTCTTGCGCCGGTACTCGCACAGGTCGGCGATCACGCAGCGCGGACAGAGCGGCTTGCGCGCCTTGCAGACGTAGCGGCCGTGCAGGATCAGCCAGTGGTGCGCGTCGCGGCGAAAGGCGTCGGGCACGAATTTCACCAGCCGATCCTCCACCGCGCGCACGGTGCGCCCGGGCGCGATGCCGGTACGGTTCGCGACCCGGAAGATGTGCGTGTCGACGGCGATGGTGGCCTCGCCGAAGGCGGTGTTGAGGACGACGTTCGCCGTCTTGCGGCCGACGCCCGGCAGCTTTTGCAGCGCTTCGCGCGACCGCGGCACCTCGCCGTCGTGGCGCTCGAGCAGTGCCTGGCAGGTGGCGATGATGTGCTTCGCCTTGCTGTTGTAGAGGCCGATGGACTGTATGTACGGCGTCAGTCCCTCGACGCCGAGCGCGCCGACGGCTGCCGGCGTGTGGGCCGCCTTGAATAGAGGCCCGGTGGCGCGGTTGACGCTCTTGTCGGTGGCCTGTGCCGACAGGATGACCGCGACCAGCAGTTCGAACGGCGTCGAGTACACGAGCTCGGTGCGCGGCGCCGGGTTCTCGCGCGCGAGCCGCTCGAAAATCAGCCGCCGCTTCTCCGGGTTCACTCGGCGCTCCGTGCGGCCGCCTTGATGGCGGCCAGTTCCTGCGCCCGCTGCGCGCTACGCCGTTCGGCGCGCCGCACGTGTGCGTGATGGCGGGCGCGGTTCAGCTCCGCGGAGGGCACCGGCCGTGCACTCGGCCGCAGTTCGATGCAATCCACGGGGCAGGGCGGCAGGCAAAGCTCGCACCCCGTGCAGCGCTCGGCGAGCACCGTGTGCAGATATTTCTGCGCACCGACGATCGCGTCCACGGGGCAGGGCGGCAGACAGCGGGCACAGCCGATGCAGCGGCTCTCGTCGATCCACGCCACCCGTGGATCCCCCGCCACACCCACGGCGGGATCGAGCGCCAGTGGCGCTTTGCCGAGCAGGGCCGCCAGCTGCTCGAGCACGGCCGTACCGCCGGGCGGACAGCGATTGAATTGCGCGGCGCCGCTCGCCACGGCCTCCGCATACGGACGGCAGCCCGAGAAGCCGCAGCGCGTGCACTGAGTCTGCGGCAGCAGCGCGTCGATGCGCGCCGCCAGGTCGCTCGCCGCCGACCCGCTCACGTCACTTCACGCGCATGCCGGGCGCAGCGCCCGCGTCGGGTGAGATGGTGAAGACGTCCTTGCCGCCGGGTCCGGCCGCGAGCACCATGCCCGCCGACACGCCGAAGCGCATCTTGCGCGGCTCGAGGTTCGCGACCACCACGACCAGCCTGCCGACCAGGCTCTCCGGCACGTAGGCGGCGCGGATGCCGGCGAAGATCTCGCGCTCGCCGAGTTCACCCACGTCGACCTTCAGCTTGAGGAGCTTGTCGGCGCCGGGCACGAGTTCGGCGGTGAGCACGCGCGCCACCCGCAGATCGATGCGCATGAACTCGTCGATGGAGATTTGATTGCCTTCCACCGCCGCCGCGGCCGCGAGCGTGGCCGCGTCCGACGCGCCGGCGCGCGCTGCCGGAGCCGACGCCGCAGCCGGTGCCGCAGCCGGTGCCGAAGCCGGTGCCGCCGGCGATTCGGCCGGCACGGCCTCGACGAGGCGCGCCACGGCCTTCGGATCGAGCCGCAGGGCGAGCGGCTCGTACGGCGCGATGTCCGTATCCAGCAGGGGCTTCGCCGCGTGCTCCCAGGTCCAGCCGCTCTCGCCGAGAAACGCGCACGCCTTCTGCGCCATCGCCGGCAGCACCGGCTGCAGGTAGATCATCAGGATGCGGAACAGGTTGAGGCCCTGGGTGCAGATCGCCTGCACCTCGGCCTCGCTGCCCGGCTGCTTGACGAGCGTCCACGGCTTACGCGCATCCACGTACTGGTTCGCTCGGTCGGCGAGCGCCATGATCTCGCGCATCGCGGCGGCGGTGTCCCGGCCCTCGTAGGCGGCCGCGACGCGTTCGCCGGCGGCCACGAATTCCGCGAACAGGGCCGGGTCCTCGAGCCGGCCCGCGAGCCGGCCGTTCGCCTGGCGCGTCACGAAGCCGGCGCAGCGACTCGCTATGTTGACGAGCTTGCCGACGATGTCGGCGTTCACGCGCGTGGTG
>DAIDHD010000063.1 GCA_027459765.1 Gammaproteobacteria bacterium | reverse complement strand
GGGATCGCCGGCAACGAACGCCCGCGCTGCAGCGAGTCAGCCGCGCCGCGGTCGGTGCCGACAAGACGATGCTCGTCGGGCGACAAGGGCCGCGCGTTTGTGGTACAGGAATATAGGGATGTCCGCCACGGATCGGCGCAGAGACGAATTCGCGACGACAAGGCGCTGGGGAACGCTTGCAGTGATCCACGACATCGATCGGCCGTGTTCGCCCGTGAGGCGCCGAATCCTGGCGGCGGCGGCCGGTTTGGTGCTGGCGCCACGCGCGCGCGTCCTGGGGGCGTCGCAGCCCTTCGTTCTCGGTGTGCATCCGTTTCTCACCCGCGCGGATCTGCTGGGGCGCTTCAGGCCGCTCGCTCTGCACCTGCAAGGCGTCGTCGGCGCGCCGGTGCTGGTGCGCATCGGCGGTTCGTACGCCGAGCACGAGCGCGCCATCGGCACCGATGCCCTGGACCTGGCATTCCTCGGGCCGGTGTCCTATGTGCGCATGCTGGAACAATTCGGCCCCAAGCCCTTCCTGGCGCGCTTCGAGGTGGACCACCAGCCGTATCTGCACGGCGTCATCGCGGTGCGTCGCGACAGCAATGTGCGTGCGCTCGCCGATCTGCGTGGAAGGCGGGTCGCCTTCGGTGACCCGGACTCCACCATGGGCTGCGTCGTGCCCGCCTGGACGATGACGCAGGCGGGCGTGCCGCTGCACGCCCTCGGCGGCTATCGATTCGTCGGCTCGCACCCCAATGTCGCGCTCGGGGTGCTGGCCGGCGACTTCGACGCCGGTGGTCTCAAGCGCGAAGTCTACGATGAGTTCGCGCCGCGCGGCCTGCGCATCCTCGCCGAGACGCCGCCGACTCCGGATCACCTGTTCGTCGCCCGCGCCGATCTGCCGGCGCCGCTGGTGGAGTCGCTGCGCGCGACACTGTTGTCCTTGCACCAGTCGGACGCCGGTAGCCGCGTGCTCGCAGCCTTGACCCCCGGGCTGACACGGCTCATTCCCGGGTCCGCTTCCGACTACGAGGGTCTGAAGAGCATGCTGCACGCGATCGGCGGCGAGGAGCTGCGTGGTCAGTGAGCCACAACGGATCTGGGGCGCTGCGGCCGTGGCGGTCGCGCTGCTCGCCGCGGGTTCTTTCTCGCTGGCGCAGCGCCAGTGGCGTCACGACCTGTCGCAAGCGCGTCGCGCCGGTGAAACCAGCGTGGCGGAGCTCGCGCCCCTGCTCGAGAGCGCGCTTCGGTCGGCGCGCTACGCCGACGTTCCCGACGTGTTGCAGCGCTGGGGCAGGGCGGATCCGACGGTCGCGCTGATCACGGTCACCGCGCGCAACGGGTTCGAGCTGGGGCGATTCTCGCGCGACGCGAGCGCTGCGCCCCAATTGCAGTTCCAGGTGCCGTTCACCTATGGATACGCGGGCGACGCCGTGGTCACGCTGACGGTGGACACGGCCGGGGCGCTCGCCCGGCGTCGTCAACTCGCCGTCGAGCTCGCGCTCGGCAACCTCGTCCTCGATGTGCTGATCCTCGGCGCGGCGCGCCTGTTGGTCGACAATCGCCGCACGGTGCGCCGCTATCGGGTGCTGTACGCGGCGAACGAGGCCTTGATCGTCGGATCCGACGAGCGCGAGGCGTTTCTCGCCAGGATCGTCGAGGCCGTCGTGCGCGAGGGCGGCTACGCGCTCGTCTGGATCGGCTTCCTCGCGGGCGACGGCAGTCTCGAGCCAGCCGCGGTCGCGGGACCCGCCGCCGGCTACGCGGAGGGACTGGAGATAACGTCGCGGCCCGACGTGCCACAGGGGCAGGGGCCGTCCGGCCGCTCCTTGCGCGAGGGCCGTGCGGTGGTGGTTGGGGACTTCCGATCCGAGCCGGCGATGTCGCCCTGGGCGACACGCGCACGGCTGTACCGCATCCGCTCTTCGATGGCCGTGCCGCTGGTGGTCGACGGCGTGACTCTCGGGTTGCTCGGCCTCTACAGCGGGACTGCACAGCACTTCGACGCCGACGAACGGGCGATGGCCGAGCAACTCGCCGCCGACATCGCCTTCGGCCTGGAGCATCGGCGCCGCGGCGAGCGGGTGCGGGTCGAGTTGGAGCGCAATCGCCGCTTCCTGGAGAACGCGGTTGACTTCGTGCACATCATGGATCGCGACGGCCGACTGGTCGCGGCCAGCCGATCGTTCTGCGAATTCCTGGGGTATCCCTTCGAGGAACTCGTCGGCCGTCAGCCCCAGACCTGGAACGTGGACGTCGACGATGCCCGGGTGCACAGCGACGTCGGCCGGGCCCTTGGCGGCGAGGTCGTGCGCTTCGCTTCGGTGTACCGCCGCCGCGATGGCGCCACCGCCGACGTCGAAGTGCTGCTGAGCGCCTTCAGTATCGGCGGGGAGATCTATCTGTATGCCTCGGCGCGCAGCCTCGCCGAGTTGAAGCGTCTGGAGCGTGAATTGCTGGACGCCGCCAACCGCGAGCAACGCCGCCTGGGGCAGGAGATGCACGACGGGCTGGGGCACGAGCTCACCACCGCCGCGCTCGCCGCCGAGATGCTCGCCGCCGGCGCCCGTGCGCAGGGGCTGCCGACCGCCGCGGCCCTGGATTCGCTCGCCGGCGACGTGCGCCGCTGCATCGGTACGGCACGCGCCATCGTGCGCGGGCTGTCACCGCTGGTGGAGGTGGGCGGCAGTCTGGCGGGCGGACTCGCCGAACTCGGCGGCGGCAAGCGCTCGGTGTCCGGGACGGACGTCATCGTCGACGCCGATCCGGACTGCGACGCCGGGCTGTCCGCGGAAGCCAAGAGCCACCTGTTCCGTATCGCGCAGGAGGCGCTGCAGAACGCGCTCAAATACGCGCGTGCGAGCCGCGTGTGGATCTCGCTCGGGCGGGAGGGCGGGCAGGTGGTGCTCACGGTCGGCGACGACGGCGTGGGATTGCCGGACGACTACGCCGAGCGCAGCGGCTACGGCATGGGTACGATGAGCTATCGGGCGCGCGCGCTGCGCGGACGGCTCGACGTCGAGCCGCGCGCGGGCGGCGGTACCCTGATCACCTGCCGTGTGCCGCAGGGGGTTTGAGCCTGCGGGCGGAATCCTGCGACGCGGCGACCGCGGCAATGGCCTCGTCCAGGCTCTCGTGCCAGCGCGCCGCGCACTCCGCGGCCAGCGCGGCCGCGAAGCCCGTGCGTGCGCCGGTGTCGAGTACGGTGGTGCCGGCGCGCGCCGCGGCGTAACCCTGCAGTCCGCTCATGATGGTGGCGGCGCTCTGCGGATCGGTCTTCTCGACATCCGCATTCCGCGACTCGAAGTCGTGGCAGTTGAGGTGCGCGAGATCCATCGACTGGGTGCGTCGCAACTGCACGCGGACGATCGCCTCGCGCAGGCTCGACAGCGGCCGATCGCGGCACTCCGCGTCCAGCGCGAAGCCGAACGGCGTGAGCGCACCGACGTACATCACGTGCTCCCCCGCGGCGGCGATCGAGTAGCCGAGCAGCCACATCACGAAATCGATCGAGTCCGGGTGGGGTACGTCGGCTCGCTCGTTCAGCAGCGCCTCGTGATAACCGGCGCAGCTCAAAGTCGCGATGTTGTAGCGCGCGAGCGGTGCCGCCGCCGTCGGGGGCGCGGGCGGCGCGGCCGGGACGGCCGTGGTCTCGTCGCCGGCGCCTGCACGCGTGCCGAGCAGGAGCAGCACGCCGAGCAAGAGGCCGACGCGCAGGCCGCTCACGGCGCCCACCCCGAGCGCGACGGCACGAGCGCGGCGACGTGGTGCGCGAAGCGGCCCGCGCGCACCCAGCGCGCCGCCGCCTGCACGTCGGGCGCGAAATAGCGGTCCGCGTCATAGCGAGGCACCTCGGCACGCACCGCGGCATGCACCTCTTCGAGCGCTGCGGAAGATTGCGCCGGGCGGTGAAAATCGATCCCCTGCGCCGCACACAGCAATTCGATGCCGACCACCGCCGCCGCGTTGCGGCCCATGAGGTCGAGGCGGCGCGCCGCGTGGGTCGCCATGCTCACGTGGTCCTCCTGGTTGGCCGAGGTGGGAATGGAATCCACGCTGCAGGGCGACGCCAGCGCCTTGTTCTCCGCCACCAGCGCCGCGGCCGTCACCTGGGCGATCATGAAGCCCGAGTTCAGGCCGCTGTGTTCCACCAGGAAGGCCGGCAGTCCGCTCATCTTCGGATCCACGAGCACCGCCGTGCGCCGCTCGGAGAGGCTGCCGATCTCGGCGAGCGCCAGCGCGATCGTGTCGGCGGCGAATGCCACCGGTTCGGCGTGGAAGTTGCCGCCCGAGAGCACGTCGCCGGCGTCGACGAACAGCAGCGGATTGTCGGTCACCGCGTTCGCCTCGATGGCGAGGGTTTGCGCCGCGTGCCGCAGGAGGTCGAGAACGGCGCCCATCACCTGCGGCTGACAGCGGAACGAGTACGGGTCCTGCACGCGGCTGCATTCCAGGTGCGAGGCGCGGATGCCGCTGCCGTGCACGAGTTCGCGATAGGCGCGCGCCACGTCGATCTGTCCGGGCTGGCCGCGAACGCGGTGGATGCGCTCGTCGAAGGGCGCGTCGCTGCCCTTGAGCGCGTCCACCGACATCGCGCCGGCCACCACCGCGGCGGCGAACACGTCCTCGGCCGCGAACAGGCCGGCCAGCGCCAGGGCGGTCGATACCTGGGTGCCGTTGATGAGTGCGAGACCCTCCTTGGGTCGCAGCGTGCGCGGCGCGAGGCCCGCGCGGGCGAGCCCCTCGGTTGCCGGCAGCACCTGGCCGTCGACGCGCACTTCGCCGACACCGAGCAACACCGCACAGAGGTGCGCGAGCGGTGCGAGATCGCCGGAGGCGCCCACCGAGCCCTGCGCCGGCACCACCGGGTACACCTCGTGCGCGAGCAGCGCGAGCAGCGCGTCTATGAGCTCGCAGCTGACGCCCGAGTGGCCCTGCGCCAGGGCGTTGACCTTGAGCGTGAGGATCAGGCGCACCACCGCGTCCGGCAGCGGGTCCCCAACGCCGACTGCGTGCGACAGCAGCAGATTGCGCTGCAGATCCGCGAGATCGCCGGCCGCTATGCGGGTGTTCGCGAGCAGGCCGAAGCCGGTGTTGACGCCGTAGGCGGCCTCGTCACGCGCCGCGATGGCGTCGACGAACGCGGCTCCGGCTGCGACCCGTCCGCGCGCTCCGGGATCGAGCGTGAACGCCGCCGCCTGCTCGTAGACGCGCCGCAGGTCGGCCAGGGTGAGCCGGCCGGACGGCAGCACGGTGCTGACCGGCGCCCTCACGACCGGTTCACCATCGGCAGGTCGAGTCCCTGTTCACGCGCGCAGGCGAGGGCGATGTCGTAGCCCGCGTCGGCGTGGCGCATCACGCCGCAGCCCGGGTCGTTCCACAGCACGCGCCGCAGGCGTCGCGCCGCCGCATCCGAGCCGTCGCAAACGATCACCACGCCGGCGTGCTGCGAGTAGCCCATGCCGACGCCGCCGCCGTGATGCAGCGATACCCAGGTGGCGCCGCTCGCGGTGTTGAGCAGGGCATTGAGCAACGGCCAGTCGGACACGGCGTCGGAGCCGTCGCGCATGGCCTCGGTCTCGCGGTTGGGGCTCGCCACCGAGCCCGAATCCAGGTGATCGCGGCCGATGACGACCGGCGCCTCCAGCTCGCCGCGCGCCACCATCTCGTTGAACGCGAGGCCGAGGCGGTGCCGCTGGCCGAGGCCGACCCAGCAGATCCGCGCCGGCAGACCCTGGAAGTGGATCCGCGAGCGCGCCATGTCCAGCCAACGGTGCAGGTGCGGATCGTCCGGAATCAGCTCCTTCACCTTGGCGTCGGTCTTGTAGATGTCCTCCGGATTGCCGGAGAGCGCCACCCAGCGGAATGGGCCGACGCCGCGGCAGAACAGCGGCCGGATGTACTCGGGTACGAAGCCTGGAATGTCGAAGGCGCGCGCGACGCCGTGATCGCGCGCGACCTGGCGGATGTTGTTGCCGTAGTCCACCACCGGCAGACCCTTGGCCTGGAACTCGAGGAGGCACTCGACGTGCCGCGCCATGGAGCGCTTTGCCGCCTCGGCAGTGCCCTGCGGATCGCTGGCCCGGCGTTCGTCCCACTGCTCGATGGACCAGCCCTGCGGCAGGTAGCCGTTCACCGGATCGTGCGCCGAGGTCTGGTCGGTGAGCGCGTCCGGGCGGATGCCGCGCGCCAGCATCGACTCCAGCACGTCGACGGCGTTGCCGCAGAGGGCGACGGACACCGCCCGCCCGGCGGTGCGCGCCGCCTCGATGCGAGCCAGCGCCTCGTCGAGGGTCGCCGCCTGTTCGTCGACGTAGCCCGTCTCCAGGCGCTTGTCGATGCGGCTTTGACGACACTCCACCGCGAGCATGCTGGCGCCGGCCATCGTGGCCGCCAGCGGCTGGGCGCCGCCCATGCCGCCCAAGCCCGCGGTGAATATCCACTTGCCGTCGAGGCGTCCGCCGAAGTGCCGCCGTCCCATCTCCACGAAGGTCTCGTAGGTGCCCTGAACGATGCCCTGGCTGCCTATGTAGATCCAGGATCCGGCCGTCATCTGGCCGTACATGGCGAGTCCCTTGCGATCCAGTTCGTGGAAGTGCTCCCAGGTCGCCCAATGCGGCACCAGGTTCGAATTGGCGATGAGCACGCGCGGCGCGTCGGCGTGGGTGGGGAACACGCCGACCGGCTTGCCCGATTGCACCAGCAGCGTCTCGTCCTCGCGCAGCCGGGTGAGCGTCTCGACGATCCTGTCGAAGCAGTTCCAGTCGCGCGCCGCGCGGCCGATGCCGCCGTAGACGACGAGTTCGGCCGGGTTCTCGGCCACCTCGGGGTCCAGGTTGTTCATGAGCATGCGCAGCGCGGCCTCGGTGGTCCAGGCGCGCGCGGTGAGGCTGGCGCCTCGGGCGGCGCGGATGACGCGGGGAGTGACGGGTGCAAGCATGGCGGGGCTCCTGGTTGTGCTCGCGATGGCGTGGTCGGCGGAAGCGCGTGTCACGGCCGGAAGCGGCCGGACAACTGGTAGCGCGATCCCGGGTGATGAAGGTGGGCGACCGATGCGACCGCACCGTGGGTCCAGGTGCGCCGGATCAGCAGCAGGCAGGGCTCGCCGCGCGCCACGTCGAGGCGCTTGCGCACGCTCTCGTCCGGCACCACGGCGCGCACGGTGTGCTCCACTTCCTGGAGGGGTGCGACCCGAACCAGGTAGTCGTAAGGCGTGGCGTGCCGATAGTCCTGGTGCAGATACTGCGGCGCCACGCGCGGCAGCACGTGCCGGTCCTCGATCTGGATGGGCCGCTCGTCCTCGAAGTGCACCATCACCGAGCGGAACAGCGCGTCGCCCTGCGCGATGCCAAAGAGTTCCGCGAGTGCGGCGTCCGCACTCGTCGGCTCGAGCGTCACCACCTCCGCGCGATGCGAGTGACCACGCTCGCGGATCTCCTCGGCGATGCTGCGGATCCGCAAAGGGTGCGCCTGCGCGTGCCGGTCCGCGACGAAGCTGCCGACGCCGGCAACGCGCACCAGCACGCCCTCGTCGGTGAGCTCGCGCAGGGCGCGATTGGCCGTCATGCGCGACACGCCGAATGCCTTGACGATCTCGTTCTCCGAGGGCACGCGCGCCGCCGCACGCCAATGGCCCGAGTCGATCCGGGCGCGGATGTGGCGCTTGACCTTCAGATACAGCGGCAGCGGCGCGGTCTTCGGCATGCGCGCATCATAGGTTGTATATACAGGTAGGGTCAACGGCCGCCGCGGCCTGTTCGTCCGCTTGCGGTGAGCCCTTGAGCTAGCCGCCGCGCAGGCGACGCAGCGCGGCGCCGTATCGGGCCCGAACGGCCTCTTGCGCGGGGTGGTGCCGGTCGCGCACTCGCCAGCGACCGTCGACCATGACGTCGCGAATCGCCGCCGCACCGCCGGCGAACACCAGCGTGTCGAGCGTCTGCTCGAGCGGTGCACCGGCGAGCGACTCGTGCTGCGGATCCAGCACCAGCAGATCGGCGCGCCGGCCTGCCGCGAGCGCGCCGGACTCGCGGCCGAGCGCGCGCGCGCCGTGGGCCGCCGCGTCGCGCCACAGGCGGGTGCCGACGTGCGCCTCGCCATCCGTCGCCAGCACCGCGCGTTGCCGCCGGCGCAGCCGCTGCTGGTACTCGAGCCAGCGCAGCTCCTCGGCCGGAGCGACCGAGATCTGGCTGTCCGAACCGATGCACAACCGTCCGCCGCGTGCCAGGAAGCGCTGCGCATCGAACGCGCCGTCGCCGAGATTGGCTTCGGTGGTGATCGCGAGGCACACGGCGGCGTGGGCGGCGGCGACGCCGCGCAGTTCCGTGGCGTTGGCGTGGGTGGCGTGCACGAGGCACCAGCGCGCGTCGAGGAGTCCGGTGTCCAGCAGCAGCTGCACCGGCCGTCGGCCGGTGAGACGCACGCACGCGTCGACTTCCCGCGTCTGCTCGGCCACGTGGATGTGCAGCGGCATGGTGGCATCGATGCGTGCGAGTGCCTCGACGGTCGCGCGCAGTGTCTCGACGGACACGGCGCGCAGGCTGTGGAAGGCCACGCCGGTGCGCACCGGCGCCGGGTCCCGGCCGCTGCGCGCGGCGTCGCGCTCGGCCGCGACGCGTCGTTCGACCGCCCGCAGGAATTGGTCGCTCGAGAGGGAGAATCGCGCCTGATCGGGCGCAAGCGGCGCGGCGCCGAAGTCCGCGTGCTGGTAGAGCGTGGGCAGGAAGGTGAGCGCGATGCCGGTGGCACGCGCCGCCGCGTCCACTGCCGACCACAGCGGATTGTCGTCGCCGTAGTCGCCGCCGTCACGGCCGCGATGCAGGTAGTGGAACTCGGCGACGGAGGTGTAGCCGCTCTTGAGCATCTCCACGAACAGCTGGCTTGCGACCGCTTCGAGGTCGTCGGGCTCGATGCGGTTCGCGACGCGGTACATCGCTTCGCGCCAGGTCCAGAAGCTGTCCGCCGCGCCGTGCCGCGACTCGGCGTCGCCGGCCATGGCGCGCTGGAACGCGTGGCTGTGGGCGTTCGGCATGCCGGGAACGGCGATTCCGGGCACGTGCTCGCTCGTGGCGTCGCGGTCCGCGCGCGTGATCGCGGCGATCGAGCCGTCCTCGCCCACGCTGATGCGCACGTCGCGCGCCCAGCCATCCGCCAGCAGGGCGGCGTCGAAGCGGTAGTGTCGGGTCATGGGTTGCAGCGCTGCCGTGTCGATCCGGATCGAGTTCCGTATGATGCCCGGAAATGACTTCCAAGCGGTGGGACAGGGTCTGGGTGGGCGCGCGTCTCGCGACCATGGTGCCGATTGCGGCCGACCCCTATGGCTGCGCCGATGATGCGGCCATCGCCGTCGCGGGCGGGCGCATCGCGTGGATCGGCCCGGCGGCGGACGCGCGCGCGCGCGCGCGGGCCGAGGGCGTGCCCCTGGAGGAGGTCGGCGGCCGCTGGATCACGCCGGGCCTGATCGACTGTCACACGCACCTCGTCTGGGGCGGCACGCGCGTCGCGGAGTTCGAGCAGAGGTTGAACGGCGCCAGTTACGCGGACATCGCCCGCGCCGGCGGCGGGATCCGCGCGACGGTCGCCGCCACGCGCGCGGCGAGTGCGGACGCGTTGCTCGCCGCCGCCGCGCGCCGTGCGCGCCGGCTCGCGGCCGAAGGGGTGACCACCATCGAGGTCAAGTCCGGCTACGGACTCGAGCTCGCGGCCGAGCGCAAGCTGCTCGAGGTGGCGCGCGCGCTGTCGAGCGCCGTGCCGCTGCGCGTGCGCACCACCTATCTCGGGCTGCACGCGCTGCCGGCGGAGCGCGAGGCCGACCGTGCCGGCTTCGTGGCCGACGTCGCCGGCCCCTGGTTGCAGGCGCTCGCGGCCGAAGGACTCGTCGACGCGGTCGACGCCTTCTGCGAGTCGATCGCCTTCAGCGCGCAGGAGACCGAGCGGTTGCTCGCGGCGGCGCGCGTGCTCGGGCTGCGCGCGCACCTGCACGCAGGCCAGCTTTCCGATCTCGGCGCGGCCGAACTCGCGGCGCGCTACCAGGCCTTGTCGGCCGACCACCTGGAGTTCGTCAGCGACGCGGGCCCCGACGCGCTGGCGGCGGCCGGCACGGTGGCGGTGCTGTTGCCGGCGGCCTACTTCACGCTGCGGCAGACGACCCCGCCGCCCGTGGCGCGGCTGCGCGCGGCGGGGGTGGCGCTCGCCGTGGCGACGGACTGCAATCCGGGCAGCGCGCCGTGCACGTCCTTGCTGACCGCGCTCAACATGGCGTGTACCTTGTTCGGCCTCACGCCGGCCGAGGCGCTCGCGGGCGCGACGCGACACGCGGCGCGCGCGCTCGGACTGGAGGGCGAGGTGGGCACGCTCGAGGTGGGCAAGTGCGCGGATTTCGCACTCTTCGACATAGAGCGCCCCGCCGAACTGTGCTACGGGATCGGCTCGAATCCCTGTGTGGGCGTGGTGGCCGGCGGCCGCCCGGTTGCCGCATTGCACAATTCGCCTTGACACGCAAGCCGACGGTTCCTACAATCGCCGGCCTTTGTCGCCGGGGCTTTGGCGTCCGGCCTCTTGTCGAATCAAGCAATGGGTTGCCCACACCCGGGCGATTCCCCGAATTTTAAGGTAGTTATGGCGACGACGACCCAGTTGATCCGTACCGGCCGCAACGAGCCCGCCTGGAAGTCCAAGGTGCCTGCGCTCGCGGCCTCGCCGCAGAAGCGCGGCGTGTGCACGCGCGTGTACACCACCACCCCGAAGAAGCCGAACTCGGCGCTGCGCAAGGTGTGTCGCGTGCGCCTCACCAACGGCTACGAGGTGTCGAGCTACATCGGCGGCGAGGGCCACAACCTGCAGGAGCACTCGGTGGTGCTCATCCGCGGCGGCCGCGTCAAGGATCTGCCGGGCGTGCGCTACCACACCGTGCGCGGCGCGCTCGACTGCGCCGGCGTCAACGATCGTCGCCAGGGCCGTTCGAAGTACGGCGCCAAGCGCCCCAAGAAGTAACGAAGGTCAGTATCCATGTCCCGTAGAGCTGCAGCCCCCCACCGCACCATCCTTCCCGATCCGAAGTTCGGGAACGACATGCTGGCCAAGTTCATCAACATGGTCATGGAGCGCGGCAAGAAGTCCGCCGCCGAGAAGATCGTCTACGGCGCGATCGACCGCATCGGCGACAAGACCGGCCGCGCCGGCGGCGACGCGATCGCCCTGCTCCAACAGGCGCTCGACAACGTCAAGCCCGTGGTCGAGGTCAAGTCGCGCCGCGTCGGCGGTGCGACCTATCAGGTGCCCGTCGAGGTCCGCGCCAGCCGCCGCCAGACTCTCGCGATGCGCTGGGTGATCGAGGCGGCGAGCGACCGCAGCGAGAAGTCCATGGCGCACCGCCTCGCAGCCGAGCTCATGGAGGCCGCCGAGAATCGCGGTGCCGCCGTGCGCAAGCGCGAAGACACGCACCGCATGGCCGAGGCCAACAAGGCGTTCGCGCACTACCGCTGGTGAGCGGCGGCGGCGACGCCGCCCGACGCCCGCCCGGGGACAATGCTGGGACGTAAGAACGGCGGCCGTTTCGACGGCCGCCGTGATTTTTTGTGTAACGAGGTGTAGCTGAGGGCGGCCGAGAAGCGGAGCGCCCTGGAATTTCGAGGTCCGACCGTGTCACGCACCACGCCCATCGAGCGATACCGAAACATCGGCATCTCTGCGCACATCGACGCGGGCAAGACCACCGCGACCGAGCGCATCCTGTTCTACACGGGCGTGTCGCACAAGATCGGCGAGGTGCACGACGGCGCCGCGGTCATGGACTACATGGAACAGGAGCAGGAGCGCGGCATCACCATCACCGCCGCGGCCACCACCTGTTTCTGGAAGGGGATGGACAAGAGCTTCCCCGAGCATCGCATCAACATCATCGACACGCCGGGACACGTGGACTTCACCATCGAGGTGGAGCGGAGCCTGCGCGTGCTCGATTCGGCCATCGCGGTCTATTGCGCGGTGTCGGGCGTGCAGCCGCAGTCCGAAACCGTGTGGCGGCAGATGAACAAGTACCACGTGCCGCGCGTCGCGTTCGTCAACAAGATGGATCGCGCCGGCGCCAACTTCCTGCGCTGCGTGGAGCAGATTCGCACCCGCCTCGGCGGCAACCCGGTGCCCGTCCAGCTCCCGATTGGCGCCGAGGATTCCTTCGAGGGCGTGGTCGACCTCGTCAAGATGAAGGCCATCTGGTGGGACGACGAGACGCAGGGCATGCGCTTCGAGTACCGCGACGTGCCGGCGAGCATGCTTGCCGACTGCGAGGCCTGGCGCGCGAAGATGATCGAGGCCGCCGCCGAGGCGGACGAGGAACTCCTCAACAAGTATCTCGAGACCGGCGATCTCGCGGCCGAGGACATCAAGCGCGGGCTGCGCATCCGCGCCATCAAGAACGAGATTTGCCTCGTCACCTGCGGCTCCGCGTTCAAGAACAAGGGCGTGCAGGCCGTGCTCGACGCGGTGATCGAGTACATGCCCTCGCCGGTCGAGGTCCCGCCCGTGAAGGGCCAGAGCGACCGCGGCGAGCCGCTCACGCGCAAGGCCGACGACTCCGAGCCGTTCTCGGCGCTCGCCTTCAAGATCCTCAACGATCCGTTCGTGGGCAACCTCACCTTCTTCCGCGTCTATTCCGGCACCCTCAACTCGGGCGACCAGGTGTTCGTGCCGAACAAGGGGCGCAGCGAGCGCATCGGCCGCCTCTTGCAGATGCACGCCAGCGACCGTTCCGAGATCAAGGAAGTGCGCGCCGGCGACATCGCCGCCGCGGTGGGCCTGAAGGACGTCATCACCGGCGACACGCTCTGCGACCCGGAGAAGGTGATCGTCCTCGAAAAGATGGAGTTCCCGGAGCCCGTGATCTCGGTGGCCGTGGAGCCGAGGACCAAGGCCGACCAGGAGAAGATGGGCGTGGCGCTGCAGCGCCTGGCCAAGGAGGATCCGTCCTTCCGCGTCAGCACGGATCCGGAGTCCGGCCAGACCATCATCTCGGGCATGGGCGAACTGCACCTCGAGATCATCGTCGACCGCATGAAGCGCGAATTCAAGGTCGAGGCCAACGTCGGCAAGCCGCAGGTGGCCTACCGCGAGACGCTGCGCGGGACGGTGGAGACCGAGGGCAAGTTCGTTCGCCAGTCCGGCGGCCGTGGCCAGTACGGCCACGTCTGGCTGAAGCTCGAGCCGCTGCCCGAGGGCAAGGGCTACGAGTTCGTCAACGCGATCGTCGGCGGCACGGTCCCGCGGGAGTTCATACCCGCCGTCGACAAGGGCGTGCAGGAGGCCGTGCAGACCGGCGTGATCGCCGGTTACCCGGTGGTCGACGTCAAGGTGACGCTGTTCGACGGTTCCTACCACGACGTCGATTCGAACGAGATGGCATTCAAGATCGCCGCCTCCATGGGCTTCAAGGAGGGGTTCCGCAAGGCGAAGCCCGTCCTCCTGGAACCCGTCATGAAGGTGGAGGTGGTGACGCCCGAGGACTACTACGGCGACATCGTCGGCGACCTCAATCGCCGCCGCGGCCAGATCATCGGCATGGAGGACTCGCCCTCCGGCAAGGTGGTCACCGCCGAGGTGCCGCTCGCCGAGATGTTCCAGTACTCGACCGCGATGCGCTCGATGAGCCAGGGTCGCGCGAACTACACCATGGAATTCGCGAAGTACATGGAAGTGCCGAACAACGTGGCCGACGCCGTGATGAAGAAGGCGTCCTGACGATTTCGTCCCTGAAATAAACCCGCAAAGAACACCCGAGAGGTAGCCGCCGTGTCGAAGGAGAAGTTTGAGCGTACGAAGCCGCACGTGAACGTTGGCACGATTGGTCACGTTGACCACGGCAAGACGACTTTGACCGCGGCCTTGACGAAGGTGATGGCGGAGAAGCACGGCGGTGAGTTCAAGGCG
>DAIDHD010000069.1 GCA_027459765.1 Gammaproteobacteria bacterium | reverse complement strand
GGCGCCACATCGCGAGGTCCGGCGCGCCGTTCTCGAGCATCGGCATGTTTTCGTTGTAGTCCCCGGCCTCCATCGCCCACACGAAGAGATAGTGACTCGGAGTCGTTTCGGCCACGGCCGCCGACGGCGCCACCAGCGACGTCGAAGCGGCTCCCCACGCGACAACCAGTGCGCGGATCCATCCCCTGTTCATTATCTCTGCTCTCCTTCCCAACACGGGCGATTCCCAACACGGGCGACCGAGTGTACGTGGATTCCCGCCGCCATGGCTCAGCGTGGCGCCGCGGCCTCGTTCCAAAGATGAATCACCGGATCGTCCGGTCCGTCGTGAAAGCCGAGAACGCTCAAAGTCGCGGTGCCGAGATAGAGATACCGGCCCGCACTCGGATCGAGGCCGAGCCAGCGCGCGGCCAGGATCCGCAGAATGTGGCCGCTCCCGAACAGCAACGCATCGCCGTCGGCCGGCAGCGCGATTCGCGCCAGCACCCGATCGGCGCGGGCGGCGACCGCCGTGATCGACTCGCCCCCCGGACAGCCGTCGCGAAACAACTCCCAGTCCGGCTTCTGCGTCCGAATCGCGTGCGCGGTCAGCCCCTCGTAGGCGCCGTAGTCCCACTCCACGAGGTCCGGCTCGGGTTGAGCGGTGGCGCCGAAGCCGGCGAGTTCGCAGGTGCGCCAGGCGCGCGCGAGCGGACTCGACAGCACGATGGAGAACGCGTGCCCCGCGAGGCGCTCGCCGAGGCGCAGCGCCTGGTCCTCGCCGCGCGCGGTGAGCGGCAGATCCGTGCGTCCGGTGTGGCGTCGCGCCACCGACCACTCGGTCTCCCCGTGGCGCGCGAGATAAATCCGGCGCAGCTCCCCGCTCACGCGGACGTCCAGCGCCAGTCGCGGATTTCCGGCATGTCCTCGCCGTGGGCTCGAATGTACTCGCGATGCTCGACCAGCTTGTCGGCGAGCGCCTGCTTGGCGTAGCCGGCGCGCGCGCCGAGCTGCGGCAGTCGGTCGATCGCATCGCCGGCGAGGTGGAAGCGGTCCAGATCGTTGAGCACCGCCATGTCGAAGGGCGTGGTGATCGTGCCTTCCTCCTTGTAGCCGCGCACGTGCAGGTTGTCGTGGTTGCGGCGCCGATACGTCAGGCGGTGGATCAGCCAGGGATAGCCGTGGAAGGCGAAGATGATGGGCTTGTCGCGGGTGAACAGCGCGTCGAAATCGACGTCGGACAGGCCGTGCGGGTGCTCGCTCGCCGGCTGCAGCTTCATGAGATCGACGACGTTCACCACCCTTATCTTGAGTTCCGGAAAGAACTGCGTGATCAGCTTCACGGCCGCCAAGGTCTCGAGCGTCGGTACGTCGCCGGCGCAGGCCATCACCAGGTCGGGCTCGGCGCCGCGGTCGGTGCTCGCCCAACCCCAGATGCCGATGCCCTCGCTGCAGTGGCGGACCGCCGCGGGCATGTCGAGCCACTGCGGGGCGGGGTGCTTGCCGGCGACGATCACGTTGACGTAGTGGCGGCTGCGCAGACAGTGGTCCGCCACCGACAGCAGGCAATTGGCGTCCGGCGGCAGATACACCCGAATGATGTCCGCCTTCTTGTTCACCACGTGATCGATGAAGCCGGGATCCTGGTGCGTGAAGCCGTTGTGGTCCTGGCGCCAGACGTGCGAGGCGAGCAGGTAATTGAGCGAGGCGATCGGCCGCCGCCAGGGGATGCCGCGCGTCACCTTCAGCCACTTGGCGTGCTGGTTGAACATCGAGTCGACGATGTGGATGAACGCCTCGTAGGAATTGAACAGGCCGTGCCGCCCGGTGAGCAGATACCCCTCCAGCCACCCCTGACACTGGTGCTCGCTCAACACCTCCATGACGCTGCCCGACGCCGCCAGGAATTCATCGCCGGGGACCGTGTCGGCGTCCCACTGCCGCGCGGTGACCTCGAACACCGCGTTCAGGCGGTTCGACAGGGTCTCGTCGGGACCGAAGAGGCGGAAATTGCGTGGACTCGCGTTGAGCTTCACCACGTCGCGCAGGAAAGTGCCGAGCACGCGCGTGTCTTCGGCGTCGAGCGCGCCCGGGGCCGTCACCGGCACGGCGTAGTCGCGGAACTCCGGCATGCGCAGGTCCTTGAGCAGCGCGCCGCCGTTGGTGTGCGGATTGGCGCTCATGCGTCTGTGCCCCGCCGGCGCCAGGGCGGCGACCTCTGCGATGAGCCGACCCTCGGCGTCGAAGAGTTCCTCGGGACGATAGCTGCGCAGCCACGCCTCGAGGAGCCGCAGGTGCTCGGGATTGCTGCGCACCTGCGCGAGCGGCACCTGATGGGCGCGGAACGTGCCCTCGATGGGCGTGCCGTCCACCACCTTGGGGCCGGTCCAACCCTTCGGCGTCTTGAGCACGATCATCGGCCAGCGCGGGCGGCGCCGCTCGCCGTCGCGGCGCGCACGGCTTTGAATGGCGCGGATTTCTGCGATCGCCCGGTCCAGTGTCGCCGCCATCTGGCGATGCATGGGCAGCGGATCGTCACCCGCCACGAAATGCGGCTCATAGCCGCAGCCCCGCAGAAACTCGGCGAGCTCGGCGTCGCCGATGCGGGCAAGAATGGTGGGATTGGCGATCTTGTAGCCGTTCAGGTGCAGGATGGGCAGCACCGCGCCGTCGGTGCCCGGGTTCAGGAACTTGTTGCCGTGCCATCCGGCCGCGAGCGGACCGGTCTCCGCCTCGCCGTCGCCGATCACGCAGGCGACGATGAGATCCGGATTGTCGAACGCCGCACCGTAGGCGTGCGCCAGCGAATAGCCGAGTTCGCCGCCTTCGTGAATGGAGCCCGGCGTCTCCGGCGCCACGTGGCTCGGGATGCCGCCCGGAAAAGAGAATTGCTTGAAGAGGCGCTTCAGACCCTCGGCGTCCCGGGTGACGTTGGGATAGAGCTCCGTGTACGTGCCTTCGAGATACGCGTTTGCCACCAGCGCCGGACCGCCGTGGCCGGGGCCGGAGACATAGATCATGTCCAGGTCCAGCGCACGGATCACCCGGTTGAGGTGCACGTACACGAAGTTCTGACCCGGGGTCGTGCCCCAGTGGCCGAGCAGTCGCGGTTTGATGTGCGCCGCCGTCAGCGGCTCGCGCAGCAACGGATTGTCGTACAGGTAGATCTGGCCGACCGCAAGGTAGTTCGCGGCGCGCCAATACGCGTGCATGCGGGCGAGCGTGTCGCTCGACAGAGGTTCGGTCATCGTGTCCTCGCTCGATCGGGCGCGCGTCCTGCGAGCCGGCGCCACCTGCCGCCGCGTCGCTGCACCCTGGCAGCGCTAGCGTAACCCGTTCCAGGGTGTGGCGTCGTGCAGGCATCGAGAGGGGATGGACCGACCGCCGCCACGACGGCGGCGGTCGGTCCGACGTTCCCCGAAAGAGGCGGCGCCGTGGTCCGGCGCCCGGGGATCAAGGCGCGAACAAGTCCGTCATCGCGCTCACGTTGGCATCGCAGGCGTGATTCAGGCAGGGCAGCCCGAAGCCCGCATCCAGCGTCTTGAGCAGCGAGAAGTGATCGTAGAAATTCGTGCTGGTGACCGCAGGCCCGCGGCGGTAATTGGTCTCGACGGTGACCAGCACCTGATTGAGCGGCGCATTCGACGGATAGACCTGCGCGCCATTCGCCGACGTCGACAGCGCGGCGGCGCCGCTGTAGTCGTTCTCGTCCCACAGCAGCACGATCGCGTCGTGGCCCTCACGCCAGACCGGCGACGCCTTGATGCTGGTGACGATGCGGCGTACCGTCGCATCGCCCTGCGCGATCAGTCCGGGATTCAGGCCCGCCTGCGTACCCGCGTCGGACGGGTCGTAGCCGCAGAACGAGTCCCCGTTGCCCCGGCCGTGCTGGTCGTTGCACTGGTTGGGAGCGATGAACGAGAACGAGGGTACGCGGCCGGTGGCGAGATCCGCATACAGGCCGCGCGGTCCGTCGAAGCCCACCACGTTCGCGAGACCGAGCCCCGGCGCCGTGTTTTCCTGCACGCTGCGGAAGTAGACGAAGGGATTGTGCTTGGCGGCATACAGCGCCACGTAGCCGCCGGGCGAGGCCGGCAGACTGGCGGCGTTCGGCAGCGTCTTGAAGGTGCGGTCGGTCACCGTGCCGTTGCTGAAATCCACGTTGTCGGCGCCGGCGTCGGGCAGACTCTCCTGATAGCTCTTCCAGCTCAGCCCCGCCGCCACCAACTGATCGGCGATCGAGATGCCCTGAATGTCGTGCCGAGCCGGCACCGAGCGCACGCCGTCCAGATCGGCGAGGAAGTTGAAGGTTCCTGGGGTGACTTCGTTCCAGCTGTCCACGGCCGGCGTGTCGGCATCCGTGCCGCGGCCGGCGATCGGGCACACCGGCCCCTGTTCGATGCCGACGCCGGTGGGCGGGGCCAGGGTCGCATCCGCATTCACGAGGCCGGTCAGAAGGTTGGGCTGACAGCTGGCATTGTGCCAGTCCGGCGGGCTGTCGCTGCGGATGCCGAAATTCGAACCACCCAGCACTTCGATGTAGTTGGTGAAGCTCGGGTGGCCGACACCGTAGTAGTTGGCGGCCACGTTGACGCGCCCCGAGGCGAGCATCTGATTGATGAACGGCGCGTCCGGGTTGCCCACGATCTGCGCGTAGGAATGATTCTCCAGCATGATCACGAACACGTGATCGAGCTGCGGCACACGGCTCTCGCGATGGCCGTCCTCGTCGGCTGCGGCGATGCCGCTGACGGCCACGCCCAGCGCCAGCACGGCGCCCGCGGCCTGCATTCGTTTCAACATGACTATCTCCTCGAATATCGCCGCCCGGGCGGCTACGGTGTCGGATGAGTTCG
>DAIDHD010000059.1 GCA_027459765.1 Gammaproteobacteria bacterium | reverse complement strand
ACTCGAGGAGCCCATCGCCGATGAAAATGGTCGTCGCCATCATCAAACCCTTCAAGCTCGACGACGTCCGCGCGGCGCTGGCCGAGGTGGGAGTTCAGGGCATTACCGTGACCGAGGTCAAAGGTTTTGGCCGGCAAAAAGGCCACACTGAGCTCTATCGAGGGGCGGAGTACGTGGTGGACTTCCTGCCGAAGGTGAAGCTCGAGCTGGCGGTCGACGACGAACAGGTCGAGCGCGTGGTGGAAGCCATCATCGAGTCGGCGCGTACCGGCAAAATCGGCGACGGCAAGGTCTTCGTCTCCGACCTCGGTCAGGCGGTGCGGATCCGCACCGGCGAGTCCGGCTCGCGCGCCCTGTGACGAACTATCGGCGAGGTTTGCAACGATGAAGCGCGCGTTGGTGTTTGCGGCATTGATCGTCTGGTCGGGCATGGCCTCGGCCGTGGTCTACAAGTGGGTCGACGCCCAGGGCAAGGTCCAGTACGGCGATCGCCCTCCGGACGGCGTGCACGCCGAGGTCGTCGAATTGCTCGGCGGCCGGCCGGTGCACACCGAGAACGCATCGACCGCAGCGGCGTCGGCCACGCGCCCGGCCGGTGCGGTGGCGCGCAGCGAAGCCGAGAGCAAGGACGCCAAGGAAAAGGCCCAGGTGCAGCAGGACGTCGAGCAGAGCCGCGACAAGGAGTGCGCCGACGCGCAGGAGCGCTACAAGAAGCTGATCGAGGGCCGCCACCTCTACAAGGTCGGCGCTGACGGCGAGCGCCAGTACCTCACCTCCGAAGAGATCGACACCGAGCGCCTGAACGCCAAGCGCGACGTCGATCAGATCTGCAACAGCCCCACCTGACCGGCATCCGCGCCCGTCTTTGGTCTCGGCTCGCGACGGGGCTGATAACGCGGCTCGCGGCGCGCGAGCCCGTGCGCGCTTTGCCGCCCGCCGCGCAAAGCCTTAAGGTACGCACTTCCTGAAACACACCCCTCTCGAGGAGGACCGCTCGACATGCAAACGGGATTCGTGGGCTTGGGTGCGATGGGCATGCACATGGCGCGCAATCTGCACCGCGCCGGGATGCTCGCCGGCGTCTGGAACCGGTCGTCGGAAAAGGCGCAGGCGCTCGCCGCCGAACTCGGCTGTCGCGCGTTCGACGACCTCGCCGCTCTCGCCGCCGCCTGCGACGCCGTGGTGACCTGCGTATCGGCCGACGACGACGTGCGCGCCGTGATCCAGGGGCTCGAGCCCGGCCTCAAGGCGGGCAGCATCGTCATGGACTGCTCCACCGTCGGGGCCGGCACCGCGCGCGAGATGCACGCCCGCCTTGCCGGGCGCGGCGTAGGCTTCCTCGACTGCCCCGTGAGCGGAGGAGTCGAGGGCGCGCGCGCCGGTACCCTCGCGATCATGGTCGGCGGCGACGCCGAGGTGTTCGCGCGCGCGCGGCCCGTGCTCGAGCGACTCGGCAAGACCATCACGCACTTCGGTCCGAGCGGCGCGGGCCAGGCCGCCAAGGCGACCAACCAGATCATGTGCGCGGGCATCATCCAGGTGGTCGCCGAGGCGATGGCGTTCGCCCGCGCCGAAGGATTGCCGCTCGACCGCCTGATCGACACCCTCGGCAAGGGCGCCGGTTCCAGCTGGTATTTCGTGAATCGCGCCCCGTTCATGGCGCGCGAGGACTTCCCGGCCGGGTTCCGCGTGCGGCTGCACGCCAAGGACCTGCGCATCTGCCGCGACATGGCCGCGCAGCGCGGCGCCAAATTGCCGGTCACCGAATCGGTGCTCGGTCAGTACGGCACTCTGATCGAGAAGGGCTTCGGCGACGAGGACATCTCGGCAATCTACCGGCTGGCCTCGACGCTGTTCGCGGGCAACCGGTCGGAACGCTAGCGATGAGCGGCCCGACACTGCGCATAGCGACGCGCAAGAGCGCGCTCGCGCTCTGGCAGGCGGAACACGTCGCCGCGCTGCTGCGCAAGGCGCACCCCGACCTCGCCGTCGAACTGGTACCGATGACCACCAAGGGCGATCGCATCCTCGATCGCAGCCTCGCCGCCATCGGCGGCAAGGGACTGTTCATCAAGGAGCTGGAGGTCGCCATCGAGTCGGGCCGGGCCGACCTCGCCGTGCACTCCATGAAGGACGTGCCGGCGGAACTGCCCGAGGGCATGATGATCGCGGCCGTGCTGCCGCGCGCGGACCCGCGCGACGCGCTGGTGAGCCCGCGTCACCCCGGCCTCGCGGACCTGCCGCCGGGCGCGCGGGTCGGCACGTCGAGCCTGCGCCGCCAGGCACAGCTGCTCGCCCAGCGTCCGGACCTGAAGATCGAACCGCTGCGCGGCAACGTCGACACGCGTCTGAAGCGGGTCGCCGACGGCGAGCTGGACGCCATCGTGCTCGCCTGCGCGGGACTCGTGAGGCTCGGCTGGGAGTCGCGCATCACCGCACGCCTGCCCGTGACCACCTCGCTGCCCGCGGTGGGCCAGGGCGTGATCGGCATCGAGTGCCGTCGCGACGACGCGCGCACCCGGAGCGCGCTCGCCGCGCTCGACCACGCCGACACCCACACCGTGCTCGCCGCCGAACGCGCCTTCGCCGAGCGGCTCGGCGGAAGCTGCCAATCGCCCATCGCGGCACACGCCGCGCTCGATGGCGCCGGCCTCGGTCTCGAGGGACTGGTGGCCGAACCGGACGGCTCGCAGGTGTTTCGCGACCGCATCCACGGCGCCGCGACCGATGCCGCGGCACTCGGCCGCGAGCTCGCCGAGCGCCTGCTCTCGGCGGGCGCCGGCGCGCTGCTCGAGCGCCTGCGCTCGGGCTGACCCCATGGCGAGGCTGGCGGGCGTCGGCGTGCTGGTGACGCGACCCGCGCAGCAGGCGGTTGCGCTGCGCCGGCTGCTCGAGGCCGAGGGCGCGCAGGTGCACGCCTTTCCCGCGCTCGAGATTCGGGCCGCCGGCGAACCCGCGGCCCTGGCGGCGCAGGTGGGCGACCCGGACCGCTACGCGCTGGTGGTGTTCACCAGCGCGAACGCGGTGCGCTTCGGCGCCGCGCTGCTCGCGGGCCGGCGCGATCTGAACGTGGCCGCCATCGGGCCCGCCACCGCGCGCGCACTGGCCGCGGCCGGCCTGAGCGCCGCGATCACTCCCACCGAACGCGTGGATTCGGAAGGCTTGCTCGCGCTGCCGGAACTGGCTCAGGTGGCCGACCGGCACGTGCTGCTGATCAAGGGGGTCGGCGGACGCGACCTGCTGGCCCGGGAACTCGAGCGCCGCGGCGCACGGGTGACGATTGCCGAGGTGTATCGTCGCGCCCCCGCCAGTCCGAACGCCGCCGACGTCGAAGCGCTGGCGGCGTGGCTCGCCGAACCGCACGCGGCGGTGATCAGCGCAAGCAGCGAGGAGACCGCGACCATTCTCGAATCACTGCTGCCGCCGTCGCTGCGGGCCGCGCTGGCCGCACGCCTGTGGCTGGTGCCGAGCGAGCGTGTCGCCGCCGCTCTGCGCGAGCGCGGCATCGCGAGCCGCTGCCTGGTGGCGGCAAGCGCCGACGACACGGCGCTGGTCGAGGCACTCGCCGCCGCGCGCGGCGCCGGCTGGCCGGCGGCCGTATAGATCGGCATCAGCCCGCGGCGGGCTCGAAGGCCTCGACGATGAGCCGCTCGCGCGGCAGCCCCCGGTCCAGGAATTCGCGCCGCACGGCCGCCACCATCTCCGGCGGTCCGCTGGCGTAGACGTCGACGGCGCCGACGTCGACCCCGTCCTCGAGCGCAGCGTGCTGCACCCAGCCTCTGCGGCCGCGCCAGTCCGGCGGCGCAGCCGAGAGGACCGGCACGTAGCCAAGCTCCGGGTGGCGTCCGGCGAGCGCATCGAGTTCGGCGTGCGCGTACAGGTCCTCGCGGCCGCGCACGCCCCAGTAGAGTCTGATGGCCGGCGCGGATCGCCGCGCGAGCGCACGGCGCAGCAAGGCGTGCAGGGGCGCGAGCCCCGTGCCCGCGGCCAGCGCGATCACCGTGCGCGAGCTCGGCCGAAAAGTGAATGCGCCGTACGGACCCTCGACCGCGAGGAGCGTCCCGACCGCCGACGCGACGGCGCAGCGCTGCGCGAAGGCTCCACCGGACCTGCGCCGCACGTGCAGCTCGAGGTGTCGCGACTCCTCGGGCAGGTTCGCGATGGAAAAGCTGCGCCGCAGACCGCCGGGCAGCAGGACTTCGACGTATTGACCCGGTTCGTAGGGAAAGTCCTCGGCCGCCGGCAGGCGCAGCGTCACCGCCACCACGTCCGCCGCCAGCTCGCGCACCCGCTCGACGCGGCAGGGCAGGCGGCGCCGCTCGACCGCGGCCGCGACGCGCTGCTCGGTGAGTTCGACGCACACGTCGCCCTCGGCCTGCGCCTGACAGAGCAGGATGTGGCCGTCGAGCGCCTCCTCGGGCGTCAGGCCGAGCGGTGTGCCGCGCGGATAGCGCACCTCGCCGCGAATCAGGCGCGCACGGCACGCGGCGCAGTTGCCGCCGCGGCAGCCGTGCGGCACCGGCCAGCCGGCGGCGAGCGCCGCGTCCAGCAGCGACCGGCCCGCAAGCAGCGGCGTCGAGCGCTCGGAGTTCGCTACACTGAGGCGCATGCGGGGCGGATCTCCACGGCGGCGCTGAGGTGCGCCGGATAGACATTGCCGGTTGTGGCTACGTCGGCCAGCGGCTCGCCGCCCGCTGCCTCGCCGCGGGCGCCGAGGTGCGCGGCAGCGCGGTGAGCGCCGCCACCCTCGCCGCGATCGCCTCGATCGGCGCACGCGCCGTGGCGCTCGACCTCGATGCAGACCTGGCGCCGCAGGACCTCGCCGGCGCAATCGCCTTCTACTGCGTACCGCCCCCTCGCGAGGGCGAGCGTGATACACGGCTCGAGCGCTGGCTCGGCGCGCTCGCGGCGCCGCCGGCCCGGATCGTGTACTTGAGCACGACCGGCGTCTACGGCGACGCCGGTGGCGCGCGCGTCGACGAGGATACCCCGCCGGCGCCACGCAACGCGCGCGCCGTGCGCAGGCTCGCCGCCGAACGCACCCTCGCCGCCTGGTGCGACGCGCACGCGGTCTCGTTCTCGATCCTGCGCGTGCCCGGCATCTACGGTCCCGGACGCCTGCCGCTCGAGCGCCTGCGGCAGCGGGAACCCGCCATCGAGCCGCGCGAGGCGTCGCCCGGCAATCGCATCCAGGTGGAGGACCTGGTCACCGCCTGCATCGCCGCGGGCCAGAGCCCGCGCGCGCACCGGCGAACCTACAACGCAACCGACGGCACGCAGGCGAGCGCTACCGAATTCCTGCAACGGGTGGCCGCAATCGCGGGCCTGCCACCGCCACCTCTGGTGAGCCGCGCCGAGGCACAGCGCACGTTCTCCCAGGCGACCTGGTCGTTCCTCGGCGAGTCGCGCCGCGTGGACAACCGCCGCCTCGTCGAGGAGCTCGGCGTCGCGCTGCGCTACCACGATCTTGCGACGGGGATCCGCGCCAGCCTGTGAGGCGCGCGCCCGAACGGGCCGATCAGGGCCGGCTGCGCTTGCTGTCGAGCCAGTCGCAGATCGGCTCCCACTGCTCCCAGTCCGGCCAGGCCAGATACTGCGGCAGCTCCAGCACGCCCATGCCGCGCGCGTAGGCACGCACGTAGTTCTGCGCCTCGCGCAACGCGCCCAGATAGGGGAGCTTGAGCCCGGCGAGGAAGGCCTCGAGTTCCTGGAAAGCGAGCGTGTTCTCGCGTACGCGGTTGGCGACCACCGCGAGCCGCGCCTGACGGCGCGACACCTTGCCGATTTCCAGCAGTTCCCCCATGAAGTGCCCACACGCCTTCATGTCGATGCTCGACGGCAGCACCGGCACGATGATGGTCTCGGCACGCCGCACCAGTTCATTGAGTTCGGTGCCATGCACGCGCGCCGGCGCGTCGATCACCAGCACCTCGGTGCCGCGCGGCACGTTGCGCAGGCCCTCCTCGTAGGCGGGCACGCCGCCGATGGCGGGCAGTTCCGCCGGCCGCGCGGCGAGCCAGTCGAGACTCGAGCGCTGCGGATCGTAATCGGCGATGCAGACTTGCGCGCCCTCGCGCGCGAAGAACACGGCGAGGTTGGTGGCGAGCGTGCTCTTGCCGCAGCCGCCCTTGGAGTTCAACACCATCACGTGGCGCATGCATTACTTCCGTGTCGTGGCCGGAGCGCTACGTTACGCCGGCCGGCGAACGGGCCGCAACTGCGCTGCGCAGTGTGCGCGCGCGGCGCCATGGGCTATGCTGCGCGCCAGATGCGCATCCCTTTCGTGAAGATGCAGGGTCTGGGCAACGATTTTCTGGTCTTCGACGCGCCCGCAGCCGGGGCGCTGCCCGACGCGGCGGCCCTGCGTGCGCTCGCCGACCGGCGCACCGGCGTGGGCTTCGACCAGGCGCTGGTGCTGGAGCCGCCGCGCACGGCCGCAGGCCGGGTGTTCTACAGGGTGTTCAACGCCGACGGCGGCGAGGTCGAACAGTGCGGCAATGGCGCCCGCTGCGTCGCGGCGCTGTTGTTCGACCGCGACCCGCAGCACGGCCGGGAACTGCTGCTCGAGAGCCGCGGCGGCAGCGTGCACGCGGTGGTCCGCGAGGACGGACTGGTATCGGTCGACATGGGGGTGCCGGACTTCGAGCCGCGGGCACTGCCGTTCGAGGCGCCCGCCGCGGCCGCTCGCTACCTCGTCGAGGTGGACGGCGAACGGGTGGCCTTGGGAGCGGTCTCGATGGGCAACCCGCACGCGGTGCTGCTGGTCGACGACGTGGACGCGGCGCCGGTGGCCCGGCTCGGGGCGGCGCTCGAGCGCCACCCGCGCTTCCCGAAGCGCACCAACGTGGGCTTCATGCAGGTGGTCGAGCGGAACCGCATCCGCCTGCGGGTGTTCGAGCGCGGCGTCGGCGAGACTTTGGCCTGCGGCACGGGTGCGTGCGCGGCGGTGGCCGTCGGCCGCGCCTCCGACCTGCTCGACGAACGCGTGCGCGTGGAGTTGCCGGGCGGGGCCGCCGAGGTGCGCTGGCCCGGTCGCGGCGCCCGATTGTGGTTGACCGGTCCCGCGACCACGGTGTTCACGGGAACGGTGCAGATCTGACCCTACTGAATGGGAGTGGCGAGACGATGACCAGCCAGGCACGCGGGGTCAAACCCAACGACGTGACGGATGTCCAGGTGGCGGACTACCTGCAGGCGCATCCCGAGTTCTTCGAACAGCACGCGGCGCTGCTCGCCAAGCTGCGCATTCCGCACCTCTCGGGGTCGGCGGCGGCCGTGAGCCTGGTGGAACGCCAGGTGCAGGTGCTGCGCGAGCGCAACCAGAGCCTGGAGCGCAAGCTCAAGGAACTGGTGGAGGTCGCCCGCGCCAACGACCAGCTCGCCGAACGCATCCACCAGCTCACCCAGCGCCTGATCCAGGCGCGCGACCTGCGCGCCACCGTGACCGCCGTCGAGGCGTCGATGCGCGAGGACTTCCAGGCGATGCACGCCGTGCTGGTGCTGTTCCTGGAGGACGCACGTCCCCTGGAAGCGGATCTCGGCAGGTTCCTGCGGGTCGCCTCGCCCGATGCGCCGGACATGCGCGGCTTCGAGCCGCTGCTGCAGTCTGGCAAGCCGCGCTGCGGCCAGATACGCGACAGCCAGCGCGACTACCTGTTCGGGGCGGGCTCGGTGGAGATCGGATCGGTGGCGCTCACCCCGCTCGGTCCACGCGGCGAACTCGGCCTGCTCGCCATCGGCGCGAGCGACGCGGACCGCTTCCACCCGGGCATGAGCACCGAGTTCCTGTCGCGCATCGGCGAGCTGGTGACCTACGCGGTGGCGCGCGGCTGACCGCGCCGCGCGGCGAGGAGCCCCGATGCACGCCGAAGAGCGCGACTGGATCGAGCGCTTCCTCGGGCACCTGCGCCACGAGCGGCGCGTGAGCGGCCACACGGCCGCGGCGTACGCGGGGGATCTCGCCGCGCTCGCGGATTTCTGCGCGGCCCGCGGAGTCGTCGGCTGGACGGCGCTCGACGGCGCGGCGGTGCGGGCCTTCGCGGCCGGTTCGCATGCGGCGGGACTCGCGCCGCGCAGCGTGCAACGGCGGCTGTCCGCCGTGCGCACGTTCTTCGGCTACCTCCTGCGCGAAGGGCACGCCGCGAGCAACCCGGCGCACGAGGTGCGGGCCCCGAAGCAGCGCAAGGCGCTGCCGAAGACGCTCGACGTGGACCAGATGCAGCGCCTGCTCGCGTTCCGCGCCGACGACCGGCTGTCGGCGCGCGACAAGGCCATCATGGAGCTCTTCTACTCCTCGGGGCTGCGCCTCGCCGAACTGGTCGGCCTCGACCTCACCGAGCTCGATCTCGCCGACCGCACGGTGCGGGTGCTCGGCAAGGGCGGCAAGACGCGCATCGTGCCGCTGGGCCGCTTCGCCGCCGAGGCGCTCGCCCGCTGGCTCGAGGAGCGCGGCGCGCTAGCGCCACCCGGCGAACGGGCGCTGTTCCTCGGCCGCGGCGGCCGGCGACTGACGCCGCGAGCGGTGCAACTGCGCGTGGCGGGCTGGGCGCGCCGGCAGGGCCTGGGCGTGCACGTGCACCCACACCTGTTCCGACACTCCTTTGCCACGCACCTCCTGGAGTCGAGTCGCGACCTGCGCGCCGTGCAGGAACTCCTCGGCCACGCCGACATCGGCACCACCCAGGTGTACACCCATCTCGACTTCCAGCACCTCGCCACCGTGTACGACGGCGCGCACCCGCGCGCGCGGCGGCGCGGCGGCGGCGCGGCCGGCGGTGCTTGAAAGCGCGCCGCCCGCCCCCACTTTGCGAGTTCCGCCATGAATCACCATCCCGATCGCCTCTACGGCACCACCATCCTCGCCGTGCGCCGCCAGGGGCGCGTCGCCATCGGCGGCGACGGCCAGGTGACCCTCGGCCAAACCGTCGTGAAGGGCAACGCACGCAAGGTACGGCGGCTGTTCGGCGACAAGGTCGTGGCGGGATTCGCCGGCGGCACCGCCGACGCGTTCACGCTGTTCGAGCGCTTCGAGGGCAAGCTCGAGAAGTTCGGCAATCTCACGCGCGCGGCGATCGAGCTCGCCAAGGACTGGCGCAGCGACCGGAGCCTGCGGCGCCTGGAGGCCCTGCTGTGCGTGGCGGACCGCGACAGCACCTACGTGATCTCGGGCACGGGCGACGTCGTCGAACCGGAGCACGACCTGATCGCCATCGGTTCCGGGGGGCCCTACGCCCAGGCCGCGGCGCTGGCGCTGATCGAGGCCACCGAACTGCCCGCACGCGCGATCGTGGAGCGCGCACTCGGCATTGCGGCGGACATCTGCATCTACACCAACCGTCACCTCACCATCGAGGAGCTGTAGACCCGTGTCGCAGATGACGCCGCGCGAAATCGTCGAGGAGCTCGACAAGCACATCGTCGGCCAGTCCGCCGCCAAGCGCGCGGTGGCCATTGCACTGCGTAACCGCTGGCGGCGGATGCAGGTCGCGGCGACGCTGCGGCCGGAAATCACGCCGAAGAACATCCTCATGATCGGCCCGACCGGCGTGGGCAAGACCGAGGTCGCGCGGCGCCTGGCGCGCCTGGCGCGCGCCCCGTTCCTGAAGGTCGAGGCCACCAAGTTCACCGAGGTGGGTTACGTCGGCCGGGAAGTCGATTCCATCGTGCGCGATCTGGTGGAGATCGCCGTCAAGATGACCCGCGAGGAGGAGACCTCCAAGGTGCGGCCGCGGGCCGCGGACGCAGCCGAGGACCGGATCCTGGACGTGCTGCTGCCGCGCGCCGCGGGCGACTCCGCGCCGCGCGACGCCGACACGCGGCAGCGGTTTCGCAAGATGCTGCGCGAGGGCGCGCTCGACGAGCGCGAGATCGACGTCGACGTGCGGGCCCTGCCGGTGGGCGTGGAGATCATGGCGCCACCCGGCATGGAGGAGATGACGCAGCAGCTGCAGGGCATGTTCCAGAGCCTCGGCGCCGGCCGCACGCGCACGCGCCGGGTGAAGATCAAGGAGGCGCTGCGCCTGTTCGTCGAGGAGGAGGCGGCCAAGCTCGTCAACGAGGACGAGCTGAAGGCCCGGGCGGTGGCGAACGCCGAGGAGAACGGCATCGTCTTCATCGACGAGATCGACAAGATCGCGCGCCGCCAGGAGACGGCCGGCGCCGACGTCTCGCGCGAAGGCGTGCAGCGCGACCTGCTGCCGCTGGTCGAGGGCTGCACCGTCAACACCAAATACGGCGCGGTGCGCACCGACCACGTGCTGTTCATCGCCTCGGGCGCGTTCCACATGTCCAAGCCTTCGGACCTCATCCCCGAATTGCAGGGACGGCTGCCGATCCGGGTGGAGCTCGAACCGCTGTCGGTGGACGATTTCGTGCGCATCCTCACCGAGCCCGACGCCTCGCTCTGCCGCCAGTACGCGGCGTTGCTCGCCACCGAAGGCGTTGAAATCGAGTTCGACGCCTCGGGCGTGCGCCGCCTCGCCGAGATCGCCTTCGAAGTGAACGAGCGCACCGAGAACATCGGCGCGCGGCGGCTGCACACGGTCATGGAGCGGCTGCTGGAGCGCGTCTCCTACGAGGCGCCGGACCGCGCGGGATCGCGCGTGCTGATCGACCGTGGGTACGTCGAGGCGAACCTCGGCGAGCTCGCGCGCGACCAGGATCTCTCGCGCTACATTCTCTAGGCCCGGCCGCGAATCCGAGGAGCACCCATGCCCCACCCTCTCGACATCAAGCTGCGCACCCAGTCGCGGCTGCTCGCGGTATCCTTCGACGACGGCTCCACCTTCGAGCTGCCGTTCGAATACCTGCGGGTGTTCTCGCCATCCGCCGAGGTGCGCGGCCACGGCGGCGGCGAGGGCGTGCTGGTGACCGGCAAGCAGGCCGTGGGCATCTCCCGCGTCGAACCGGTGGGCAACTACGCGCTGCGCCTGGTGTTCGACGACGGCCACGACACGGGGCTGTACACCTGGACGCTGCTCTACGAGCTGGGCCGCGACCGGGAGGCGAACTGGCGTCGCTACCAGCAGCGCTGCGGCGAAGCCGACGCCGTCGCACGCTCGGCCGCACGCGGCGCAAAACCGCCCGGCGCAGACCGCCCCCACTGATCAATTGCGCGATCTTCCGCCCGGCGGCGGGTTCGCCCACCCGCGTCGGCTACAATGCGCGGGGGCAGGCCATGCCGTGAGCACCATGAGGCCGAGAGCACCATGAGCGATTCCGAGCGCAACACCGATTTCGGCTACCAACAAGTCCCGTGGCGGGAGAAGGCGCAGCGCGTGCGCTCGGTATTCGCCTCGGTGGCCGGCAAGTACGACGTCATGAACGACTTGATGTCGCTCGGCGTGCACCGGCTCTGGAAGCGCTTCGCCCTGTCGCTCACCGGGCTCGCCGAGGGCGATGCGGCTCTCGACGTCGCCGGCGGCACCGGCGACCTGTCGCTCGGACTCGCACGGCAGGTCGGCCGCAGCGGCCGGGTGGTGCTGTCGGACGTCAATGCCGCCATGCTCACGCTCGGCCGCGACCGGCTGCTCGACCACGGCTTCGCCGGTTCCGTCGACTGCGTCGTCGCCGATGCCGAGCGGCTGCCGTTCCCGGACGACAGCTTCGATTGCGTGACCATCGGTTTTGGGCTGCGCAACGTGACGGACAAGGCGGCCGCGATCGCTGCCATGCGGCGGGTGCTCAAACCCGGCGGTCAGCTCATCGTGCTGGAATTCTCCAGGCCCGTCGCTCCAGGACTCAAGCCGGTCTACGACGCCTACTCCTTCAAGGTGCTGCCGCTGCTCGGCCGCGTAGTGGCCCAGGACGAGGCGAGCTACCGTTACCTGGCGGAGTCGATTCGGATGCATCCCGACCAGGAAACCCTGCTCGGCATGATGCGCGACGCCGGGTTCGCCGAGTCGAGCTATCACAATTTGAGCGGCGGGATCGTCGCTGTGCACCGCGGCTACAAGATCTGACCGCGATGACCGCCACTCCTGCCTGGCTCGGGGCGCTGGAGGCCCTGCTCAATCGCGGGCTCGCGGCGTCCGCCCAGGCACGGGGCCGGGCGCAGAGCCTCGCCGGCGCGTCGCTGCTCGTGGACGTGAGTGGAGTCGCTCGCGTGCGCGCCTGCGTGGTCGGCGAGCGCCTCGCGCTGCGCCGCGCCGGCGCGGAGGATACCGCCTCCGCCAGCATCACCGGCTCGCCGGCGAGCCTGGCGCGGCTCGCACTCGGCCGCAGCGCCGCGTCGGCCGCGGCCGACGCGGTACGGGTCAGCGGCGACGCCGAAGTGGCGGCGGCATTCCGCGCGCTGCTGGACGCGGCGCGGCCGGACGTCGAGGAGGAGCTGGCGCGGCTCGTCGGTGACCTGCCGGCGCGGCAGCTGGCGCGGGTCGCGCGCGGCGCGGGCGAATGGCTCCGCGGCGCGTTGCGCACCGCCGGGCAGAACCTCGCCGAATACCTGACCGAGGAGAGTCGCGACGTCGTCAACTCGGTGGAACTGCAGGAATATCTGCGCGGCGTCGACGCGGTGCGCGAGGCCGCCGACCGGGTCGAGGCGCGGCTCGCGCGCCTGGAGCGTCACCTGGCGGAGCGTTCCTGATGCGCCTGCGGGTGATGCGCCGGCTGCTCGACATTCAGCGCGCGCTGGTGCGCCACGGCCTGGACGACTTCGTGCGCGCCACGCACCTGTACCGGCCGTTCCGCTTTCTCGCGCTGCTGTCGCCTTGGACCTGGTTCGAGCGCCGCTCGGGCGCCTCCCGCGGCGAGCGGCTGCGCCTGTCGCTGGAGGAGCTCGGACCGATCTTCATCAAGTTCGGACAGGCGCTGTCGACGCGGCGCGACCTGTTGCCGCCGGACATCGCCGACGAGCTCGCCAAGCTGCAGGACCGAGTGCCGCCCTTCGACAGCGCACTCGCCGTCGCCACCGTCGAGGCGTCGCTGGGCGCGCCGCTCGACGCGCTATTCGCGATCTTCGAGCGGACGCCGCTCGCAGCCGCCTCGATCGCCCAGGTGCACGCGGCGGTGCTGCGCGACGGCCGCGAGGTGGTGGTCAAGATTCTGCGCCCCGGAATGCGCGCGCTCATCGAGCGCGACCTGGAGGTGCTCGAGGCGCTGGCGGAGCTCGCCGAGCGCTACTCGAGTGACGCGCGCCGCATCCGTCCGCGCGAGGTGGTGGCGGAGTACCGCAAGACCATCATCGACGAGCTCGACCTGATGCGCGAGGCGGCCAACGCCTCGCAGCTGAAGCGCAACTTCGCCGGCTCGAAGCTCTTGTACGTGCCGGAGGTCTACTGGGATCTTTGTCGCAGCAACGTGATGGTGATGGAGCGCATCCACGGCCTGGTGATCAGCCGCATCGAGGAGCTGCGCGACCTGGGCACCAATTTCGCGCGCCTCGCCGAGAACGGGGTGGAGATCTTCTTCACCCAGGTGTTCCGCCACAACTTCTTTCACGCGGACATGCACCCGGGCAACATCTTCGTGCAGGTGGAGGACCCGGAGAATCCACGCTATGCGGCGGTGGACTTCGGCATCGTCGGCACCCTGCAGCCGCGCGACCAGCACTACCTGGCCGAGAACTTCCTCGCCTTCTTCGACCGCGACTACCACCGCGTCGCCGCCCTGCACGTCGAGTCCGGCTGGGTCCCCGCCGACACCCGCATCGACGAGCTGGAAAGCGCGGTGCGCACGGTCTGCGAGCCGATCTTCAACAAGCCCCTGAAGGAGATTTCCTTCGGCCAGGTGCTGCTGCGCCTCTTCGAGACCGCGCGACGCTTCGACATGCGCGTGCAGCCGCAGCTGATCCTGTTGCAGAAGACGCTGCTCAACATCGAGGGCCTGGGACGGCAGCTGTATCCGGATCTCGACCTGTGGAAGACCGCGCAACCGGTGCTGCGCGCGTGGATGCGCGAGCGCATCGGCCCGCGCAGCGTATTCAAGCGCCTGCGGGCGCAGGTGCCGGACACCGTCGAGGCCATCAAGACGCTGCCGCAGCTCTTTCAGACCGCGGTGCGCGCGAGCAGCGAGGGCCGGCTGCGGCTCAAGGTCGAGGACTCGGGCGTGGAGCGGCTGCGCGAGGAGATCGAGCGCCGGGATGCGCGCCGCGAGGCGAGCCTCGGTGCGGCCGTGCTGTGGCTCTCGGGGCTGGTGTGGATCGCCGCCTTCCAGGATAGCCGCTGGGTCGGCGCGACGCTGATGCTCGGCGCGATCGCGCTATTCGTCGCGTCGCGCTCGCGGCGCCGCTGACGCGGGCGCGCGGGCGCACGGGCGCACGGGCGCACGGGCCGGCGCCCCTACTTCGGGCGCGCGAGTGTCACCAGCAGCTTCTTCAGCGCGCCGCGCGACATGGAGCCGAGCGGCAGCAATTTCAGGATTTCGAGCGCCAGCGCCGGACGCGAGATGAGGAAGCCGCCGAGCAGGCTGAGCGCCGTCCAGGCGCCGCGCCCGGAGAGCAGCAGCTTCAGGGTGCGGCTGCGCGGGAATCCGCTGCCCTCGCCCGCCTCGGGCGAAGCCTGATCGTTGGCCTCGCGTTCACCGGCGGGCGGGACGAGAAGCTGCTTCAATTCGGCGCGCGTGCGGCCGAGCCGCTCCGTGATTCGCCGCCGCGCCTCGCGCTCCTCCTGCTCGTCGATCACGGCGCTCACTCATCCTCCGCCGTGAGCACCTGCTCGAGGATAACCCGGTCTTCGCGCCATTCGCGGCGCACCGCGTCGAGGAACGGCGCCCGGTCGCGCAGCACGTTCGCGCCGCGCAACGCGGCGAGCAAGGTGGCCGCCAGGAAGAAGGCGCCCATGCCCGCGATCGCCGCCACGCGGTGAGGACCGTCCCAGGTAAGCGCCACCACGGCGAGGCAAATCATCAGCAGCGTGAATGCCGCACCCACCAGCACGATGGCCGCGGCCAGTGCGAGGGCGGCGAATTCGCGCCGCGCTCGCGCGAGATCGCGGCCGGCCAGCTCCAGGTAGGCCGCGAGGTGCTCGACGAGCAATGGCGCGGCCTTCGGCAAGGACCAGAGCACACGCACCCGTCGGGCCTCAGGAGCGGCGCGAAACCAGGATGCCGACCACGGCGCCCACCAGGGCGGCGATGCCGACGGCCACCCACGGGCTGTCGCGCACCGCGTCGTCGGCGCCGTCGGCCGCGGCCCGGGCCCGGCGCTGCAACTCGGCGGCACCCTCGTCGAGGCTGCGCTTCGCGGTCTTGAGCGTCTCGTGCACGCGGCCGCGCACCCGCTCGACGTCGGCGTCCTTCATGTGGGCCACCCGGGCGAGCAGTTCCTCGACGTCGGCGATGAGATTCTGCATCTCCTCGTTGGCCGCCGACTTCACGCCCTTCAAGCCTTCGTCCAGATCGTTCTTGAGTCGCCGCGCGGCCGCTCGGGCCTGCTCGGCGGTTTCCTCGAAGGTCGTCTCCATGGTGAATCTCCGTGTTCGAGGCCTCGGTCGATTCTGGCACGAATCGGGCTCGCGCCGGTACCCGCGACGGCGGCGCGGCGCGCTGGGGAAGTACCTAGCCGGACTCCGACAAGCGCTCTGCTAGGACGCGACGCCCGGCGCGGCGCCCGGCGCGGCGCCAGCGCTCGCCGCTTGCGCGAGCTCGTGCAACACCTCGGGCAAGCGCCCGTAGTCGCGCGCCTTGTCGAGGAAATGCGAGGCGCCGAGCGCGAGTGCGGCGCTCTTGTAGGCCGGCAGGTCGTAGTTGGTGAGCACGACGATGCAGGGCCTGCGGGGCATGGCGGCGAGCGCCCGCAGCACGCCGAAGCCGGTGCCCTGCTTGAGGTGCAGGTCGAGGATCAATACGTCGATCCGCTGCTCGCGCACCGCCGCGAGCGTGTCCGCCTCGGAGTGCACGACTCCGAGGAAGCGCACCCGCGGCACCTGCCGAATGGCCTCGGCGATACGTTCGGCGAGCGCCGTCGAATCCTCGGCGAGCAGGATCCGCAAGCCTTCCTCCATGCCTTCCTTCCATGCGCACCCGGCGCGGCCGCGTACGCGGCGTCTAGGGGGACGAGTCTGCCACGGCCGGGCGCGCCGGGCAGTGCGGATTACCCGCGTCACGACGTAGGAAAGTTCTCACGCCAGGGCCTTGGAACGGCCCGGCCTGCGAAGCGCGAGCCGCTTCGGCGAGGCGGCCCGTTCAGAGAATGAGCCCGTTGCGCAGTGCGTAGGAGGTCATGTCCGCATTCGATCGAAAGTCCATCTTCTCGAGGATGCGGCTACGGTAGGTGCTCACCGTCTTCACGCTGAGGCACAGTTCCGCGGCGATCTCGGAGACGCTGCGGCCCGCGGCGAGCTTGCAGAGGATCTGGAACTCGCGCGTCGAGAGCCGTGCGTGCAGAGGCCGACCCGGCTCGCCGTCGAGCTCCGCGAGCAGCCGATCGGCGAGGCTAGCGCTCAGGTAGCGTCGTCCGCCGAGCACGGTCTTGACCGCCTTGACGATCTCGTCGGGCGAACAGTCCTTGGAGAGGTAACCGCTCGCGCCGGCGCGCAGCACGTGGATGGCGTACTGCTGCTCCGGCAGGCCGCTCAGCACCAGGACTCGGACCTGAGGGAAGCCGGCGTGGATGTGCTGCAGCACGTCGAGGCCGCTGCGGCCGGGCATGTGAATGTCGAGCAGTACGAGGTGCCACTCGGTGCGCCGCAACTGCTCCAGGGTCTCGTCACCGCTGCCGGCCTCGCCGACCGCCTCGATGGAGGGTTCCGCGGCGAGGAACTGGCGCAGTCCGGCGCGCACCACGGCGTGATCGTCGGCAATGAGCACGCGCGCCACGGCGTCAGGGGCTCCGCGCCGGCGGCGCTTCGCGTCCGCAGCGCCAGCAGGCGGTGAACTGCGGTTCGAGCCGTTCGCCGCAGTCCGGGCAGTTCCAGCCCGGTCCGGCCGCGGGACGCGTCGCGCGCTCGAGCACCGAGCGCGCGTAGGCCTCGTCGTCATCGTCGACGTAGAGCTGCGGCCAGGCCTCCATCATCGGCACCTCGCCGAGCGCGCCGCCGAGATACTGGTTGCGCAGCTCGCAGCGAATGCCGGCCGCGAGCAGCACGTTGCGGGCGTGGGCGACCTGCAGCAGCGAGGCCGCGCGATACACGCGCTTCACGCCGCGCCTCGGCGCGCGACGCGTGATCGGTGTCTCGCGGCGCGGACTAGCGTAGCGAACCCAGGAAGGCGCGCACGTCGTCGCCGCGCTCGAGGGCCTCGACCAGCGCCGAGCCGACCACCACGCCGTCGACGTGCGGCGCGAAGCGCCGCACCTGCTCGCGCGAGCGGATGCCGAAGCCGGCGCACACCGGCACGGCGGCGGCGCCGCGCACGCGGTCCATGTAGGCGAGCACGTCGTCGGGCACCTCCGTGGACTTGCCCGTGGTGCCGGTCATGGTCACCGCGTACACGAAACCGCGCGCCGAGCGGCAGAGGCGTTCGAGCCGCTCCGGCGGCGTCACGGGCGTCACCATCTGCACGAGGGCGAGACCGGCGCCCGCGAGCGCCGCGTCCAGCTCGGCGCTCTCCTCGTTGGGCAGATCGGGCACGATGAATCCGCTCACGCCGGCCGCGGCGGCATCGCGAGGCAGGCGCTCGAGCCCGTAGGCGAGTAGCGGATTGAGGTAACTCATGAGCAGCACCGGTGCCGAAGAGCGTCCGGCGGCGCGCAGCTCCTCGAGAATCCACGGCAGCGTCACGCCATTGGCGAGCGCCGCGAAGCTCGCGCGCTGGATGGTGGTGCCGTCGGCCATCGGGTCGCTGAACGGCACGCCGATCTCCACCACGTCGCAGGCGCTCGCCACCGCCGCAAGATCGGCGCGGAAGCGCTCGCGGGTCGGGAACCCGGCGGTCATGAAACCCACCAGCGCGGGGCGTCCGGCGGCGTTGGCGGCGCGGATCGCAGCGCCGATCGAATCGGAGGCGGCCACCGTTCAGCTCCTTTCCGCAAGTACGGTGCGCTGCAGGATGGGCATGTCCTTGTCGCCGCGCCCCGAGCAGCCGATCAGGATGCGCGCGCCGGGATGGGCGCGGGCGAAGCGGCGCGCGCCGGCGAAGGCGTGCGCGGTCTCGATCGCGGGCAGGATACCCTCGCACTCGGCGCACTCGGTGAGCGCGTCCAGCGCCTCCTCGTCGGTGGCCGACTCGTAGGTCACGCGGCCGCTGGTGTGAAGGTAGGCGTGCTCGGGACCGACACCGGAGTAATCGAGCCCGGCGGACACCGAGTGCGTCTCACGCACCTGACCGAAGGCATCCTGCAGGATGAGCGTGTAGCTGCCCTGCAGCACCCCGGGCGTGCCGAAGGTGAGCGACGCCGCATTGTCGCCGAGTCCCGGTCCGCGGCCGCCCGCCTCGATGCCGAGCAGGCGCACGCCGTCGTCGGCCAGGAAGGGGTGGAACAGCCCGATCGCATTGGAGCCGCCGCCGACGCAGGCGACCGCGACGTCAGGCAGCCCGCCGGCTCGCTCGAGCATCTGCGCGCGCGCCTCCTGGCCGATCACCGACTGCAGCTCGCGCACGAGGTACGGATACGGGTGCGGCCCGACCGCCGAGCCAAGCGAGTAGTAGGTGCCGTTCGGGTCGGACACCCAGTCGCGCAGCGCCTCGTCGATGGCGGCGCGCAGCGTCTGGTCGCCGCTGGTGACGGGCACCACGGTGGCCCCCATGAGTTTCATGCGGCCGACGTTCGGCGCCTGGCGCTCGACGTCGATCGCGCCCATGTACACCACGCACGGCATGCCGAGGCGCGCCGCCGCGGCGGCGCTCGCCACGCCGTGCTGCCCGGCGCCGGTCTCGGCGATGATGCGCTTCGCCCCCAGGCGCTTGGCGAGCAGGGTCTGGCCGATGGCGTTGTTGATCTTGTGCGCGCCGGTGTGCGCGAGGTCCTCGCGCTTCAGCCACACCTCCGCGCCCCAGCGCCGGCTGAGCGTCCCGGCGCGGGTGAGCGCGGTGGGCCGGCCCACCCAGGTGGCGAGTTCCTGACGGAATTCGGCCTGGAAGTCGGCGCTGTGCAGGTGCCGCTCGACGCCCTGTTGCAGACGGTCGAGCGCGGCGACCAGCGTTTCCGGCACGTACCGGCCGCCGAAGGTCCCGAACCGCCCCTTGGCATCGGGATAGGCCGCGGGCGGAACGGCCGAGCGCTGCGGGCTTGTACTCATCGATCGAGACTCCTGAACTCCTGGAATTTGACGCGCACCGGCGCCGCTCACCGCTCGAGGGCCGCGGCCGCGGCGCGCGCCGCGCGCACGAACTGCCTGATCTTCTCCGGGTCCTTGATGCCGGGCACGGACTCCACCCCGGAGCTCACGTCGACGCCGAAGGGACGCACCGCGTGGATGGCCTCGGCGACGTTGGCCGCGTTCAGGCCGCCGGCGAGGATCACCTCGGTCTGGCGCGCGAGCTCCCCGGCGCGGCCCCAGTCGGCGAGTTCGCCGACGCCGCTCGAGGGACCTTCGAACAGCATGCGCGCCGGCAGCGGACTCGGCTGCTTGCGGCCGAAGCGCACCACCGGCAGCACCTTCACGTGCGCGGGAATCTTGAGCTCGCGCAGATCCTCGACGTCGGTCTGGAAATAGTCGGGCTTCATCACCCGGCAGATCTCGTCGACCTTCATCTGCAGCGGGTGCTGCGCGACCGCGATGCGCAGGATGCCCGGGGGCACCAGCGCAACGAGCTGCGCCGCCTGCCCCGGGGTCACCTGGCGCGGGCTCGGCGCGAACACGAAGCCGACGGCGTCCACGCCCGCCTCGGCCGCAGCCGCGATGCCGTCGGCGCTGGTCATGCCGCAGATCTTGATCCACATGGCGCTCAAGTGTAGCCCCCCGACGACTCCGCCGTGCGCGCCGCCGCGAGCACCGCCGCCAGCGCCGCCGCCGGGTCGGCGCTCGCCATCAGCGCCGTGCCGACCAGGGCCAGCCGGTAGCCGAGCGCACGCATGCGGCGGGCGTCGTCCGGCGTCGCCACGCCGCTCTCCGCCACCGCCGGCCAGCCGCCCGGCATGCGGGACGCGAGCGCCTCGAAACGTGCCGGGTCGACTTGGAGGGTGTCGAGATCGCGGCAGTTGAGTCCCACCAGGGTGCGCGGCGCATTCGCGGCACGGCCTTCGAGCAGGCCGCGCGCGGCGTCCAGATCGGCGGCGTCGAACGCTTCCAGCAGCACGAACAGCCCGTGCTCGGCAGCCGCGTCGAGCAGCTCCTCGACGCGGGCCCGGGGCAGCATGCGCAGGATCACCAACACCCCACCGGCGCCGGCGGCACGCGCCTCGGCCACCTGGTAGGGATCCACCAGGAAATCCTTGCGCATCGCCGGCACCCGGTGCGGGCGCAACGCCGCGGCTGCGGCCTCGAGGTGCGCGAGCGCGCCATCGAAGCGGGTCGGCTCGGTGAGCACCGACACCGCCGCCGCGCCGCCCGCCGCGTAGGCGCTCACCCGGCCGAGCCAGTCGTCGGTGGCCGCGCCAAGCGCGCCCGCCGCGGGCGAGCGCAGCTTCAACTCGGCGATGACGTCGAAGCCCTGCGGCGAGAGCGCGAGCGGCGGCGGCGGCGGCAGGTCGCGGATCCGCGCCAGCAGCGCTCCGAGCGGCTCGGCGCTGCGCGCCGCGGCGGCGCGGTGCGCACTGGATGCCGCCATCTCCTCGAGGAATCCCGCCATGGACGTCAAGCCTCCGTGACCGCGCGTTCGAAGCGCTCGAGCCAGCGCCGCGCGCCGCCGGAATCGAGGACGTCGGCGGCGGCCTGCACGCCCTCGCGCAGGCCGGGCGCGCGTCCGGCAATGTGCAGCGCCATGCCCGCCTGCAGGATCAGCGCCGCGCGGTGCGGGCCGCGATCCTCGCCGGCGAATACGGCGAGCAGCGCGCGCAGATTCGACTCCGGGTCGGCACCCTTGAGGTCCTCGGCGGCGCAGCGGGCGAGTCCGAGATCCTCGGGGTCGACGTGAAACCGAACGCTGCCCGCGGGCGACACGTCGTACACCGTGAACGGGCCGATGGGTGTCGCCTCGTCCCAGCCGGCGGCACCGTGCACCACCCAGGCGCGCGCGAGGTCCGTGCCGGTGAGCGTCTCGGCGATGAGCGCGGCGGTGGCCTCGTTGAAGGCGCCGATCAGGCGAAAGCGCGGCGCCACCGGATTGGTCAGCGGCCCCAGGAGATTGAACACCGTGCGGATGCCGAGCGCGGCGCGCACGGGCGCGAGCGCGCGCATCGCCGGGTGGTAGTACGGCGCGAACAGAAAGGTGAAGCCGGCGGCCTCGAAGCAGCGCGCGGCGCGCGCCTCGTCGAGCGGCATCGGCACACCGAGTCGCTCGAGCACGTCGGCGCTGCCGCTCCTGCTGGAGACGGAGCGGTTGCCGTGCTTGACCACCGGCACGCCGCAGGCGGCGGCGAGCAGCGCGGCGCCGGTGGACAGGTTCAGGCTCCCGGAAGCGTCGCCGCCGGTGCCCACGATGTCGATGGCGTCGAGCCCGTCCGGCAGGCTCGGTTTGCGCGCGAGCGCGCGCATGGCGTGCGCGAAGCCGCGTACCTCCTCGGCGGTGACGCCCTTGGCGCGCAGCGCGGCGAGCAGCGCGCCGGCCACCGCGGGCGGCAGCTCCGGCGCGGTGAGCACGCGCAGCATCTCGCCGGCGTCCCGTTCGGGCAGATCCCGTCCCGCCAACAGGTGCTCGAGCAGCGGCCGTGCGTCAGCCACGAGCGGACACGTGCGGCGCGCGCGCCGCGAAGAAGGCCTGGTCGAGGAAGTTGCCGAGCAGGCGCGGCCCTTCAGGCGTGAGTACGCTTTCGGGGTGGAACTGCACCCCTTCCACGGGCAGGCGCGTGTGCCGTACGCCCATGATCTCGCCCTCGGCGGTGCGCGCGGTCACTTCGAGCTCCGGCGGCAGGCTCGCGGGATCGGCGATCAGCGAGTGGTAGCGGCCGGCCTCGAAGTCCTGCGGCAGGCCGCGGAACACGCCGCGTCCGTCGTGGCGCACCGGCGAGACCTTGCCGTGCATCAACCGGCCGGCGCGCACCACCCGGCCGCCGAACACCTCGACCAGTGACTGATGGCCGAGGCACACGCCGAGGATGGGAAGCTTGCCGGCGAACTCACGGATCATGGCCATGGACACGCCGGCGTCGTGCGGCGTGCCGGGGCCGGGCGAGATGACGAGGTGGGTGACGTCGAGCTCGCGCGCCGCCTCCACCGTGATCTCGTCGTTGCGGCGCACGTCGACCTGCGCGCCGAGGACCAGGAACGCCTGCACCAGGTTGTAGGTGAAGGAATCGTAGTTGTCGATCAACAGGAGTCGCGGTTGCGCGCTCATAGACCCTCCGCGGCGATCGCGAGCGCCCGGCGCAGCACGGCGCTCTTCGCCATGACTTCCTCGTATTCGGCCCGAGGCCGGCTGTCGGCGACGATGCCGCCGCCCGCCTGGTAGCTGTAGGTGTCGCCGCGGAACACCAGGGTGCGGATGGTGATGGCCTGGTCCATGTCGCCCTGGCGGCCGAAGTAGCCCACCGTGCCGCCGTAGAGCTGGCGCCCGACGGGCTCCAGCTCGTCGATGATCTCCATGGCGCGCACCTTGGGGGCGCCGACCAGGGTGCCGGCCGGGAAGGTGGCGGCGAACAGGTCGAAGGCGTCGCGGCCGGGCGCGAGGCGGCCGTTGACGCCGCTGACGATGTGCATGATGTGACTGTAGCGTTCGATGGTGCGGTAGGGATCGACGCGCACGCTCCCCGCGGTGGCGACCCGGCCCAGGTCGTTGCGGGCGAGGTCCACCAGCATGACGTGCTCGGCATTCTCCTTCGGGTCGGCACGCAGCTCCGCCTCCAGGCGGGCGTCCTCGGCGGCATCGGCGCCGCGCGGCCGGGAGCCCGCGATCGGCCGCAGCTGGGCGTGGCCGTCGTGGCACTTCACCAGCGCCTCGGGCGAGGAACCGACCACGGTGAGGTCGCCGAGCTCGCAGTAGTAGAGGTACGGGGAGGGATTGATGAGACGCAGCGCGCGGTACACCTCGAACGGCGCCAGCGAGTGCCGTCCCTCGAACCGGGACGCGAGCACCAGCTGATAGACGTCGCCGGCGGCGATGTATTCCTGCGCGCGGCGTACCGCCACGGCGTGCTCGGCCTCCGTGAGCGAGGGGGTGGCGGGCGAGAAGCCGCCGGGCGCCGCGAGCACGGGCACCGCGCCGCGCAGCGCCTGCATGACCTCGCGGCGCAGGGCCTGGCGCTCGGCCTCGCTACCGGCGTGCAGCAGCGCCGCCGAGCGCGTCAGGTGGTCGAACACCAGCAGCGAGCGCGGCGCCACGTAGTGGGCGTGCGGCACGCCGCTGTCCTCCAGGCGCCGCCCGGGCACGCGCTCGAAGTAGCGCACGGCGTCGTAGGCGGTGTAGCCCACGAGTCCGCCGAGCAGCGGCACGCCGGGCACGTGCGGCAGCGGCTGCGGCGCACGGGCGAGCGCGCCGCGCAGCGCGTCGAGCAGCTCGGCGCGGGTGCGCGGCCGCGGGCCGACGACACCGTCGATCGCGAGGCCGGCGGCGTCGAGGCGCACCTCGAGGCAGTCGCCGAAGCCGATGAACGAGTAGCGCGCGAGGCGCTCGCCGCCCTCCACGCTCTCGAGCAGGAAGCGCGGCTTGAAAGGGGCGAGCTTGAGATACGCCGAGACCGGCGTGTCGAGATCGGCCGAGATGTCGAAGGGTGGTTTCATGAGTGCTTGGACGGTGGACCGTGGAAGTTCCTGGCGCGTTTCCCGAAGGCAACAAAAAACCCATCACCGACGCTGCGGAGATGGGTTCTGGAGAGATCTATCGTTCGATCGAGCTCTTAAGCGGCCAGCGCCCACTCCTCTCGTGGTCGCCACCACCAGCCGAGACCGATTTGCCGCGCATTCGCCATGGAATCGAGTATCACCGGCCAGCGCGCGCAGCGTCAAGCCCGGGTGGCGCGCGTCGCCTCGAGCGACTTCTTGTGCTTGCGCGTGAGCTCGACGAAGCGCGGCGTCATGCCGACGTCCTCGTACACCGGATCGCCGTGATCGTCGCGCGCGATCACCTTGGGGCCGGGTTCGTAGGGCATGGCGGCGCCGATCTCGTCGAGCGCGGCCTGCAGGAGGTCGGTGATCAGGGCCTCGGGCGAGTGCCCGGGAAAGAGCTCCGCGAGCGCGTGCAGCCGCGCGGCGTCGTCGAGCGGCAGCCGCACCGTGTACGACTCGGCGGTGAGCGCGGGAGCGGCGTCTTTGCGCCAGCGTTCGAGCAAGGGCTTGAATTTCACGGAGACACCCGCCATACGGGAGAGTTTCGGAGACGCCATTATAGACGCAAGCCCGCGCAACGAATCGACGCCCGCCGCACCGCCCCGCGGCGCGGTCCAGCTCCTCACCTACGGCCGGCGCGCGCTCGCGCTGGTGTGGAGCACCGACAAGCGGCTCTCGGTCGCGCTCGGCGCGCTCACCGTGGTCGCCGGCAGCCTCCCGGCCGGGATCGCCTATGTCGGCGCGCGCATCGTCGACGCCGTCATCCAGGCGGCGGCGGCGCACCGCCTGGGCGCACCGGCGCACCTGTCCGCCGTGATGCAGCTGGTCGCCCTGGAGGCGCTGCTGGTCGCCGCCACCTCCATGGCCCAGCGCGGCCTGTCGCTGGCGCAGTCGCTGCTGCGCGCCCAGCTCGGCCAGCGCGTCAACGTCATGATCCTCGAGAAGGCGCTCACGCTCGAGTTGCCGCAGTTCGAGGACTCGGAGTTCTACGACAAGCTCACGCGGGCGCGGCGCGAGGCGTCGAGCCGCCCCTTGAGCCTGGTGATGCGCACCTTCGGCTTGCTGCAGAACGCGGTGTCGCTGGTGTCCTTCGGCACGCTGCTGGTGCGTTTCTCGCCGTGGGCGGTGGTGCTACTGGTGCTCGCCGGGCTGCCTGCGTTCCTCGCCGAGGCGCGCTTCTCGGGCGAGGCGTTCCGGCTGTTCCGCTGGCGCGCGCCCGAGTCGCGCATGCAGATCTACCTGGAGTCGGTGCTGGCGCGCGAGGACAGCGCCAAGGAAGTGAAGCTGTTCGAACTGGGCGAGCGGCTGCTCGACCGCTACCGCGACATCTTCACGCGCCTGTATCGCGAGGACCGCGACCTGACCCTGCGGCGCGACGCCTGGGGCTTCGGCCTAGGGCTCGTCGGCACCGCCGCGCTCTACGGCGGTTACGCCTGGATCGCGGCCGCCACGGTGCGCGGCGCCATGAGCGTCGGCGAGATGACCATGTACCTGATGCTGTTCCGCCAGGGCCAGGCGGCGGTGAGCGCGGCGCTCTCCGCGATCAGCGGCCTCTACGAGGACAACCTCTATCTGTCGACGCTGTACGAGTATCTCGAACAGCCCGTGCCGCGGCGACAGGGCGCGGCCAGCGTCGGCCCCGCGCCCGGCGACGGCATCCGTTTCGAGGGCGTCGAGTTCACCTACCCCGGCGCCGCCTCGCCCGCGCTCGCCGGCATCGACCTGCACGTGCGGCCCGGTGCGAGCCTCGCGCTGGTGGGCGAGAACGGCTCGGGCAAGACCACGCTGATCAAGCTGCTGACGCGCCTGTACCGGCCGACGCGTGGCCGCATCCTGCTCGACGGGCTCGACCTCGAGGCCTGGGACGAGGGCGTGCTGCGGCGACGCATCGGTGTGATCTTCCAGGACTTCGCCCGCTTTCAGCTGCTGGTGGGCGAGAACATCGGCGCCGGCGACGTGCGCGCGTTCGAGGACGAGACGCGCTGGCGGAACGCCGCGGCGCAGGGCCTGGCCGCGGACTTCATCGACGCGCTGCCGGCGCAATACCGCACTCAGCTCGGCAAGTGGTTCAAGGACGGCCGCGAACTGTCCGGCGGACAGTGGCAGAAGATCGCGCTGTCGCGCGCCTTCATGCGCAGCGACGCCGACATCCTGGTGCTGGACGAACCGACCGCGGCGATCGACGCCGGCGCGGAGGCCGAGGTGTTCGAGCACTTCCGCGCCCTCGCCCGGGAGCGCATCGCGATCGTGATCTCGCACCGCTTCTCCACGGTGCGCATGGCGGACCAGATCCTGGTGCTCGAGGAGGGCCGCATCGTCGAGCGCGGCCGGCACGAGGAGTTGATGGCGCTCGACGGGCGCTACGCGAAGCTTTTCACGCTGCAGGCGCGCGGCTACCGGTGAGCACGGCGGCGGCGGGTGCTAACATCGCCGCCCATGCCCTCCTTCGACGTAGTCTCCGAGATCGATCGCCACGAACTCACCAACGCGGTGGACCAGGCCTCGCGCGAACTCTCCCAGCGCTTCGACTTCAAGGGCGTCGAGGCACGTTTCGAGCTGGAAGAGACCACCGTGATCATGAGCGCGCCGGCCGAGTTCCAGTTGAAGCAGATGCTCGACATCCTGCGGCTCAAGGTCGCCAAGCGCGGCATCGACGTGACCTGCATGGAGGTCGAGGACCCGGACGTCAATCTCGCCCGCGCCCGCCAGAGCGTGGTCCTGAAGCACGGCATCGACGCCGACACCGGCCGCAAGATCGCGCGCCTGGTGAAGGACTCGAAGATCAAGGTTCAGGCCCAGTTGCAGGGCGACAAGGTGCGCGTCACCGGCAAGCAGCGCGACGACCTGCAGAGCGTGATCGCGCTGCTGCGCAAGGAGTCGCTCGGCGTGCCGCTGCAGTTCAACAACTTCCGCGACTGACTCAGCCGGCGCCGCGGCGCCCGTCCGGCGGCCGCGGCCGTCGGACCGATGCTCAGGTGCCGGCCGCGGCCCGCTGTCGCGCCGCCACTTGCTCGGCGGCCGCCATGACCCGCAGAACGTTGCCGCCGGCGAGCTTGCCGAGGTCGGCGTCGCTCCAGCCGCGGCGCGCGAGCTCGGCGAGCAGCGCCGGGTAGCGGTCGACGCCGCCGAGCCCGTCGGGAGCGTCCGGGATGCCGTCGAAATCAGAGCCGAGGCCCACGTGGTCGGCGCCGGCGACGGCGCGCACGTGCTCGATGTGGTCGGCCACCTGCGCGAGGGTGGCGTGCGGCTGCGGGTGCGCGCGCTGCCACTCGGCGAGCGCCGCCGCGGCGCGCTCGGGCTGGCCGATGTAGAGGCCCGCGTAGGGCGGGCTGTCGTAGCGCACCTTTTCGGCGGCGAGATCGGCGTCCCAGTGCCGGCGCGCGTCGGACACGTAGCCCGGCGCGAAGTTGATCATCACCACGCCGCCGTTGGCCGCCACCGCGCGCAGCACATCGTCGTCGACGTTGCGCGGGTGGTCCACCAGCGCGCGCGCCGAGGAGTGCGAGAAGATCACCGGCGCCGCGGTGGCCGCGAGCGCCGCGCGCATGGTCTCGGGCGACACGTGGCTCAAGTCGACCAGCATGCCGAGCCGGTTCATCTCGTGCACCACCTCGACGCCGAACGGCGTGAGTCCGTGGTGCGCGGGCGCGTCGGTGGCCGAGTCGGCCCAGCTCGTGTTGCTGGTGTGGGTGAGGGTCATGTAGCGCGCGCCGGCGTCGTAGTACTGGCGCAGCACCGCCAGCGAGTCGTCGATCTGGTGGCCGCCCTCGACGCCGATCAGCGAGGCGATACGGTGCGAGGCGATCACACGGCGCACGTCGGCGGCCGTGTAGGCCATGGCGAGATCGCGCGGGTAGCGCGCCGTGAAGCGCTTGACCAGGTCGATCTGCTCGAGCGTGGCCTTGACGGCGGCGGGGCCGGTGATGGTTACCGGCACCCACACCGACCAGAATTGGCCGCCCACCCCGCCCGCGTGCAGGCGCAGCAGATCGGTCATGAGCGCCGCGCTGCCGGCGGCGTGCGGCAGACCCGCGGTGTCGGCGGCGAGGTCGATCGCGGCGAGGTCGCTGTGGTAGCGGTCGCGGATCTCCCAGGCGAGATCGTTGTGCCCGTCGATCACCGGATACGCCGCGAGCAGGTGCGCGATGCGCCGCTCGAGGGCCGGATCGGGGGCGGCCGGAGCTGCGGCGCCCGGATCCGCCGCGGACGCCGCGAACGGCGCCGGCGACAGCACGACGAGGCCGAGGAACGCCGCGGCGAAACGCGCGGGACGGATCCGGGTACCGCCGCAGCAGGTACCGATCGAGGTGGCTTGCATACGGGTCCTTACGATAGGGTGAGCGAGGCAGCTCGGCAAACCATAGATTAAAAAGCGATTAAAAGTGTGTGATCATGGCGCCGAGCGGGGAGAACGTGCACGGACGTACCGTGCGCCGTCTCGTAATTCGCCGCAGGGATGAATGCCGTGCACCTGACCACCTACACCGATTATTCCATCCGCGTCCTGGTCCGCCTGTCACTGCGACCGACCGAACTCACTACCATCGCCGAGATCGCGCGCGCCTACGACATCTCCGAACACCACCTGATGAAGGTGGTGCACCAGCTCGGCAAGGCCGGCTACGTCGAGACCCTGCGCGGCCGCGGCGGCGGCATGCGGCTCGCACGCCCGGCGGCGAAGATCAACGTCGGCGAGGTGGTCCGGCGCATGGAGCCGGGGTTCGCCCTGGTGGGCTGCTTCGAGGATCGCAAGTCTTGTCCGATCGAGACGGCGTGCGGATTTTCACGTGCCGTGCAGCGAGCGCTCGATGCCTTCCTGCGCGAGCTCGACCGGCACACCCTCGCCGACCTGGTTGACCAGCCGCGCCGGCTGGCGACGCTCCTTGGCCTGGGCAAGGCCGGCGCGAGCACGACGCGCGCCACCCGTCGTACGGGCGCGCGGCGCGCGCCGCCGCGTGCGGCACGGAGCACGCCTCGCCGCAACGGCATCGCCGCCGCGCGCTGAAGCTCCCGGCGCGAGGGTTCCCTGTCGCCGCACAGCGACGCGGCTTTTCGCGCTCCGGCGTCTCGTCGTACCATCGCGGGCTTCACAATAACAACGCTCGGAGGTCTCATGACGCCCTCGCTGAAACGCTCGCTGCTCTCGATCACCCTCGGCGCCTTCCTGATCGCCGGCATGCCCGCCGGGGCGTTCGCCGCGATGATCGGCACCGACACCGCACTCACCGCGGACTCAGGCAGCGCGCGCGCCGCCACGCTCGCTCGGGTGCAGGCGGGACTTGCGCGTGCCGACGTGCGCGCTCAGCTGGTCAAGTTCGGAGTCAATCCCGACGAGGCCGCGACACGCGCCGCCGCGCTCGACGACCAGGATCTGAACCTGCTCGCGCACCAGTTCGACACGCTGCCGGCGGGCGGCGATTTCGGGATCTTCGTGGTGCTCGGCGTGGTGTTCCTGGTGCTGATCATCCTCGATTACGTCGGCGCCACCCACATCTTCAGCCACCACCATTGATCCGGCTGGCGTGGATCGTGCCGGCGCTCGCCCTGGCGGGCTGCGCCAGCACGCCGCCCGCCGGCGACCGCGGCCCGCCGGTGGCCGAGCTGTCCGCGGTACCCTTCTTCCCACAGCAACGCTATCAGTGCGGCCCGGCCGCGCTCGCCACCGTGCTCGCCGCGAGCGGCGTCTCGATCACGCCGGACGAACTCACCCCGCAGGTCTACGTTCCCGCGCGGCACGGCTCGCTGCAGGCCGAGATGCTCGCGGCCGCGCGGCGCAACGGCCGGGTCGCCGTCCCCCTGCGCGGCGGACGCGCGGCGCTGGAAGCGGAGCTTCGAGCCGGCCACCCGGTGCTGGTGCTGCAGAACTTCGGCAGTCGCGGCCACCCGCTGTGGCACTACGCGGTGGTGATCGGCATCGAACCGGGGCACGTGCTGCTGCGCTCGGGCACCACCGCGCGCGAACGCAGCAGTGACTGGCGCTTCGCGGCCACCTGGCGCCGCGCCGACGAGTGGGGTTTCGTGGCGCTCGCGCCCGGGGAGTTGCCCGCCAGCGGCGACGCGCGCGACTTTCTGGACGCCGCCGCGGCCTTCGAACACCTCGCCACCCCGGCCGACGCGGCAGCCACCTACGCCGCCGCCGCGGCGCGCTGGCCGCAGGAACCGGCGGCCTGGTTCGGCCTCGGCAATGCGCGCGCGCGCGCCGGTGACGCCGCGGCGGCCGAAGCCGCCTATCGCCGCGCGCTCGCCGTCGCGCCCAGGTACGTCGCCGCGCGCAACAATCTCGCGGACCTGCTCGCACGTCGTGGCTGCCTCGCCGCCGCGCGTCGCGAGGCGGCCCGGGCCGTCGCCGACGCCGCGGATTCGCCGCTGCGCGCGGCGGTCGAGGCCACCTCGCAGGACTTGAACGCGCGTCCCGCCGCCCCGCCGGCCGCCGATTGCCCGCCCCCGACGCCCTGAAGGGAACCTGGCGCTCCGTCACGACTGTCGCAAAAAGGTCCGTACCCTGTCGCATCTGGGTATGCCTCCGTCGCCCTTTCGCAAGTCTCGGCCGCAGGTGGCACTTACCATCGGCGGACGGGGTCACAGGGTGGTCATTCTGGCCAGGGGCGACGCCCTGCAAGCCCTGCCTGTAGGAGAGCGGTATGTCGGAAGCGGCCGAAGGCGAATTCGATCTCAACTCCTTGAGCGACGAGGAGCTCACCGAGCAAGTCCACGACGACCTCTACAACGGGCTCAAGGACGAGGTCGAAGAGGCGACGCACATTTTCCTGAAGCGCGGCTGGTCGGCCGAGCGCGTGCTCAACGACGCTCTGGTCGAGGGCATGCGCATCGTCGGCATCGATTTCCGCGACGGGATCCTGTTCGTGCCCGAGGTGCTGCTGGCGGCCAACGCCATGAAAGCCGGCATGGAAATCCTGCGGCCGCTGCTCGCGGAGACCGGCGTCGAGCCGATCGGCAAGATCGTCATCGGCACGGTCAAGGGCGACATCCACGACATCGGCAAGAACCTGGTGTCGATGATGCTGGAGGGTGCCGGCTTCGAAGTCATCGACATCGGCATCAACAACGCCGTCGAGAAGTACCTCGACGCGCTCGAAAAGCACAAGCCGGACATCCTCGGCATGTCGGCGCTGCTGACCACGACCATGCCGTACATGAAGGTGGTGATCGACACCCTGAAGGAGCGCGGCATCCGCGACGACTACATCGTGCTGGTCGGCGGCGCGCCGCTCAACGAGGAGTTCGGCAAGGCCGTGGGCGCGGACGCCTACTGCCGCGACGCCGCGGTGGCGGTCGAGACCGCGAAGCGTCTCATCGCCGAACGACGGGGCGCAGCCGCGGCCCGCTGATCCGCCGGCTGCGACGACGATCATGGCGCAGGGCGAGGGTGCACTCATCGTTGCCTGCGGCGCGCTGGCCCGGGAGATCGCGGCGCTTCGCCGCGCCAATCGCTGGGACGGGCTCGACGTCGCGTGCCTGCCGCCCGAACTGCACAACCGTCCCGAACAGATCCCCGAGGCCGTGCGCGCCGCGGTGCGCGCGGCGCGCCACCGCTACCGCGCGGTGTTCGTGGCGTACGCCGATTGCGGCACGGGCGGTGCGCTCGACCGGGTGCTGGCCGAGGAAGGCGTGGAGCGGCTGCCGGGCGCGCACTGCTACGAGTTCTACGCCGGCGCCGCGACCTTCGCGGCGCTCGCCGAGGACGAGCCCGGCACGTTCTATCTCACCGATTTCCTGGCGCGGCATTTCGAACGGCTGGTGATTCGCGAACTCGGCCTGGACCGTCACCCCGAACTGCGCGACGCCTACTTCGGCAATTATCGGCGCCTCGTCTATCTCGCGCAGACCAACGACCCGCAGGCACGCGGCCGTGCGCGCGCGGCCGCCGAGCGCCTGGGCCTCTCGTTCGAGGCCCGTATCACCGGCTACGGCGCGCTCGATACCCGCCTCGCGCGCTTCGTCGCGCACGCGGAGGCGGCGCCGGCAACGGAAACCACCGCATGAGTTCGCTGATCATCATCTCCTGGCGCGACATCCCCGCCCAGGTCATCGTCAAGCGCGGCCGCGAGACCGCCAAGGTGCAGCTCTCGCAGCGCTTCCAGGAGGCGGTCGACCGCGCCGCGATGCGCGCCGGCAAGGGCAGTTCCGACGCGTATCTCGCGGACTGGCGGCGCAGCGCGCCGCGTCCCTGCGGCGAAGACCTGCAGGCCGAGGCGTCGGCCGAGGCGGCGCGGCTGGAAGCACGCTACAGCGACGAGGACCTGGAGCGCCTGATCCGCGCCAAGGGCCTGGAGGCGCCGGCGGCCGCGGGCAACACCGGTGATGCGAGCCCCACCGGCGACGCGGACTCGGGAGCGACCTGATGTACGCCGTGCGCCTCTGGTCGGTGCGGCACGCGCGCGGTCTGTCGGCGCTCTACCGCGGTTTCGAGGCGCTGCTGACGCGCCTGCATCCGCTGTTTCGCGCCATCGGCTACGAACGCCTCGAGCGCCCGGTGGCGGCGGTGGAGCGCACCGTCAAGCGCGTGCTGTTCGACTGCAAGATGTGCGGTCAGTGCGTGCTGAGCTCCACGGGCCTGTCCTGCCCGATGAACTGTCCCAAGCAGCTGCGCAACGGCCCCTGCGGCGGGGTGCGCGACAACGGCTGCTGCGAAGTGGTGCCCACCATGCGCTGCGTGTGGGTGGAGGCGTATCGCGGCAGCCAGCGCATCCCCGGCGGCGTCGAGGCGATGAGGGTGGTCCAGTTGCCCGTCGATCACCGGCAGGCCGGCCGTTCGTCCTGGCTGCGCGTGGTGCGCGAACGCGCGCAGCCGCAGACTCCGCCTGCGCAGGCGCCGGCCGCGCCGGCTGCGAAGTCATGAGGTTCGAGGACGAGCCGGTTCCCGGCTATCCGCTGCCGATCCTGCCGGGGCACAGTTCGCCGGGACGATTCGAGCGCGTGCTGCGCGCCGGCGGCTTCGCGGTCACCACCGAACTCGCGCCGCCGGATTCGGCCGACCCGGAGGAAGTCTTCAAGCGCGCCCGCGTGTTCGACGGCTACGTGGACGCGATCAACGCCACCGACGGCAGCGGCGCGAATTGCCACATGTCGAGCGTGGCGGTGTGCGCCCTGCTGACCCGCATGGGCTACGCCCCCATCATGCAGATCTCCTGCCGCGACAAGAACCGCATCGCCATCCAGGGCGACATCCTCGGCGGCGCGGCCATGGGCGTGTGCAACGTGCTGTGCCTCACCGGCGACGGCGTGCAGGCGGGCGACCACCCGCAGGCCAAGCCCGTGTTCGACCTCGACTGCATGTCGCTGCTCGACGTCGCACGAACCCTGCGCGACGAGCACCGCTTCCAGAGCGGCCGCAAGATCTCCTCGTCGCCGCGCGTATTTCTCGGCGCGGCCGAGAACCCCTGCGGCCTGCCGCTCGAGTGGCGCGCGCAGCGCCTCGCGAAGAAGGTCGCGGCCGGCGCGCAGTTCATCCAGACCCAGTACGTGTACGACGTCGCGCGCCTGCGCGCCTTCATGGATCAGGTCGAGTCGCTCGGCCTGCTCGAACGCGTGTTCGTCCTGGTCGGCGTCGGGCCGCTGCGCTCGGCGAAGACTGCGGAGTGGATGCGCGCCAACGTGCCGGGCCTGCACATCCCCGACGCGCTGATCGAGCGCCTGCGTGGCGCGAAGGACGGCGCGCGCGAGGGCCGCGACATCTGTGTCGAGCTGATCCAGGAGATCCGCGAGATCCGCGGCGTCGCCGGCGTGCACATCATGGCGTACCGCCAGGAGGAGTCGGTGGCCGAGATCGTCGAGCGCTCCGGCGTGCTCGCCGGACGCACGCCCTGGTACCCCGGCCGCGACACCCCGACCACCACCCACAGGACCGCATCATGACCGATACCGTCGTCAGCTCCGCCACCAAGGAAGTCGTCATCGGCTTCGAGCGTCCCTTCGTCATCATCGGCGAGCGCATCAATCCCACCGGCCGCAAGATCCTGGCGGCGGAGATGGCCGCGGGCGACTTCAGCCGCGTGGAGGCGGACGCGCGCGCGCAGGTGGAGGCCGGCGCGCACATGCTCGACGTCAACGCCGGCATCCCGCTCGCCGACGAGCCGGCGATCCTCGCCAAGGCGATCCAGCTGGTGCAGTCGATCACCGACGTGCCGCTGTCGATCGACTCCTCGATCGTCGCCGCGCTCGAGGCGGGTCTCGCTGTCTACAAGGGCAAGGCGCTGGTGAATTCCGTGACCGGCGAGGAGGAGCGCCTCGAGCAGGTGCTGCCGCTCGTCAAGAAGTACGGCGCGGCGGTGATCGCGATCTCCAACGACGAGACCGGCATCTCGGAGGACCCGGACGTGCGCTTCACGGTCGCCAAGAAGATCGTCGAGCGCGCCATGGATCACGGCATCCCGGCGAGCGACGTGGTGGTGGATCCCTTGGTGATGCCCATCGGCGCCATCAACCAGGCCGGCCGTCAGGTGCTGCATCTGGTATCGCGCCTGCGCAACGAGCTCAAGGTGAACACCTCCTGCGGCGCCTCGAACATCAGCTTCGGCCTGCCCAACCGGCACGGCATCAACGCCGCCTTCCTCACCATGGCCATCGGCGCCGGCATGACCTCGGCCATCCTCAATCCGCTGCACGTCGAGGTGCTCGCCGCGGTGATGGGCGCGGACGTGATGATGGGTCACGACCCGAACTGCGCGCGCTGGATCCGCCGCTTTCGCGAACCGCCTCCTCCGGGCGCGGCGACGGGCGAGGCGCCGCGCGGGCGGCGCGAGGGCGGACTGCGCCGCCGGCCGGCCTGACGGAGTCGCGCGTCGATGTCCGCATCCGGTCGCGATCCGCTCATCGTCTTCACACCCTCCGGCAAGCGCGGCCACTTTCCGGCCGGCACGCCGGTGCTGCAGGCGGCGCGCGCGCTGGGCGTCGACATCGACTCGGTGTGCGGCGGCCGCGGGCTGTGCGGCCGATGCCAGGTGCTGGTCGCCGAGGGTGAGTTCGCCAAGCACGGCGTGAGCTCCTCGGCGCAGAGCCTGTCGGCCTTCAGCGAGCCCGAGGCGCGCTTCTCGCGCCGCCAGCCGCTCGCGGCCGGTCGGCGCCTGTCGTGTTCCGCGCGCATCGAGGCCGACGTGGTCATCGACGTGCCCGCGAGCAGCCAGGTGCACCGCCAGCTGGTGCGCAAGGAGGCGGACGCGCGCGTCATCGAACTGAACCCGCTGGTGCGGCTGCACTACGTTCAGGTCGAGGAGCCGGACATGCACGACCCGTCCGGCGACCTGCGGCGCCTGTACGCGGCGCTGGAACGGGAGTGGCAGCTCGCGAACCTGAGTTGCGACCTGGGGGTGCTCCGGTCGCTGCAACCCACTCTGCGCGCGGGCGGCTGGGCGGTCACGGTGGCGGTGCACGCGGGCGAGCGCGTCATCGGCGTCTGGCCGGGCCTGCACGAGCAGGCGTTCGGTCTCGCGGTGGACGTCGGCTCAACCACCATCGCCGCGCACCTTTGCGACCTCACCAGCGGCGAGGTGGTGGCGTCGGCGGGCGCCATGAATCCGCAGATCCGCTTCGGCGAGGATCTCATGAGCCGGGTGTCCTATTCGATGATGAACCCAGGCGGCGCCGCGCAGATGACGGCGGCGGTGCGCGCGGCGGTGTCGCAGCTCGCCGCCGACGTGGCGCAGAGCGCCGGCGTGACCGCGCAGGACATCCTCGAGGCGACGCTGGTGGGCAACCCGATCATGCACCACCTCCTCCTCGGCATCGATCCCGTGGAGCTCGGTGGCGCACCGTTCGCGCTCGCCACGGACCAGTCGCTCACCCTGCCCGCTCACGAACTGGAACTGCACCTGCACCCGAACGCGCGGGTCTACGTGCTGCCCTGCATCGCCGGCCACGTGGGCGCGGACACCGCGGGCATGGTGCTGTCGGAGCGCCCGGACCTCGACGACGCCATGACGCTGCTGGTGGACGTCGGCACCAACGCCGAGATCGTGCTCGGCAACCGCCACCGGCTGCTCGCCTGCTCGAGCCCCACCGGCCCCGCCTTCGAGGGCGCACAGATCAGCTGCGGCCAGCGCGCCGCACCCGGCGCGATCGAGCGGGTGCGCATCGATCGCGAGAGCCTCGAACCGCGCTTCAAGGTGATCGGCTGCGATCTCTGGTCCGACGATCCCGGCTTCGCCGAGGCCACCGCACACACCGGCATCACCGGCGTGTGCGGCTCGGGGATCATCGAGGTGATCGCGGAGATGTACCTCGCGGGCGTGATCAACCAGGACGGCGTGGTCGACGGCCGGCTCGCGGAGCGCTCGGCGCGCGTGGTGGCGAATGGCCGCACGTTCGCCTACGTGCTGCACGCGGGCGCCGTGGACCTGAAGATCACCCAGAACGACGTGCGCGCCATCCAGCTCGCCAAGGCGGCCCTGTACGCGGGCGTCGCCCTGCTGATGGATCGGCTCGGCATCGAGCGGGTCGAGCGGATCCGCCTCGCCGGCGCGTTCGGCAGCCACATCGACGTCAAGTACGCCGCCGTGCTCGGCATGATCCCGGACTGCGATCTCGCCGAGGTGCGCTCGGCGGGCAACGCCGCCGGCACCGGTGCGCGCATCGCGCTGCTGGATGCCGAGTCGCGCCCGACCATCGAGTCGCTGGTGCGGCGGATCGAGAAGGTGGAGACCGCGATCGAACCGCGCTTCCAGCAGCACTTCGTCGAGGCGATGGCCATCCCGCACAAGACCGCGCCCTACCCGAACCTCCGGCGCGTGGTGGATCTGCCGGCGCCGAAGGAGGCCGCCGCCGCGGCGGAGAGCCGCGGTCGCCGGCCGCGCCGCGGAGCGGCGGCGCCGGGCTGAGCGCGCCGCTAGAGCATTGCGGCGATCACGTAGTGACCGCTGCCGCAATGCAGTCGTAGGCTGTCCTCTCGGTGAAAAAGCCGCTAGGGACCTGCTCGCGAGTGCCAGGGGAAGGTGCTACACCATGCTGGATCACGCCGGATCGGGACTCGCCGAGGCCGTGGAGAACGCGCGACTCGAGGAACGCCGCGAGCTGTCCTATCTATTGCACGACACGGTGGCGCAGAATCTCGTCGCACTCAAGCTCGGCTTGTTGAGCCTGAAGCGCAGCGTCGCTGCGAGCACCGAGGCAAGCGCGGGGGTAGCGGAACTCGATGCGCTGCTCACCGCGACCATCGAGAAGATTCGCAACCTCACCGTCGCATTGCATCCGGACAGCCTCGAGCGCAGCGGCTTCGAGGCCGCGCTGCGCGATCACGTGGCCGCATTCGCGCACCGCTTCGGCATCGCGACCGAATTTCGCGTGACCGCGGACATGCCGGCGCTCGGCGGCCGTTCGCTGGTGGTGCTGCTGCGCACTGCCCGCGAGGCGCTCACCAACGTGGTGAAGCACGCCGAGGCCACACGGGTGTGGATCACACTGGAGCGTCTGGACGCACCGCCGCGGTTGCGGCTGACGGTCGAGGACGACGGGCGCGGGATTGACGGCCGCGAGCGGGCGGCAAACTCCATCGGCCTGGTCGGGCTGAAGGAACAGCTGGCACGCTGTGGCGGCTCCCTCGACGTCGCCACGCGCGCCCCGCGCGGCACGGCACTGTGGGCTGACGTGCCGCTGTCCGGCGACTGACGGCTGCGTCGGGCCTCGCGGGACACTGACTGCGCCGTCAGACGTTCGAGTCGGGCGCCTCGGCCTTGCGCCGCGCGACGTAGTCCTTGAGCGCCTCGTCGACGGCCGGATCGAGCGGCGGCTCCTCGTACTCGGCCAGCATCTTCTTCCACAGCGCGTTGGCGCGCTTGGTCATGTCGCTCGCACCCTCGGCCTCCCACTGCTCGACGCTGTTGTTGTCGGCGAGCGGGGAGCGGTAGAACGCGGTCTCGAAGTTGGCCTGGGTGTGGGCGCAGCCCAGGAAGTGCTTGCCCGGGCCGACCTCGCGCATGGCGTCGAGCGCCTGGCCGTTGGCGGTGAGGTCCACGCCGGCGAGCAGGGTGTGCATCATCCCGGCCTGGTCGGCGTCCATCACGAACTTCTCGTAGCCCATGGCGAGACCGCCCTCGAGCCAGCCGGCGGTGTGCAGCACGAAGTTCACGCCCGCGAGGCAGGTCGGCAGCAGCGTCTGCGCCGACTCGAACGCGGCCTGCGCGTCGGAAATCTTCGAGGCGCAAAGGCTCCCGCCCGAGCGGAACGGCACCCCGAGACGGCGCGCCAGCGCCGCCATCACGTACAGCACCAGCGCCGGCTCCGGCGTACCGAAGGTGGGCGCGCCCGACTGCATGGAGATCGAGGAGGCGAAGCTGCCGAGCACCACCGGGGCCCCCGGATTGACCAGCTGCACGAACGCCATGCCGGCGAGCGCCTCGGCGAGCGTCTGCGCCACCGTGCCCGCGACCGTCACCGGCGACATGGCGCCGGCGAGGATGAACGGCGTGATGATGGTGGCCTGGTTGGCGCGGGCATAGACCTTGGCGGCGCCGAGCATGGTGGCGTCGTAGGTCATCGGTGAATTGACGTTGATGAGGTTGATCAGCGTGGTCTTGGGCCGGCCCGTGGCCGGATCGAGCCGGTCGGCGCCGAAGGCGATGTCGGCGAGCGCGACCGAGTCGGCGGCGCGCTCCGGCGCGGTCACCGACCCCATGAAGGGCTTGTCGCTGTACTTCAGGTGGCTGTACACCATGTCGAGGTGGCGCTTGTTCACCGGCAGGTCGACGGGCTCGCAGATGGTGCCGCCGCTGTGGTGCAGGGACGGCGACATATAAGCGAGCTTGACGAAATTGCGGAAGTCCTCGATGCGCGCGTAACGCCGCCCCTCGTCGAGGTTGCGCACGAAAGGCGAGCCGTAGGCCGGCGCGAACACCGTGTTGGGACCGCCGATCAGCACGCTGCGCGCCGGATTGCGCGCGTGCTGCGTGAACTCGCGCGGCGCCGTGCGTTGCACGAGCTCGCGGCACATGCCGCGCGCAAAGTGCACGCGCTCGCCCTGCACGTCGGCGCCCGCGGCCTTCCAGATCGCGAGCGCCTCCGGATCCTCGCGGAAGTCGATGCCGATCTCCTCGAGTATGGTGTCGGCGTTCTCCTCGAGCTGGGCGAGGCCCTCCTCGCCGAGCACCTCGTAGTACGGAATCTTGCGGGTGATGTAGGGCACGGTGGAGCCGCTGCGCGCGGCACGCGCGGCGCGCTTGGCATCGCGCCCGCTCGGACGACGTCCGCGCTGCGCCTCCGCAGCGGGCGTGGCCGTCGCGCCGGTCACGGATGAGTCGGACATGGTGATGCTCCTCCGGTAGGCGGTGCTCCCTTCAAAGGGAACTGGCGAGAGCCGGCGCCGCTCGCGGGCGGCGACTCTCGTGTCGATCGCAGTATGGTCACCACCGCCAGGAGCGGCTGATCCGTTTGCGTCACGGGGTTGTCTGGATGCGTCAGCACCAGACCGAGTCGATTCGCCGCGGAGCATTTGGACGGCGTGGCCGCCCGAGGATCAAGTCGCGGGCAACGCCCCGCCCTCGTGCGTGCGCCGGGCGACGAAGTCGTTCACGGCCTCGACCACGGCCGGATCCCGCGCCGGTGGCGTATAGGCGGCCAGCGTCGCCTTCCAGATCTCGGTGGCGCGCTGCGTGGCGGTCTTGGCGCCGCCCTCGCTCCATTGGCCGAAGTTGCGCCAATCGGACACCAGCGGCGCGTAGAAGGCGCTCCGATAGCGCTCCATGGTGTGCGCGCAACCGAAGAAGTGCCCGCCGGGTCCGACCTCCCCGACCGCCTCGAGCGCGAGGTCCGCGGCGCTGGCGCCCACCGGCTGAAACACCTCCGCGAACATCTGCAACATCTCCACGTCGAGGATGAACTTCTCGTACGACGTGGTGAGGCCGCTCTCCAGCCAGCCGGCGGCGTGCAGGATGAAATTGCAGCCGCCGAACAGGGCGCCCCAGAGGCTCATCTGGGATTCGTAGGCGGCCTGCGCGTCCGGCGCGTTCGAGGCGGTGGCATTCGATGAGCGCCACGGCAGCCCGATGAAGCGCGCCAGCTGGCCGGCGCCGAACGACGCCTTGACGTATTCCGGCGTGCCGAAGGCCGGCGAACCGGACTTCATGTCGACGTTGGAGGTGAAGCTGCCGTACATCACCGGCGCGCCCGGGCGGGCGATCTGGGCAAGCGTCAGGCCGGCGAGGAACTCGGCGTGTGCGAGCGTCAGCGCCCCCGCCACCGTCACCGGCGCCATGGCGCCGGCCAGGGTGAACGGCGTGATGATGAGCAATTGCCCGGCGACCGCACTGTCGACGATGCCGTCGGCCATGGGCACGTCGAGCTGCAGCGGCGAGTTGGTGTTTATGATGGTGTAAACGTACGGCCGGGCGCGAAACTCATCGGGCGTGATGCCGCGCGCGATCCGGATGAGCTCGAAGTTGTCGGCGATCTGCGCCGAACCGCGCGAGAACATGAAGGGCACCTTGTCGGTGAGCAGCAGCTGCGCGCGCATCACGTGCATGTGGCGCACGGCGGGCGCGACATCCTGCGGCTCGGTGGCGCCGCCGAGCAGGTGGATCACCTCGAAGCTCTGACAGAGCTTCATCATGTTGCAGAAGTCCTCGATCGTGCCGGCGCGCCGGCCACGATCGACGTCCATGATGTTGGGCGGACCGGAGGTGGGTGCGAACGCCACGTGAGCCCCCGACACCGGCATGTGGCGCGAGGGATCACCGGCGTGCAGGGTGATCTCCCGCGGCGCCTTGGCAAGGGCGTCGGCCACGAGCGCACGGTCGAGGCGCACCATCTGCGAAGCCTCGTCGACCTGCCCGCCGGCGGCCGCGTAGCGGCGCCGGGCGTCGGCCGACAGGACCTTCATGCCCTGGGTCTCGAGGATTATGAGGGCCGCGTCGTGCATGGCCGCGACCTCGTCCGTCGAGAACACCTCGAGCGGGCGGAACGGATTGCGCAGGTGGCGGTAGGCGCGGGTACGGTCGCTCGGCGCGTGTGCGTCGGCGGCGGCGGCTGGCCGCCGCCGGCTGCGCCGGCCGGCCGGCTCTTCGCGGGTGCTCATGCGGCGGACTCCTCTCAACAGCTCATAGCGTGAGCCAAGCGCCGCCGACCCGCCATGCCGTTTTGCGATTCGGCGATGCGATTTTGGCGCACCGTCGCCGGTCAGTGCGGCGGCGGCGCGGCGGCGCGGGCGGGTTCCAGGCCCTTGGAGTAGAGCACGCGACCATCGAGGGTCACGATCACCGCGTCGATGTCCTCGATGCGGTTGTAGATCTTCATCGCCTCTTCCGGCCCCAGAACGAACGCGGTCTTCGACAGCCCGTCGGTGCGCATGGCATACGGGCCGATCACCGTGGCGCTGCGTACCTTGCTCGCCGACTTGCCGGTGTGCGGATCGATGATGTGGTGATAGCGCACGCCGCCCTCGTCGAAGAATCGCTCGTAGTCGCCGGAGGTCGAGATGGCGGCGTCGGTGAGGGGAATGCGCGTGATCACCGAGCCCTCGCCCTTGCGCGGATCGCGGATGCCGACCATCCACGGTTTGCCGAAGCGATCGCCGATGATGCGGCTGTCGCCGCCGGCGCCGACGTAGGCACGCGTGATGCCGCGCGCCTTCAGCGCCTCTATCCCCAGGTCGACGGCGTAACCCTTGGCGATGCCGCCGAGATCGATGCGCACGCCCGGTGTCGAGAAGCGCACCGTCCGCTGGTCGGGGTTGAGCACCACGTGGCGATGATCGACGGCGGGCAATGCCCGCGCGATGGCGGCGTCGGTCGGCTTCACGTGCTCGCGAAAGTCGTAGAGGTAGCCGACGCTCGCGTAGGTGATGTCGAAGGCGCCCTCGGTGAGCTCCGAGTACTTCTCGGATTCCGTGAGAATGTGAAAGAGCTCGCCGCTGATGCGCATCGGCCCCTCGGCCGCGTGCGCGTTCACCTGCGACACCTCGCTGGTGGGTTTGTAGGTGCTCATGGTCTCGTCGACGTGGCGCATGGCGTCGAGCACGGCGTCGATCGCCGCCTCCGCCTGGGCGCGATCCTCGGACCACAGTTCGACCGTGATGCGCGTGCCCATGATGCCGTCGGTGATCCGCTGCACCCACTCGGCGCGCGCGGCGGAACTCGCAAGCAGGAACGCGGCGGCCAGCAGCGGAATCGTCGGCTTCATGGGCGCAAGGCTACCGCGCCGGCGGGCGGCGGCGCTACCGCGGGCGCGGCCGGCGCCACTGCAGCACGACCACGGCGCTGCCGATCATGCCGCCCAGGTGCGCGAAGTGCGCCACGCCCGCGAACCTGCCGGTGATCCCGAGCACGAGCTCCACCGCGGCGTACAGGGTGGCGAACAGCCACGCCGGCATCGGGATGGGCGGAATCAGCGGGATCACCTTGCGGTTCGGGAACAGGAGCGCATACGCGAGCAGCAGGCCGAACACGCCGCCGGAGGCGCCGATGGTCGGCGCCGGCGGCTCGCCGAACAGCGTCGGCACGGTGAGCTGGCTCAAGGCCGCGCTCACCACCGACGCGAAATAACACGCGAGAAAGCGTCGTGTACCGACCTCGAATTCCACCTGCGCGCCGAACATCCACAGCCCCAGCATGTTGAACAACAGGTGCGATACGTTGTCTCGGTCGTGCAGGAAGGCGTAGGTGACGAGCTGCCAGGGGTGGAAGGCGCCGCCGTCGTCAGCGGGCCCGAGCGGCCAGAGCGCGAAAGCCGTCTCCACCGCGCCACCGCCGATCCCCTGCAGGAGATAGACGATCACGTTGAGTGCGATCAGGATTTTGACGGCGGGCAACCGCATGAGCGGCTATTCTAGCTTCCATGCGCGCGGTATTCCTGGATTACGACACGGTCTCGAACGACGATCTCGACCCGGGCGCCCTGCGCGCCGCGGTCGATGAGATCGAATTCCTCGCCCTGGGCAGCCAGGAGGAGGTTCTGGACGGGATCGGCGACGCCGAGGTCGCGATGCTCAACAAGGTGCGCATGCCGCGCGCGGTGCTGGCGGCGGCGCCGCGCCTCAAGCTCGTGGTGCTCGCCGGAACCGGCACCAATCACGTCGACCTCGCCGCCGCCCGCGAGCGCGGCATCGCCGTGTGCAACGTGCGCGCCTATTGCACGCAGTCGGTGACCCAGCAGACCTGGGCGCTGATCCTCGCACTCACGCAGCACCTCGCCGAGCATGCGCGTGTCGCCACCGACGGCACCTGGACCCGCGACGAACGGCGCGCGGTGCTGTCGGCGCCGATCCGCGAACTCGCCGGACGGACGTTCGGCGTGATCGGCTACGGCGAGTTGGGGCGGGCGGCGGCGCGAATCGGCGCCGCGTTCGGCATGCAGGTGCTGGTGGCCGAGCGGCGCGGCGCAGCGCCGCGACCCGGCCGGTCGGCGTTCGACGACGTGCTTGCGGCCGCCGACGTGTTGTCGCTGCACTGTCCGCTCACGCCGGAAACGCAGACACTGATCGGCGCGCGCGAGATTGCGCTCATGAAACCCGATGCGCTGCTCATCAACACGGCGCGCGGCGGCCTGGTCGACAGCGCCGCGGTGGCGGCGGCGCTGCGCGCGGGGCGCCTCGGCGGCGCCGGCATCGACGTGCTGCCCCAGGAACCGCCCGTGGACGGAGATCCGCTGCTCGACGCGCGGCTGCCGAACCTCATCGTCACACCACACGTCGCCTGGGCCGCGCGCGAGGCGCGGCAGCGCTGCATCGACGAGATGGCGGCCAACGTGCGCGACTTTCGGCAAGGCGGCCGGCGCGGCCGCGTGGTCTAGCGGCCGCGAGACCCGGCGGACCCGCGAGCCCGCCTAACCCCGTCGGTGCTGCTTGCGCGGCTTGCCGTGCGCGTGCCGTGGCGGCGGGCGCCTGCGTGGCGCTTCCGGCGCCGCAGGCCGTGCGGAGGGCCGCTCGGGCGGCGCTTCCTCGGCGGCGGACGGGGTCAGCGTGAGCGGCGTTCCGGCCTGCGCCAGCGCTGCGAGCGCGGCGGCCACGTCGAGCGGCGCGATGCCGGTCTGCGCCACCAGTTGTTCGAGAATCGGACGCAGCGCCGCCGCCTGTGGATCGGCGGCCGCATCCAGCACGCGCTGCTTGAAGCGTTCGATCCGCAGCGCGTTGACCGCATCGACGCTCGGCAGGCGCATGGGCTCTATCGGCTGCCGCGTGGCGCGCTCGATGGCGCGCAGCAGGCCGCGTTCGCGCGGCGCCACGAACAGGATCGCCTCGCCCGCGCGCCCCGCACGGCCGGTGCGGCCGATGCGGTGCACGTAGGACTCGGCATCGTAGGGCACGTCGTAGTTGACCACGTGACCGATGCGCTCCACGTCGAGGCCGCGCGCCGCGACGTCGGTGGCCACGAGGACGTCGATCTCGCCGGCCTTCAGGCGGGCGACCGTGCGTTCGCGCTGCGACTGCGGGATGTCGCCGTTGAGCGCCGCGGCGGCGAATCCCCGCGCCTCGAGACGCTCCGCGAGCTCGACCGTGGATTGCTTGGTGCGCGTGAACACGAGCATGCCATCGAAAGGCTCGGTCTCCAGGATGCGCGTCAGCGCATCGAGCTTGTGCATGCCGCTCACCATCCAGAAGCGCTGGCGGATGCGCGGCGCGGTGGCGGTCTTGGCGCGGATGGTGACTTCCACCGCGGCACGCAGGTGGCGCTGCGCGATGCGGCGGATGGGCGGCGGCATGGTGGCCGAGAACAGCGCGATCTGGCGTTGCGGCGGCAGCGCCGCCAGCACGCTCTCGACCGCCTCGATGAAGCCCATCCGCAGCATCTCGTCGGCTTCGTCGAGCACCAGCATCGACAGACCGTCGAGGTCGAGCGTGCGCCGGTTCATGTGGTCGATGACCCGCCCCGGCGTTCCGACCACCACGTGTGCGCCCCGCTTGAGGGCGTTCAGTTGCGGCTGATAGCTCTGCCCGCCGTAGATGGGCAGGACGTGGAACCCCTTCAGGTGCGCCGCATAGCGCTGGAACGCCTCGGCCACCTGCAGGGCGAGCTCGCGCGTGGGCACCAGCACGAGCACCTGCGGGGAACGGCGCTGGAGGTCGATACGTGTCAGGGCCGGAAGCGCGAACGCGGCGGTCTTGCCGGTGCCGGTCTGCGCCTGGCCGACGAGGTCCTTGCCCGCGAGCAGCGGCGGAATGGCCGCCGCCTGCACCGGCGAGGGAACCTCGTAACCGACCTCGGCGAGCGCCCTCAATACGGGGGCGGCGAGGTTCAGCGACTCGAAAGTGACGCCGGTCGGCGCCGGCGCCTCGGCTGGCGGGTGATTGGTCAAGGGGAGGTTCCGCCCAGGGCTTGAAGGAGCTCAAGTCTAGCGGTTTGGCCGGGTATTGCTACCATGCGCCTCCGGAAAAGGCGTCGACCTCAAAGCTAGCGGACGGAAAAGTCATGGGACGTATCTTCGAGACCAGAAAACACACGATGTTCGCGCGCTGGAACCGCATGGCGAAGCAGTTCACGCGCATTGCCAAGGACATCACCATCGCGGTGCACTCGGGCGGCCCCGACCCGACGTCGAATCCCGCGCTGCGGCGCGTGCTGCAGAACGCGCGCGCCGTGAACATGCCCAAGGACAAGACCGACGCCGCCATCCGGCGGGCGAGCGGCAAGGAGGCTACCAATTACCAGGAGGTGCTCTACGAGGGCTACGCGCCGCACGGGGTCGCGGTGCTGGTCGAGGCCGCCACCGACAATCCCACACGTACGGTGGGCAACGTCCGCAACGTGTTCTCCAAGCACGGCGGCAACCTCGCGACCACGGGCAGCGTGAGTTTCCAGTTCAAGAAGATGGGCGTGTTTCGGCTCGATCCGTCGGCGGTCAAGGACGCCGACGAGCTCGAGCTGCACCTGATCGACCACGGCCTGGAGGAGATGGGCGACAGCACCGGCGAGAAGGGCGAACCGCAGGTGGTGATCCGCTGCGCCTTCAACGATTTCGGCAAGGTGCAAGAAGCGCTCGAGGCGCGCGGCATCACGCCCATCTCCGCCGAGCACGAGTACATCTGTTCCGCACCCGTGGAACTGCCCGAGGAACAGGCGGCGGAAGTGCTGGCGCTCATCGACAAGCTGGAACAGGACGACGACGTGCAAAAGGTATTCCACACCCTGGCGTGAGCGCATCGGACCGCCGCGGCGCGGCACATTAAGCTCGAGTCATCCGGTCATCGCCGCCCCGGTGGCGCCGTTGATCTCCCCGTAAGGATGCCGCGATTTCCCGCGGCACCGGCGAGAACGGGAGGTTTTCATGGCACGCACGGTTGTCAAATGGCTGATACCGCTGGGGCTTCTGGCGTTGGGTGGCTGCGTGGTCGCTCCCTATCCGTATCACCGGCCCTATTACTACGGGCCGCGGGTGGCGGTGGTCGCTCCGGCACCGGTGGTGGTGGTGCGCCCGTAAGCCGCGCGCGGCTGCCCGTACACGCGGGCAGCCGTCCGCATCCGCGGGCGACCGCCTGAGGCTCGCGTATACTCGCGCGGGTCATGCCGACCCACCCGTATCGCATCGTCAACGTCTTCACCCACGAGGGCGCGGCGCTCAGCGGCAATCCGCTGTGCGTGTTCGAGGACGGCACGCCGTTCGACACTGCAACCATGCAGGCACTGGCCCGGCAGCTGAATCTGTCCGAGACCACGTTCATCCTGCCCTCGGACCGAGCCAACGCCGCGGTGCGCATCTTCACGCCGAACTACGAGATGCCCTTCGCCGGACACCCGACGCTCGGCACGGCGCACGTCGTGCGCGCGCTCGGCCGCGGCGCAGACACGCTGCTGCTCGACATGTCCGCCGGACTCATTGAGGTATCGGCGCGGGAGGACCGCTGGACCTTGACCGCGCCGGCATCGAGCCACCGCGAGGTGTCGAGCACGCGCGCCGAACTCGCCGCCGCGCTCGGACTCGAGGTCTCGGATCTGGGCGAACGCCCTCTGTGGGTGACCGCCGGCAAGGAACAGTTGATCGTACCGCTCGAGTCGGCGGACGCGGTGCGCCGGGCGCAGCCGCGTCCAGAGGCGGTCCCGCACCTGCGTGCCGCCGACGGCAACGCCATGGCGTACGTGTTCGCACGCACGGCGCCCGGACGCGCGGTGGCGCGATTCTTCTTCTCGCAGGGCCCGGCGATGCTCGAAGATCCCGCCACCGGGTCGGCCACCGCCAACTTCGGCGGCTGGCTGCTGGCGATGGGCGAGCGCCTGCCGGCGCAGCTGACCATCCTCCAGGGCGAGCAGGTCGGCCGGCCCTCCACCCTCGACTTAGGCGTGGATTCAGCGGGACGAATCCACGTCGGCGGCGCGGTGTGCGAGATCGCGCGCGGCGTGTTCACGCTCTAGGGCAGGCCTGCGCGGGTCGCGCGGGCCCTCTACGTCAGCGGCCGGCGCGGGCCAAGTGCATGACGGTCCCGTACGCCCACTCGAGCACGGGTACGAGCCGCGGCGTGACCAGCTTCAGCGCCTCGGCGTAGTCGACCCAGCGCGCCTCGTGGTGCTCCGGCCGGCCGAGTTCCGGGTTCACCGGCAACACCACGTGGACTTCCTTGCTGCGGGCGATGTAGTAGCGGGCGATCTTGCCCTTGGCGTAGGGTCCGGTCTCGAAGAAGCCGAGGCCCCAGTCGAAGGAGACGTCGTCGAGGCCGGTCTCTTCACGCACTTCGCGCAGGGCGGCGTCGATCGGGGTCTCGCCCGGCTCGACCATGCCCTTGGGGAAGTCCCAGTTCCGGTAGGCGCGCAGCAGCAGGAACTTGAGCTTGCGATCACGCACGTTCACGACCGCGACTCCCGCGGAGACCCGCGGGGTCGGCGGAACCGGGGTCATGGAAGTCTCGCGCACGACACGCCCGCCATTGTAACGCCACGCGCGACCAGCACCGCGCGGGCCGCTGCGCCGGCGGCCGTGCGGGCCGCCGCGCCGGGGCGAATCAGGCGGCGGCCGACAGCGGCGAGCGGATGAGGTGGTCGAACGCGGACAGCGACGCCTTCGCGCCCTCGCCCATCGCGATCACGATCTGCTTGTAGGGCACGGTGGTGCAGTCGCCGGCGGCGAACACGCCCGGCACCGAGGTGCGTCCGTGCGCGTCGATCTCGATCTCGCCACGCGGGCTCAACTTGACGGATCCCTTCAGCCAATCGGTGTTGGGCACGAGCCCGATCTGCACGAATACGCCGGCCAACTCGAGTGCGTGCGCCTGTCCGCTCTGGCGGTCCTTGTAGTGGAGGCTGGTGACGCGCTGGCCGTCGCCCTGGATCTCGGTGGTCTGCGCGCCGGTGATCACGGCGACGTTCGGCAGGCTGCGAAGCTTCGTCTGCAGCACCGCGTCGGCGCGCAGCTGCGTGTCGTACTCGATCAGCGTCACGTGGCTGACGATGCCGGCGAGGTCGATCGCGGCCTCGACGCCCGAATTTCCGCCGCCGATCACCGCGACGCGCTTGCCCTTGTAGAGCGGGCCATCGCAGTGCGGGCAGTAGGCAACGCCCTTGTTGCGGTATTCGCGCTCGCCGGGGACGTTGATCTCGCGCCAGCGCGCGCCGGTCGCGAGCACCACCGAGCGCGCCTTGAGAGCGGCACCGCTCTCGAATCGCACCTCGATGAGATCGCCGGGCACGAGCGCCGCGGCACGCTGCGAGTTCATCACGTCGACGTCGTAGGTCGACACGTGCTCGGTGAGACCGGCGGCGAGCGCGTGGCCGGTGGTCTCCTTCACGGAGATGAAGTTCTCCACCCCGACGGTGTCGAGGAGCTGGCCGCCGAAGCGTTCGGCGGCGAGTCCGGTGCGAATGCCCTTGCGCGCGGCGTAGACGGCCGCGGCCGCGCCGGCGGGGCCGCCGCCGATGACCAGCACGTCGTAGGGGGCCTTGGCCGAGAGCCGCTCGGCCTCGCGCGCGGCGCCCGCCGCGTCGAGCTTGGCGAGCAGTTCGGGCAGCTCGAGGCGGCCCTGGCTGAAGTGCTCGCCGTTCAGATAGACGGCCGGCACGCCCATCACCTGGCGGCGCTCCACTTCCTGCGGGAAGACGGCGCCGTCGATCATGGTGTGACGGATTTTCGGATTGAGTACCGCCATCAGGTTGAGCGCCTGGACCACGTCCGGGCAGCTGTGGCAGCTCAAGGACACCACGGTCTCGAAGTTGAGCTCGCGATCCAGGGCGCGGATCTGCTCGACCACCGCGGCATCGACCTTGGGCGGATAGCCGCCGGTCTGCAGCAGCGCGAGCACCAGCGACGTGAATTCGTGCCCCATGGGCAGGCCGGCGAAGCGGATCCGCGCCTCCTCACCGGGCCGACGCAGCGCGAAGGAAGGCACGAAGGCGGAGGAATCCTCCACGCCGGCGAGCTTGACCAGCGGTGACAGCTCGACGACGTCGCCGATCAGCTCGAGCATCTCCCGCGATTTCGCCGAGCCGTCCGCGGCTGCGACGATCTCGATCGGCTGCGCGATGCGCTCCAGGTAGCCCTTCAGCTGAGTCTTCAAATCGGTGTCGAGCATGGTGTCACCTCGATGAACGAAGGCTGCGGCGGGTTGCCGGCAGCCGCGGCCACTCCGGCGATGCGCCGGAGTGGCCGGATTGCGGTCAGATCTTGCCGACCAGCGACAGGGAGGGCTTCAGCGTCTCCTCGCCGGGGGTCCACTTGGCCGGGCAGACCTCGCCCGGGTGCGAGGCGACGTACTGGGCGGCCTGCACCTTGCGCAGCAGCTCCTTGGCGTCGCGGCCGATGCCGTTGTCGTGGATCTCGATGATCTTGATCTTGCCGGCCGGATCGATCACGAACGTGCCACGCAGCGCGAGACCCTCTTCCTCGATCAGCACCTGGAAGTTGCGGGCGAGCGTCAGGGTCGGGTCGCCGATCAGCGGGTACTCCACCTTCTTGATCGTGTCGGAGGTGTCGTGCCACGCCTTGTGGGTGAAGTGGGTGTCGGTCGACACGCCGTAGATCTCCACGCCGAGCTTCTTGAAGGCGGCGTAGTTGTCGGCGAGATCACCGAGCTCGGTCGGGCAGACGAACGTGAAGTCCGCGGGGTAGAACACCAGCACCGACCACTTGCCCTTGAAGTCCTGCTCGGTGACCGGCACGAACTTGCCGTTGTGGTAGGCGGTCGCCTTGAAGGGCTTGATTTCGGTATTGATCAGGGACATCGAGGACTCCTTGGCGGAAGTGATTGGAAACGAGGCGTGCAGGATGCCACCGCATCGCAAATTCATCAAATTGATTAATTTAATTATCTTGATAGACTGCATCTATCGCATTCGAAGGCATGACGCACCCGTCGCCGACGGCACCCCCGGAGTCCGCGCGTGAACCTGAAGGATCTGAAATATCTCGTCGCCATCGCCGATACCGGCCACTTCGGCAAGGCGGCCGAGCGCAGCTTCGTGAGCCAGCCGACCCTCTCGGCGCAACTCAAGAAGCTCGAGGAATACCTCGGCGTGACGCTGGTGGAGCGCCGCCCGAAGCAGGTGCAGCTCACCGAGGTGGGCCGCCAGATCGTGGCCGTGGCACGCCGCATGATCGACGACGGCGAGCAGATCGTGGCGCTCGCGCGCAGCAATGCCGACCCGTTCGCCGGCAAGCTGCGCGTGGCGCTGATCCCGACCATCGGGCCGTACCTGCTGCCCAGGGTGATGCAGAAGATCCGCAAGGCGCTGCCGCGACTCGGACTGATGCTGTACGAGTATCAGACCGAACCGTTGCTGAAGCGCCTGAAGGAGGGCGAGATCGACGTCGGCATCGTCGCCCTGCCGGTGGACACGGACGGCCTGGAGACGCAGCCGCTCTACCAGGAGTCGTTCACGCTCGCCGTGCCGAACGGGCACCCGCTCGCCGGCAAACCGCAGGTGCGCCTCGCCGACCTGACGGGCCAGACCCTGCTGCTCCTCGAGGACGGCCACTGCCTGCGGGACCAGGCTCTGGAGGTCTGCAGCCGCATCGACGTGCGCGAATCCGACGACTTTCGGGCCACCAGCCTCGAGACCCTGCGGCAGATGGTGGTCGCGGGGCTCGGGGTCACCCTCCTGCCGGAACTTGCCGTCGATGCACCCTTCGGTACCCAACGCGGCATGACCGTGCGGCGCTTCGCCGCGCCGCCGCCGATGCGCGAAGTGGGGGCGGTGTGGCGCAAGTCGAGCACGCGCGGTCCGGTGGTGGAAGCGCTCTGCGAGGCGCTCGCCAAGGGCGCGCCGCGCCCCGCTCACCAGGTGTAGCGCACCCGGTAGCGCAGCACGCGCTCGCCGTCGGCCGGCACGTCGACCGGGAACTCCACGGTGTGCGCGTCGAGGCGCTCGTAGTCGGAGGAATTCGACAACATCGTCCAGGTTCCGGCGCGGTACAGCGATTCGCGCACGCGCACGGCCACGGTCTCGCGCTTGTGATTGCGCAGGCGCACCTCGATTTCCTCCTCCATGCGCCGCGCCTTGGTATCGAGCGCGAAATCCACCTGCCGGCGCTCGCCGATCACGTCGAATGCCGCGCCCAGGCGCAGCGTCACACGCTCGTTGACGGGCGTGTGGTCGATGACGTCCTCGCCGACGAGTTGCAGGCTCCCGTCCGCGGGGTCGGCCTGCGAGACCCGCACGCGGCCCTTCGGCAGCGGCACGCCGAGCCCCGACCGGGCGTCGTTGCGAAACTCGAGGTAGACGTTCACCTTCTGGCCGGCGTCCCCGGCGAGCGCGCGGTCGAGGAACACGCCGCCGGCGTAGCGCAGGTCGCCCTGCCCCGCGTACACGAGCAACTTGCGGGCCGGCACGCGGCGCGCGGGCTCGATGAGCTCGAGCTGCTTGGTCGAGCGGTCGGGGAGCGTCGTCGGCCGTCCGAGGGTGTAGAGGTGGTACTCGAACAGCGGCTGCTCGCTGAACCCTTCGGGCGCCGCCGCAGTGGCGAGCCGCGCCGCGTGCATCGGCATGGGGATGCCGGGGGGCTGCGCGCGGTGCAGATCGCCGGCCACCAGCTTGAGCCTGGCCTCGTCGTAGCTCGCACCCGACTGGTTGAGAATGCTCACCCAGGCGGCCACGTCGAGTAGTCCGCTGTTGGCATCGCTCCCCGGCGCGAAGGTGAGGTTGTAATCGGCCCACCAGGTGATGCCGCGGGTCTCGTAGCTCACCTGCGCCTGGCGAACGCCGGCACGGCGGGCGGACACCCGCCACAGCAGCGTCGGCCGCGTGATCAGCCCGCCGGGCACGTCGGCGACGCGCAGATTGGAGTATTGGCGCAGGGCGTGCACGCTGCCGTCCTCGCCGCGAATCACCAAGCCGTCGCCGGCGGCGAGGAGCGTGCCGGCGAGCGTGGTGGTGCCCGAAGCGCCAGGCACGTCGACACTGACCGGCTTGTCGATGTAGCGCGACAACAGCTTCGGTATGTTCACCAGGTCGAACTGGAAGTTCTGCTCGAGCACCCGGGCGTCGCCGTCCTCGCCGGCGGAGAAACGCACCGTGGTCGGCTCGATCAACGCGGCGACGTCGCTGATGGCGAGCTCGCTCACGCCGGCGGGCAGCTCGACGCGCCGCTGCTGACTGACCAGCGCGTAGCCCGGCACCGATTCGGCGGCCGGCGCCGGTGCATCCAGGGTGGGCCGATAGAGTGCGACCGGAATCGCTCCGGGCTGCGCCGAGCTGTAGATCGTCAGTGTGGTGGCGCCGGGCAAGGCCGCCCGGCCCTGGAGGACGCCGGCGCTGGCGCCGCCCGCGCCGGCGGCACCGGCCGTGCTGCCGGCCACAGCGGCCGCGCAGGCCCCGGCCGCACCGAGTGCGACCACCATCACCGTGCGAGGGAGCCCGTCGCGCATTTGCCGATTATTTCACATAAGCAGGCCGCGGAAGGCGGCATCATTCCTAATAGGAGAGTTGCACGCCGCATGAGCACGCCACCGCCCATCGAAGCCGATCCGTCCGCCGACATCCACCCGCCGGCGCCCCCAAGCGCGTCGCAGTCCGCGGCGGGTGCGGGCGCGGGCGCCGCCGCGACGAGCGCCGCTGCGCCGCAGCGTCCCCGCTTCGACCGCAAGTTCATCGAGGAGCACCGGCTGCTCGAGCGCTACTTCGAGGGCAAGCTGCCCTACAAGGGTGCGCGCGACCTCGAGGCCTGGTGCCGCGTCAACCCGGAGTACCTCGCGGAGTTGCAGCTCGCCGAGCGCACCCAGGCCAGCCTCAGGCTCTTGGAGGCCTGCGGCCAACCGCAGGATCTCAGCGACAAGCCGCCGCCGTGGTGGCGGCGACCGCAGGCGCTGGTCGCGCTGGCGGTGATCGCCGTACTCAGCCTGTTCGCCTTCTGGGTGCTGTTCGCGAAGTACCAGCTTCTGCGCAGCGAGCTCGCCGATGCGCGGCTGCGGGCCCAACAGGGAGCGCTGGTGCAGCCCTCGGCGGAGACGCAGGTGTCGGTGGTGCCGGACGCCGACGAGCGCGCCGGGCAGGCGGTGGTCCGGGTCGATCACGCGAGTCCGCAACTCGTCGAGTTGCACCTCGACCTCGATCACTCGAAGTATCCGCGCTATCGCCTGGTGGTCGACAAGCGCGATCAGGGCCGGGTGCTGATCCTCAACGACGTCGAGAAGGACTCCAACGGCGAGTTGCGCGCCACCTTCAACACCTCCGCCCTCAGCGCGGGGTCATATGTGCTGCGCATCGAGGCGCTGCCCTTCCAGGGCTCGCCGCTGCCGGTCGGCTGGGTGGTCATCGAGGCGCGCTAGCGAGGCGCCGCCTGCGTCGCACCGCAGTGCGGCGCTCAGTCGTCGCGCAGGCTGACCAGCGGCGGCGCTTCGACGACGCGGCGTGTCGCGAGCGTTCCCGCCGCACCCACCAGCAGCGTACCGGCGGCGATACCCCACACCCACACCCAGGGATCGAGGTCGTAGGGCACGGCGAACAATCGGCGCGCCAGCGCCCAGCCGATGGCGGTCGCGCCCACCGCCGCGAGCGCACCCGCAAGACCGCCGAGGGTGACGAACTCCGCCGCCACGCCGAGCAGCACCGTGCGCCGGCTCGCGCCCAGAGTGCGCAACATCGCGCTTTCGTAGCGCCGCTCGTCGCGCGTCGCCTGGACCGCGGCGAGCAGAACCACGACACCGGCCGCGAGCGTGAACAGGAACACGTACTGCACGGCGAGCGAGGCGCGGTCGACGATCTCGCGGATCTGCGCAAGGATGGCGTCGACGTCGATCACCGTGACGGACGGGAAGCGGTGCACGAGTTCCGCCAGCACGGGGCGCTGGTCCTGCGGCAGATACAGGCTGGTCAGGTACGTGCCGGCGGCGCCGTCGAGCAGCCGCGGCGGAAACACCAGGAAGAAGTTCGGGCGGAAGCTGTCCCAGCGGATCTTGCGGAAGCTCGCGATCTTGGCGGTGAGCGGCTCGCCGGCGACGTCGAAGGACAATTCGTCGCCGAGCGCGAGGCCGAGCGCCTGCTGGTATTCGGTGGACACCGACACGAGCGGCCGGCCCGCATCAGCCGGCGTCCACCAGCGTCCCGCCACCAGCCGGTTGTCGTCGGCGAGATTCGCGGACCAGGTGAGGTTCTGTTCGCGCTCCACGTAGGCGCGCGCCGAGTCGCTGCGCGCCGCCAGCGGTTCGGCGGGCTGGCCGTTCACCGCGGTCAGGCGCGCGCGGATCATCGGATACGCCGGCGACGGCGCCACCCCGTGCGCCGCGAGCAGGCCCGCGAGCGCCTCGCGGTCCTCGGGCCGGATGTTCACCACGAAGTAGTTGGGGGCGTTCGCGGGCAGGCTGCGGCGCCAGTCCGCGAGCAGGTCGGCGCGCACCACGGCGAGCAGCAGCAGCATCAGCAGTCCGAGCCCGAAGGCCACCACCTGCACCACGCTTGCCGCGCCGCGCCGCGCCACGTTGGCGAGCCCGTAGCGCCACGCGACTCCGACACCGCCGCGCAGTCGCGCAACGGCGGCGAGCAGCAAGGCGCCGGCCAGCGCGAGCGCGACGCCGACGCCGAGCACGCCGCCGAGCACGGCGAGCACCAACTCCGGATCGCGCCCCAGGACGAAGACGATCGCCAGCAGCGCGAGGAGCGCCGCGCCGTAGGCGAGTCCGTAGCCAAGTCGCGGCGGCTCCGCCGTCTTGCGCAGCACGCGCAGCGGCGGCGTACGCCTCAACTGTAACAGCGGCGGCAGCGCGAAGCCGAGCAGCATGACCGCAACGGTCGCCGCGGCCAGGAGCAGCGGCGTCGCCGAGGGCGGTGGCAGAGCCGAGTGGATCAGGCCGCGCAGCAGCCAGGCGAGCCCGTTCTGCGCCGCCCAGCCGAGCGCCGCACCCACGAAGAGGCCCGCGAGCGCAAGGATCAGGAGTTCGGTGGCGGCGGTCGCGAGAACGAACGCCTGCGAGGCGCCCATGCACTTCATGAGCGCTACGCCATCGACGTGGCGCGCGGCGTAGCGGCGCGCCGCCATGGCGACCGCCACCGCGGCGATCAGCACCGCGGCGAGGCTCGCGAGGTTCAGGAAGCGCGTCGCCCGTTCGATGGCGGAGGTGAGCTGGCGGCTCGAGTCCTCGACGTCGCGCAGGCGTTCCGACGGCGCCTTGTGTTCGCGCAGGAACTCACGATACCCGGCAATGGCGCCCGCCGTTCCGGCGAACAAGGCCACGTGGGTGACGCGGCTCCCCGGCTGCACGAGCCCGGTGGCGGGCAGGTCGGCGAGCGCAATCAGGGCGCTCGGGGCGAGGTTGACGAATCCGGTACCCTGGTCCGGACGATAGTCGAGCACCGCCGTGATGCGAAACGACGCGCCGCCGATGCGCAGCGTCGCGCCCGGCGCGACGCCGAGGGTGGCGAGGATGCGCGCGTCGAGCCACACCTCGCCGCGGGCGGGCAGTCGGTCGGTGGGCCGCGCCAACCCGAAGGGCCGGTCGGCGATGCGCAGCCGGCCGCGCAACGGATAGCCGGGGCCGGCGGCGATCAGCGCCGCGAGCTGGCTCTGGTCACCGTTCCAGATCGCGGTGGGAAAAGTGTCGAGGCGCGCCACCGCGAGACCGCGTGCGCGCGCCGAATCGAGGAGCGTCTCGGCGATCGGCGCCGGCGATTCGAGCCGCAGGTCCGCGGCGAGCACCTCGTGGGCCTGGTCGGCCACGGCCTCGGCGATGCGGCTGACGAAGAAGCCCACCGCGGTGAGCGAGCCGACCGCGATCACCAGCGCGAGCAGCAGCACGCCGAGCTCGCCGGACTTGAGGTCACGACCGAGGTTACGCAGCGCGAAGCGCAGCGCCGTCACGGTTCGAGTTCCACGCGCTGCCCCGCCTCGAGTTCGAGCACGCGGTGACAGCGCGCCGCGAGCGCCCGGTCGTGCGTCACCAGCACCAGCGTCGAGCCGCGGTCGCGATTGAGGGCGAACAGGAGCTCGGTGATCCGCTGGCCGGTGGCGGTGTCGAGGTTGCCGGTCGGTTCGTCCGCGAACAGCAGCTTCGGCTGCGTCACGAAGGCGCGAGCGATCGCGACCCGCTGCTGCTCGCCTCCGGAGAGCTGGCGGGGATAGTGGCCGCGGCGCGCCTCGAGTCCCACCTGCGCGAGCGCGTGCCCGGCCGCGGCGCGCGCGTCGGCGTCGCCGCGCAACTCGAGCGGCAGCATCACGTTCTCGAGCGCGGTGAGCGCGGGGATGAGGTGGAAGCTCTGAAACACGAAACCCACGTGGCGGCCGCGCAGGCTGGCGCGGCCGTCCTCGTCGAGATCGCCGAGACTCTCGCCGGCGATGACGACGCGGCCGGTGCTCGGACTGTCGAGCCCGGCGAGCAGCGCGAGCAGCGTGGACTTGCCGGCGCCCGACGGGCCGACGATGGCGAGCGTCTCGCCGGCTCGCACGGTCAAGCTGACATCGGCGAGAATGGTGAGCGGCCCTTCGGGGCTGTCGACGGTCTTCGAGACGTGCTCGGCCTGCAGTACCACATCTTCTTGCATGGGGGCGCCCGTGATTCGGTTACTGGCATTCGTGATGATGATCGCCGCTGCGCTGCCGGGCGGCGCACGCGCCTCGACCCTACTCGTGTTCGGCGACAGCATCAGCGCCGGCTACGGCCTCGAGCACGTCGAGCAGGGATGGGTGGCGATGCTCGCCGCGAAAATCAAGGCCGCAGGGTACGGGTACGAGGTCGTCAACGCCAGCGTCAGCGGTGAGACCACCGCCGGCGGGCTGGCTCGGCTGCCACGGGCGCTCGCCGTGCACCACCCCGCGGTCGTGGTGCTGGAACTCGGCGGCAACGACGGCCTGCGCGCGCTCCCGGCGGCACAGATGCGCGCGAACCTCGCGAGGATGATCGATCTCGCCCGCGGCGCGGGTGCGCGCGTGCTGCTGGTGGGCATGCGCATACCGCCTAATTACGGACCGCGCTACGAGGCACAGTTCCGTGCCGTGTACACCGATCTGGCGCGCGACAAGAAGTTGCCGCTGGTGCCGTTCCTGCTCGATCGGGTGGCGCTGGATCCGGCGCTGATGCAGGCCGACGGCATTCACCCGAACGCGGCCGGCCAACCGCAATTGCTCGACACGCTCTGGCCGGCGCTGAAACCGCTGCTAATGAAATGAAATGGCGGCGAGCCCCGTGAACCGGGGCGTCGCCGCCAGAGCGGATGGGAACGCTCACCGGCGTGTGCCGGCGGGCGTACCGATCACTTGCCGTCGAGCCACTCCGCCACGCCGCCGTGGTGCGAGCACGCCCCGGTGTGCGTCTTCGCCTTGGAGTAGGTGCCGTCCTTGCACTTCGCGGTCGCGCCGCTGGGCGCGCCGGCGTCGCTGCCCGTGGGTGCGGACTTGGAGGCCGCGGGCGCCGCCTTGGCCGCGGACTTGGCCGCCGGCGCTGCGCTCTTGGCCGCCGGGGCCTCGGTCTTGGCCGGCGCAGCCGCCGGCTCGCTCTTGGTCTCGGCAGCCGCCGCCTTCGAGGACTTGGACGATTTGGAGGCCTTGGCGGCCTTCTGCACGCCGCCGTGGCCGCTGCAGGCGCCGCGGCCGGAGGTGGCCGAGGTCGTACCGTCCTTGCACATCGTCTGGCCGTCGGCGGCGAAGGCGGGGACCGCCATCCACAGACACAGCACCGGTGCCGCAATGGCACTCATCAACGTCGTCGTTTTCATCAGTATTTCTCCCCGAGCTGGTTATAGGTATCGCCCGGCCGGATTGTAGCCCGAACCCACGGGTGCACCCGAATTTCGGCGGTCGCCCGCATGCACGCCCGCCGCCGGCATCCACTCAAGGGTGCGACGGCGCGGCATCCGCGGGCCGACCGCGCAACGGCAGGAGGGTGATGACCTGCAGCGCGAAATCGGTGTGCTCGCGGCCGGAGGCGACCTGTGTGAGTCGTCCGTGCACCGAGACGCGCTGGTTCTCGATCACCTCCTCCGGAAACTCCGCCAGCCCGGTGAGCTGAACCTCGTTGACGGGTATGCACATGAGGCTCTTGGCGGGCGCGTACACGTATTCCGTACGATCGAAGTCGAGCAGCGTCACGTGATCGACCCCGCCCGTCACCGGGTAGCTGCGGAAGTGCACCCGGCCGGTGAGGGTGTGCGACGCGGGCCGCAGGAACAGACAGCCGCCGTAACCGGAGACGCAGCCGGCGAGTGCGGCGCAGGCGGCGAGCGCGAAGAAGCGCAGTCTCAGCATGACCTTTACTCCTGCGCCCGGCGCGTCGCCGAGCGCACGCTCAAGTGTACCTGGAATTCCGGGCCGCATCGTTGCCGGCGCCGGTGACCGGTGCTATAGGTGCGACACGGGAATTCCGAGGAGTCCTTGCGCGTGGAGCGAACCTGGCTGCGCCACTACCCGGCCGGCGTCCCCGCCGACGTCGACCTGAACGAGTACGCGTCGCTGCGCGACGTCCTGGAGGACGCGTGCCGGCGTTACGCCGCACGCACGGCCTACAGCAACTTCGGCACCACCATGAGCTACGCGCAGCTCGACGAGCTGTCGCGCGCCTTCGCCGCCTGGCTGCAGAAGCACTCGGGGCTCGCGGCCGGCGACCGGATCGCGCTCATGATGCCGAACCTGCTGCAGTATCCGGTGGCGCTGTTCGGGGCGTTGCGCGCCGGCATGGTGGTGGTCAACACCAATCCGCTGTATACGGCGCGCGAGCTCGAGCACCAGCTACGCGACTCGGGCGCCAAGGCCATCGTCATCGTCGAGAACTTCGCGCACGTGCTCGCGGAGGTGCTGCCGCGCACGGAGTTGAAGCAGGTGCTGATCACCAGCATCGGCGAGCTTCTCTCCTTTCCGCGCGGCGCCATCGTGAATTTCGTGGTGCGCCGCGTTCGCAAGCAGGTCCCGGCGTATCGCATCCCGGGCTCGATCCGCTTCAAGCACGCCCTCGCGGTCGGGCTCGGCGCCAAGCTCGAGACGGTGCCGCTCGCCCACGACGACATCGCCTTCCTGCAGTACACGGGCGGCACCACCGGCGTTTCCAAGGCGGCGGTGCTCACCCACCGCAACATGGTGGCCAACGTCCTGCAGGCACGCGCCTGGATCGGGCCCGCGCTCGCGGACGCGGCGGATTCACGCGTCGTCGTGACCGCGCTGCCGCTCTATCACATCTTCTCGCTCACGGCGAACTGCCTCCTGTGGATCAACCTCGGCGCAACCAACCTGCTCATCACCAATCCGCGCGATTTCGCCGGATTCGTCAAGGAGCTACGCCGCCACCGGTTCTTCTTCATCAGCGGCGTGAACACGCTGTTCAACGCGCTGCTGCACACCCCCGGATTCGCCGAGCTCGATTTCAGCGGATTGAAGATCAGCCTCGGCGGCGGGATGGCCGTGCAGGCGGTGGTGGCGGCGCGCTGGAAGGAGGTGACGGGCAACAACCTCACCCAGGCCTGGGGGCTGACCGAGACCTCGCCGGCGGCGTGCATCAATCCGTTCGACGAGCCGTTCAACGGTTCCATCGGGCTGCCCATTCCCTCCACCGACGTCTCGATCCGCGACGAGGACGGCCGCGAGCTGCCGGTGAACGGCATCGGCGAGATCTGCGTGTTCGGGCCGCAGGTGATGCGCGGCTATTGGAATCGTCCCGACGAGACCGAGAAGGTCATGTTCGGCGATTGGCTGCGCACCGGCGACGTCGGCCGCATGGACGAGCGCGGCTTCGTGTACATCGAGGATCGCAAGAAGGACATGATCCTGGTGTCGGGATTCAACGTCTACGCCAACGAAGTGGAGGGCGTGGTCGCCGAGCACCCCGGGGTGCTGGAGGTGGCCGCGGTGGCCCAGGCCGACGAGCACTCGGGTGAGGTGGTGGCGATCTTCGTGGTGCGCAAGGACCCGGCGCTCACGGCCGAGGAGCTGGTGAAGCACTGCCACGGGCGGCTGGCGGGCTACAAGGTGCCCAAGCACGTCTACTTCCGCAGGGAGCTGCCGAAGACCAACGTCGGCAAGATCCTGCGGCGGGCGCTGCGCGACGAGCTGCGCGACGGCGTCGGCACGGGCGCGGTGCCGCCCGGGGGCGCGGCTCAGCCCGGGACGTAGTTCCTCACCGTCTCCACCAGCACGGCGACACGCTCCGGATCCACGTCCGGCGTGATGCCGTGGCCGAGATTGAAGACGTGGCCGGGACCCGGGCCGTAGCTGTCGAGCACCCGCAGGGTTTCGGCGCGCAACCGGTCGGGGGGCGCGTACAGCGCCGCGGGATCGAGGTTGCCCTGCAGGGCCACCCGTCCGCCGACGGCGCGCCGGGCGGTGGCGAGATCCGTGCTCCAGTCGACTCCCACGGCATCGCAGCCGATCGCGGCGATGCGCTCGAGCCAGGCGCCGCCCCCCTTGGTGAACACGATCGACGGCACGCGCCGCCCGTCGGCCTCGCGCGTGAGCGCGGCCACCACCTGCGCCATCGGCCGCAGCGAGAACTCCTCGTACTGCGCCGGCGTGAGAATTCCGCCCCAGGTGTCGAACAGCATGACGGCCTGTGCGCCGGCGGCGATCTGCGCGTTCAGGTACAGCACCGTGGCGCGCGTGACGACGTCGAGCAGCCGGTGCAGTTCGGCGGGCGCCTCGTACATCATGCGCTTGATGTGCGCGAAGCTCTTGCTGCCGCCGCCCTCGACCATGTAGGTGCCCACCGTCCACGGACTGCCGGCGAAGCCGATCAGCGGCACACGGCCACGCAGCTCGCGACGGATCAGGGCGACGGCGTCGACGACGTACTTGAGATCGATGTGCGGATCGGGCACCGGCAGCGCGTCGATGTCGCGTGGCGTGCGCACCGGGCGCTCGAAGCGCGGTCCCTCGCCGGCCTCGAACTCCAGGCCGAGCTTCATGGCGTGCGGCACCGTGAGGATGTCGGAGAACAGGATGGCGGCATCGAAGCCGTATCGATCGATGGGCTGCAGCGTGACCTCGCAGGCGAGCTCGGGGTTCGTGCACAGGTTGAGGAAGTTGCCCGCGCGCGCGCGCGTGGCGCGGTACTCGGGCAGGTAGCGCCCCGCCTGGCGCATCAGCCACAGGGGTCGCCGCGGCGTGGGCTCGCGCAGCAGGGCCCGAAGGAAGAGATCGTTACGCAACGTGTCGGTCATGTTCGCTCGCTGGGGTCGAAGAGTCGGCGGTGCTCGATGATGGCATATCGGTCGGTCATGCCCGCGATGTAATCGGCCACCGCGCGTGCACGGCCCGCCGTTCCCTGTGCCGCCTGCAGCCGTTCCGCGGTGGCCTGGTGTTCCTCGGGCATCAAACCGGGGTCGGCAAGAAAGGCCTCGAACAGCGCGCTCACCACGCGCCGCGCCTTGGCGGTCATGCGCCGCACCTTGTAGTGCCGGTAGACGTGCTCGCGCAGGAAGTTCTTCAACTGCCGGTTGAGCTCGCGCACCGGATCGCTGAAGCCTATCAGCGGCCCGGCGTGCATGCGAACCTCGTCGATGGAGCGCACGCCGGCGGCGGTCAGGCGCGCGCGCGAGGCGTCGATGAGGTCGGTGACCAGACGGCCGATCATGCGGCGGATGATCTCGTGCACCAGGCGCCGTCCGCCGAGGTCGGGGTGGCGCGCCTTCACCTCGGCGTGGTGTTCGGCGAACAACGGCACCTCGAGCAGCTGATCGACCGTGACCAATCCGGCGCGCAGCCCGTCGTCGACGTCGTGGTTGTTGTAGGCGATCTCGTCGGCGAAATTCGCGAGCTGCGCCTCCAGCCCGGGCTGGTGCTTCTTGAGGAAGCGTTCGCCGATTTCGCCGAGTGCAAGCGCGTTGGCGTGCGAGCAGTGCTTGAGGATGCCCTCGCGGCACTCGAAGGTCAGATTCAGTCCGTCGAAGTCGGCGTAGTGCTCCTCCAGGACGTCGACCACCCGCAGCGACTGCAGATTGTGCTCGAAACCGCCGAATTCGCGCATGCACTCGTTGAGCGCGTCCTGGCCGGCGTGGCCGAACGGCGTGTGGCCGAGGTCGTGCGCGAGGCATATGGCCTCGGAGAGCGCCTCGTTGAGCTTGAGGGCGCGGGCGCTGGCGCGCGCGATCTGCGCCACTTCGAGCGAGTGGGTGAGCCGGGTGCGGTACAGATCGCCTTCGTGGTTCACGAACACCTGGGTCTTGTAGACCAGACGGCGGAAGGCCGTGGAGTGCACGATCCGGTCGCGGTCGCGCTGGAACTCCGAGCGGTGCGCGGGTTCCGGTTCGGGGAAGCGCCGGCCGCGCGAAGCCTCGTCGTGCGCGGCGTACGCAGCCAGCTCGCTCACGCGAAGCGCTCCTCGAGCACGGCGCCGAGCGCGTCCTGCGGGTAGGCGTCGCTCACCACGGCCCGGCCGAGACCGTCGAGGAGCACCAGACGCACCTTGCCGGCGAGCACCTTCTTGTCGAGGCGCAGCAGCTCGGCGGCGCGCGCGGCGCCGATCCGCGGCGTCACGGTCGGCAGCCCGGCGCGCGTCAACAGCGCGCCGATACGGGCGGCGGCGGCCGGTTCGAGCATGCCGATGCGGCACGACAGATCGGCGGCGCAGAGCATGCCGAGAGCCACGGCCTCGCCGTGCAGCAGGGTCTCGTAGCCGGTGGCGGCCTCGATGGCGTGCCCGAAGGTGTGGCCGAAGTTGAGGATGGCGCGCAACCCGTGCTCGCGCTCGTCCTCGCCCACCACCCGGGCCTTGATGGCACAGGAGCGCTCGATCGCCTCGGTGAGCGCGGCGGCGTCGCAGGCGAGGAGCGCTTCCAGGCGCGTCTCGATCCAGTCGAGGAAGCCCACGTCGCAGATGCAGCCGTACTTGATCACCTCGGCGAGACCAGCGCGCAACTCGCGCGGCGGCAGCGTCGCGAGCGTATCGGTGTCGGCGATCACCGCGAGCGGCTGGTGGAAGGCTCCCACCAGATTCTTGCCGGCGGGCAGATTGACGCCGGTCTTGCCGCCCACCGACGAGTCCACTTGGGCGAGCAAAGTGGTCGGCACCTGCACGTAACCAACGCCACGCTGGTAACAGGCCGCCGCGAACCCGGCCATGTCGCCGACCACGCCGCCGCCGAGGGCGATCACCACGGCATCGCGATTGAAGCGGTGCGCGGTGAGCGCATCGAACACGCGCTCGAGCGTCGCCAGCGTCTTGAAGCGCTCGCCGTCGGGCAGCACGCAGGCCTGCACGCGCCGTCCGGGCAGGCCGGCGCGCAGCTTGTCGAGGTAGAGCGGCGCCACGGTCTCGTTGGTGACGACGAGGTGGTCCCGGCCCGGGATCCGCGCCGCGCAAGCGTGCGGGTCGCCGATCAGCGCGGGGCCGATGGTGATGGTGTAGCGGGTCGGTCCGGCCTCGACGTCGAGCGTGCGCACGCCCGCGATTATACGGAGCTTAGGCCGCCGGTGTGCCCCGCAGTGCTGCGTGGATCTCGGCGGCGACGGAGGCCACCTTGCGGCCGTCCGTGGTGACCGTCAGATCCGCGATTTCGGCGTACCAGGCGGCGCGCGCCGCCATCAGCTCCTGAAGCTTGCGGCCGGGATCGGCGTCCCGCAGCAGCGGACGGTGCTGCGTGTGGCGCGTGCGGGCGAGCTGTTCGCGCACCGAGGTGGCAAGGTAGACCACCGTGCCACGTTCGGCGAGCGCGCGCCGGTTGTCGGGATCGATCACCGCCCCGCCGCCGGTGGCGAGCACGATGCCGTCGAGGCGGGTGAGCCTCTCGATCGCCTCGCGCTCGCGGGCCCGAAAGCCCGCCTCGCCCTCCTTCTCGAAGATGAAGGGAATGTCGACGCCGGTGCGGGCCTCGATGTCGGTGTCGCTGTCGATGAAGCGCAGCTTCAACAGGCGCGCGAGTGCGCGGCCGACGGCGGACTTGCCGGAGCCCATGGGACCGATGAGGAAGAGATTACGGCGGCCGAGCATGCGAGCGCCGAGTCTACCCTTGCGGGGCTCGCCGTGCGGCACGCCGTGCGGGGCGCCGGCGCCGTTGCGCAGGCGGCCGCGTTGCGGCCGCCTGCGCCTTCGCGCGTCAGTTCGGGTTGGTGCACACCGTCGCGGTTCCGTACGGGCTCACGAATCCCGGCGGCTGCGACGTGGTGGTCGTCAGGTAGGTGGCGAGGATGGGCAACACGAAGGTCGAGCTCGCGGTGCTCTCCGTGCCCTGCACCGTGGTGGTGGCGATGAGCTGGACCTTGACCCAGAGCGCCTCGTTCTCCGGATAGATCACGTTGAACGCGGCCGAGCCGTCGCTGCCCGTGGTCACGCTCGCGGGCGAAGCCACCGCCGTGCCGCCCGGATCGAGCTTGCCGTTCTGGTTGCCCAGCGGGTCGTAGTCGGCCTGGCCCGAGAAGGCCGGGAAGCCGTCCTTCGCCTGGTCGTAGATGCCGGTGAAGTCGCTGTCCTCGTTCGGACACGCCGTCGGCGGGCCACCCGGCGGACTCGCCGGCGTATCGGTCTGCACCCATTGCTGTGGGTTGGCTTGCAGGTAATAGCCGCCCTTGTAGTAATACAGCGGGTGGATGGTGAGGGTGATGGCGGAGTTCGCCACCGGGTTGCCGCCGGCGTCGAGCGCGATCACCGTGTACGGCACGATGAACTGCGTCTTGGTCGCGTTCTCGTTGATGGTGTTGCCCGTGCCCAGGGACAGGTACACGGTGATGCCGCCCACGGTGAGGTTGGCGGTCTGCGAGATGGCGGCGCCGCCGGCGCCGGTGGTCGACGCCTGGATGGTCACGCCGTTGGTCGCGCTCGGAGTCGAGCTCGCGGTGTACACGGTCTGCGCGCGGCCGTTGGCATCGGTGATCGCCGACGCCACCGACAGCGAGCCGCCGGTGGTGTCGTTCACCGTCTTGAAGTTGACGGTGGCGTTCTCCACCAGATTGCCTGCCGCGTCGCGCACGATGGCGGTGAGCGTGCTCTGGCCCTGGGTCGGAATGGTCGCCGGACTCGCCTGCAGGTCGATGGACGCCGGCGTGGTGGCGATGAAGTCGAGCACCGCCTGCGCCGTGACTCCCGTCGCCGAGGCGGTCACGGTCGCCGGTCCGGAGATGCTGGAGGAAATGCTCACGGTGGCGTTGCCGCTAGCGTCGGTGACCGCGCTCGCCGCGCTCAAGGTGCCGCGCGTGGCGGCAAAGTTCACGGTCTGGCCGACCTGCGGCTGGCCGTTGACCGTCCACTGCACCGTGAGAGGCTGGGCGGTGCCGATGTTCACCTGGGTGGTGGCGCCGTTGGCCGGCGGCGAAGTGAAGGCGAAGCTCTGTGCCGCCACCGCGACCGGCTGTCCGGCGGTTAGGCCGAGCGCGCTCGCGGTGATGGTGTCGTTGCCCGACTTGGTGGCGGTCACCGTGAAGGTCTTCTGGCCGGTCGAGTCCGTGGTCACGGTCGCGCCGCTCAGCGTGTTGCCGAGCGCCGAGGCCAGATTGACGGTGGTATTGGGGATGCCCGTCTTGGAGGAATTCAGCAGCGCCACCGTGTAGGTTCCCGAGCTGTTCAGCACCAGGTTCGGCGGGCCGGTCACGGTGAGCGTCGTGCCCGTCACCTGGATCGGCAACGTCTGCGTGGCCGAACCGGCGCTCGCGGTCACGTGGATGATGCGATTGGTGGGATCGTTGGCGGTGCTCAAAGTGGCGGTGGCGATGCCGCTCGCATTAGTGGTTCCCTGCGTCACCGTGAGGCCGCCGGAATCGGCGTTGAAGCTCACCGCCACGCCCGACACGAAATTGTTGTTGGCGTCGCGCACCAGCGCGGTGATGGTCGCCGACTTGGAGCCGTCCGAGGGGATCTGCGGCAGATCGGTGGTGAGCGAAATGGTCTGCTGGATGCTGACCACGTTGACGGTGACGTTGCCGCTGGCGCTGCCCGAGGTCGCCGTCACCGTGATGGCGGTGCCGGCGGCGGCACCGTTGGCGACGAGCGTCGCGGTCGCGAGCCCGCTGGCGTCGGTGGTGGCCTGGGTGACCGTGAGGCCTCCGGTCGGGGCGCTGAACTTCACCGTGGCGCCCTGCACGAAGTTGTTGTTGGCGTCCTTGGCCACCGCGCTGATCGTGGCGGTCGTGGAGCCGTCCGCGGCGATCTGCGCCGAACTGGTGGTGACCGACAGGCTGTTCACCACCGCACCGGTGGTCGACCCGCCGCCGGTGGTGCCGCAGCTCGTGCTGCCCGTGCTGCCCGTGCTGCCGGTCCCGCCGGTACAGTTGCCGATCAGCGTCTTCGAGCCGCCTCCGCAGGCCGCCACCAGCGCGAGCGACATCACCGTCGCCAACATCCAAAGCTTACGCATCTGTGCCATCCTCATGCAGCGCGTGCCTGCGCCGCGCATCAGTAGAGATTCGATCCCTCACGCAGAATCTTCGGCGTGATGAAGATCAGGAGTTCGGTCTTGTTGTTGATGTCCGTGGTGCTGCGGAAGAGGCTTCCGAGCACCGGGATGTCGCCGAAGAACGGCACTTTCTGCGCCGCCTTCGACTTGGTGGTGTCGAGAATGCCGCCGAGCACCACGGTCTGGCCGTCGCCGACCAGCACCTGGGTGATGATCTGGCGGGTGTCGATCGAGGGCACCGAGCCGCCGGTGGCGCTGGTGACCTGCTGGCCGACGGCGTCGTCGCTCACGTTCAGGTCGAGGATCACGCGATTGTCGGGCGTGATCAGCGGGGTCACCATGAGCTTCAGCACCGCGTCCTTGAACTGCGTGGTGGTGGCGCCGCTGGAGGCGGATTCCTGGTAGGGAATCTCGACACCCTGCATGATCGTCGCCTGTTTCTGGTTGGCGGTGATCACGCGCGGCGAGGAGATGGTCTGGCTGCGGCCTTCGTTCTGCGCCGCCGACAACTCCAGGTCCACGAGGAAGCTGCCGCCCAGGATGCCGATGCCGATGCTGCCGTTGGTGTTCGCGGCCGGCACGTTCACCATGTAGCGGTTGGCGAGCGCCGGCGTCGCGACCGGGAACGCCGACCCCGTGGTCGACAGGTTCGAGATGGCGGACTGCGACATGGTGTCCGCGCCGGTGCCGTTGCCGGTGACGGAGATCAGGCCGTTGGCGCCGTTCTTCTGCGCGGTCGTGATGCCGAAGCGGGCGCCCAGGTCGCGCTCGAAGCTGTCACTGACGATGACGATGCGCGCCTCGATGAGCACCTGCCGCACCGGCACGTCCAGGCTCTGAACCAGCCGGTGGATGTCGGCCAGGCTCTCGGCCGTGTCCTGCACGATCAGCGTGTTGGTGCGCTCGTCGATGGACAGCGTACCGCGCTGCGACAGCATGCTCTGCTTGCCACCGCCGGCGCCGCCGGACACGCCACCGGCCTGGCCGCGGATCAGCTTGGCGAGGTCGGCGACCTTGGCGTAGTTGACCTGGATGAATTCGGTGCGGATCGGCGACAGCTCCTGCACTTCCTTGTGTGCGGCGAGCGCCGCCTTCTCGCGCGCCGCCAACTCCTCGGTGGGGCCGATGATGATGACGTTGTCCTGGCGACGCTTGTCGAGGCCCTTGGTGCGCAGCACGATGTCGAGGGCCTGGTCCCAGGGCACGTTCTGCAGCCGCAGCGTCAGGCTGCCGGTGACCGAGTCGCTGACCACGATGTTCTGGCCGCTGGTGTCGGCCAGCAGCTGCAGCACCGAGCGTACGTCGATGTCCTGGAAGTTGAGCGTCAGGCGCTCGCCCGTGTACTCCTTCTTCTCGTCGGCCGCGGCGCGCTTGTTCGAGGGCTTGATCTCGACCACGTATTGGGCGTCGGACTGGTAGGCGAGCTGTTCGAAATCGCCCTGGGCGCTGATCACGAGCCGCGAGTTGGAGTCGACGCGCAGGGCGTCCACGCTCTTCACCGGGGTGGCGAAATCGGTGACGTCGTAGCGGCGCATCAGGTTCTTGGGCAAAAGGGCGCCGGCGAAGTCGACCACCACCTGATTGCCTTCCTGGCGCACGTTGACGGGCGTGCGCGGATCGGTGAGTTCGACGATGACGCGGCCGGTGCCGTCGGAGCCGCGGCGAAAGTCGATGGTGCGGATGGCCCGTTCCGGCGCGGCGGCGGGTCCCGCCCCCGGCGCAGGTCTGGCGGCGGCGCTGCGCGCGCCCGAGTCGGCGGCCGCGGCGGCCGTCTGGCCGCCGATGGTGACCAGTACGTCGTTACCGCTCACCTGCGTCGCGTAGGGAAGCAGCGAGTCGACGTCCACCACCACGCGCGTGCGGCCGTTGGCCTCGGCCGCAAGCACGGTCTCGACGCCGCCGGAGTGCACGTCCACGCGCCGCGAAGCGAGCGCAAGCTCGGTATTCGGCAAGTCGAGGGCGATTCGCGCGGGCTTGTCGATGGTGAACGGCAGCGGCTGCGGCGCGGGACCGCTCAGGTGCAGCTTGAGCTGCACCTGCTGCCCCGTCGTCTGCACGTCGATGGATTCGAGCTTCACCGGGTCGGCGGCGTGCGCCGCGAGGGACGCCACCGCGAGCGCCCATGCCGTGAGCATCGCCCTTCCTGCCTGCATCTTGGTCATCCTCAGGTTCTCCCTCGAAGCCTCAGTTGGCGAGCGCCAACGAGGCCGGTCGCTCGATGTAGCCGCCGAGACCATCGGGGATGATCTCGGTGAGACTGATCTTGCTGCTGCTGATCTGGTTGATCTTGCCGTCGTTCTGGCCGAGGTAATTGCCCGGCAGAACCTTGTGAACGAGTCCATCCTTCGACTTCACGAGACCGTAGAGCCGGCCGCCGACCTGCATGGTGCCGACCATCTTGAGCGAGTCGAGCGGGAAGTTCTCCAGAAACTCGCGGTTGCGCTGCTCGTTGCGCCGTTGCATGGCCGCACCGTTTCCGGTCTGTCCCTGGGGCTGGAACGGCGAGCGCAGCGACGCCGCGGAGTAGGCGAAGGTCTCGTACGGCTTGACCTCGGGGAGCGGCGCGATGCGCCCGCCCGGGTGCTTCTTGGTGTCGGCGATCCACTTCTGCAGATCCGCCTGGCCGCCCGAACATCCGGCGACGAGCAGCGCCGCGGCGCCTACGTTGAGAACCAGGAACAGCGCGCGCGGAACGGGCCGGTTGCTCAGGGGGGGCTTCACTTCGCACCTCCCGTGTTCTTGGCGCCGTGACCGGGCTTCGCCTTCGGTCCGCCCTCGTCCTCGAGGTATCGGTAAGTCTTCGCTGTCACGTCCATGACCAGATTGTCGAAGCCGCCCTTGTCGTTCACCGGCGTGATCTGGATGTCGTGCAGCGTCACGATGCGCGGCAAGGCGGCGATGCCGCTCACGAAGGCGCCGAATTCATGGTAGCTGCCGACCAGGCGGATCTTGATGGGCAGTTCGGCGTAGAAGCCCTTGCTCTGCTCGCTGCCCGGCTGGAAGAGCTTCTCCTGCAGGCCGGCCGCGAGACCCGTCTGGGAGATGTCGACGAGCAGGTTCGGCACCTCGGTCTTGCCCGGCAGCTGGCGCAACATGGCGCCGAAGCTGCGCTCCATCTCGGCGAGTTGCGCGCGGTAGGCGTCGAGGTTCGCGGCGCGCTGCTGCTTGGTCGAGAATTGCTGGCGAAGATCGGCCTCGTCCTGCTCGGCCTTCTGCAGCACCGGCCGGTCCTCGTTCCACACGAGCACGTACCAGGCGACGGCGGCGCAGCCCACGAACGTGAGCGCGACGAAGAAGGCGCGCACGGCCACCGGCCAGCGACCGGGGTCGCGCGGGTCGAGCGTCTGCAGCTGCTGAAGGAAGTTCATTTGGCGGCCACCTTCTTCACCGTGGTTGCGCCCTTGTTCTCCAGGTCGACGCCCACCGTGTCGGCGAACAGCGTGAAGCGCTCGCCGCCGGTGGGCGAGTCCTTGGCGGCCTCGACGACCTGCAGTGCCGGGTTGTCCATCCAGGCCGAGCCGTCGATGTTGCGCATGAAGGTGGAGACCCGGGTGCTCGACTGGGCGATGCCGTGGATCTCGAGCTTGCGGCCGTTCTGCTTGATCTGCGTAAGGTAGACGCCGTCGGGCACGGTGTGCACGATCTCGTCGAAGAGGTGCACGATTTCCGGACGGCTGCGCTGCAGCTTCTCGATGATCTCCATGCGCGCCACCAGGCGCTGCTTGCGGGTCTCGAGATCCTGAATGTCGGCGATCTGGGCGTCGAGCTTCTTGATCTCGGACTTCAAGAGGTTGTTCTTGGCGTTCTGCGCGTCGATCCAGCTCGAGTACACGAGCTTGCCGCCGAGCGCGAAGACGATGGCGGCGATCACGGCGCCGCCGGCGGCGACGCCGAACTCGCGGCGCCGGATCTTGCGTTGCTGTTCACGCCAGGGAAGTAGATTGATGCGAGGCATGGCGGCTCTTTACGAGGTCCTCAATCGAAGCTGCGCAGCGCGAGGCCGCACGCGGTGAGCAGGGCGGTGGCGTCGCGGCCGACGGCCTGCGCCTTGGCCTTGGAGGAGATCTTCATGTTGCCCAGCGGATCGCCGCGCTCGGCCGCGACGCCCACGCGGCTGGAGATCACCTCGGCGACGCCGGGGATGTTGGCGCAGCCGCCGCAGATCAGCATCTGGTCCGGTTGTGAGCGGCCGCTGCCCGAGGCGAGGTAGAACTGCAGCGAGCGGCTGACCTGCTGGGTCATGTCGTCGATGAACGGATCGAGCACCTCGGGCTGGTAGTTGCTCGGCAGGCCGCCTTCCTTCTTGGCGCGGCCCGCCTCCTCCATCGACAACCCGTAGGTGCGCATGATCTCCTCGGTGAGCTGCTGCCCACCGAAGGCGAAATCGCGGGTGTAGATCACCTTCAGATCGCGCAGCACGCTGAAGGTCGTGCTGCTCGCCCCGAAATCGACCACGGCGATGGTCCGGTCGACCCCGCCGTCGGGCATCTGGTGGCGCATCAGCGAGCAGGCGTTCTCCAGGGCGAACGCTTCGACGTCGACGATCTGCGCGGTCAGCCCCGCCGCCTGCACCGCGGCCTGGCGCTGCTCGACGTTCTCGGTGCGGGTGGCGACGAGCAGTACGTCCAGCATCTCGGGGTCCTTCTCCGAAGGCCCGATCACCTGGAAGTCGTAGCTCACCTCTTCCATGGGGAAGGGGATGTATTGGTCGGCCTGCATCTCGACCTGGCCCTCGAGCTCGTTCTCGCCGAGGCTCTTGGGCATCTGGATGACCTTGGTGATGGCGGCGTCGCCGCTGATGGCGATCGCGGCGAGGCGGCTCTTCGCTCCGGAGCGCTTGACGGCGCGGCGGATGGCCTCGCCGACGGCCTCGGCGTCGACGATGGCCTTCTCGTTGATCGCATTGTGGGGCGTCGGCTCGGCCGCATAGGACTCGACACGGTACTGGTCACCCGCCCGGGACAGCTCGATGAGCTTGACCGAGGAGGTGGTTATGTCAAGTCCGATCAGCGGACGCTGTCTTTTCGCGAACGACCACACAAATTTTTCCTTTTCGCGTCAGTGTCTTGGAGATCGAAACTTGGATGCGAGATTAGCTAGCGAATTAAAAGTTAGCAAGAAACTGTTAAATAGACCGTGAAACTACTCACGATCGGCGCAATCCAAGGGTGCTTGAGCGGCAGGCGGGGCCTGAGGGCGGCATACGAACGGCCGCGTCCGTGCGCGGATGAGGAAGACGTCGACTCGTCATACAGACCTCGTCTCGCCTGCGGCAACGCCGCGCCGGCGATTGGTTGAAGCTGGTCTGGCAACCCCGCTGTCCTCGAGGGGCCCGCTGCCTGGCGGCGTCGGAACCTCTCTAAAGGACCGGTGGCTTTGCGTCCTCACCTTTCGATGAGTATGCCCCTGTGTGCGGCGGTAAGATGATCCTTGCACTACCGCCCAGGCAATAAGTTAGAACGGTTTTAAGTGTCCAAACGTTATCTGGTTCTCATATCCCGCATTTTCATCGTCCTTTTGGGGGTCGCGGCGCTTCTGTTCTTCGCCAACGTCTGCGCCTACGTGTACCTGCGCCCCGCCCTGCCGGACGTCGAGAGCCTGCGTGAGGTCAAGCTCCAGGTGCCGCTGCGCATCTACACCCGCGACGGGCGCCTGATGGCCTCCGTGGGCGAACAACGCCGCATCCCGGTGCGCTACGACCAGCTTCCGCCGCAACTGGTGGAGGCCTTCCTCGCCACCGAGGACGACCGCTTCTTCCGCCATCACGGCGTCGACTGGCAGGGCATCCTGCGCGCCGCGCTTGCCAATGCGCGCGCGGGCGGCATTCGCCAGGGCGCGAGCACCATCACCATGCAAGTGGCGCGCGACATGTTCCTGACGCCGCGCCGCGACCTGAAGCGCAAGATCAGCGAGGTCTACATCGCGCTGCTGATGGAGTCGGAGTTCACCAAGGAGGAGATCTTCTCCCTCTACGTGAACAAGATCTTCCTCGGCCAGCGGGCCTACGGCGTGGCGGCGGCGGCCGAGGTGTACTTCGGCAAGACCCTGGACCAGCTCAATCTCGCCGAGATGGCCACCCTCGCCGGCCTGCCCTCGGCTCCCTCGGCCATCAACCCGGTGGCGGACCCGGCCGCCGCCACCACGCGGCGCGCGCACGTCCTCGGCCGCATGCTCGAACTCGGTTACATCACCCGCCCGGAATACGAGGCTGCCAAGGCCTATCCGATGGAATCGCGGCTGCACGGCCCGGCCATCGAGGTGGACGCACCCTACGTCGCCGAGATGGTGCGCAGCGAGATGCAGACCAAGTACGGCGACGCCATCTACACCGCCGGCTACCGGGTCTACACCACGCTCGATTCGCAGCTGCAGCTGGCGGCGACGGTGGCGCTGCGGACCGGGCTCCTGGAATACGACCGCCGTCATGGCTGGCGCGGCGCGACCGCGAAGATCGATCCCGGCGCGCTCGGTACGCCGGCGAGCATCGACGAGGCACTCGAGGACATACCGCTGGTCGGCGGCCTGCGCCCGGCGGTGGTGCTGCGGGTGGAGGAGAAGAGCGCGCGCATCTACATCAAGGGCGTCGGTCCCGTGAATCTGCCCTGGGAGAAGATCGCCTGGGCGCGGCGTCAGCTCTCCGACAGCGCCCGCGACCGGGCCCCGCAACGCGTCGCCGACGTCATGGCGGTGGGCGACGTCATCTATACCGTCGGTAGCACGCCGGACCGGCTGCAGTTCGTGCAGGTTCCACAGGCGCAGAGCGCGCTGGTGTCGATCGATCCGCACGACGGCGCGGTGGTGGCGCTGGTGGGCGGCTTCGACTACTACCAGAGCAAGTTCAACCGCGTCACCCAGGCGCGCCGCCAGCCCGGCTCGAGCTTCAAGCCATTCCTGTACGCCGCGGCCTTCGAGAAGGGCTTCACGCCGGCAAGCGTGCTGCTCGACGCGCCCATCGTGCTCGACGCGACCGGCAGCGAACAGGCCTGGCGGCCGAAGGACAACGAGGGCGACTTCTTCGGACCGATGCGCCTGCGCGACGCGCTCGCGCACTCGCGCAACCTCGTCACCATCCGGCTGCTGCGCGACATCGGCGTGGAGTACGCGCGCGACTACGTCACCCGCTTCGGCTTCGAAAAGAGCCAGGTCCCGGACGACATGACCATCGCGCTCGGCACCGCCGAGGCCACGCCGCTGCAGATGGTCACGGGCTACGCCGTGTTCGCGAACGGCGGCTTTCGCGTCACGCCCTATTGGATCGACCGCGTCGAGGACCCGAACGGCAAGGTGCTGGAACAGGCGCACGCGCCGGTGGCCTGCTTCGAGTGCGCGGCCGCTCGTGCTGCCGCCGCCGCGCCGGCGGGCGCAGCGCCCTTGGCGGCGCCGGCTACCGCACCGGTGGCGCCGACCGTGACGGCCACCGCCGCGAACGGCACGGGCCCGGTGGTGATGCCGGCCGTGGCGCGCATCGACGCCGGCATCGCCGGCCTCGACAGCGGCCGCTTCGACGGCCACACGCTCGAAACGGTAGCCGAACTCGCGCCGCAGGTGCTCAAACCGCAAGTGTCCTACCTGATCGCCGACATGCTGGCCGACGTCATTCGCCGCGGCACCGGCGTGCGTGCGCGCGTGCTCAACCGCGACGACATCGCCGGCAAGACCGGCACCACCAACGACCAGCACGATGCCTGGTTCTCGGGCTTCAATGCCGGCCTGGTGACGACGGTGTGGACCGGCTTCGACGTCGCGCGCTCGCTCGGCGCGGGCGAGGAGGGCGCGCACGCCGCGCTGCCGACCTGGATCTATTTCATGCACGACGCGCTCGCGGCCATGCCGCGCCGCCCGGTGGCGGTGCCGGACGGCATCGTCACCGCACGCATCTCGCCGGACACCGGGCTGCTGGCGGGCGCCGACGACCCGAACGCCATCATGGAGAAGTTCATGGAGGGGAGCCTGCCGAAGGCCGGCAGCGACCAGAACCCCGCCAACCGCAACCGGATGAACGACGGCGACAAGCCGCTATTCTGAGGACGCATGCCGAGACGAAACTCGCACCGGGCGGACGACCTGCGGCGCGCGCTGGCGCAGGAGGCCGCGCGGCTGATGGCCGAGCACGGCATCGAGGACTACGGCCAGGCCAAGCGCAAGGCGGCCGACCGCCTCGGCGTGCACGACGGCAGCGCGATGCTGCCCAAGAACGTGGAGATCGAGGCCGCGCTGCGCGAGCGCCAGCGGCTGTTCGGTCGCGACAGCCACGAAGAGACCCTGCGCGCGCAGCGCCGCGCGGCGCTCGACGCCATGCGCGTGCTCGACGAATTCCAGCCGCGGCTGGTCGGCTCGGTGCTCACCGGCACGGCCACCGACCACAGCGACATCAATTTGCACCTGTTCGCCGACAGCTCCGAGTCGGTGGCGATCAAGCTGATCGAGATCGGCGTGCCGCACGAATTCTACGAGCGGCGCGTGAAGATGGACTCGGAGCGCAGCGTGACCTACCCGGCGCTGCGCTTCGAGGCCGGTGGCCGCACCGTCGATGCCACCGTGTTTCCGATCGACGGCATCCGCCAGGCGCCCTACTCGCCCGTCGACGGTCGCCCCATGCGCCGTGCCGACAGCCGCGAGGTGTCGGCGCTCATCGACACACCGGGCGCCTGAACCGGCTCAGTGCGCGGGCCGCGCCTGCCAGATGGCGAGCGTGTCCGCGGAACCCTGCGCGCGCACGCCGTTGTCGGTGAGAATGTCGTCGGTGGCCGCGGCGAGCGCAGCGCGCTCGAACACCAGTGCCTCCCCACCACGCTGATCGAATTCGATGGTCACGTACGGGTCCTTCAGGTCGCGCAGCACCGCGACCAGCTGGGCGAGGCTCGCGATGCGCGTGCCGTTGATCGCGTACACCACGGCGCCGGCCGGGTTGGAGTAGCCGTTGGCGAGCTTGTGCGGAAACATCGGCGAGGACACCACCACGAGTTCCTGCCGCTGCGGGGTGGGCGCATCCAGCGCCTCGGTCACCAGCGGGCTCTGCACCAGGCCGAGCGCGCGCAACAGCCCGGCGTGCTGTTCGAGCGCCGCCACGTACTGCCAGGTGGCGGTGGAGAACACCAGCGGCCCGTAGATGAAGTACGACGGATAGGCGCCGTGCAGGTCGCGCACCAGCGTCGGCCGCTCGGAGCCCACCGGAAGCTGCAGTTCGAGCCGCTTGCCGCCGCGGATCACGGTGAGGGGCAGGCGTCCGTTGCGCGCGACGTGCTGCACCTCGTAGGCGAGGCCGACCCGCAGGTCGGCGTCCAGCTTGATCATGCCCTGGTTGTCGACCGGCGTCGTGCCGATGCGGGTGATGACGTCCCACTCCTTGAGCGGGTAGCCCGGATCGCTCGAGGCGGGCCGGTGCACGACCATGCCCTCGACGCTCTTGTCGAGCTTCAGGTACTCGCGCAGCGCGGGGTTCTCGAGCGTCTGCAGTTCGTCGAACATGGTCGGCTTGCCGTCGTAGCGGCCGTCCGCCACGTCGGCGAGGAACAGATCGATCTCTTCGTTCGGGATGATGTAGCCGATGTTCTGGGTATCGCCGCCGAGCCGACTGAAGGCGAGCCCGATCATCTGGTCGTTGGCCACGGCCGGCCCGCCGCTGTTGCCGGGGTTGATGGCGGCGTCGATCTGGATGCGCAGGCCCGACACCGGGTACTTGTAGCTCGCGAATTCGATGCGCGAGACGATGCCCTTGGTGATCGAGAGCGACGAGCCGCCGGTGGGGAAGCCGTAGGCTAGCACCGGATCCTTGATGCGCGGCAGCGCCTTGGCGCGCGCGAGCGGCGGGTGCGAGTCGAAAAAGCCCGGATCGTCGAGCGACAGTACGGCGAGATCTATGCCCGGTGCGATCGCGACCACGTTGGCCGAGACCTTGTCGCCGGCGGCGTTCGCCTGCACCTGGACCTGGCTGGCGTACAAGACCGCGTGCGCATTGGTGAGGATGCGCTTGCCGTCGATCACCACCCCCGAGGCGGTGATCTCGGTGGGCGACTGCTTGGTCCAGGGCTTGAACGGGTCCGGGTAGCGCAGCGTCGCGAACACCTTGACCACCGAGTCTTCGATGGGCGTGGCGGCCGCCTGCGCCCGCGGGGCGAGCAGCGGCGCCGTCGCGAGCAGCGTCAAGACGAGGAGCGCGACGAAACCGTCGCGAAACGAGCGCGGGTGGTGCATGGGTTTGCTCGGGTGGATCACTTGCCGGGTACGGCGAACGCCAACAGCACGTTGCCCGGCTGGCCGACGCGCTCGCCGTAGCCGGAGTTCACGTACAACATGCCATCGACGATGACCGGTCCGCCGCGATCGAGCGAGCCACCGCTCGCCTTGACCCCGTTGACCGTGACGAAATCCGTGGCGGTGGCGTAGTCCCAGAGAATCTTGCCGTCGATGGTCGAGTAGGCGCGCAGGTGACCGTCCATGGCGCCCGAGAACACCGCGCCCGGCACGAGCGTGGCCGCCTGCGCCTCGGCGTGCGAGCAGCTGCGCGGCCCCCAGGCACAGGCCGGCGTCGGCGCCGCCACCTGCCAGCGCCGCGCGCCGGTCTTCAGATCGAGCGCCACCAGGCCGCCGACGGCGCCGCGGCCTTCGGTGAGCAGCGGGTCCTCGGTGAGACCGGAGAGCGGCACGTACACGCTGCGGTGATCGGCCGCCGCGCCCCACTCCACTCCGCCGAAATTCCCCTCGCCCGCGCGCGCGGTCCACAGCAGTTCGCCACCGCGGTCCGGGTCGAGTCCGAACACCGTGCCCGAACGCTGCGTGACCACGAGCACGTGCCGTTCACCGGGCAGGTGGCGCAGGATGGGGGAGGTCGTGAAACCGGAGAGGTCCGGCACGGCGCCCGGCAGGGGCGCGCCGCCGAGCCGCTTGACCCAGCGCACCCGGCCGTCGTTGAGATCGAGCGCGACCACGGCTTTGTCCAGCAGGTCCGGTGCGCGCGCCGAGTCGGTGGCCACGTAGAGCAGCCCGTGCGCATCGTCGATGCTGGGCGCAGCCATCACGGGGGCGCCGTCCGCGGCCGGGTCGATCACCGGCGATGCCGCCGCCGGCGCAGAACCGGCGCTGGGGCTGGCGGCGCTGACCACGGCCGTGGCGCCGATGGCGGCGTTCGCCATGACCGTCTTCCACAAGACCTGCCCGCTGACCACATCGAGCGCCACCACGCTGCCACGGCTGCCCGAGTCCGCGCCGACGCCCTCGTTGGCGGCGTGGGTCGGGACGGCAGCACTCGCCGGCGTGGGCGAGGGCGCGTCCTCCCGCCGGGCGCTGCCGACCACGACGTACAGGCGTCCGTGGCTCACGGTCGGCGCGCCGAGTATCCGCGCTCGCGGGTGCGCGTCGATGCGCACCTTCCAGCGCAGCGCGCCGCTCTGCGCATCGAGCGCATAAACCGTGCCGGTGTCGTCACCGAAGAACGCGGTGCTCGGCGCCTTCAGCAGATCGGTGTGCGCGAGGGTGCGCGGCCCCGCGCGCTTCGTGGCGCGGTGGTGGTGGCGGGTCTTGTGCCTCGGCGTCGGTGCGCCGGTGGCCTTGGTCGGCGCCGCGGATTTTGGCGGCGCGTACTCGCCGATGGTGATGGGCGTGTGCACGCCGGCGCCGGCGTCGAAGGTCCAGTAGGTGCACCCGGTGCGCGCGTCGAGCGCGTACACGCGACCCACGGCGCTCGCCACGAACAGCCGTCCGTCGACCACCGAAGGCTGTCCGGCAACGGCGCTGCCCTCGAAGCCGAAGGCCCACTTGAGCGCGAGCTTGTGCACGTCGATGGCACGCAGTGCCGGCTCGGGCTGGTAGCGCGTGTTCTCTGAATCACGGCCCCAGCCGTTCCACTGCGCCATGCCGACCGCGACCGGTCCGGGCGGGTCGGCGCAAAGCCGCGCGCCGGGCGCCGGCGTGGCCGGCGTGGCCGGCGGGTCGCCGGGCGCCGCCACACCGGCCGCCGTGAGCGCGGCCGAGAGAGCGAGGCCTGCGGCCGTGACTTCGAATCGCACGCGTCAGCGCTGTTCGAACGGCACGTAGTCTCGCTTGCCGGGGCCGGTGTACAGCTGGCGCGGGCGGCCGATGCGCATGTGCGGATCGGTCACCATCTCCTGCCAGTGCGCCACCCAGCCGGCGGTGCGAGCGATGGCGAACATCACCGTGAACATCGAGCGCGGGATGCCGAGCGCGCTGTAGATGATGCCGGAATAGAAGTCCACGTTCGGATAGAGCTTGCGCGAGACGAAGTAGTCGTCCTTGAGGGCGATCTCCTCGAGCTTGAGCGCGAGCTCGAACATCGGCCCGTTGCCCTTGCCGAGCTTGTCGAGCACGCGGTAGCACATCTCGCGGATGATCTTGGCGCGCGGGTCGAAGTTCTTGTACACCCGGTGGCCGAAGCCCATCAGGCGCACGTGATCGTTCTTGTCCTTCACGCGCGCGAGGAACTTGTCGATGTTGGCCACCGAGCCGATCTCGTCGAGCATGTCGATCACCGCCTCGTTGGCGCCACCGTGCGCCGGGCCCCACAGCGAGGCCACGCCCGCCGAAATCGCGGCGTACGGATTGGTGCCGGTGCTGCCGGCGAGGCGCACGGTCGACGTGCTCGCGTTCTGTTCGTGGTCGGCGTGCAGGATGAACAGCAGGTCGAGCGCCTCGGCCGCCACCGGATCGATGGCGTAGGGCTCGCACGGCACGGCGAAGAACATGTTCATGATGTTCGCGCAGTAGCGCAGGTCGTTGCGCGGATACACGAACGGCTGGCCGAGCGTGTGCTTGTAGGCCGCCGCGGCGATGGTCGGGAGCTTGGCGATGATCCGGTGCGCGAAGATCTCGCGCTGGCGCGGGTCGCCGATGTCGGTGGCGTCGCGATAGAAGGCCGCCATCGAGGCCACCACCGCCGAGACCATGGCCATCGGGTGCGCGTCGTGGTGGAAGCCCTGGTAGAAGCGCAACAGGTGCTCGTTGAGCATCGTGTGCCGGGTGATCGAATTGGCGAACGCGTCGTATTCGGCCTTGGTCGGGAGCTTGCCGGTGATCAGCAGCTGCGCCACTTCGAGGAAGTTCGAGCGCTCCGCGAGCTGCGCGACCGGATAGCCGCGGTACAGCAGTTCACCCGCGTCGCCGTCGATGAAAGTGATGCGGCTCTCGGTGCTCGCCGTGGCCATGAAGCCGGGATCGAAGGTGAACACCCCCATGTCCTTGGTGAGCTGGGAGATGTTGAGCACGTCGGGCCCGAGGCTGCCCGACATCACGTCGAGCTGCGTGCTCTTGCCGGTGGCGAGATTCTTCAGTTCGAATTTCTGGCTCATGCGCGTCTTCTCGAAAAAGATGCGGCGAGGTTTGCACGCCCGTCCGACGGAATCAAGGGCGAGCGAGCACGAGTGCGCACTGCGACGCGCAGGCGCTACGACGACGACGAGCCGGGAACTTTTCTAAGAATTTTCCAAGCAAAGAAAAGCGAGGGGCCGCGCGCGAGTGCGCACGCGCGGCCCGCGCGATCAGGCCTTGGGGGCGAGGTTCGCGTACTTCTTGCGGAACTTGTCGACGCGGCCGCCGGTGTCGACGATCTTCTGCTTGCCGGTATAGAACGGGTGGCAGTTCGAGCACACTTCGAGGTGCAGATCCTGGCCGACGGTCGAGCGCGTCACGAACACGTTGCCGCAGCTGCAGTTGACCGTGATTTCCTTGTACTCGGGATGGATACCGGCTTTCATGGCGAGGAACCTCGAGAGTTGCTATTGGTAGGGCAGAATCGGCGCGCCGCCCTCGAAACGAGGGGCAGGACGCGACGCCACGCGAGCCGCACATACTACCCCTCGCCCTGCCGCGGCCGCAAGGCGACCTGCGAGCGCCCCGCCGCGGCCCGCAGTGGCCACGGTAGGCCGGCTCGAGCACGGCCGTCCGCGACACAAATATGCCATCTTGTCCACATTCCCTGTGGATAAGTCTGTGCATGAACGGCAAAGCGGCGCCTGCCCGCCGCGAATTTTCGAGTAAATGTTAATTTGGTCAAAATTTAATCAGGGCATTTCACCAATATAAAACAAAGACTTACGAGCCTGTGTTTAACCAAGTTTGGCGCAATGTCACGTAGGTACCCTTTTCGCTTCGGCCTGCCCCGTCGTGTGCATAAGCTCGCCGACGGAACCGCTTCCGCGAGCGCTGTCAAGCCTCGTGGAAGCCCTCGTCGGGAGGCCCGCCGCAGCCGCTAGCCGCCGGATCAGGGCAAAAAGCTCGCCTGCAGGTCATTCAAGAAGCGGGCGCCGAGTTCGGTCGGTCGCCACCCGGTGGTCGTCGGAGTCAAGAGCCCGCGTCGCTGCGCTGCGTCGAGGGCCGGCGCGAGGGTCGCCGGGTCGAGGCCCGTGCGTGCGGCGAACTCGGCGGCAGCGAAGCCCGCGTCGAGGCGCAGCGCATTCAGCATGAACTCGAACGGCAGGTCGGCCACCGCGATCGGCCGCCGCACCGCCGGGGATGCGCCACCGCCGGTGACGTGGGCGAGAAAATCGCGGGGCTGCTTCGGCTTCTCGGTGCGCAGAATGCCCGCGGGCAGGCTCGTCGTGATCTTGCCGTGCGCGCCGGCACCGATGCCGAGATAGTCGCCGAAGCGCCAGTAGTTGAGGTTGTGGCGGCACTGCCGTCCCGGGCGCGCGTACGCCGAGACCTCGTAGCGCTCGAAGCCCGCCTGTGCGAGCGCCGCCCGCCCCTCGAGGTGCATCGCCCAGGCGGTGTCCTCGTCGGGCAGCGCCGGCGGACGCGCGTGGAACACCGTGCCCGGCTCGAGCGTGAGTTGGTAATAAGACAGGTGCGCGGGGCCGAGCCGACACGCCGCCGCAAGGTCGGCGTGCGCCTCCGCGAGCGACTGCTGCGGCAGGGCGTACATCAGATCGAGGTTGAAGTTGACGAGACCAGCGGTGTGCAGTTCCTCCACCGACGCGTACACGTCGTCCACCCCGTGCACCCTGCCCAGGCGTTCGAGCGCCACCGGCGAGAAACTCTGCACCCCCAGCGACACGCGATTGATGCCGGCGTCGCGGTAGCCCGCGAAGGCGCCGCGCTCGACCGCGCCGGGATTGGCCTCGAGGGTGATCTCGGCGTCGGCGGCGAGCTCGATGCGCGCACGCACGCCGGCGAGCAGACGCGCGTAGTCCTCGGGCGAGAACAGGCTCGGCGTACCGCCGCCGAAGAACACCGTCTCGACCGTGCGGCCCGCCACCAGCGGCGCGTCGCGCTCGAGGTCGGCGAGCAGCGCGTCGACGTAGCCGCGCTCGGGACGCGCGCTCTTCAGCTGGTGCGAGTTGAAGTCGCAGTAGGGGCACTTGCGCACGCACCAGGGCAGGTGCACGTAAAGCGCGAGCGGCACGGCCGTGAGGTCACCGGCGCCGGCCGGCGCGCTTGCGTGCGTGGCGGTTGCCGCGCTCACGGCCGTCGCGCGGCGCGCGCGCGTGCCTCGAGCTGCGCGCGCAGGTTCGCGAGCGCCTGGCCGCGGTGGCTGAGCTCGTTCTTGAGCGCAGGTGCGAGCTCGGCGGCGCTCGCCTCGCGCTCGGCGAGCCAGAACAGCGGGTCGTAGCCGAAGCCACCGGTGCCTCGCGGTGCGGCGAGGATCTCTCCCTCCCAGACCCCTTCGGCAAACAGCGGCGCGGGGTCCTCGGGGCCGGCGACGAAGGCGAGCACGCAGCGGTAGCGCGCGCCGCGCAGGCCACGCGCCACGCCGGCGAGTGCCGCGAGTAGCTTTTCGTTGTTGGCGGCGTCGCTCGCGCCCTCGCCGGCGTAGCGCGCGGAGTACACCCCCGGTGCGCCACCGAGTGCGTCCACCTCGAGTCCCGAGTCGTCGGCGAGCGCGGCCCCGCCGGTGGCGCGTGCCGCGTGCCGCGCCTTCAGGAGCGCGTTGGCGGCGAAGGTCGTGCCCGTCTCCGGCGGCGAGGGCACGCCGAGATCGCCCTGCGCGACCACCTCGTAGGGCAGGCCCGCGAGCAGCGCCCGAAACTCGCGCAGCTTGCCGGGATTGGCGGTGGCGACGACCAGCCGCTCAGGCCGAGCGGGCGGCGGCTTGCGCGGCATGCAGGCGCTCGATGCCCTGCGCGGCGAGGTCGAGCAGGCGATCCAATTCCTGGCGGCGAAAGGCGTGGCCTTCGGCCGTGCCCTGCACCTCGACGAAGGCGCCGCCGCTGTTCATGACCACGTTCATGTCGGTCTCGGCGTTCGAGTCCTCGGCGTAGTCGAGGTCCACCACCGGCACGCCGCGATAGATGCCCACCGACACCGCCGCCACCTGGCCGTGCAGCGGACTGGCGGCGATCGCGCGGCGCGCGAGCAGCGTGTCGACCGCATCCGCGAGCGCCACGTAGCCGCCGGTGATCGCGGCGGTGCGCGTGCCACCGTCGGCCTGCAGCACGTCGCAGTCGATGGTCACGGTGCGCTCGCCGAGCGCCTTCAAGTCCACCACCGCGCGCAGCGCGCGGCCGATCAGGCGCTGGATCTCCTGGGTGCGGCCGGTCTGCTTGCCGCGCGCCGCCTCGCGCGCCGAGCGGGTGTGGGTGGCGCGCGGCAGCATGCCGTACTCGGCCGTGATCCACCCCTGGCCGGTGCCGCGCAGGAACGAGGGCACGCCGTCCTCGATGCTCGCGGTGCACAGCACGCGCGTCGCGCCGAAGCTCACCAGCACCGATCCTTCCGCGTGGCGGGTGAAGCCGCGCTCGAAGCTGACCGCGCGCAATTCGTCGGGCGCGCGCCCGCTCGGCCGCGCGCTCATGCCGCGACGAAGCGCAGCGCCGCGGCGCTGGTGTTGTCGCTGTAGGGGGCGGCCGCCTCGACCGCGCGCTTGCCCAGTTCCAGCAGCGCGTCGCGCAGGCTCCTGCCGGACGATTGTGCGAATTTCACGAGATCCTGGTCCTTGAGGCTGGCCCACAGGCCATCCGTGCACAGCAAGAGGACGTCGCCGGCCTGCAAGCCGCGACGCGTGGAGATGGTCATTTCCGGCAGGGCCGTGTCGCCGCCGAGGCAGCACTCGACGTAGTTGCGCATCGGGTGGCCGTGCACCTCGGCCTCGGTGATCAATCCCTCGCGCAGCAGCACCTCGACGTGGCTGTGGTCGCGGGTGCGATCGAGCACCTGCGTCGCGCGCAGCTGATAGACGCGGCTGTCGCCGACGTGGGCCCAGTACGCCGAGGCGTCCTGCACCAGGCAGACCGCACAGGTCGCCCGCGGCCGCGCCTCGACCGCCAAGCCGGCACCGAGCTTGGCGACTTCATCGTGGGCGCGACCGAGCGCCAGGTGCAGGAAGCCGAGCGGATCGAATATCGGGTGCGGGGTCTGCCAGAAGGCCTCGAGCAGCGAGGCGAGCGCCGTTTCCGCCGCGCGCGCGCCCTCGGCGTGGCCGCCCATGCCGTCGATCACCACGAGCAGCACTGCGTGCTCGCCCGCCGCCACCGCGACCCGGTCCTGATTCTCCTCGCGGTGGCCGATGAGGCTCACATCCGCCGTCTCGATCTGCAACGGTCGCTCCCCGCCTTCTGATAAGCTCCCGCGGGTCATTATTACCGATTTTCGCGCCTCCACCCGACTTTCCGGTCCACCGCCATGATTCGCAGCATGACCGGCTTCGCACGCCGCGAACGCCAGCACCCGTTCGGACTCCTCGCCTGGGAACTGAAGACCGTCAACCACCGCTACCTGGAGATCGGTCTGCGGCTGCCGGAGGAGTTGCGCGCCGCCGAGTCCGACTTCCGCCAGACCATCGCCGCCGCCGTGCGCCGCGGCAAGGTGGAGTGCACGCTGTACTTCCGGCCAAGCGTCACCGCGACCGGGCTCGAGGTGGACGCCCAGGTGCTCGGCGCGCTCACCGAGCGGGTGCGGACCCTCGCCACCGCCGCCGGCCCGTCGGCACGCATCGACGTGCTCGACCTGTTGCGCTGGCCGGGGGTGATGCGCGACACCGCGCGCGATGCGGCGCCGCTGATCGCGGCCGCGCACGCGCTGCTCGCCGAGGCGCTCGCCGAACTCGCGCGCTTTCGCGACAGCGAGGGCGGGCGGCTCGCCGAGGCGCTGGAACAACGCTGTGCCGGCATCCTGGAGTTCGCGGCACGCGTCACCGAGCGCCTGCCGGAGGTGCGCGCCCGCATCCGCGCGAAGCTGCTCGAGCGGGTCGCCCAGCTCACGGCCCAGGTCGATCACGATCGCCTGGAACAGGAACTGGCCCTCCTCGCCCAGCGCCTCGACGTGGACGAGGAGATCGACAGACTGCGCGGTCACGTCGCCGAGGTGCGCAAGACCTTCGTCGGCACCGAACCGGCCGGCCGGCGGCTCGACTTCCTGATGCAGGAGCTCAACCGCGAGGCCAACACCCTGTCCTCGAAGTCGCAGGACCTCGAGACCACCCGCGCCGCGGTGGACATGAAGGTGCTGATCGAACAGATGCGCGAGCAGGTGCAGAACGTCGAGTAGC
>DAIDHD010000045.1 GCA_027459765.1 Gammaproteobacteria bacterium | reverse complement strand
GAACATCCGTGACACCGCCGCTGGTCACCGCCCACCTTCACGGACAACTGCTCGCCGCCCGCGCGGCCGGCGTCGCCACGCTGCGTTGCTCGCTCGATCTGCAACGCACGCATTCCGAGGTGGGTGTCGGCGCGCAGACCTGGTCGGCGCACGGGGTGGCCTACCCGTATCTCGAGCACCTCCGCGAGCGCACGGTGTACGCCTGGACCGGTGCCGAATTCGCGCCGGTGGCGCGCTATGGCGCCGCGCTCGTGAAGCTCGTGCCCACCGAGTGGGGACCGCCCACCTTCGAGATCGACGGCGTGAAGATGCTGCCGACGCTCGCGCGCTCGCCGCTCGCGGACGCCGAGGATAAGGTGGCGAGCGTCGCGCCGCGTGCCGCGCGCGTACTCGACACCTGCGGAGGTCTCGGCTATTTCGCCGCCTGCGCGCTCGGGCAGGGCGCGGCGAGCGTGCTGTCGTTCGAGAAGAATCCCGACGTGCTCTGGCTGCGCGGCTTCAATCCCTGGTCGCCGCGCGCGACACCGGTGGCGGAGGTGCCCGCCGCCGCGGTCGCGGGGCTCACGTTGGTGCACGCCGACGTGGCGGCGGGCATCGCTGCGCTGCCCAGCGGGGGGTTCGACGCGGTGCTGCACGATCCGCCGCGCTTCGCTCTCGCCGGCGAGCTCTACAGCGAGGCGTTCTATCGTGAACTTGCCCGCGTGCTCGCGCCCGGCGGGCGACTATTCCACTACACCGGCGCGCCGAACTCCCGCTCGCGCGGCCGCGATCTGCCCGCCGAAGTCATCGCGCGCCTGACGCGGGTGGGCTTTCGGCCCAAGCGCCATGGCGATGGCGTGTTCGCGGTCAAGGCGACGCCGTCCAAGGCGCGTTCGGCTTGAACGCCTTAAATTCCTTGGATTGCGGCTCCCCGGAGCGCAAGTGCCTTTGTGCGATGCGCGATTACTGTTGGCGCAGGTAGTGCGCTTTGCCTGATTGCGAACCCGCAGGTAGGATCGGGACATGAGTGATTGGTCCTCTTGTACGGCGGTCGAGCGCCATCCGGATCGACTCAGTGGTGCCTGGGTATTTCGTGGCACACGTATTCCCGTGGAGTCTCTCTTTCAGAATCTCGAGGACGGCGCGTCGATCTCGGAGTTCATTCTCTGGTTTCCCGGGGTATCGCAAGCACAGGTTCGATGCGTCCTCGAGCATGCCGCTCGTTCGTTGGAAGTGGCGTGAGTGCGGTTACTCTTGGATCAAGGAACACCCGTGCCCTTGCGGGACCACCTGGTTGGTCATGAGGTATCGACGGCGTACGAATGCGGATGGTCGATGCTTTCCAATGGCGACTTGCTGAGGCAGGCTGAGCTCGCAGGTTTCGACGTTCTCGTCACAACGGACCAGAATCTCCGCTATCAGCAAAATCTCTCGCAGCGAAGAGTAGCCGTGGCGGTGCTGACGACGACTAGTTGGCCGCGAATTCAGCGGCACCTGGCGCAGGTTCGCTCGACGCTCGAAACAATCCTGCCTAATCAGTACGTCGAGATCCCGATACCTTAGGGGCCGTGGCTTACCGCGCCGCCGCAGCGCTCGCAGTTTCGTGCGCGGCCGCGCGCTTCGCCTCGATCCGGCGCATGCCGGCCTCGATCGCGTGGCGCACTTCGTCGGTGAGCGCGCGCGCGTCCTTGCGGCCGGGCTCGATGGGCTCGCCGATCACGACGCGCACCACGCCGGGGCGCTTCATCACGCCGCGCCGCTGCCAGTAGTGGCCGGCGTCGTGGGAGAGGGGAATGATCTGCTTGCCGCTCTCGAGCGCGAGCAGCGCGCCGCTGACGCCGTACTTGCGGCTGGCGCCGGGCATCACGCGGGTGCCTTCGGGGAAGATCACCACCCACAGGCCCTCGGTGAGCCGCGCCTTGCCCTGCTCGATGACCTGGTTGACGGCGCGGTGGCCGGCGCCGCGGTCGATGGCGATGGGCTTCAGGAGCTTCAGGCCCCAGCCCACGAACGGGATCCACAGGAGTTCGCGCTTCAGCACCCACACCTGCGGCGGGAAGATCACGAAGTGTGCGATGGTCTCCCAGGCCGAGGTGTGATTGCTCATCACGATGTGGTTGCCCGGCGGCACGCGTTCGAGTCCTTCGACTTCGTAGGACAGGCCGCAGAGCAGGCGCAGTGCGCCGAGCACGCCGCGCGCCCAGGTGCGCGCGATGGCGAACTGCACGCGGTAGGGCAGGAAGAAGCTCGCCGCCATAAGCCCGCCGAACAGGCAGGCGCTCAGCATCATGTAGGCCGTGAAGGCGAGCGAGCGCAGCGTCTGCATGCGCGGCGTCAGCCCGGCAGCCGCGACAGGTCGGCCACTGCGCCGAGCAGGTCGCGCGCGTCCCGCAGCAGCGCGAGCCGGTTGCTGCGCTTGGCCGGATCCTCGTCCATCACCATCACGGTCTCGAAGAAGGCGTCCACCGGCGCGCGCAATCCGGCGAGCAGTTCGAGGCCGCGGCCGTAGTCACGGCCGGCGACCGCGGCCGCGATGTCGCCCGTGAGCGCCGCGAGCGCGCCGTGCAGGGTGCGCTCCTCCGCGAGCGCCAAGGCCTCGGGCCGCACGCTCGCCTCGGCGGGCGGCGGATTCTTGCGCAGGATGTTGACGATGCGCTTGTTGAGGGCGCTCAACACGGCCGCGTCGGGCAGCACCGTGAAGCGGCGCAGCGCGGCGAGCCGCCGCTCGGCGTCCACCGGCGACCGCGGCCGTTGCGCGAGCACGGCGTCGATCATCTCGGCGCTCGCCGCCGGGTCGCGTTCGGCGAGCAGGCCGCGCAGCCGTTCGACCATGAATTCGAACACCTCGTGCGCGGTCTCCGGCCGTGTCACGGGTTGCGCGGCCACGGCCGCCTCGATGAACGCCTTCAAATCGATGTCGACCCCGCCTTCCAGCAGGATGCGCAGTACGCCGAGCGCCGCGCGGCGCAGCGCGAACGGATCCTTGGTGCCGCTCGGCCGCTCGCCGATGGCGAAGATCCCGGCGAGCGTGTCGAGCTTGTCGGCGAGCGCGAGTGCGCCACCGACCGGGCCCGTGGGTAGCGCGTCGCCGGCGTGGCGCGGCCGGTAGTGTTCCTCGATGGCCTGGGCCACCGCCGCGGGTTCGCCCGCCGCCGCGGCGTAGTAGCGGCCGATGGTGCCCTGCAGTTCGGGGAATTCGCCGACCAGGCCGCTCATCAGGTCGGCCTTGGCGAGCGCGGCCGCGCGCGCCACCGCATCCGCCGCCGCGCCGAGCTCGGCGCCGATGCGTGCCGCAAGCGTGGCGATGCGCGCGGTCTTGTCGGCGTAGCTGCCGAGTCGGGTCTGGAAGGTCACCGTGCCGAGACGCGCGGCGAGCGCATCCAGCGGCTGCTTGCGATCCTGGTCCCAGAAGAAGGCGGCGTCGGCGAGCCGCGGCCGCACCACGCGCTCGTTGCCCTCGCGCACCTTGGCCGGATCGCGGCTCTCGATGTTGGCCACCGTGACGAAGCCGCCGGTGAGCCGGCCGCCCGCGTCCTCCAGCGGAAAGTAGCGCTGGTGTTCGCGCACGGTGGCGATGACCACTTCGCGCGGCAGCGCCAGAAAGCGCTCCTCGAACCGGCCGCTGACGGCCACCGGCCACTCGACCAGCGCGGTGACTTCGTCGAGCAGATCCTCGGTGATCAGTGCCGTGGCGCCGGCGGCGCGCGCCGCCGACTCCACCGCGGCCCGCGTGGCCGCACGGCGCTCGGCGAAGTCGGCGATGACGTGCGCGGCCATGAGGCGCCGCTCGTAGCCGCGCGCGTTGGCGAGCCGGATGGGCTTGGGGTGGTGGAAGCGGTGGCCGGTGGTGATGCGATCCGCGCTCAAGCCCAGCACGTTAAGCGGCAGTACGTCGGCGCCGTGCAGGGCCACCACGTGGTGCACCGGCCGGGCGAATTCGGCGCTGCCGGCGCCCCAGCGCATGCGCTTCGGGATGGGCAGCGCCGCCACCGCGCGCTGCACGATGGGCTCGATCAGCGCGGCGAGCGGCTGGCCGCGCTCGATGCCGCGGTACACGAGCCAGGTGCCCTTGTCGGTGCTCAGGCGTTCGAGCGCGCCGACCTCGACGCCGCAGGTCTTGGCGAAGGCGAGCGCGGCGGGCTTCGGTGCGCCGGCCTCGTCGAAGGCTTGCGCGAGCGGCGGTCCGCGGCGCTCGACCTGACGGTCGGCGGCGGCCTCGGCCACGGCGGCGATGCGCGCCGCGATCCGGCGCGGGGTCGCGAAGGTGCGCGTCGCGCCGTGCGCGACGCCGGCCTCGCCGAGGCCCTTGGCGAGGCCCTCGCCGAGCGCAGCCGCCAGCGCCTTGAGCGCGGCGGCGGGCAGTTCCTCGGCGCCGATTTCGATCAGCAGGTCGCGCTTGGCCATCACGCGCCCTCCGCGGTGGCGGCCGGCGCGGCGGACGTCGTGGGCGTCGTGCCCTTGAGCAGCGGGAAGCCGAGCGCCTCGCGGCTGGCGCGGAAGCTCTCGGCCACCGCGCGCGCCAGGGTGCGCACGCGCAGGATGAATCGCTGTCGCTCGGTGACCGACACGGCGCGGCGCGCGTCGAGTACGTTGAAGCAGTGCGAGGCCTTCACCATCTGTTCATAGGCCGGCAGGGTGAGCTTTTCATCGACGAGCGCGCGGCACGCCTTTTCGTGCGCGTCGAAGTGCGCGAACAACATCGCCGTGTCGGCCTTCTCGAAGTTGTACACCGATTGTTCGACTTCGTTCTGGTGGTAGACGTCGCCGTAGGTCACCGGACCGCCGGGCCCATCCGTCCAGAGAATGTCGTAGATGCTCTCCTTGCCCTGGATGTACATGGCGAGCCGCTCGAGCCCGTAGGTGATCTCTCCCATGACGGGGCGACAGTCGAGGCCACCGACCTGCTGGAAGTAGGTGAACTGGGACACTTCCATGCCGTTGAGCCACACCTCCCACCCGAGACCCCAGGCGCCGAGGGTGGGCGACTCCCAATTGTCCTCGACGAAGCGGATGTCGTGGGTCAGGGGGTCGAAGCCGAGCGCGCGCAGCGACCCCAGGTACAGCTCCTGGAAGTCGTCGGGCGAGGGTTTGATGCAGACCTGGAACTGGTAGTAGTGCTGCAGGCGGAACGGGTTGTCGCCGTAGCGGCCGTCGGTGGGACGGCGCGAGGGCTGCACGTAGGCCGCGCGCCACGGCTCCGGTCCCACGGCGCGCAGGAAGGTGGCGGTGTGGAAGGTGCCGGCGCCCATTTCCATGTCGTAGGGCTGCAGCACGATGCAGCCGAGGTCGGACCAATACTTCTGCAGCGCGAAGATCAGGTCCTGGAAGGTGCGGGGCGGGGCAGGGGCCTTGGACATCGGTGGTTTCCGGATCGGGCGCCGCTCAATGGGCGCTGTGTCGAGAAAGCCCGCGAGTATAGCGACGGGGTCGCGCCGCTGTCCCGTGGCGCGGCGCCCCTGGCCGACGCCTGTCGATGCACTGTTGTGGACGCGTCGCACCAATGTGGGGCGTCAGGATTTCGGCTATGCTCCAAAAAGGGGCGCGCACGCACGGTTTTCGTTCGCAAGTCGTTGATCGTCGGGAGAGGTGCGCATGGCACGAGACGTGCAAACAGTCCCCAAGCCCGGCCTCGTGCCGGATCCGGACCAGAGCCTTATTTTTCGCGAGGATTCCGTATGACTCCCGCCGATGTATTGAGTTTGATCACAGAAAAAGACGCGAAATTCGCCGATCTGCGCTTTACCGACACGCTCGGCAAGGAGCAGCACGTCACCATTCCGACGCGTCTCGTTGACGAGGGCTTCTTCAAGGACGGCAAGATGTTCGACGGCTCGTCGATCGCCGGCTGGAAGGGCATCAACGAGTCCGACATGATCCTGATGCCGGACCCCTCGACCGCGGTGATCGACCCGTTCTACGAGGACACGACGGTCAGCCTGCGCTGCGACGTGGTCGAGCCGATGACCATGCAGGGCTACGAGCGTGATCCGCGCTCGCTCGCCAAGCGCGCCGAGGCCTATCTCAAGTCCACCGGCATCGCCGACACGGCCCTCTTCGGGCCGGAGAACGAATTCTTCATCTTCGACAACGTCGTCTACGGGTCGAACATGAACGGCTGCTTCTACGAGGTCGACGCCTACGAGGGCGCCTGGAACTCGGGCAAGCGCTACGAGGACGGCAACAAGGGCCACCGCCCGGGCGTGAAGGGCGGTTACTTCCCGGTGCCGCCGATCGACTCGCAACAGGACATCCGCACGGCGATGTCGCTCGCCTGCGAGGAGATGGGCCTGAAGTTCGAGGTGCACCACCACGAGGTGGCGACCGCGGGGCAGGGCGAGATCAACGTCGCCGCCAACACGCTGGTCAAGAAGGCCGACGAGGTGCAGATCCTGAAATACGCGCTGCAGAACGTGGCGCACGGCTACGGCAAGACGCTCACGTTCATGCCGAAGCCCATCGTCGGCGACAACGGCAGCGGCATGCACGTGCACCAGTCGCTCTCCAAGGACGGCAAGCCGCTGTTCGCGGGCGACAAGTACGGCGGGCTGTCGGACATCGCGCTCTACTACATCGGCGGCATCATCAAGCACGCGCGCGCGCTCAACGCCTTCACCAACGCGAGCACCAACAGCTACAAGCGCCTGGTGCCGGGCTTCGAGGCGCCGGTGAAGCTGGCGTACTCGGCCCGCAACCGCTCGGCCTCGATCCGCATTCCCTGGGTGTCGAGCCCGAAGGCGCGCCGCATCGAGGTGCGCTTCCCGGATGCCACCGCGAATCCGTACTTCGCGTTCGCGGCCATGCTGCTCGCCGGTCTCGACGGCATCCAGAACAAGATCCACCCCGGCGATGCCGCGGACAAGGATCTCTATGATCTGCCGCCGGAGGAGGACAAGAAGATCCCGACGGTGTGTCATTCGCTCGACATGGCGCTCGACTACCTGGACAAGGACCGCGCCTTCCTCAAGGTGGGCGGGGTGTTCACGGACGATCTGATCGACGCCTACATCGACTTGAAGATGAAGGAAGTGACCCGGCTGCGCATGACCACGCATCCGATCGAGATGGAGATGTACTACAGCCTGTGAGGATCGCAACGATCCTCGCGGGACCCGCGGGGTGACGGCAGTCACACTGCCGTCACCCCGGGGTTGGTGGCCAGGAGGCGATGGGGCTATGCTTTGGCGTGATGCACCCTTGGCGACCATGGTTGGCGTGCGTGTGCCTGGCGCTGGCGAGCGGCGCCCAGGCGACCACGGTCATCTACAAGTGGGTGGACGCCCAGGGCGTGGTGCACTACTCGGACCAGCCGACCCCGGGTGCGGAGCGCATCGTGGTCGACGGCGCCGCCACCCACGGCATCACACCGGGCAGCGAGGCGGGTGCGCCGCCGGCCGCGGCCGCGGAGAAGCCCGCCGCGGGCCTGCCGTACACGACGCTGTCGATCGCCTCGCCGGCGGCCGAACAGACTTTCTTCGGCGACGACTCGGTGCCGGTGTCGCTGCGCCTGGAACCGTCGCTGCAGCCGGGACACGTGGTGGCCTGGTTCTTGAACGGCCAGAAGGTCGAGGACCAGGGACCGCAGTCGACCGGCTTTTCCTTGAGCGGCCTGCCGCGTGGCACCTACACCATCGGCGTGACCGTCACCGATCCGAACACGGGCAGGTCGCAGAGCAGCGATCCCGTGACCTTCTACGTCCAGCAGCCCTCGCTGCTGTCCCCGCAACACAAGCACTGACCGCCGCCGCCGGCGCGCACAGCCGGGGTGCGCATGGCGGTTGAGTTCGCCGCCACGCCGCTACGCCTCGCGAGCGCCGAGTTGCTCGACGCGCTGGTGACCGGCGTGTTCGTCCTGGATCCGGATCTCACGGTGCGCTACCTGAACGCGGCCGCGCAGAGCCTGTTCGGGCTCGGCGTGAACCAGGCGCTGGGGCGGCGGCTGACCGAGCTCGCGCCCGGTGCGGCCAGCCTCACGCCGCTGATCGAGCGGGTTCGCGACGACGTCGAGAGCGTGCTGCATCGGGAACTCGCCATGCCCGGACCCGGCGGCGTGGAGCGCATCCTCGACTGCGCCGTCACGCGCACGAGCCTCGCCGGCAGCGGGCCGATGCTGCTGCTGGAGATCGAGGACATCACCCAGCACCGGCGCATCGCGCGCGAGAACGCGCTGCTCGCGCAGCTCGACGGCAGCCGGCTGATGGTCAGGCAGCTCGCGCACGAGATCAAGAATCCCCTGGGCGGGGTGCGCGGCGCGGCGCAGCTCCTGGAGCGCGAGCTGCTCGATCCGGCGTTGCGCGAGTACACGCGCGTCATCATCAGCGAGACCGACCGGCTCAAGAACCTGCTGGACGCGCTGCTCGGCCCGGGGCGTCCGCCCGCCAAGCAGCTCGTGAACGTGCACGAACTGCTGGAGCGCGTGTATCACCTGCTGCGCAGCGAGGCGGCCGAAGGCGTCGCGGTGGAGCGCGACTACGATCCGAGCCTGCCGGGGCTGATCGCCGACCCGAATCACATCATCCAGGCCATGCTGAACCTGGGTCGCAATGCGCTGCAGGCGCTGGCGAGCCAGCCGAATCCGGCGCCGCGCCTGACCCTGCGCACGCGCGCCGCGAGCAACGTGAGCGTGGGCGCACGCCGCCACCGGCTGGTGATCTGCGTGCAGTTCGAGGACAACGGGCCGGGCGTGCCGGCCGAGATCCGCGACACGCTCTTCTATCCGCTCGTGTCCGGCCGCGCCGACGGCTCCGGTCTGGGTCTCGGCATCGCGCAGGAACTGGTGTCGCGCCACGGTGGCCTGATCGAATTCGACAGCGCGCCCGGCCGCACGCTGTTCACCATCTCACTGCCCATGGATGCCGTATGAACGACAAACCGCTGCACGTGTGGCTGGTCGACGACGACGCCTCGATCCGCTGGGTCCTGGAGAAGGCGCTGAAGGCCGGCGGCATGCTCGCCAAATCCTTCGATCACGCCGACGCCGCGCTCGCGGCGTTGCGCACCGGTACGCCGGACGTGCTCATGACCGACATCCGCATGCCTGGGCGCAGCGGCCTCGCGCTGCTCAAGGAGCTGCAGGCGGCGCGGCCCGGCCTGCCGGTGATCGTCATGACGGCGCACTCCGATCTCGACGCCGCGGTGGCGGCCTACCACGGCGGCGCGTTCGAGTACCTGCCGAAGCCCTTCGACATCGACAAGGCCGTGGACCTCGTGCGGCGTGCGGCCAACCAGGCCAGCGCGCCCGTCGACCCCGACGCGACCCGGCGCGGCATTCCGGAATTGCTGGGGCAGGCGCCCGCCATGCAGCAGGTGTTCCGCGCGGTGGGTCGGTTGTCCCGCTCCAGCATGACCGTGCTCATCACCGGAGAATCCGGCACCGGCAAGGAACTGGTGGCGCGGGCGCTGCACCGGCATAGCCCGCGCGCCAACAAGGCCTTCATCGCGCTCAACACCGCGGCGTTCACGGCGGATCTCCTGGAGTCCGAGCTCTTCGGCCACGAAAAGGGCGCCTTCACCGGCGCCGACGCGCTGCGCCGCGGACGCTTCGAGCAGGCCGACGGCGGCACGCTGTTCCTCGACGAGATCGGCGACATGTCGCCGGCGCTGCAGACGCGGCTGCTGCGCGTGCTCGCCGAGGGCGAGTTCTACCGGGTCGGCGGCCAGACGCCGGTGAAGGTGGACGTGCGCGTCATCGCCGCCACCCACCAGGACCTCGAGGCGCGGGTGCGCTCGGACCAGTTCCGCGAGGACCTGCTGCACCGTCTGAACGTCATCCGCATCGAGATCCCGCCCCTGCGCGAGCGGCGCGAGGACATTCCGGAGCTGCTGCGCCACTACCTCGCGGTCGCCGGTCAGGAACTCGGCGTGGAGCCGAAGCAGCTCGCACCGCCGGCGGAGGCGGCGCTGCTCGCCTACGACTGGCCGGGCAACGTGCGCCAGCTCGTGAATGCGTGCCGACGGCTCACCGTGACCGCGCCGGGGCGCGAGATCGGCGTGTCCGACATTCCCGCCGACCTCGGCGGCGCATCGGCCGCGCAGGGCGGCGCGCACGATTGGATGGGGCGGCTGTCGCACTGGGCCGAGCAGGAACTCGACGCCGGCACGCAGCGTCTGCTCGACCAGGCGGTGCCGGAGGTGGAGCGCATTCTCATCCGCGTGGCGCTGCGCAAGGCCGACGGCCTGAAACAGGACGCGGCCAAGCTCCTCGGCTGGGGCCGCAACACGCTCACGCGCAAGATGAAGGAACTCGGCATGGAGGACGTGGCGTAAGCCCGGCCGGCGCGGTCGCGCGGCCGCGCGCGGTGGGGCGCGGCGCGCCGTCTATAATCCGGGGCGCATGAGCGACTTTCTCAAGCACGCCCTGGGCTTGTCCGAGCGGCTGTACTACGGCAACGGCATGGCCGACTGGCTGCTCGCCGCGGCGGCCGGCGTCGGCGTGTGGGGCGCGCTGTCGCTGGTCAGGCGCCTGGTCGGCGCGCGCCGCGAGCGCCTGCTCGGGCCGGAGCACCCGCTGACGCTGCGCCTGTTCGCGCACCTCGCCGCCAAGACGCGCCAATTCACGCTGCTCGCCGCCGCCGTGCTCGCCGCGGCCGCCTTTCTCACCCTGCCCGAGCGGCTCGATCGCGCCGTCGACCGCGGCGTCGGCCTGCTGATCCTGCTGCAGGCGGGCCTGTGGGCGGGTCACGCGGTGCGCTTCTACCTCGCCGTGAAGGCGCGCGACGACCACGCGGACCGTACGCTCGCCGGCTCGCTCGACATCATCGGCTTCGTCTCGCGGCTGCTGATCTGGTCGCTGGTGGTGCTGCTGGCGCTGGAGAACTTCGGCGTCAACATCAGTGCGCTGCTCGCGGGCCTCGGCGTCGGCGGCGTGGCCGTGGCGCTCGCGCTGCAGAACATCCTCGGGGATCTGTTCGCGTCGCTCTCGATCGCGCTCGACAAGCCGTTCGTGGTCGGCGACACGCTCACCATCGACACCTTCACCGGCACGGTGCAGCAGGTGGGCATCAAGACCACGCGCCTGCGCAGCGAGACCGGCGAGCAGATCGTGCTCTCCAACGCCGACATTCTCAAAAGCCGGGTGCGCAATTTCGGCCGCGCCGAGGAGCAGCGCGCGCTCGCCACCCTGCGGGTGGCGTACACCACGCCCGCGGAGGCGCTGGAGCGCATTCCGCGCGCGCTCGAGGCCGTGGTGAGGGCGCAGGCGAATGCGCGCTTCGAACGCTGTCACCTGACGCGGCTCGGCGAGTCGGCGGTGATCTACGAACTCTCGTACTTCGTGCGCGAGCCGGCCAAGAATTCGCTGCTCGACCTGCAGCACGCGGTGAACCTCGCCGTGATCCAGGAGTTTCGCAAGCTGGGTGTGGAATTCGCGCTGCCCGCGCAGCAGGTGGTGGTGCGCCAGTGACGCCGCCCGTCGAGCCGGGCGCGGCACGCGGCGAGACGCGCGCGGACGCGGTCGCGGCGCTCGAGGTGGTGCTGTTCGAGCCGGAGATCCCGCCGAACACGGGCAACGTGATCCGCCTGTGCGCCAACGCGGGCGCCACCCTGCACCTGGTGCGGCCGCTGGGCTTTCGTCTCGACGAGAAGAGCGTGCGCCGCGCCGGGCTCGACTACCACGACCTCGCCGAGGTGCGCGTGCACCGCGACTTCGACGCCTGCCTCGCGGCGCTCGGCGGCGCGCGCCTGTTCGCGGTCGAGACCGACGGGGCCGAGCGTTACGACGCGCCCGCCTACCAGCCCGGCGACGCGTTCCTGTTCGGGCCGGAGAGCCGCGGCCTGCCGCCCGCCGTGCGCGCGCGGCTCGATGCCGGCCGCTCGGTGCGATTGCCGATGCGCGCCGGCTCGCGCAGCCTGAATCTCGCCAACGCGGTCTCGATCGTGGTCTACGAGGCGTGGCGGCAGTGCGGCTTCGCGGGCGCGCAGCCGGCCGGCGCTACTCCGTCTCCGCGCGCACCTCGCGGCTCATGAGCGCCTGTACCGCGGCACGCACCTCGCGGCCCTCGTACACCACGCGGTGGACTTCGCGGCAGATGGGCATGTCGACCGCGTGCGCGTCGGCGACGGCGAGCACGGTGCGCGCCGCGAGCACGCCCTCGATCACCTGCTCGATGCCGGCGCGCGCGCCCTGCGGATCGGCGCCGCGGCCGAGCGCGAGGCCGAAGCGGCGATTGCGGGATTGATCGTCGGTACAGGTGAGCACCAGGTCGCCGAGGCCGGCGAGGCCCATGAAGGTCTCGCGGCGCGCGCCCAGCTTCACCCCCAAGCGCAGCATCTCGGCGAGGCCGCGGGTGATGAGGGCGACGCGGGTGTTGGCGCCGAAGCCCATGCCGTCGGCGATGCCGGCGCCGATGGCGATCACGTTCTTCACCGCGCCGCCCACTTCCACGCCGAGGATGTCGCTCTGGGTGTAGGCGCGGAAATTCGGGCCGGAGAGAGCCTGCGCGAGCTCCCGCGCGAAGCGTTCGTCGGCGGAGGCGACGGTCATGGCGGTGGGCAGGCCGATGCCCACCTCGTGTGCGAAGGTCGGGCCGGAGAGCACCGCGCCGGGACGGGCGCCGAGCACCGCGGCCGCGACCTGGTGCGGAAGCAGTCCGGTGGCGAGTTCGAACCCCTTGGACGCCCAGGCCACGCGCGTGTCGGAATCAAGGTGCGGCTTCAGCCGCTCGAGGGTTTCGCGCAGCGCCTTCGAGGGCACCGCCACCAGGGCGTCGCGCGCGCCGTCGAGGGCGGCGGCGAGGCTCGCGGTGACCGCGACCGCCGGCGGCAGCGGCGCCTGCGGCAGATAGCGCCGGTTGCGCCCCTCGCTGCGCATGGCGTCGATCTGGGCCGCGTCGCGGCCCCACAGCCGCACCGGGTGGCCGGTGCGCGCGAGCTGAATGGCGAGCGCGGTGCCCCAGGAGCCGGCGCCGATCACCGCGATGGGTTCGTGGGCGGTCGGCGCCGTGGGCATCGCGTCAGCCGCCGCGGGCGCTCAATTGACGGTGCCGCTCGCCTGTTCCTGCGAGGCCTGCTCGAACAGCGCGTCGAAGTTGACGAGCGGCAGCAGGAAGTTCGGGAAGCCGCCCTTCACGATCAGGTGCGACACCGCCTCGCGCGCGTAGGGAAACAGCACGCTCGGGCAGAAGCTGCCGACGATGCGCTTCAGCTCCTCCACCGAGGCGCCGGCGATGGTGAACACGCCCGCCTGCTTCACCTCGACGAGGTACAGCGTGGCGTCACCCTGCTTGGCCTCGAGGGTGATGGTGAGCAGCACCTCGCGCACGTCCGGGGAAATCTCCTCGGCGGCGGTGTTCATGTTGAGCTGGAACTTCGGCTCCCAGGTCTGGTTGGTCGGCAGCCGCGGACCGTTCGGGGACTCGTAGGAGCAATCCTTCAGGTACACCGTCTGCAGCATCACTTGCACACCGACCGCGCCTGCCGGCACCGCCTCGTTGCTGACCTCGTTCATTCAAGTCCCCTCGATGATTCGCTTCAATTCGCCGCTCTGGTCGAGCGCCATGAGATCGTCGCAGCCGCCCACGTGCCGCTCGCCGAAGAAGATCTGCGGCACGGTGCGCCGGCCGCTGCGCGCCACCATTTCTTCGCGCCGCTGAGGCTGCGCCTCGACGTCGATGCGGGTCACGTCCACCGGCAGGCTGTCGAGCAGCGCGAGCGCGCGCTGGCAGTACGGACACCAGCCGGTCATGTACACGGTGACCGCCGGACGCGCGCCGGCGCTCACTTGGCGCCGCCCTTGCGCGCCGCCGGCGACTTCACCAGCGGCAGATTGTCCTTGCTCCACGCCGCCACGCCGCCTTCCAGGTTGAATACCTTGGTGAAGCCCGCCTTGGTGAGCGTGCGCGCCGCCGCGGCGCCGGTGACGCCGCTGTCGCAGTACAGGATCACGTTCTTGTCGCGCCAGCGGGCGAGCGACTCGGCCTGCGCGGCGAGCTCGGCGGCGGGCACGTGGCGGGCCTCGCCGATGTGTCCGGCCGCGTAGGCTTCGGCGGAGCGCAGGTCGACGAGCAGCGCGCCCTGGTTCATCAGGCGCACCGTCTGCAGGGTGGACAGCGCCGCGAAGGCCTGCATGCTCTCGCGCAGCTCGTTGATCGCCACCGCGAGCGCGGCGAGCACCGCGCCGCCGGCGAGGTAGGGATGACGCGCGATGTACTCGAGAAACTGGTGCATGCTCGTATGGATCGATGGCTGGGCGGCGCCGCGGCGGACCCGCCGGTCATTTCGGGCGCGCAAGTATAGCAGCGACCCCTCCGGCTTGTATGCTTGCGCCCGATGACGAGCGGCGCGCGCAATTTCCGAGCAATACCTGCGGGGCTGCTGGCGGCCGTGCTCGCCGGCCTGCTCTTCGCCGCGCCGCCGGCGGGCGCGGGACGCGCCCCGCCACGCGAGGACCCCGCCCGCGCCCAGGCGAAGCTCGACGCGGTGCGCGCGCGCATCCAGGAGGTGACGCGCCGGCTGTCGGGCGAACTCGCGGCGCGTGACGCCGAGGCCGCCCGCGTGCGCACCGCCGAGCTCGCGGTCACCGACGCCCACCGGCGCCTGGAGGCGGTGCGCGTCGAGCGCGCCGCGGCGGAGCGGCGCGCGGCCGAGTTGCGCGCCGAGCACGAGCGGGCGCAGCGCGCGCTCGCGGCGGAGCGCGCCGTGCTCGCGAGCGCGGTGCGGATCGCCTACATGAACGGGCCGGCCGAACCACTGCGGCTGCTGCTCGACCAGGACTCGCCGGCCGCGACCGGCCGGATGCTGGCCTACTACGGCTACTTCGCGCGCGCGCGCAGCGTGCGGGTGAGTGAAATCGACGCCCGGGTGGCGCGCGACCAGGAGCTGCTCGCCGAAATCGCCACGCAGACCCAGCGGCTCGCCGCGCTCGAGTCGGATGCGAACCGCGAGTCCCGCGGGCTCGAGAGCGCCCGCGCCGAGCGCAAGGTCGCGCTCGCCGCGCTCGACGCCCGCGTCGCGGGCGGCCACCGCGAACTCGCCGACCTGAAGCGCCAGGAGCAGGCGGTGGAGGCGCTGATCGCCGAGTTGTCGCGGGCGGCGCAGGATTTTCCGAGCGATTCGCAGCAACCGTTCGCGCAGCTGCGCGGTGAGCTGCCGTGGCCGGCGCGCGGGCGCGTGGTGGCGCGCTTCGGCCAGCCGCGTGGCGATGCGCAGTCCGGGCTGCGCTGGAACGGCGTGCTCATCGAGGCGCCGCGCGGCACGCGGGTGCGCGCGCCGTACTTCGGGCGGGTGGTGTACGCCGACTGGCTGCAGGGCCTCGGGCTCTTGATGATCGTCGCGCACGGCCACGACTACCTGACGCTCTACGGCCACGCCGAGGTGCTCTACAAGTCGGTGGGCGATTGGGTCTCCCCGGGCGACGTGCTCGCTGCGCTGCCCGAGGGCGGCGAGGCGGCGCCGCGGCTGTATTTCGAGATCCGCGCCGGCCGCAAGCCGGTGGATCCGCTGGCCTGGCTCAAGCCGGCGTCCTGACGCGCGCGCCGGCTCGCCGCGTCGCCATCCGGCGACGCTCCGCGCGGCCCGCGCCGCCGCAAGACAAAGTGCCGAACAGGTCGCGGATTCACGGCCGCATTTCACTCATTCTCGGCCCATGACCGTCGCCGCCGCCACCTGGAATGCCTACGCCCAATTGTTGAACCGCCTGTCGCCGCAGCCCGTGCGGGTGGTGTTCGCCGACGCCGATGCCGCGCCGCTGTGGGCGAGCGATCCGGCCGCGGTGCGCGATCTCGAACCCACGCTGCTCGCGTTGCTCGCCTCCGCCAGCGGCCGCACGCCGCCCGTCGACGGTCTCGCGGCAATCGACGCGGAGCGCGGTGCGCACTACGGATTTCGCGTGCGCGGCGCGCTCGGCGAACTCCTCGGTCTGGTGGGGATCGCGCGCCCGCCCGCGGCGGGTCCGCATCCCGACCTTGGGCTGCTGCACGCGGCGCTGAAGCCGGCGCTCGACTGTCTGCAGAGCGAGATGTCGGCGCGGGCGTCGCTCGGCGACCTGCACGCGCACCTGCGCGCCGACCAGGGCGGGGACTTCGGGCTGTTCTCGCGCCTCGCCGCGGCCGGCGCCGCCGAGGACCTGGGGGCGCTCGGCCGCATCCCGGAGCTCGCCAACGAATACCTCGACACCGCGGTGGCGGCCATCATGCTGCCCGACCGGCACTGGACGATCTGCCGCGCGCGCGCGGGCGCACCGAACGCCGGCGAGGGCGCGCTGCTCGCGCAGCTGCACCGGCACCTGATGACGCGCGCACAGCTGCACGGGTGCACGCTGGTCGCCAACCGCCTGCAGCTGCCGGGCAGCGACGCCGCGGTGCCCTACAAGGCGCTGTCGGCGCCGATTCGCGATGCCGCGCGCCGCGTGGTGGGCGTGCTGGCGGCGTTCCGCCTGGACACCGATCCGGACTTCGAGGCGCGCGAGGCCGACGCCATCGAGCTTCTGGCGCGCAAGGCGGCGCAGATCATCGCCTCGAGCTTCGACGCGCTCACCGGCATGCTCACGCGGCCGGCGTTCCTGGCGCAGGCAGCGGACCGGCTCGCGCACGCCGCGCCGCGCGTCGCGCACGGGCTGGTCTACGTCGACGTCGATCAGCTCGGCGTGGTCAACGAGAATCACGGCATGCACGTCGGTGACGAGGTGATCCGGGCGGTGGCGGAACTCGTCAAGCGGGCCGCGCGCGCCGATGGCCTGGTGGCGCGGGTGGGACCGGACCGCTTCGCGCTGCTGGTGGCGGGTTGCGGCGTCGAGTCGGCGGCGCGCATCGCGGAGGACCTGCGCGGCGCGGCGGTGCGGCTGTCGGGCGCGCGTGGCGACAAGCCGTTGATGGTGTCGGTGAGCGTCGGCGTGGCGCGCGCCGGCGACCGGCCGGATGCGCTCGGCGAGGCGATGGCGGCGGCGGAGCTCGCCTGCCGCAGCGCCAAGGAGCGTGGCCGCAATCGGGTGGAAGTGTTCTACGGCGCCGGCCCGACCTGCGATCCGGTGGCCGTGAGCCCGCTGGTCGCCGAGCTCAGCGCGGCGCTCGCCGCCGACGCCTTCGAGCTGGTGGCGCAGCCGATCCTGCCGCTCACCGCGGCCCCGGCGGAGCCGCGCTTCGAGGTGCTGCTGCGCATGCGCGCGGGCGACGGCAGCCGGGTCAGCATCGACAAGCTGAACGGCGTCGCCGGCAGCGAGCTGGCGCGCGCCATCGACCGCTGGGTGGTGAATCAGGCGCTCAACCGTCTCGCCGCCTGCCGCGACCGGCTGCGCGATCACCCGGCGCGCTTTGCGCTGAATCTGTCCGGCGCCGCGCTCGGCGACGCCGACTTCTGGCGCTTCCTCGAGGAGCGCGTGCGCGCCGCGCGTCTCGAGCCCGGCACCTTGAGCTTCGAGATCCCGCACGAGGCCACCGCCGGCCTCGACGGACTGCTCGCGCCGGCGATGCTGCGCCTGCGTGAGCTCGGGGTGAGCTTCGCGCTCGATCACGTGGGCCGCCATCCCGAGGCGATCGCGCGCCTGAATGCGCTGCCGGTGTCGTGCGTGAAGATCGACGGCTGCGTGAGCCGCACCCTCGCCGCCGAGCCGCAGTCGCGCTCGCTGGTGCTCGCGCTCGCGCAGCTCGCGCAGACTTTCGGTCTGGAAACGGTCGCGGCACACGTCGAGACCGACGAGATCCGCGCCGCGGCCGCCGGACTCGGGGTGCAGTTCGGGCAGGGCTTCTTCATCGGCAAGCCGCTGGACCTCGACGACGTGATCCGCGATCTGCCGTTCTATTCGTGCTTCGCAACATCCACCGGCATCTACGACCGGGCGTTCGGCGTGCCCGCCCAGCTTAACTAGGACGGCGCACGCTGGCGGCGTCGCCCGCCCGCACGTATCCTCGTCCGCCACCATGAGTCGATCCCGTCGCTCCTCGTTCCTGGCGTTCGTCCCCGTCGCGCTGCTGGCGGCGCGCGTGGCGCTGCCTGCACCCGCGCCGGCGCCCGCGCCTCCGCCGCCGGCCGCGGCTGGCGCCCCCGCGCAGGCGCCCGCGGCGTCGCCC
>DAIDHD010000043.1 GCA_027459765.1 Gammaproteobacteria bacterium | reverse complement strand
CAGGAAGGAGAAGGTGGTGCCCGGGAAGCGCTGCGGCAGGAGGCTGCGCAGCTTCTTGATGTAGGTCTCGGTGGGGGCGTGCCCCTCGCGCAGCGCGATCAGCGCATCACCGTCGCCCGGGCCGATGGTGCCCGTGTTCTGATAGGCCATGTTGATGCCGCTGAAGGGCAGGCCGATGTTGTCGACGATGTTGACGATCTGCTCGGACGGGATGACCTCGCGCACGGTCCTTTCCACCTCGTCGCAGATCACCGCCGTCTCCTCGATGCGCGTGCCGGTGCGCGCCCGCAGGTGCATCTTGATCTGGCCGCCGTCGACGCTCGGGAAGAAATCCTGGCCGAGACCCGGCAGGGGGCCGAGCGGAAAGGCGAGCAGGGCGGTCGCGGCCATCGCCCCCAGGAACGGCAGCGCGAACTTCGGCCCCGCGTGCAGCGCCGCGCCGAGGAGTCTGGCGTAGTTCTCGCGCAGCCGCGCGAAGCCGTGTTCGAAGCGCGTCTGGAAGCGGGCGAGCGGATTGCCGGCGGCATGCACGGCGTGCGGGTCGTGCGCCTTCAGCCAGTACTTGGCGAGCGTCGGCACCAGCGTTCGCGACAGCAGGTAGGAGGCCAGCATCGCGAACACCACCGCCTCGGCGAGCGGAATGAACAGGAATTTCGCGATGCCGGCGAGCATGAACATCGGCACGAACACGATGCAGATCGCGAGCGTCGACACCAGCGCCGGCAGCGCGATCTGGTGCGCGCCGTCGAGGATCGCGGTCTCCACGCCCTTGCCCTGCTCGAGGTGGTAATTGATGTTCTCGATGGTCACCGTCGCATCGTCGACCAGTATGCCCACCGCGAGCGCGAGCCCGCCGAGGGTCATGATGTTGATGGTCTGCCCCAGCGCCGACAGGCACACGATCGAGGCCAGGATCGACAACGGAATCGAGATGGTGATGATCAGCGTGCTGCGCCAGCTCCCGAGGAACAGCAGGATGAGCAGGCCGGTGAGCGCGCCGGCGATCAGCGCCTCGCGGATGACCCCGGAGATGGCCGCGCGCACGAACACCGACTGGTCGCTGATGGCCTCGACCTTGAGCGCCTCGGGCAGCACCTTGCGCGCCTGTGGCAGCTTCTCCTTGATGCTGTCGATGATGTCGATGGTCGAGGCCGTGCCGGTCTTGAGCACGCTCATCAGCACCGCGCGCTTGCCGTCGAGGCGCACCATGTTGGTTTGCGGCGAGTAGCCGTCGCGCACGTGCGCCACGTCGCGCACGTACACCACGGTGCCGTTGCGGGCGCGGATCGGCAGGTTGTTGAGCTCGTCGAGGTTGGTCGGGCTCGCGTTGAGCTTGATGTAGTACTCGAGCGAACCGATCTTCTCCGTGCCCGCCGGCAGGATCAGGTTCTGCGCACCGATGGCCTGCACCACGTCGTTGGCCGAGAGCCCGTAGGCGCGCAGTGCCTTTGGATCGAGATCCACCTGCACCTGGCGCTGCTTGCCACCGAACGGGTAGGGGATCTGCGCGCCCGCCACGGTGGCAAGCTGCGTGCGCAGCAGCGTGTTGCCGAGGTCGTAGATCTGCGCCTCCGGCAGCGTGTCGCTGGATAGCGCGAGCTGCAGGATGGGCACGCTCGAGGCGTTATAGGAGAGGATGAACGGTGGCTGGGTGCCCGGCGGCGAGAATGCGAGCTGCGACTGCGACACCGCCGTGATCTGCGCGAACGAGAGGTCCGGATCGACGGTGGGCTGGAAGAAGAACTTCACCACCGCGGTGCCGTTCACCGACTGCGACTCGGTGTGCTCGACGTCGTTGACCGTGGTCTGCGCCAGGCGCTCCGAGAACAGCACGATGCGATTGGCGATCTCCTCGGGCAGGATGCCGGTGTAGCGCCAGATCACCGCGGCGATCGGAATGCGGATGTTCGGGAAGATGTCGGTGGGGGTGTGCAGGATCGAGTAGATCCCCATCAGCACGATCAGCAGCGCCAGCATGAAAAACGTGTACGGGCGATGCAGCGCGACCTTGACGATCCACATGTTCTACTCCGGGAGAAGACCGATGACTTGCCGGCGGTGGTGCTTCAGCGCGCCGCCACCGACTGGCACAGCAGACCCACCGCGAGCGCGATCCCGCGCTCGAAGTCCTGCCGCGACGCCGACAACTGCTTCAGGCCGCGCGCCGTGGCGTGCAGCGCGCGTGCCAGCTCCGCCGCCGAGGCGCCCTGCGCGCGACAGGCGGCCTCGAGCGGCGAGGCCGCGATGCAGTCGGTGAGCGCAGCCTCGAACAGGCGTTGGAACTGGGCCAAGGCCGCGCCGGCGAGCGAGGAACTCGCGCACATCAATTCCGCCTGGTCGTCGGCGCCGAGCCAGCCGACGTAGCGACCCACCCACTCCTCGCACCCGGCCGTGAGCCGCGCCGCGAGCGGTCGCCGCGCGTCGGCGAGCGCCACCGCCGCCGCGCGATAGTGCCCGTCCAGCTTGTGCGTCACCGCCCGCCGGAACAGCTCCTCCTTGGTGGCGAAGTGGGTGTACAGGCACTGCCGGGAGACCCCCGCGGCACGCGCCACTTCATCCATGGACGTCTTGCGGTACCCATAGCGGGCGAACACGCCCACCGCGGCGTCGAGCAATACCCCATCGCGCGAGGCGACCGTGGCCGCCTCGCCGTCGTGCAACTGACCATCCGACATCCGCGCAGGATAGACAAACCGTGCTCAGGTTGTAAACCGCGTGAACCTGCGCGATGTCCCGCGAACTTCAGCGCGTTGGCGTGGGCGGGTGCTTCGCCGTCTCCTGCAAAAGTCTCGCGAACAAGTACACCCGCGGCGTCACGCTCGCCAGATCGACCCACTCGTGATCGGTGTGAAAGTCCCCGCCCACGAAGCCGAGCCCGTCCAGGGCGGGCGTCCCCTCGGCCATGGCCACCGCGGATTCGGAGGCGCCGCCGTTGCCGGACTTGGCCAGCGAGCGCCCGAGCTCGGCGTAGATCCCCTGCGCACGCGCGGCGAGCGCGTCGATGGCCGCGTTCTCCGTGAGCGGTGGGAACGCCACCCCGTGCGACACGCTGACCCGGGTGTCCGCGATCCGCGTCGTCTTCGCATCCGCCTCCACGCGCGCGAGCACCTGCTCGAACTGCTCGGGGGAGCGAAAGCGCACGTTGAGGGTCGCCTGCGCGTGGTCCGGAATGATGTTGTTGCGGCTGCCCGCGTTCAGCAACGTCAAGTTCACCGTGATGCCGTCGCCGGCAGTCGGAAAGGCACCGTCGAGCGCGTCGAGTTGATGGACGAGTTCGAGCGCCGCATTGCGTCCATCCTGTGGCGCCATGCCGGCGTGCGCGGCACGCCCCTCGACCGCGATCTCGATCGACGAGGAACCCTTGCGCCACACCGTGATGGCGTCCGGCGGATCACCGGGCTCCATGTTAAATTCGACATCATGTTCACGCGCCAAGTTCTTGATTAGGTTCATGGACCCTGGCGAGCCACGCTCCTCGCTGTTGTCGATGAGGAAGGTGATCTTGGCGAAGTCGTGGAACTTCAACTGCTCGAGCGCCGCGAGCGCCGCGAACGCGCAGACCACGCCGCCCTTCTCGTCGCCCACGCCCGGACCATAGGCCCGGCTTGTATCCATCCGGAAAGGCCGCGCCGCCGCCGTACCCGGACCGAACACCGTGTCGAAGTGCGCGATCACCAGGATGCGCGCCCGGCCGCTGCCCGTAAACGTCGCCAGCACGCTGGGCGGCAGGTCCGGCGCCTCCGCGGGAACCGAGTGCACCTCGGCCCCCAAGGCCCGCAGCCGCTGCAGCAGCAGTTTCCCGATCCGCGTACCGCCGTCGACATCCCCGGTACCGGAGTCGACGTTCACCAGGTCCTTGAGCAGTGCCAGGGTCGCCGGCCGCTGCGCCTCGACGGCGCGGTAGACCTGATCGTCCCGGTGCGGCGCCGGTGCGGCCCACGCGCTGCCCGCGAGCACGAGCGCGCACAGACCGAGAACCGGTCGCTGGGACGCACCGCGGGCGACGACGGCCACCCCCCGGTGGAGTGCGCGGCTCATGTTGCGACTCCCCGGTCGGCGACCGAAGGGACGGCGTCTTTTGAATTAGAATTTACTTTTAAGATCATGAGAAACTCTCTGTAAAGACGAGTGAATTCATCGGGTACTTCGAAGAACGGGAGTGCTCCGGTGGGCAGTACGCTGAACGACCAGTGCGGTCTGCCCTCGACCAGGGTGCGACCGCGATAGTCGGTGAAGTCGCCCCGCACCCCGTGCACCATCCACACCGGCGCGCGCAGTGATTCGTAGACATCGTGCATGTCGGCGCTGAACAGCCCACCCGACAGGAAATAGAGCGGTGCGTAGTGCGCACCGGGCTGGCGCGTGCTGATCACGTCGTAGGCCCACAGGGTTTCGTCCACGTCGCGTGCGCCCCAGGTACGGCGCAGGAAGTAGCGGATGACACCCGGGCGCGTCAGGCCGCGAAACAGCGCCGCACCCCAGCCGGGTCCGCGCAGCGCGCGGTACAGGCCCGGTACGGCCCGGGTGCTGCCGCGCGGACCGCGCAACGACTGGCCGCCCCGAAAGCCGGTGGGGCTCACCAGCGCGAGGCTGCGGTAGCGCTCGGCACGCTCGCTGGCGGCACGGGCCACGAACTCGCTGGACAGTGACAGCCCCAGCGCGTCGACCCGTTCGGCGCCGGTACGGGCGCACAGCCGTTCCACCGCGTCGTGGACCGCGTCGGTCATCAGCCGCGGCGTGTACGGCCGGTCGCTGCGCTCGGAGGCGCCGAAGCCCGGCAGATCGACGCAGAACACCGTGTGGCTGGTGGCGAAGCGCTCGGCCAGCGGCCGCATCTCGGCCGCCGAGGCCGCGGCGTTGATGCTGTGTACCAGCAGCAGCGGCGGACCCTGGCCGGTCACGGTGGCGGCCAGCCGGCCGGCGGGCCCGTCCCAGGAGATGCGCTCGCCGGGAAAGGCGAGCGGCAGCGCGGCGCGGGACATGGGCGAATCGACCGAGGATGGATTCAAGAGGGACCTCTTCGTTCAGGGACCGACGGCTGCGGAACCGGCGGCCACGGGACCGTCGGTCGCGGCGCCGGCGGACGGCTTGCGAGCGGCGAGTCGCGCCTGTGCGGCCTGCACGGCGTCATCGACGCTCAGGCCGAGAAAGATACGGTCCGGCGCCGCGCTCGGGAAGACCTGATCGAGCAGCAGGTGTACCGGGTGTTTGAGCCGCGCCAGCACGAGCACCCGGCCGGCGCGGGTCGTCTGCTCGACGAAGGACTGCAACACCTCGAGCGTGCTGCCGTCGAGGTCGAAGGTTTCCTCCAGGCTGACGATGACCGCGCCGGTACCGCTGCCCTCTGCGCGGATGCGCTCGCTCAAGGTGGCGAAGATGCGCTCGGCGTTGGCGAAGAACAGCGGCTCCTCCGGCCGCAGGATCAGGAGTCCCGGCACCGGCCGCGCCTCGGGGTGCACGCGCATGTTGAGAAAGTCGTGTCCGTCGCCGAGGCGGCCGAGCTCGGCCACCTCGCTTTGCGACAGCCGCCGCAGCATCATGATCAGGCTCAGGGCGATCGCCACCAACAGTCCGTCGAGCACGCCGAGCGTGAGCACCGCGAGCACGGCGCTGGCCGCGACCAGCCGGTCGCGGCGCCACTCGAAGTAGCGCCGCAGGCCCTTGGGGTCGAGCGCGGCGCCCACCGCGTGCACCACGATGGCGGCGAGCACCGGCACCGGCGTGAACGCGATGCTCGGCAACAGCGCCCCGACCAGCAGTGCGAGCACCGCCGCGGCGGCGAGTCCGGCGAGCCGGCTGGCGGCGCCCGCAGCCTCGTTCGCCGAGGTGCCCGAATAGCCCGCCCCCACCGGCGTGCCGCGAAACAGCGCCGACACGAGATTCGCGGCGCCGAGCGCGGCCAGGTCGCGGTTGGCCGTCACCGGATCGCCGTGCTTGAGGGCGAAGCCGCGGATCGAGCCGTAGGATTCGCTGTACAGGATCATCACCAGCGCCGCGCCGAGCTCGCCGAGCCGCAGCCACTCGGCCTCGGAGAGTGCCGACACCGTCGGCTGCGCGAAGCGCAGATCGATCGGGCCGACCAGCGCCACGCCGTGCGCGGCGAGGTCGTAGTGGCGCGCGGCGAGGATGCCGCCGCCGATGACCAGCAATCCGCCCGGCAGCCAGGGCAGCCGGCGCGCCGCCATCAGCAACGCGAACGAGCCGGCGCCCAGCGCGAGGCCCGCCAGGTTCCACGACGGCGCCGCCGCGGCCAGGTCGACCAGCGCCTGTGGCAGATCCGCGTGGCTGGGGTGCACGCCGACGATGTCGGCGAGCTGCTTCTGGGCGATCACCAGCGCGAGCCCGAAGGTGAAGCCGCGCAGTACCGGCTTGGCGATGAAGTCGGTGACGTGGCCGAGGCGGGCGATGCCGGCGACCACGAACATGGCGCCGGCGATCAGCGTCAGGCCGGCGGCGAGATCGGCCCGCAAGGCGGCGTTGCCGGGTGCGAGCGCGGCGGTGGCGGCGGCCAGCACGGCCGCGGACGAGGAGGTGGGGGAGACGATGGCGAAGCGGCTGCGGCCGAGCAGTCCGTACGCGAGCAGGCCGGCGAACAGGCCGATGATGCCGGCCTGGGGCGGAAGCGCCGCGATGCGCGAGTAGGCCACCGCCTCCGGCAGCAGCAGGCCGGCGATCGATAGTCCGGCCACCACGTCGCGGACGCGGCTCGCGCGCGTCGCCGCAGCGCTCGACAGGGCGTTTGCCTCAGGTGACAATTTCCGGAAATCTCCGCGCGAACAGCCGCTTACCCGTCGCGAATTGGCGATGATGCGTGACTGGGGCGATAATTAAAAGCATGTCAGGCAAGGCCACCTCGATCGACATCGCCTATCTTGCGGGGGTCTCCCAGTCGACCGTGTCGCGGGCCCTGCGCGGCAGTCCCACGGTCAACGAGGAAACCCGCCGGCGCATCGAAGAAATCGCGCACAAGCTCAACTACACCGTCGACAAGCACGCCTCGAGCCTGCGCACCCAGCAGTCCAACACCATCGCGCTGCTGTTCTTCGAGGACCCGACCTCCGACGACTCGCTCATCAATCCGTTTTTTCTCTCCATGCTCGGCGCCATCACCCGCGCCACCGCGCAGCGCGGCTTCGATCTGCTGATCTCCTTCCAGGAGCTCTCCGGCAATTGGCACGTGGCCTACGAGGACAGCAACAAGGCCGACGGCTTGATCCTGCTGGGCTACGGCGACTACCTCGAGTACCGCGCGCGCCTCGAACAACTGGTGGCCCAGGGCACGCGCTTCGTGCGCTGGGGCGCGGTGATCCCCGGCCAGCCGGGCGTCTCGCTCGGCTGCGACAACTTTCAGGGTGGCTACGCCGCGGCCCGGCATCTCTGGGAGCACGGCCGGCGGCGCATCGCCTTCCTGGGCGACGCCTCCAACCCCTATCCCGAGTTCCTCGACCGCTACCGCGGCTATTGCCGCGCCATCGAGGAGGCGGGCGGCACGGTGGACGCGGCGCTGCGCGTCGATGCCATCACCACCGAGAAGGCCGGGCACCGCGCCGCGCACGAGCTCATCCGCCGCGGCGCCGCCTTCGACGCCGTGTTCGCGGCCTCGGATCTCATCGCCATCGGCGCCATGCACGCGCTGCGCGAGGCGGGGCGGCGGATTCCGGAGGACGTGGCGGTGATCGGTTTCGACGACATTCCGGCGGCGCAGCTCGCCACGCCGCCCCTGACCACCATTGCGCAGGACACGCGCCGCGCCGGGGAGGCGCTGGTCGAGACGCTGCTCAAGCTCATCGACCGCGAGCCCGCGGAGAGCCGGGTGTTCCCCGCGCGCCTGATCGTGCGCGATTCCTGCGGCGCCTCGCGCCCGCGCTGAC
>DAIDHD010000038.1 GCA_027459765.1 Gammaproteobacteria bacterium | reverse complement strand
AAGGACTACGACGACTTGATGTCGGCGGTGGACGCACTGCTCGGCCGCGGCTTCGTCGACCCGAAGCGGCTGTTCGTCACGGGCGGCAGCGGCGGCGGCGTGCTCACGGCCTGGATCGTCGGCCACACCGATCGATTCCGCGCGGCGGCGGTGGTCAAGCCGGTGATCAACTGGACCAGCTTCGTGCTCACCGGCGATCTCACCAACTACTTCTATCGCTACGGGTTCGCCGGGCTGCCCTGGGACGACCAGGCCGAGTATTGGCGCCGCTCACCGCTCGCCTACGCAGGCAACGTGCACACGCCGACCATGCTGATGACCGGCGAGGCCGACTACCGCACCCCCTCGAGCGAGGCGGAGCAGTTCTATCAGGCGCTCAAGCTGCGCCAGGTCGACACCGTTCTGGTGAGGGTGCCGAACGCCTCGCACGACATCTCGGCGCGGCCGAGCCTGCTGATCGACAAGGTGGCGTACATCCTGGGGTGGTTCAGCTCCCACGACGGCGACCGCCCCTGATCGCATCCGTCCGGGGTCGGCCTGCGCCGCAGGCCGATCACTTCGGCGCGTCCGGCGGCGGCTCGACCGGTACGCGATACTGGCGCAGCAACGACGACAGCGCATCCTCCTGCCGCGGAAGAACCCGCATGCGTGCCACCATCGAGCGGGCATGCGCATTGCGCAACCAGGGCAGCACCGGCCGTTCCAGTGCGTCGGCCTGCGCGAGCCGCCACTCGAGCGTGCGCTGACGCTCGGTGCATTGACGCGCCTCGCGGCTGTCGGCCGCGAGGCCGTGCTTCTCCAGTGACAGCCCGGTGAGTTGCGCGACGATGGTGTCGCTGTGCTGCATGGTGCGGCCGAGGCGCCGGCAATTCTCGCGCCGCTCCGGATCGCCTGCGCCACGGCAAACCACCTTGAGCGCGCGGAACTGCGGCAGCAGCCGCGTTGCCGCGCCGGTCGCAGCCGCGAGTCGGCCGTGATCCGACGCAAGCCGTGGCGAGGCGCCGCGCACGCGTGCCAGGGCGTCGAACAGCATCACCACCACCCGGTTCCAGTACAGATCGAAGCGCGCGTCGCGCGCCATGGCGGCGAGCACCCGGTCGATCTCCTGGCCGTCACGGTCGCGCTCCGCGGCGCTCAACGTCGGCAACCACGCAGCCGCGTTGTCGGCGTCGGTCCAACGCATGGTGGTGGCGATGTCGCGCACGTCGCAGCCGGCGGTGCGTTGACAGATCTGCAGCCTGAGCCAGGCGAGCGATGGGTCGTCCGGGTCGAGCGCAGCCGCCCGCGTCGCGAGCTCGAGCGCCGTCGCGCCGCTCGCGCCCGCACCCGGGGCATTGGCCGCGAGCGCCGCCGCACTGGCGAGCGCCGCCGGGTCGCCTTCCGCCGCGAGCGCCGTTGCCGCGCCGGCGAGACCGTCGGCAGCGCCCGCCCGGGCAGGCGCCGGCGCATGCGCGAGCGCCACGGCCAGCAGCGCGGCCTCAAGCCCGCGGCGCGCCCCGTTCACGGCGCCACGCATGGCGCGGGCGGACGCCGCGCCAATGCTGCCGCGCCGGCCTAGCGTAACGGGCCCCGGTTCCCGGCCGCCGTGAGTCCGGCGGTGATCGCGAGACGCATGGCGTCCTCGACGGAGATATCGAGCGCGCGCACACGCTCCTTCGGCAGATACAGGGTGTAGCCGCCGAAGGCGTAGCTCATCGGGAAGTACACGGTCACCCAGCCGCGGCCGCCGTGCGGTTCCAGCGCGGCGGGCACGTCCTCGCGGGTGACGAAGCCGATGGCGTGCACGTCGGCGAACGAGGCGAGCACCACGCGTTGCAAGTCGCGCCGGTCGCCGCTGCCGGAGGGCAACAGGCTGACCACGTCACGAAAGCCGCCGTACAGGGTCTTCACGAACGGGATGCGACCGAGGAAGTCGTCCCAATACTTGAGCAGCAGCTTTCCCGCATAGGCGTTGACGAGGCTGCCCACCAGCAGCAACAGCAAGAATCCCGCGATCAGTCCGAGTCCCGGCCAGTAGTGGGCGGGCGAGATGATGCGCAACTCAATGAGCGCGCGCCGCAGCCAGCCTTCGACCGTGTTGACCAGCCACCAGATGACGTAAACCGTCAGGGCGAGCGGCAGCACCGTCACGAGGCCGCTCATGGTGAGTCGGAATATCTTGCGCATCGGCTCCATCATCTCACGATCGGCGCCTCAAGGCGTCGCGGCGGCGCAGAACGTCTGTACGGAGCGTCGGTGTTCCGTGAGCCGCCCGAGCGCCGATCGGGCCGGGTCCCATACGAAATAGCGCGTCACGATCTCGTCGCCGTCCGGCACGGTGACCTCGAGCAGCCGGCTGTCGCGCCGGTAGGCGAGTGCCTCGCCACGACGGCAAGGCAGGGCGGCTCCCAGCGTGCCGACCAGCGGCTGGTCGGCGAGGCTCGCGTCGCGCCAGTCGAGCAGCCACAGGTGCACGCAGTCGGAGCCGCAACGTGCCGGCACGACGCTCAGGTGGCCGGCAAAATTCGGTCCCGTCGCGACCGCCAGCTTCAGATCCGCGCGGTCGGGGCTCGGCGGCTTGAGCGCCGCAGCCTCGACCCGCGCCGCCGGCGGCAAGACTTCCTCGGCCGGATATTCGGAGAAGTGCGGTCGCCAGGGCTGCACGCCGGCGTCGCCGGGCGCGGTGCCGCGGATGTGGTCGAGCCGTGCGCTCACCTCCGAGGTGAGGAACCAGTCGTCCACCGTGACCTCGGCACGCTGTGTCCGGGCGGTGATCACGATGGCGTCGAGCGCGTGGTCCTCGCAGGCGCCGTTGGGGTCGTGCGCGCGGCACAGGCTATACTGCGTGTGGGCGCCATAGACGTCGGGAGCTCCCGGGTCGGCTGGCGCGAGAAACACGAGGTAGCGCCCGGGCGGCACGTCGAGCGCGAAGCTCCCGCGGCCGCGCGGCACGCTCACGCTGCGCAGGCGATTGACCTCGGCGTCGAATGCGTACGCGGTCATCGCCGGCACGGAAGGACTGGGGAAGATCACCGTGCCCTCGATGGTCGCGGCATGGGTGCCGCGGCCCGCGGCCCCGAGCGCGAGCCCGAGCCACGCCACGCGCATGACGGACCGTGGTGACACGAAACGCAAGGTTCCTCTGCAACAGGATTGGACGCGGCGGCCGCGAAATTCGCGAACCATCGGCGGCCCGTCATGGTAACTACGAGCGATGAACGACGCCACTGCCGTTGAGATCCTGCCCGCAACCCGCGACGACGTGCCGCTCGTGCTCGAGCTCATCGGCGAGCTCGCGGACTACGAGCGCCTGCGGCACGAGGTGGTGGCCACGGCGCCGCTGCTCGAGAGGGCGCTGTTCGGGCCGACCCCGAGCGCGGCGGCGCTGATCGCGCGGGTCGACGGCGCGGCGGCGGGCTTCGCGCTGTATTTCCACAATTTCTCCACGTTCCTCGCCAGGCCCGGGCTGTATCTCGAGGATCTGTACGTGCGGCCCGAATACCGTGGCCGGGGGATCGGCAGGGCGCTCCTGTCGGCGCTCGCCGCCGTCGCCGTGGCACGCGATTGCGGCCGCTTGGAGTGGGCGGTGCTCGACTGGAACCGACCGGCGCGTGATTTCTACGAAAGCCTCGGCGCCGCGCCCAAGTCGAGCTGGATCACCTACCAACTCACGGGTGACGCGTTGCGGCGGCTCGCCGAGGCAGGACCCGAGCCGCCGTGATTGCGCGCGGCCGCGCCGGTCTGGCAGGATCGAAGGCGTACCGACGCGCCGTGCCGCGCGCGGCGTTCCGACGGGGGAGGCACTGCATGTCCACGGTCGCTCGAGTCACTGAAATCATCGCGTCGTCCAAGAAGAGTTTCGACGACGCCGTCGAGGTCGGCGTGCGACGCGCCACCAAGACCTTGAAGAACGTCGCGAGCGCCTGGGTCGCCAGCCAGGAAGTGGTGATCGACAAGGGTAAGATCACCGCCTATCGGGTGCGGCTCAAGGTCACCTTCGTGCTCGACGACTAGGCGCCCGTCCGAGTAATCCCCTGGCCGGCCCTTCCGGACCGGGCGTCACTCGCGCGGCAGCAGGAAGCGCACGCCCTGGTAGTCGAGCACCACGCCATCGCGCCGTATCGCGCGCACCACGGGTCCCTCGGCCAGGGTGGAACCCTCCCGATACCTGCGCATGTTGATGTAGACGAAGCGGTCCGCCGGATTGGTGGCGTAGACGTGCACGTCGAGGTGCAGCGCCGGGAGCTTGCCGTCGAGATTCAATTGCTCGATGGAGGGCAATACCTCGCCGGCGCCGTCCGCCGCGTCGTTCGCACCGGCCCGGTCACGCGCGGCGGCGTCCGAATCGGGGTGCGGGGTCGGGGCTGCGGCGCGCGTCGCCGGCGGCGCCCCGGGGCTTGCGGCCGTGACCGGCACTTCGGGCGCATATTCCGCTGCCGAGTCGAGCGGACTGAAGTAACCCGGCGGACTCGGCGCCGCGGACGGCGCCGGTGGCGGTGCGGCCTCGGTCGGTGCCGACGACGCAGCGACCGTGGCGGCGAGCGCTGCCGACGTGCCCTGGACGGCGCCGCGGGCGGGCGATCGGTCGGCGCCCGTGTCGTGCACGGCTGCCGGCGCCGTGACGCGTGCAGCCGTCGCCGTCGGGCGGGCGGACGCGCGCCACAGGTACACGGACAGCAGCGCGAGGTTCACCGCCAGCAGGACGGTGAGCGCCACCGCCCACGCCGGCCAGCGTCGCCGCCGCGGAATGCCGGCGTCGACCAGGCCGGGGGTGAGCTGACGTTGCCGCTCCAGCTCGGATTTCTTCAGCGCGTCGAGAATGAAGGACATCCGCGTGCTCAGCCTCTCGGTGCGTTCGGCCGCAACAACGGCGTGCCGGGTTCGGCGAGCGCGGCGTCGAGCACCAGCTGAGTCTGCAGACCCGCGATGCCATCGGCCGCGAGACGGTGCTCGCGCTGGAAAGCCTGCACGGCCGCCGCCAGCGCCCGATCGTACACGTCGCCGCGGTCGGGATCCGACGCGGCACCGTGCAGCGCCGCGAGACTGCGCCGCAGCCAGCGCACGTCCTCACCTTGAGTGCCGACGGAGAGCTGGCGCGTGCGCGCCGCCTTCGGCCGCCACACCACCGTGAATTCGCCGAACCAGTCGCGCGCGATCTCCTCGACGGGCAGCGTGATTCGCTGCGCGCCCAGGTCGAGCGTCGCCCGACGGTCGTCGATGGCGGAGAGCACGGCGTAACGGCGCTCACCCGCGTCGTCGGTGAGCGTCAGCACCGCCGGACGATTCAGTGCGCGCAGTTCCGCCCAGGAGCCGCGTTGGTCGAGGCACGCGAGGCCGGCGCGTTCGGCCTGCGCGCACGGGTTGGACTCGTCCGCCAGGGTACTGCCCCAGAGCGCGAGCAGCCGCCGGAAGGCGGCACCGCGCGTGACGTCGGCGGCGTGTGCACGCAATTGCGCGTCGAGACCGCCTGCCTGGGAGTCCGCAGCCGTCCCCGTGACGGCCGCCGACCCGGGCTCGACCGCGTCGGTTACCGCCGCCGCCGGTGCAGGCCCGGCCGCCGCAGGCCGTGCCGCGGCGGCCGACGGGTTCGCAGTGGCGGGCGCCGCCGGCGCGATCGCCGCCGGGGTGTGCTGCAGGTCGGCGCGTCGCTGCCAGGCGCGCACCCCCCAGGCGCCGCCCGCCAGAAGCGCGATGACCAGCGTGCCCACCGCGAGTGCGCCGAGCCAACGGGGCACGAACACCCGGCCATAGACCTCGCCCGCGGCCCGGCGCACCAGGCTCGCGCCGACCTTGCGAGTCTCTTCGGTGTAGGCGCCGAGCAGTGCGCGGTCGCAGTTGACGTTGATGATGCGCGGAATGCCGCGCGACAGGCGGTGCAGTTCCGCGAGAGCCGCCGCCGTGAACACCTCCTCGCTGGCGCCGGCGACCCGCATCCGGTGGCGAACGTAGCCGTAAGTTTCCTCGCGGGTCAGCGGCTCGAGGTGGTAGCGACCGGTGACGCGCTGCGCGAGCTGGCGCAGCTCGTTGCGGTCCAGCAGCTCGCGCAGCTCCGGTTGCCCGATGAGAATGATCTGCAGCAGCTTTTGCGTCGCGGTCTCGAGGTTCGTGAGCAGCCGCACCTGCTCGAGCACGTCGGGGGACAGGTTCTGGGCCTCGTCGACGATGAGGATCACGCGGCGGCCTTGCGCATGCGCCGCGAGCAGCCGCCGATTGAGCGCGTCCACCAGGTCCTTGACCCGATCCCGCGCGCCCGCCTCGAGTTCCACTCCGAGTTCCTCGCAGATGGTGAGCAGGAATTCGGCCGGGGTGAGGCGCGGGTTCAGGATCACCGCCACGTCCGCGTGCTGCGGCATGCGTGCGAGCAGGGTGCGCACGATCGTGGTCTTGCCGGTGCCCACTTCGCCGGTGAGCTGGATGAAGCCGCCGGATTCGTTGACGCCGTACAGCAGGTGCGCGAGGGCCTCCGCGTGGCGCTCGCTCAGGAACAGGTAGCGCGGATCCGGAGTGATGGCGAACGGCTTTTCGACGAGGCCGAAGAAGCTCAGGTACATGGCGTACGGGGGATCATATCAATCCGGCCGCGGCGGCGTGCTGCCGACTCAGGACCGCGGCAGCCGGCTCGCGCGGGTGATCAACGCGGCGCCGAATCGCCCGCGGATGCCGTCGATCGCCGCGTCCAGGCGTGCGTTGCCCCGGGTCCCGGCGTCGAACAGATCACCCTGGCGCGCCGCCGACAGCGTACCGAGGCCGACGCCGAGCAGACGCACCGCGGCCTGCGGATGATCGCGCCGCCACTCGGCGAGCATCTCGCCGGCCAGGCGGGCCACCGCGTCGGTCGCGTCGGTGTGCGCGCCGAGGCTGCGCTGGCGCGTATAAGTGCGAAAGTCCGCGCGCCGGACCTTGAGGTGCACGCTTGCGGCGGTGAGCCGATGCGCGCGCAGCCGGGTGCACGCCCGGTCGGCGAGCGACCAGAGGCGCGCCTCCAGGTCGCGCGCCTCGCTGATGTCCTGCGAGAAGGTCTCCTCGGCGCTCACCGATTTCTCCTCGCGTTCCGCCGCCACCGGCCGCTCGTCGATGCCGGCGGCGCGGGCCTGCATGGCCGCGGCGTGCCGCCCGAACAGCCGCCGCGCGACGCTCTCGGGGGAGAGACGCAATTCGCCGATGGTACGGATGCCGGCGGCGTGCACGCCGGGCAGGGTGCGCGGGCCGATGCCCGGGAGTTTCTCCACCGGCAGCGGGTCGAGCACGGCGTGCACCGCATCCGGCGCGATGCAGAAGAGCCCGTCGGGCTTGTCGAGGTCCGAGGCGATCTTGGCCAGGAGCTTGTTGTGCGCCACCCCCACCGAGGCCGTGAGTCCGGTGTCGGCGCGGATTCGGGCGCGGATCGCGCGCGCGATGGCGTCGGGCGCGCCGAACAGGCGCAGGCTGCCGGTGACGTCGAGGTAGGCCTCGTCGAGGGACAACCCCTCCACCACCGGCGTGAAGTCCCGGAAGATCCCGAATACCCGTCCCGACACCTCCCGATAGCGGGCCATGCGTGGCGACACGCATACCGCCTGCGGGCAGCGGCGCAGCGCCTCGCGCATCGGCATGGCCGAACGCACCCCGAAGCGCCGCACCGCGTAGCTCGCGGCCGCCACCACGCCCCGACCGCCGAGACCGCCGACGATCAGCGGCTTGCCTGCGAGTTCGGGCCGATCCCGCTCCTCGACCGACGCGTAGAAGGCGTCCATGTCGACGTGCAGGATCGCGCGCATGCGCTTGCCGCCTACTTCACGGTGATCGTGATCTTCTTGGAGTGCAGCACCGGATCGAAGGGCCGGTGCAGATAGTCGCCGAGCACGAGTTCCAGGGTGTGCTTGCCAGGGGCGAGGTCGAGCACGGTCTCCGTCTGGCCCTTGCCGAAGTGCAACACCTTGTCGCTGGCCGGGAGCGGCGCGTCGAGGTCGAGACTGGCGAGGTCGGTGTCCACCAGCAGGTGGTGGTGTCCGGTGTTGTCGACCTTGACGCCCGCGGGCGCGACCCCCATGCCCTTCAATCCGAAGCGCACCGTCACCGGCCCGTGGACGACCGCGCCGTCGCGCGGCGCGATGATGTAGACCTCCGCACCCGGCGCCGGGGCGGTGCGGGGCTGCTGCGCGAGCGCCAGCGGCGCGGCGAGAGCCAGAGCGAGAGCGGCGATTCGCAACATGGGCTGATTCCTCCTTCGATGGCCACCGACGACGGTGCCGACGAAGACGTTTCGGCGCGCGCGCCCGCGCGGATTCAAGTCAGAGCAGATCCTTCACCCCGTCGCGCTCCTCGAGCAACTCGCGGTGCGTGGCCTGCATCTTGTCGCGGCTGAAGTCCGTCAGCGAGAGTCCCTGCACGATCTGGTAATCGCCGTTGCTGCAGGTCACCGGATAGGAATAGATCACTCCCTCCGGAATGCCGTAGCTGCCGTCGGAAGGCACGGCCATGCTGACCCAGTCGCCCGCCGGCGTGCCGAGCATCCAATCGCGCACGTGGTCGAGCGCCGCGGACGCGGCCGACGCCGCCGAGGAACTGCCGCGCGCCTTGATCACCGCGGCGCCGCGCTGCTGCACCGTCGGAATGAACGTCTCCTTGAACCAGGAATCGGGCACCACCGACAGCGCGGCCTTGCCCGCGACGGTGGCGTGGTGCAGGTCGGGGTACTGCGTCGCCGAGTGGTTGCCCCACACGATGAGGCGCTGCACGTCGGCGAGCGCGGCGCCGGAGCGCTCCGCGAGCTGCGCCCGCGCACGATTGTGGTCGAGCCGGGTCATGGCGGTGAAATTCCGCCGCGGCAGCGAGGGCGCGTTGTGCTGAGCGATCAGGGCGTTGGTGTTGGCCGGATTGCCGACCACCAGCACGCGCACGTTGCGGCTGGCGTGCTCGTCGAGCGCCTTGCCCTGTGCCGAGAAGATCTTGGCGTTTTCCAGCAGCAGATCCTTGCGCTCCATGCCGGGACCGCGCGGCCGCGCGCCGATCAACAGCGCGAAATCGCAGTCGCGGAAGGCGACCGCCGCGTCGTGGGTGACCGTGACGCGGTTCAAGGTCGTGAACGCGCAGTCGCAGAGCTCCATCTGCACGCCGGCGACGGCGCTGGCCGCAGCCGGTACTTCCAGCAGGTTGAGGTTGACCGGCTGGTCGCTGCCCAGCATCTGGCCCGAGGCCACCCGGAAGGCGAGGGCGTAACCGATGTTGCCGGCGCCGCCGGTGATCGTGACGGTGACTGGTTTCTTCATGAGCGTTGTGGACCTTGAGTCGGACGGCCGATGGGGTACGAAACGGCCGAAATGGTAACGGAATCCGCGGCAGTGCGGTCCCGTCCTCAAAGTGCTTGCATGATGTAGTGTCGTACGTTACTATAACACCATGTCACGGATGCTCTAACGGTCCCTGACGCGAAAGTCCGAATCAACGCACTTGGAGGAACACGCCATGAATCACTCGATCATCACGAAATTCACCGCCTTCTGCATCGCTTTGTCCCTGAACGTCGCGCTGCTGGGCGGAGTGGCCTATCTGTTCGACGGCACCGTGCACTCGGCTCGCGCGACGGCGGTGGCGGCTCTGGTGGCGGCGCCCACGGCGGGCAGCCCGAAGGCCGCCGGGTCGTTCTGCTAGGCTACGGCGCCACTTCACGGTACGCAGGACGGCGCGGGGCCGGCGGCAGCGCGAGCGGACATGGATCCGAACTGGAACGACCAGCAACCCATCTATCGGCAACTGCGCGATCGGATGGTGGCCTTGATCCTCGAGGGCGCGCTCAAGGAGGGTGACCCGTTGCCCTCCGTGCGCGCCGTCGCCGCGGACTATCGGCTGAACCCGATCACCGTGCTGAAGGGCTACCAGGAACTGGTCGACGAGCAGCTGGTCGAGAAGCGCCGCGGCCGCGGGATGTACGTGAGCGCGGGCGCGCGGACGCTGCTGCTGAAAGGCGAGCGCGAGCGCTTCCTGCACGAGGAGTGGCCACGGGTGCTCGCGGTGATCCAGCGCCTGGGCCTGTCGCCCGGCGAGCTGCTCGCCGCCGCGCCCGCGGTCACGCCGCCGGCGCCCGGCCGCGGTCCGGCTGCGCCTCTCGACACACGGGAAGACGCATGAACACGCTCATCGAAGCCAGGCAACTCAGCAAACGCTACGGCAGCCAGGTCGCGCTCGACAAGGTCGACTTCAGCGTGCACGCCGGCCGCATCGTCGGACTGATCGGTCCGAACGGCGCCGGCAAGACGAGCGCGCTGCGCGCGGTGCTCGGACTCACCACCTACGACGGCGAACTCGCGGTGCTCGGCCGCGAGCCGTTCGCGAACCGCGCCGAGCTGATGCTCGACGCCTCGTTCATCGCCGACGTCGCGGTGCTGCCGGGCTGGCTCAAGGTCGACCAGGCGGTGGACTTCACCGCGGCCATCCACCCGCGCTTTCGCCGCGAGCGCGCCCGCGAGCTGCTGGCCAAGGCGCGGATCGCCGGCAACCGCCGCATCCGCGAACTTTCCAAGGGCATGAAGACCCAGGTGCACCTGGCCTTGACCATGGCGATCGACGCCCGGCTCCTGCTGCTCGACGAGCCCACGCTGGGGCTCGACATGCTGGCGCGGCGCGCCTTCTACGACGCGCTGGTCGAGGACTACATGGACGAGACCCGCACCATCCTCATCACCACGCACCAGGTCGAGGAGGTCGAGAACCTGCTCACCGACGTGCTGTTCATCGACCGCGGCCGCATCGTGCTCGACTCGACCATCGAGGGCCTGGGTGCCCGCTTCAGCGCACTCGAAATCCCCGAGCAGCGCCTGGAGGCGGCGCGGGCGCTGCGGCCCTTCCACGAGCGCCGCACGCTCGGCAAGACGGTGATGTACTTCGAGAACGCGCCCGCCGCGGCGCTCGCGGCGCTCGGCGAGGCGCGCACCCCGAGCGTCTCCGATCTGTTCGTCGCCAAGCTCTCCGGAGGTGTCTCGTGAACCGGTTCATCTGGCTGGTCCGGCGGGAATTGTGGGAGAACCGCGCCATCTGGACGATTCCGGCGTTCACGGCCGCGGCGCTCATCCTCGCGACGCTGTTCGGGCGCGTGCAGATCGAGGAGCTGACCTCGGTCGAGCAGATGCGCGCCGCCAGCGCGCTGGTGCTGATCGGGTTCGGTGCGGTGTTCTTCGGCATCATGAGCGTCTACAGCACCTGGTATCTCATCGATTGTCTGTACACCGAGCGCAAGGACCGCAGCATCCTGTTCTGGAAGTCGTTGCCGATCGCGGACTCCGCCAGCGTGCTCGCCAAGCTCTGCACGGCGCTGGTGGCGATTCCGCTCGTGTACCTCGCGGCCACCGACGCCGCCACGCTGGTGATCGCCTTCATCGTGTCGGTGCGAGCCCGAGCCACGCTCGGTGGCGCGCTGTTCCAACCCGGCCTCTGGCTGCAGCTGCAGGCGCTGTGGATGTACGGCATCGCGGCCGCTGCGCTCTGGTACCTGCCGCTCGCGGGCTGGCTGCTCGTCGTCTCCGCCTGGGCACGGCGCGCCGCGACGCTCTGGGCGGTGATGCCTCCGCTCGCGGTCGTGCTGCTGGAGAAGGCCTTCCTCGGCAGTCACGCGGTCGCCGACCTGCTCGGCGACCGCATCGCGGGGTTCTACGGAGTCGCCTTCCACGCGAATCGAGGCGCCTCCGGGATGGTGCGGCTCGGCGACGGCGCCGACTCCATCGTCGCGCCCGCGTCGCTCTGGCAGCTTCCCGACCCGGGCGGCTTCCTGTCGCGACCCGCGACCTGGACCGGCGTGCTCGTCGGCGCGGCGCTGGTGTACGCGGCGGTACAGCTGCGCTGGCGACGCGTGGAGTCCTGACGGGTGCGGGCGCTCCCGACGGCCACCGCGGCCGCGCTGTTCGCGGCGGGGTTCGTCTCGCCGCGCGCGGCGCTCGCCGACGACTTCTTCTACTCGCGCGACCAGAATCCGCTGCTGCGCGGATTCTACCTGCCACTGCCGAGCGACTCGCGCCGCGACGATGCGGCGACCGCGGTGGCCGCGCTGTCGGTCACCAACACGGTCAACGCCGAGACGCGCGGCGCCGAATCGCTGGTGGTGGACGGCGAGAGCACCACGCTCGACCTCGCCTACGACCGTGCCTTCGGCAACGGCTGGCGCTGGCGGGTGTCGCTGCCGGTCTACCACGACGACGGCGGCATCCTCGATCACGCGATCGACAGCTGGCACCAGTTCTTCGGCTTGGACCCGGGCAACAGGCCGTACTTCCCCAAGGATCGACTCCTGTACGCCTATAGCGGCGCCAGCCGCCTGGATCTCGCCGGTGCGCGCACGAACGTCGGCAAGCTCGCCGGCGAGGCCGGCTGGTACGCGCTCGACGACGCCGCGCACACGCTGTCGTTCTGGGGCGGCCTCGGCGCTCCCACCGGTCCGGTGGCGGCGCTGGCCGGTGACGGCGCCTGGGACGCGGCCGGATGGGCCCACTCGGCCTGGCGCGGCTTGCGCTGGCAGGCCGCGCTGGAAGCCGGCGTCACCCAGCCGTTCGGCGACCGTCTGTTCGGCGGCGCCGCCCACCGCACCACCGCGTTCGCGCGCGCCTCGGTGTCGCGCACGCTCGGCGAGTCCTGGTCGCTGCGCGCGCAGCTCGACGGCAACACCGCACGCGTTCAGGACACGGAGCTGCGTCTACTCGGGCCCACGCTGCAATTTTCCTTCGGCGCCACGCACCGGCTCGGCGGGCGCTGGCGCATCGAGTTCGGCATGGCCGAGGACGCCGCGGTCAACACCGCCCCCGACGTGACCTTCTTTGTTGGGATTCGCGGCTGACGGGTGCACAATGATCCCAAGGCAAACCATACTTTCGCGAGGAGACCCGTCGTCATGTACAAGACCAAGATCGATCTGCCCGAGCGCACCCGCCGTAACGTCATCGCCGTGCTCAACGCCCGGCTTGCGGACGCGATCGACCTGCAGAGTCAGGTCAAGCAGGCGCACTGGAACGTCAAGGGTCCGAACTTCATCGCGCTGCACGAGCTGTTCGACAAGATCTCGGACACCGTGCTCGAACAGATCGATGAAATCGCCGAGCGGGTGACCAGCCTCGGCGGCACGGCGGAGGGCACGGTCACCGTCGCCTCCAAGCGCAGCAAGCTCAAGAACTACCCGCTCAACATCACCGCCGGCAAGGACCACCTGCACTATCTGTCGACCCAGATCGCCGCCTTCGGCAAGTCGGTGCGCGAAGCCATCGACGACACCGGCAAGATGGGAGACGCCGACACGGCGGATCTATTCACCGGAATTTCGCGCGACCTCGACAAGTACCTCTGGTTCCTGGAGGCCCACCTGCAGGACAAGGCCTGACCGCGCGCCGGCCGTGCGCGGCCGGTCAGCCGAACAGGTTCGCGAAGTACGAATTGCGCAGCCGGTTGAGCGGGTCGGTGCGCTCGCGCAGGGCGCGGAACAGCTTGGCGCGTTCGCCGAACGCCTTCGTCACGTGTTCGGGCCGCAGCGCGCGGGTCTGATTGAAGGTCGGCGTGCCTCCGAGCGACGAGGCGAAGTCGTTGAAGTCGATCAGGAAGTCGTCCCAGCCCTTGTCACCGGTCGAGGACGGCTCGAGGGTGAACACCGGCCCCGAGTAGCTCACGCTGAACAGCGAGCCGCGGTCCTGGTGCACCCGGCTCGCACCGCTGACCACGTTGCAGCGGTAGCGGTGCTCCTTGTAGTACGCGCGGCAGAACGCGAAGTACTCGCCGAGCCGGCGCGGGAAGTCCGCCTGCGGAAACGCCCACAGGCTGTAGGTGTGACGGGCTCGCCACGCCTCCGCCGGCAGCTCGCGCATCCACTCGTGCGCGTGCATGACGACGCCGCTCGCCGCGCGATCGAGCGTCGCGCGCAGCGCTCGCTCCACGCCGTTCGCCATGGCGTCGCGCAGGCCCGGCGCCGCCAGCACGCTGCCCACGCTCGAGCCGAACGCGGGCAGCACGTTGCGCATCACGGAGTTGCGGATCTGCCAGATGCCGGAGCGGCTCAGGTTCGCCGATTCGTCGAGGCAGCGCCGCTCGACGGTGATGCGGTCGTTGAACGGCGAGATGTGCAGGCGCAGGGCGTCGGGCGCGGCCACCAGTTCGGCAAAGCGCGCCGCGAACTCCTTGAGCGACAACGCCTGATACTCGATGCGTACCGGCGTCAGCGGGCGCACCTTGAGTACCACCTCGTGCACCGCGCCGAGCAGGCCGAAACTCGACTTGAGCACGCGCATGAGATCGCGCGAGCGCTCGTTCACCACGAGCTGGCGCCCCTGCGGCGTGATGACCTTCATCTCGGTCACCAGCGAGGACATCTGCGCGAGCCCCGGCTCGTAGGAGGCCTGGGGCAGCGTGGTCACCGCGAGCGCCCCGACCGACATGTTGCCGATCTCCGGGGTGAGCGGCAGCTCCAGTCCGCGTTCGCTGAGCAGCCGCACCAGCGCGGCCACCTTCACGCCGGCCTGGGCGCGCACCGCGTCCTCGCCGATCTCCAGCACCTTGTCGAGCGCCGCGACGCCCACCGTGGTGCCGCCGTCGCCGCCGACACAGCGGGTCTGGGAATAGTCGGCGCCGATCACGCGCACCGGCGAGGGAAACTGGCGCGTCTTCGCGAAGATGGCGGCGATGTCCTCGGCGCGGCGCGCGCGCAGCACCAGACGGGGACGGCGGAAGAGGCCGGACGCGTCGGCGCCGGCGGGACGCTGGATCTTGGTAGCCATGGGGCACCCCCTGGAACGGTTGTATGCGACTCCCTCGCCGTTCCAAGGCTCGCCGACGGATCGGCTCCCGGTGTCGATTCCAGCACGAACAGACACCGCTCTGGCGGCCCCGCTATCGTCGAGCGCTCGGTGTGCGAGCGCCCCTTAGACCGGAGGCTTTGCGTCCCCGCCTTTCGGCGAGTTTGCCCTTGAACAGCGGACCGACTATGCGCGGGGCCGCGGCGTTCTGTAAAGCGCGATTTAACCCTTGCGAGTCACCCGCAAGCTCTGGAGCGCGGCCGCCTCACCCCCGAACGGCCGCCTCATCCCATGAGCAGCAGCGTCTCGGCGTGCTCCACCGCCTCCGGCGTGCCGCACACCACCACCACGTCGCCCTCCTTGAACACGGTGTCCGGGGAAGGCTCGCGCCCGACGATCCCGTCGCGCCGCACCGCGCTCACCGACACCTCGGCGCCGCGCGCCGCCAGATCCGCGACCCGCTTGCCCACCGCCCAGGCGTGCGGCGGCAGGATGACGCTGTGCAATTCTTCGCGGATGGTCGGGCCGGGCTCGACCGGTGCTTCCGCTGCACCGCGAAAGTAGCGGCGCAACATGCTGTAGCGCCCCTCGCGCACGTCGTTGACGGTACGGATGACGCGGGTGACCGGCAACTTCAGCAGCAACAACAGGTGCGACAGCAGCATGAGGCTTGCCTCGAAGGTCTCCGGCACGACCTCGGTCGCGCCGGCGCGCTGCAGCTCGTCGAGCTTGGCGTCGTCCGCCGTGCGCACCAACACCGGCACGTCGCCGCGCAGTTCGCGCACCGAGCGCACGATGCGCAGCGCGAGATCGGGATTGGCGAAGGTGATGACCACGCAACTCGCCTGTTGCAGGCCGACGTTCTCCAAAACCTTGATCTGGCCGGCGTCGCCGAAGATGACGGGATCGCCGGCCTGCCGCCCGGCGCGGATGCGCTGCGGATCCAGATCGAGCGCGATGTACTCGAATCCGGTGCGCTCCAGCACGCGCGCGATGTTCTGGCCGACGCGTCCGAAGCCGCAGATCACCACGTGCTCGCGCTGTGCGACGGCGCGCGTCGCCTTCGATTCGCGCAACGCCGCGCTCTCCGGCGGGCCGCGCTCGGCGAGCAACAGCCGCGTGATCGCCCGGTTGTGGCGGATCAGCACCGGCGACAGCACCATGCTCAACACGGTCGCCGCCAGCAGCGATTGCAGCAGCGCAGGATCCGCGATCTGCCGCCGCAGCAGCAGCGTGAGCAGCGCGAAGCCGAACTCGCCGCCCTGCGACACCACCACCCCGGTGCGTACCGACTTGAACCAGTGGTGGGTGCGGGGTTGCGCCGCCAGCGCCACCACCGCGGTCTTGAGCACCAGGGTGCCGAGCAGCAGCGACGACACCAGCGGCCAATGCCGAAGCAGCGAGCGCACGTCGAGCAACATGCCGATGGTGATGAAGAACAGCCCGAGCAGCACTTCACGGTACGAGCGGATGGTCGCTTCGATCTGATGCCGGAACTCGGTCTCGGCGAGCATCATGCCGGCGAGGAAGGCGCCGAGGGCGAGCGACAATCCGGCCGCCTGTGTGGCCCAGGCGGAACCAAGCACCGCGAGCAGCACGGCGAAGGAGAACAGTTCCGCCGAGCGCATCGCCGCGAGCCCGAGGAACAGCGGGCGCAAAAGCCAGCGCCCGGCCGCGAGCACCACCACCAGCGCAAGCACGGCCGCCGCCACAGCGGTGCCGATGTGAAGCGCGTCCGCCGGCTGCCCGGTGCGCGACAGCGCCGACACCAGCGCCAGGAACAGCGGGAAGCTCAGGTCCTGGAACAGGCAGATCGCCACCGCCAGCCGGCCGTGGGTGCGGTTGTTCTCGGACTGCTCGGTGAGTTGCGCGATGATGATGGCCGTCGAGGACATCGCCACCGCGCCGCCGATCACCACCGCGACCGCCGGCGCCACCGGGAAGAGCGCGGTGGCGAGCGTGGCGACGAGCGCGGTGGTGGCGACCACCTGCGCGCCACCGACGCCGAGCACCTCCCAGCGCATCGCCACCAGCCGCGGCAGCGAGAACTCGAGCCCGAGCGTGAACACCAGGAAGACCACGCCGAAGTCGGCCAGCAGGCGCGTGGTTTCGTCGTCCGCCGCGAGCGCCAGCGCGTGCGGGCCGACCAGCACGCCCACCGCGAGATAGCCCATGATCGCGGGCAGGCGCAGGCGACGCACCCCGGCCACCACGCACACCGACGCGGCCAGGAGAATCAGTATCTGCAACAGCGGGTCGTCGTGCCGCATTCTGCTAGCATAGCCTCATGAACCCGATTCCCGTCGAGGTCGAGGCCGGCAAGACGTACTGGTGGTGCCGTTGCGGCGCCAGCCGCACGCAGCCGTTCTGCGACGGTTCACACAAGGGCAGCGGCACGGCGCCGCTGAAGTGGACCGCCGAGACCTCCGGCCGGCAGTGGTTCTGCGCGTGCAAGCGCACCGCCACGCCGCCTTTCTGCGACGGTAGCCACAAGAAGCCCGCCGACGTCCCGGGCTGACCCCGATGGCCGCCGCGTCGCTCGAGCTCCTGGGCCAGGGCGATCGGTGGCGGGCCGAACTGCGCGGCGATTGGTCGCTCGACGCCCTCGCCGTGGTCGAGGCGGCGGTCGCCGGACTGCCTGGCGATCTGCACGGCATCCTGGTTTGCGACTGGCGCGCCGTCGAGGCGCCCGCGCTCGCCTGCGTCTGGACCCTGCTCGACGGCCTGCACGGGCGCGCCCGGCGCCACGGTGCCCTCGAAATCCGGCACGACGGCGCGCCGCCGGGCTCGGTCGCGACCCTGTCGGCACTGCTGCTGCAACCGTCCGCAGAATCGCAGGCTCCGCCGCCGCGGCGCAGACTCGGTCCGCTCGGGCTGGTCGGCGCGTGGAGCGTGGAACTCGCGCGCGAGACGCGCGCCGCCACGGAATTCATAGGCCGCATCGCCTTGGTCGCCACCGGCGCACTGCGCAGCCTGCGCGCGCTGCGTCCGCGCTCCGTGAGCCGTCACGTGTACGAGACCGGCATCCTCGCCGTGCCGATCGTGGCGCTGATCGGCTTCCTGGTGAGCGTGATCGTCGCCTACATCGGCTCGCAGCAGCTGTCGCGCTTCGGCGCCGACATCTTCGTGGTCGACCTGGTGACCATCTCGGTGCTGCGCGAATTCGGCGTGTTGCTCACGGCGGTGATCATCGCCGGCCGTTCGGGCAGCGCCTTCGCCGCCGAGATCGGCGTGATGCGGCTCAACGAGGAGACCGACGCGCTGCGCGCGATGGGAATGAGTCCGTTCGAGCTGCTGGTCCTGCCGCGGCTGGTGGCGCTGCTGATCGCGCTGCCGGCGCTGACCATCGTCGCGGACGCCATGGGCCTCGCCGGCGGCGGACTGCTCTGCGTGACCGCGCTGCACATCCCGCTGCCCGAGTTCGGCAGCAGGCTTCGCGAGGCGCTTGCTCCGACCACGTTCTGGGCCGGTCTGATCAAGGCGCCGGTGTTCGCGGTGCTGATCGGCCTGGTGGGCACGTACCGCGGCATGCAGGTGCGCGAGTCGGCGCGCGAACTCGGCCGGCTCACCACGCTCGCCGTGGTGCAATCCCTGTTCCTGGTGATCCTCGCCGACGCCCTGTTCGCGGTGTACTTCAACGAGATCGATTTCTGATGCGCGCCGAGCCCGCGCCGGCCGTGCGAGTCCGGGGACTCGAGAACCGATTCGGCGGACAGATCGTGCACGCGGGTCTCGACATGGAGGTGCGCCGCGGCGAGATCTTCGGCGTGGTCGGCGGCTCCGGCGCCGGCAAGACGGTGTTGCTGCACACCATCCTCGGATTGCGGCGTGCGGACGCGGGTTCGGTGGAGCTCGACGGCCGCGCGGTCGAGCGGCTCGACGAGGAGCAGCGCCGGCGCCTCGCTCGCGACGTTGGCGTGACCTTCCAGCACGGTGCGCTCATCAGCTCGCTCGACGTCCGCGAGAACGTCAAGCTGCCGCTGCGCGAACACCTCGGTGCGTCGGAGCGCGCACTGGACCGGGTCGCCGACCTCAACATCGCCCTCGTCGGGCTGCCGCCCGACGCGGCCTGCAAGTATCCGGCGCAACTCTCCGGCGGCATGGTCAAGCGCGCGGCGCTCGCCCGGGCGCTCGCGCTCGAGCCGAAGCTGTTGTTCCTCGACGAGCCGACCTCGGGGCTCGATCCGATTTCCGCCGCGGCTTTCGATCGGCTACTGTTGTACCTGCACGCGCAACTCGGGCTCACCGTGGTCATGATCACCCACGACCTCGACACGCTGTTCGGCGTGTGCGACCGGGTCGGCGTCATCGTCGAAAAGCGGATGGTGAGCGGTACGCTGGCCGACATGCTCGAAAGTCCGCAGCCGTGGATCCGCGACTACTTCCACGGGCCGCGTGCCCGCGCTGTACGCAAGGAGCGAGATGGATAGGGACGCGAATTACGTGGCGGTGGGCGCGTTCGTGCTGCTGGTGACGGCCATGGCCGCCTCCTTCGTCTACTGGTACACGGCCTACAGCGACCGGCACGCCTATCAACGCTACGAGATCTACTTCGAGGGCACGGTGAGCGGACTGTCGAACGGCAGCCCGGTGCGCTACCTCGGTGTGGACGTCGGCAAGGTGGTGCGCATCGGGCTCGATCGCCAGGAGCGCAACCGGGTGAAGGTGCTCGCCGACATCGACTCGGCCGCACCGGTCGACGCGCGCACGCGCGCCTCGTTGAGCCCGCAGGGCATCACCGGACTTCTCTACATCGACCTGCAGCAGGATCGCAAGGCGGGCGCGAGCGGTCCGCTGCCGCAGGGACGCGACTATCCGGTGATCGCCTCGATTCCGTCCGACTTCGACGTTCTGCTCGCGAGCCTGCCGGCGCTCGCCACGCGCGCGATGGAGTTCATCGACCACGTCGACGCGCTGTTCAAGGGCGACAATGCGCGCGCCTTGGCGGCGACGCTCGACGGCGTGCGCCGCGCGAGCGAGCGACTGCCGGCCACGCTCGCCGAAATCCAGGCGCTGACCGCGGACATGCGCGCCACCGTGCGCGACACGCACGAGGCGGTGACGCAGCTGCGTGCCGCCGAGAGCGCGGCGCTACCCGACGTCGCGGCGGCGCTCGTCAACGCGCGCCGGGCCTCCGATGCGCTCGAGCGCACGGCGGCGCGCCTCGACCGGTTCGTCGACTCCAATGAACCGGCCATGGCCCGCTTCGCGCAGCAGGGACTGCCGGAGATGCAGCGGCTGCTGCGCGAGAGCCACGACGCGGCGGCGGACATACGCGAGCTGACGCGTTCGCTGAAGGAGAATCCGTCACGGCTCCTCTACGAGCCGGCGCACGGCGGCGTGGAGATCGCCCCATGAGGCGGGCGGGGGCGGCGTGCCTGTTGCTGAGCGCGGCCCTGCTGCCGGGCTGCGCCGGCTCTTTGCTCAAGACCCGCCTGCCGGCGGTCGCCACGTATCGGCTGGACTGCGCCGACTGCGTGCCCGAGTCCGCGCCGGGTGCGCGCATCGACGCGGATCTGGCGGTCCTGCGGCCACGGGTGAGGGCGGGGCTCGACTCGGAGCGGATTGCCGTGCTCTACCCCGATCGCCGCCAGGACCACTACGCCGACGCCGCGTGGAACGGATCGTTGCCGGTGGTGCTGCAGGACCTGCTGGTCGAGGCGTTCCGCCGGCAAGGGGCGTTCAGGAGCGTCGACGCGGACGCCGCGCCACTGGCCGCCCGCTACTGGCTCGCGATCCGGGTGGTGGATTTCCAGGCCGAGTACGCCGCCGAGGGTCCGCCGGTGGCGCACGTGCACTTCGTCGGGGAAATCGGCGAGGCGGGAGCCGGCGCAGGACGGGTGATCGCCAACCTCGACGCCGAGGTACGCCGTCCGGCGGCCGCGAACCGGCTCGGCGAAGTGGTGGCCGCGTTCGACGCGGCCACCGACGCCGCCCTGCATACCCTGGTCGCCCGCAGCGTCGCGGCCATCAGGCCGTGAGCAGCCGCACCCGCGTCGCGAACTCGTCGCAGTCGGTCATGTGCAGGCTGCCCGCCGGCAGGTCGTTCGCGTCCACGCAGTCCGAGGCGGCGCCGCCGAGCCAGATCTCCACGTCCGCCGGCAGGTGACGGCGAAGCGTCGCGAGCTGGGCGCGCACGTCGTCCAGGTTCTCCGGCATCACCAGGCTCACCGCCACCGCCGCGGCCTTGACCCGGCGCGCGTAGTCCGCGATCTCCTGCGCCGGCAGGTCCGGTCCCAGATAGAAAGTGCGCAGTCCGAGGCTCGCGCCGAGCGCCGCGAACAGCAGGATGCCGAGTTCGTGCTGCTCGCCGCTGACGGTGGCGAACACCACGCCGGCGCCCTTGGCGACGTTGTTGTAGGTGTTGAGCAGCCCGCTCACCTGGCGGCGGATGGAACTCGACACCATGCGCTCCTGCGCGATGCTGAACACGCCCCGGTGCCAGCGGTCGCCGACTTCCCGCAGCGCCGGCGAGAGCACCTCGCGGATGACGTCGGCCACGGGCAGCAGCGCGAAGGCCATGGCGATCGCCTGGTCACAATCGTCCGGCTGATAGCGTTCGATGCTGCCGATGATGCGGTCGATCAGCGCCTGCGCGGCGCCGTGCTGGGTCGGGCCGGCGGCGGACGGACGGATGCTGCGCTGCGATAAGAGGCGCTCGATCTCTGCGTCGGACAGTTTCGCGACTTTGCCGATGGGGTGACCGAGCTGGGTGGTCTGGTGGAGCTTGCGCAGTCGCTCGACGTCGCTGGCGGTGTAGACGCGGTGCCCGCCGCCGTCGCGCCGCGGCTCGACCACCCCGTAACGGCGTTCCCACGCCCGCAAGGTCTCGACGCTCAGGCCCGTGGCCTGTGCAACCGCTTTGATCGAGTAAGTAGCTCCGCCGTCCATCATTAAAAAAGTCTGACACGAACGGCGGCCGGCGCACCGCTTCGCGTCGTGGCACGTTCGCTGAGCGGCGATGGCGCACCGCTCACGCCAGTACGCCGCGCTGGATTGGCGCTGGACGGGGTCAGGAGGATGCGGCGAGTGCGGCCCGTGACGCACCGCACAAGGTGCCGTGCCAGGGCTCGCCACTCATCTGTCGCGTGAGGATGTTGTAGAGACTGGCGGCGTCGGCGGCGTCGCCGAACAATCGGCCCTGGCCGTAGTGGCAGCCGTGACGCTTGAGGAAATCGAGTTGTTCGACCTCCTCGACCCCCTCCGCGACGACGTCGAGTTCCAGGCTGCGGCCCATCTCGATGATGGTACGCACGATGGCCGCGTCGTCGGTGTCCACGGCCACGTCTCGCACGAAGGACTGATCGATTTTCAGAGTGCCGATGGGAAATTGTTGCAACGCAGAAAGCGAGGAATATCCGGTGCCGAAGTCGTCGATCGCCAGGTTGACCCCCATGGCGTAGAGCTCGTTGAGCAGCCCGATGGTGCGCTTGGGGTCCGTCATCAGCGTGGTCTCGGTGACCTCCAGCTCGAAACAAGTCGGGGACACCCCGTGGCGACGGAACACGTTGCGGCAGCGCCCGATGAATGCCGGCTGCTTCAATTGCCGCAGTGACAGATTGATGGCGATGCGCCCGGGCTCGGGCACCGTGCGCTGCCACTCGCGGTAGTCCGCGCACACCCGGTTCAGCACCCACTCGCCTATGTCGAGGATCAGGCCGCTCTCCTCGGCGAGCGGAATGAACTGCGAGGGCGAGATGTCGCCGTGCCCCGGCAGCCGCCAGCGCAGCAGCGCCTCCGCGCCCACCACCCGGCCGTCGCGCAGATCCACCTTCGGCTGATAGAGCATGACCAGCTCGTCGCGCTCCAGCGCGCGGCGCAGCTTGCTCTTCAGCATCAGCCGCTCGACCGCGGCGGCGTTCATGTCCGGCACGTAGAACACGCTGGAATTGCCGCCGTTCTGCTTCGAGTGGTACATCGCCGCATCGGCGTTGCGAATGAGGTCGATGACGTTCTCGGCGTCGTAGGGACAGATCGCGATGCCGACGCTCGCGGTGAGGTAAACCTCCTGCTGATTGACGTAGAAGGGGCGGCTTATCTCGTCGAGCAGCGTGCGCGCCAGCGTCGCAAGCGCGGCACGGTTGTCGATTCCCAGCGGCAGGTCGTCCAGGAACATGGCGAACTCGTCGCCGGCGAGGCGGCCGATGACCGTGTCCTTGCTCAGATTGCGGGTGAGCCGTTCGCTCAGGATCTCGAGCGTGCGGTCCCCCGCCGCGTGCCCGAAGGTGTCGTTCACCTCCTTGAACCGATCGAGATCCAGGTAGAGCAACGCGAGCGCGCGCTGATTGCGGCGCGCACGGGCGATGGCCTGCTGCAGCAGGTGCTGGAACTGCATCCGGTTGGGGATCTTGGTGAGCGCGTCGTAGCGCGCCAGATAACGGATGCGGCGCTCGGCGCGCTTGCGCTCCGTGATGTTGCGCGCGACGAAGATGCTGCCCTGGAAGTGCGGGTCGTCGCTCGCCACCTCGGAACTCGCCACCGACACGGGAATGGTCTGCCCCGACGCGGTCTTGAGCACCGTCTCGCGCTGCTCGTGCGCCGCGCCGAGTTCGAACGCGGTCCGGTGCGGCGGATCGACGAAGCCGATCAGCGGCTTGCCGACGATCGCCGTGGACGGATGTCCGAGCAGCCGGCAGGCCGCGTCGTTGCAACTCTTCACCGTGCCGTCCGGGGCGGTCACGAGCACGGCGTCGCTCAGGCTGTTGAGCACCGTGTCGAGATAGTTCTTGGTGATCGTCGTGTCGCGCAGGGTGCGGCGCATGCGCTCCAGCGCCTCCTGCAGCTCACCGACTTCGTCCCGGCGCCCGACCGGCAGGGAACCGGAGTAGTCGCCGCGACCGATCCGCTCCGCCGACTGCGCCAGCGCCGACAGCGGGTGCGCGAGCCGCCGCGCGATCAGCCAGGCGCACGCCACCGCGATGCCGAGCAGAGGCAGGGTCACGCCGGCGAGCAGGTTGCGCAGGCGGCGCGCCTGGTCGCGGTGCTCGTCGTCGAGCGTCGACTGCAGCGCCGCCAGGGCGCGGGCTGCGTCGGCGCGGCTCATGCGGATCTCGAGCGTACCGGCCGCCGTCGGCGCGCGCTTCGCCGCCGCAGGCGCCGCCGCAATGCTCTGGCGGGCGACGAACTCGTCGGCGCCGCCCGCGCCGCCGTCGGCGCGGCTCGCGTCGTACAGCACGCCGCCGTCCGCCGCGGTCACGGTCACCCGATCGACCCCGGGCTCGGACAGCAGCCGGCCGGCGATGCCGGCCACCGCCACGACGTCGCGCGCCGTGAGAGCCGACGCAAGCGGGGTGACCGCAAGGTCCTCGAGGCTGCGCGCACGCGCCTCGAGGTCCGCCTCCAGCTTGCGCTCGACCGAACCGTAGGTGACGCGGTCGATTTCCCGCATGCCGACGCGGTGCGCATAGTAGGCGCTGCCGCCGATGATGAGGCAGAGGCTGCCGCCGACGACCAGCGCGGTGATCAGGTACGTGGTCTTGAGGCTGCGCGCCATCGCCGGATGATACCTGTTCACATCCGGAGCCATAAGGCCCCGCGCTAGAATCACAGGACTCATGGAAACTCTGCTGCGCGTGGACATATTCTCGGACGTGATCTGTCCGTGGTGCTTTCTCGGCAAGCGGCGCTTCGAGCGCGCGCTCAACCAGCGCCCCGGATTCCGCGCCCGCCTGGCGTGGCGCGCGTTCGAGCTCAATCCCGATCTGCCGCCCGAGGGGGTCGCGCGGCGCGACTATCTCGCCACGAAGTTTCCCGACGCGGAACGCCTGGCGGCGGTCGAGGACCTGCTCGTGGCGCACGGCGCCGCCGTCGGCATCGCGTTCCGGTTCGACCGCATCGAGCGTGTTCCCAACACGCGCCGCGCCCACCTGCTGATCGCCCACGCCGACCGCCACGGCCGCGCCTCGGCCGTCAAGGATCGGGTGATGCAGGCCTACTTCGAGGAAGGCCGGGACATCGGCGACGTCGAAGAACTCACCCGGCTCGGCGTGGAGGCCGGTCTTGCGGAACGCGACACGCGCGCCGCGCTGGTGTTGCGCGTCGGCCAGGACGGCGTGGTCGCGGCGCAGCGGCACGCCGCCGCACTCGGGATCAACGGCGTGCCCAACTTCGTCTTCAACGGCCAGCACTCCCTGGCGGGTGCACAGGAGATCGCCACTTTCGTGCAGGTCTTCGACCGGCTCGACGAATTGCTGCGCGAGCGCGAGGGCGCCGCTTGAGGCCGAGCGAACTCACCGGCCGGTCGCGCGCGCACGTGCGCGAGTTGGCCGACCCGCCCTGCGTGCTGCACGAGCACGTCGTGGCGCCCTTTCTCGCACTGCGGCGCTCGGCTGCGACCGCAGGCCTCGACGTGGCGGTCGCAAGCGGCTTTCGCGACTTCGACCGCCAGCTCGTGCTCTGGAACGACAAGTACCGCGGTGCCCGGCCGGTGTACGACGCCACCGGCCGGCAGGTCGACGTCACCACCCTCGACCCCGCGGCGCGGGTCGATGCCATCCTCACCTGGTCGGCGCTGCCGGGCGCCAGTCGGCACCACTGGGGTACGGAACTCGACCTATACGATCGGGGTGCGTTGCCGGCGGGTCGCCAGCTGCGGCTGGAGCCGCAGGAGTACGCCGCCGGCGGCCCCTTCCACGCTCTTTCGGTTTGGCTCGAGGCCAATGCGGCGCGCTTCGGCTTCTTCCGGCCCTACCGTGGCCTGCGCTCGGCGGTGGCGCCCGAGCCCTGGCACTGGAGCTTCGCGCCGATCGCAATCGAAGCGCAGCGCGCCCTCAGTACGGAAGTCCTCGGCGAGGCGCTCGCGGCCGCACCGCTCGCCGGTCGGGAGATCGTGCTGGCGCGCATCGGCGACCTGCACGCGCGCTACGTGCGCGCCACGGACGGCCCGTGAGGCAACCGTCAGGACATCAGGCTCTTCAAGCGATTCACCATCAGCCCGCGTACCTCGCGCAGCTGATCGTCCGCGGAGGTGAACAACGGCGGGTTGCGCCGCAACATCGGCCAGCGCTCGGTACGCAGCACCCGCTGCAGGTACTCGATGTTGCGATCGATGGCCTCCAAGTAGGGGTTGCGGCCGCCGAATAGCGGTTCGACGTAGCGGTAGGCGTGCTCGAACTCGCCCTCCAGCCGGTCCCTGCGCGTCGCGCGCACGAATTGCGGCGTCTGGCGCAAGAGATCGAGCCCGGAGCTGTAGCGCACCTTGAGTTCGCCGCCGCCGCCGCCGCTTGCCGCCACGCCGCCCAGCACGAACTCGGGGTAGAGCCGGTCGCGGCACTTCTCCAGATAGCAGCGATCGGCCATTTGCGCGATCAGATCGGCGGTACCGACCAGCTGACCGAGGCGCCGGTCGCGCGGATCGGCGAGCTGGATCTGCCGCAGTTCGATCTCGTAGCCGGTGAAGTGCACGATGCGGGTTGCGATCGGCACCCACTCCTCCATGCCGATCGCGGGCAGGTAGCGGGCCAGGAAGCGCGCACTGCGCGTGACGTGGTAGAGCGTGAATTCGGCGCCGTTGCGGTGCTGGTTGTCGTCGAACTCGCGGATGTAGCCCGCGTCGTGGAACAGCGCCGTCACCAGGCCCATCGCCGCGCGTTCCGCGCCGAAGCGCTGCGCCGGCGGCACGAGGCTCTCGTAACCCGCGAGCAACCGCGCCATCGCGAGCGTCATGTCGAGGGTGTGCTGGCGATCGTGATAGACGGTGTCGACACCGTGGTAGCCGGGCATGCGCCCGGCGAACAGGCGCTCGAAATCCTCGAAGGCGGTGGCCACGCGGTCGAAGGGCTGGCCTGGCCAGGTGCGTGCGTACAGCTCGCGCACCGCCGCGCTCACGGCCGACGTGGAACTCACCTGCACGGTGTTCGACACGTCGTAGTCGTTGCGGCGCAGGTCGAGCATCGAAAAAGTCTATGCCCGCCGCGCGCCCGGCGCCACGTGCCTGGTTCTCTTTATGCGCATGAGGCCGATATGTCAAAGTGCGCCAGGCACGGCGCGTGATCGGACGGCCGCTCCCAGGTGCGCGGTTCGCGATCGATCTCGCAGGCGACGCACGCGGTCGACATGGCGGCCGAGCCCAGGATCAGGTCGATGCGCAGCCCCAGGTTGCGGCGGAAGGCCGCCTGCCGGTAGTCCCACCAGCTGAACGACTGTGCCGGCTGCTCGAAGCGGCGGTACAGGTCCTGAAGGCCCAGCGCGTGCAGACGCGCGAGCGCCGTGCGTTCCAGCTCGCTGGTCAGCACCGACCCCGTCCACGCCGCGGGATCGTGCACGTCGCGGTCCTCCGGGGCGATGTTGAAGTCGCCGAGCACGATCAGTCGCGAGTGCCGCGCGAGCTCGCCGCGCAGGAACCCCTCGAGCGCCGCCAGCCAGTCGAGCTTGTAACGATACTTGTCGGAGTCCACGCTCTGGCCGTTGGGCACGTAGACGTTGACGACCCGTACCCCGGCGACGGTGACGGCGAGCAGGCGGCGCTGCGGATCGGGGAAGCCGGGCAATTCGGTGGCCACGTCCTCGAGCGGCTGGCGGGCGAGCACGGCGACGCCGTTGTAGGTCTTCTGGCCGGCGAAGGCGACGCGATACCCGAGCGACTCGAGCGCGCCGAGCGGAAAATCCGGATCTTCGAGCTTGGTTTCCTGAAGACCGACGACGTCCGGCCCGCGCGCGCCCAGCCACTGTGTCAGGTGCGGCAGGCGCACGCGCAGCGAATTCACGTTCCAGGTCGCACAACGCAACATCGGCTCAATACACCTTGATGCCGCCGAACTTGGCGCGCACCCGCCGCGCCAGCGTCGCATAGCCCGCCCAGAAGCCGGCGCCCAATGCCGCCGCAACGGCGAGCGCGATCGCCGCCGTCGCGGGCGGACGGTGGCCGGCGGCGTCGCCGGCCGTGACCTCGATCGCGCCCGCGGGAGCTCGCGCGCCCGCCGCCGCGCGCAGCGTGGCGGCTTCGGTGCGCGCCGCGGCGAGTTCTTCGCGCAGCTGGGCAAGCTCGCTGCGGGCCGCCGCCTCGGCCAGTGCCGGAGTGGTGGCGCGGCTGCGGTCGAGCTCGTCCTGCAATTGCCGGGCGCGAACGCTCGCCGGCTCGCGCGCGGTGAGGAAGCTGCTCTTGACCCAGCCGACGACCCCATTGGCCAGCCGTACGTGCGAATACTCGCCCTGCGTGCCCAGCGTCTCCACCGAAGTGCCGGAATGCAGAGTCGCGAGGCGCGGGCTCTGCGGGTCCGCGGCCGCGTACAGGCCGAGCACCAGTTCATCGGTGACGTAGGCGGTCGCGGCTGCCGTCGCGGGAGCCTGCGCCGCCGGCGGAACCTGCGCCGCGGGCGGAACCTGCTCCGCGGGCGGAACCTGCGCCGCGGGCGGAGCCTGCGCCGCGGCCGAAACCGCCGCCGTGGCCAGCGCGAGCGTCGCCGCGAGCGCCGGCGCGCCGGTCACGCGGCGATGCCCGTCTGCTTGAGCAGCGGCCGTACGTCGGGTGGCCGGCCGCGAAACCGGACGAACGCCTCCATCGCGTCGGTGCCGCCACCGCGCGCGAGGATCGCTTCACGAAATCGGTTGGCCGTGGCGGCGTCGAACACGCCGGCCTCCTCGAACGCCTCGAAAGCGTCCGCGGCCAGCACTTCGGCCCACTTGTAGCTGTAGTAGCCCGCGGCGTAGCCGCCCGCGAAGATGTGCGCGAAGCTGGTCGCCAGCCGGTTGAACGGTGCGATCGGCACCACCGCAACGCGGCTGCGCACCGACTCCAGGGTCTCGGCCACCCGCGGTCCGCGCGCCGGATCGAAGTGCGTGTGCAGTTCGAAATCGAAGGTCGCCAGCTCGATCTGGCGCAGCGTGTCGAGAGCGGCGTTGAAGGTGCGCGTGCCGAGCAGCCGCTCGAGCGTCTCCGCGGGCAACGGCTCGCCGCCGTCGACGTGCGCCGAGATCAACGGCAGCACCTCGGCGCGCCACACGAAATTTTCCATGAACTGGCTCGGCAGCTCGACCGCGTCCCAGGCCACGCCGTTGATGCCGGCGATGCTCGGATACGCGACGCGCGTCAGCATGTGGTGCAGCCCGTGCCCGAATTCGTGGAACAGCGTGGTCACCTCGTCGTGCGTCAGCAGCGAGGGCTTGCCGCCGACCGGATTGGCGAAGTTGCAGACGAGCTGGGCCACCGGCAGAGCCTTGCCGCTCGGCAGGGACTTGGCGACGATGCACTCGTCCATCCACGCGCCGCTACGCTTCTCCGGCCGTGCGTAAGGGTCCAGGTAGAAGCCCGCGATGGCGCTGCCGTCGCGGTCCAGAAGATCGTAGTAACGCACGCTCGCGTGCCAGGTGCTCACCCCGGGGCGTTCGCGCACTTCGACCCCGTAGAGCCGCGCCGTGATCTCGAACAGCCCGGACAGCACCTTCGGCAACGGGAAGTAGGGCCGCAGCGACTCCTGAGACACCCGAAAACGCCGCTCCTGGAGCCGCTCGGCGTAATGCGGCACGTCCCACGGCGCGAGCTTGCGACCGGCGAATTCCTCCAGGTCCGAGAACTCGCGTCGCCCGGCCGGGATGCAGCGGCGCGCCAGGTCCTCCAGAAAGCCGAGCACCTGGCGCGGACTCTTGGCCATGCGCGTGGCGAGGGCGTACTCGGCGAAATTATCGTAGGACAACAGCCGCGCGAGCTCGTGTCGCAGCGGCAATATCTCGGCGATCAGCGGGTTGTTGTCGAACTTGCCGCCGCTCGGGCCGATCTCGGAGGCGCGCGTCACCCAGGCTTCGTAGATGTCGCGCCGCAGGCGCTCGCTCTTCGCGCTGGTCATCACCGTCATGTAGGTGGGCTGGTCCAGCCGCAGCAGCCAGCCCGCCGCGCCCGCCTCGCGCGCGTTCACCGCCGCCCGGTCGATCGCGCTCGGCGGCAGGCCCTCGAGCTCGGCCTCGTCGGTCACCACGCGGGCGTAATCGGCCGCCGCGTCGAGCACGTTCTCGGAGAACTTGCTCGCGAGCAGCGCCAGCCGCTGTACGATCTCGCGATAGCGGCTCTTCTGGTGCGGCGGCAGGGCGACGCCCGCCAGCCGGAAGTCCCGCAACGCATTCTCCAGGAGCTTGCGCTGCTCGGCGTCGAGCGTCGGCCCCTCGCGCTCCAGTACCCGGGCGTAAGCGGCGTACAACGCCTCGTTCTGGCCGAGCTCGGCGGAGTACGCCGTCAGCAGCGGCACGCACTCGTTGTAGGCCGCGCGCATCGCCGGCGAGTTGGCGACGGCATTCAGGTGCGAGATCGGGCTCCACACCCGGCTGAGCCGGTGTCCCAGCTCCTCCACCGGCGCGACCAGCGACGCGAAGGTCGGCTCCGGATCCGCGGTCAGCGCGGCGATCCGCGCCCGGTTCTCCTCGAGCACCCGCTCGAGCGCCGGCCGCGCATGTTCCGCCGCGATGCGGTCGAAGGCCGGCAGTCCGTCCATCTGCAGCAGCGGATTGTCGGTGGGCTCTTTCTGCACGGCGGCGATTCTAGCAGAGCACCGGTTATGATTCGGCGCACGTGTCCCGGTTCCCCATGGAGTGCACCTTGTTGAGCGCCTCATTCGACTTGATCGCGATCGGCGGCGGCAGCGGCGGCCTCGCGTGCGCGCAGCGTGCCGCGCAATACGGTGCACGCGCCGCGGTGATCGAGCCGCAACGTCTCGGCGGCACCTGCGTGAACGTCGGCTGCGTGCCGAAGAAGGTGATGTGGAACGCCGCCGCGGTCGGGCTCGCCCTGGGGGACGCGCACGACTATGGCTTCGAGGACGCCGGCGGCCGCGGCCACGACTGGCGGGAGCTCAAGGCGCGCCGCGACGCGTACGTCGAGCGCCTCAACGGCATCTACGCGCGCAATCTCGCCACCAAGGGCATCGAGCACGTGCGCGGCGCAGCGCGCTTCCTCGACCCGCACACGCTCGAGGTCAACGGCGAGCGGATCAGCGCGCGGCACGTCGTCATAGCCACCGGCGGCGTGCCCGTCGTGCCGGACTTGCCGGGTGCGCAACTCGGCATCACCTCGGACGGCTTCTTCGCGCTCGCGGAGCGGCCGCGCCGCGTGGCCGTCGTCGGCAGCGGCTACATCGCCTGCGAGTTGGCCGGCGCGTTCCGCGAGCTCGGCAGCGAGGTCGAGCTGTTCGTGCGCAAGGACCGCCTGCTCGGCCACTTCGACACCATGCTGGGGGACGGCTTGGCGCGCGAGCTGCGCGCGCTGGGAATCGAAATTCACGAACGGGTGATACCTGCCGCGGCGCGCGAACACGCCGCCGGCAAGGTGCTGGTGGCGCAGGACGGGCGCGAGTTCGGCGACTTCGACTGCCTGCTGTGGGCGATCGGCCGGGCGCCGAACGTGGCGGGCCTGCGGCTGGACCGTGCCGGAGTGGCGTGCGATGCGGCGGGCCACGTGCTCACCGACGACTACCAGGACACCAACGTGCCCGGCGTGCACGCGATCGGCGACGTTACCGGGCGCGCCGCGCTCACGCCGGTGGCGATCGCCGCCGGACGCCGTCTCGCCGACCGCCTGTTCGGCGGCCAGTCGCAGCGGCGGCTCGAGTACCGCGACATCCCCACCGTGGTGTTCACGCACCCGCCGATCGGGACCGTCGGCGCCACCGAGGCGCAGGCGCGCGCCGCCCACGGCGACGCGGTCAAGATCTACAAGGCCGAGTTCACACCCATGTACCACGCGGTCACCGCCCGCAAGACGCGCACCGACATGAAGCTCGTCTGCGTGGGCGCGGAGGAGCGGATCGTGGGCCTGCACGTGATCGGGCACGGAGCGGACGAGATGCTGCAGGGATTCGCGGTGGCGGTGCGGATGGGCGCGACCAAGCGCGACTTCGACGACACCGTCGCCATCCACCCGACGAGCGCCGAAGAATTCGTCACCATGCGTTGACGCGTGCGCCGCCGCCAACCTGCCCGACGGAGACCCTGCGCATGTCCATCAGACCGTATCGAGGAGTGCAACCGCAAATCGGCCCCCGCGCCTGGGTCGACGAATCCGCGGTCGTGATCGGGCGCGTGGCGCTGGCCGAAGACGTGTCGCTGTGGCCGTTGGTGGTCGCGCGCGGCGACATCCACCGCATCGAGATCGGCGCGCGCAGCAACGTCCAGGACGGCAGCGTGCTGCACGTCGTGTCGGACGGTCCGCACGCGCCGGGCGGCTGGCCGCTGACCGTCGGCGCCGACGTCACGGTCGGCCACAAGGTGATCCTGCACGGCGCCCGCGTCGGCGACCGCTGTCTCATCGGCATGGGATCCGTGGTGCTCGACGGGGCGGTCATCGAGGAGGAGGTGATCGTGGCCGCCGGCAGCGTGGTGCCGCCGGGCAAGGTGCTAGCCTCGCGCGGGCTGTATCTGGGCAATCCGGCGCGGCGGGTACGGACGGTCGAGGATTCGGAGATCGAGCGGCTGATCGCGACCGCCGCGCACTACGTGGCGCTCAAGGAACTGCACCGCGCCGGCTAGCCGTTCGAGTCTTCCCGCGAGAGCGCGTCCAGCACCGGCCGGGTGTCGGGGCGTATGCCGCGCCACAGGAGGAAGGACTCGGCGGCCTGTTCCACCAGCATGCCCCAGCCCTTGAACACGCGCGCCGCGCCCCGTTCGCGCGCCCAGCGCGTGAACGGGGTCGGGCTGCGGCCGTAGGCCATGTCGTAACACACCGAGTGCTCGCCGATCACGCCGGGATCGATCGGCGGCATTTCGCCCTTGAGGCTCGCCGACGTCGCGTTGATGACGAGATCGAAGGGCGTTGCCGGCAGGTCGCCGAAACTCAGGCCGATCACCTGCGCCAGATCCGCGAATTCCGCCGCGAGTTCGGCGGCACGCGCCGCGGTGCGGTTCGCGATCACCATGGCGCGCGGCTCGCGCTCGAGCAGCGGGCCGAGCACACCGCGCGCCGCGCCGCCGGCCCCCAGGATGAGCACGCGCCGATCCGCGATCTCCACGCCGAGATTGCGCTCCAGGTCGACCACCAGGCCGATGCCGTCGGTGTTCTCGCCGAGCAGCGTCGAGTCGTCGAAGAACGCGATGGTGTTGACCGCCTGGGCACGCGCCGCCCGCGGCGTGAGTTCGTTGACCAGCTCGGCCGCCGCCTGCTTGTGCGGCAAGGTGACGTTCAGGCCGCGGATCCCGCCGGCGAACAATTCGAGCGTCTCGCGGCGGAAATCCCGCTCGGCGACGTCGAACAGCCGATAGCTGAGATTCTGGGCCGTCGCGCGCGCGAACATGCCGTGGATGAAGGGTGACCAGCTGTGCGCCACCGGGTGGCCCACCAGGCCGTACTGGTCCGGGGCGCCCGTACCGCCGGCGCCGCTCACGCCCGCAGCCACTCCGCCGCGCGCTTCGCGAAGTACGTAAGGATGCCGTCGGCGCCGGCACGCTTCATGGACGTGAGCGCCTCCAGCGCCACCGCGCGCTCGTCGATCCAGCCGTTGCGCGCCGCTGCCATGATCATCGCGTACTCGCCGCTCACCTGGTAGACGTAGGTCGGCATGCCGAAGCGATCCTTCACCCGGCGCACGATGTCGAGGTAGGGCATGCCGGGCTTCACCATGACCATGTCTGCGCCTTCGGCGATGTCGAGCTCCACCTCGCGCAGGGCCTCGTCGGAGTTGCAGGGGTCCATCTGGTAGGTGTGCTTGCCCGCTCCGCCCAGTTGCCCGGCCGAGCCGACGGCCTCGCGGAACGGTCCGTAGAAGCTCGAGGCGTACTTGGCGGAGTAGGCGAGGATGCGGGTGTGCACGAGCCCCGCGCCTTCGAACGCGCGGCGGATGGCGCCGATGCGCCCGTCCATCATGTCGGACGGCGCGACCACGTCCGCGCCCGCGTCCGCGTGCGAGCGCGCCTGGCGGACCAGGGTCTCCACGGTGAGGTCGTTCTGCACGTAGCCGGCCGCGTCGATCAGTCCGTCCTGGCCGTGGGTGGTGAACGGATCCAGGGCGACGTCGGTGATCACGCCGAGCCCCGGGAATTCCTTCTTGACGGCACGCACCGCGCGCTGCGCGATCCCGTCGGGATTCCAGGCCTCGCGGGCGTCGAGCGACTTCTTCTCGACCGGGACCACCGGGAACAGTGCGATCGCCGGCACCCGCAGGCGCGCAAGCTCGGCACATTCGCGCAGCAGCTCGTCCACCGACAGGCGCTCCACGCCGGGCATGGAGGCCACCGGCTGGCGCTCGCCGCTGCCCTCGACCACGAACACCGGGTAGATGAGCGCGTCCACGGTGAGGTGCGTCTCGCGCATCAACCGCCGGGAGAACTCGTCCCGGCGCATGCGCCGCAGCCGCGTGGTCGGAAATGTTTTCGGGAAATGTCCGGTCATCTCTTGCGTGACTCCTGCTCGCCTCGAAATCGCCGCGCCCTTCACCCCGCCGACCACGCCAGCCGGCGCCGGGTTATCATTCGTCCGGCGAAACCGCCGGCTGGGGCACGATTTAAACATGAACGACGAGGTTCGCGGAAACGACTCGCGCTCGCGATTTCACGCGTTGTGCCAGTCGCTGCGGCCCGATCTGCTGCGCTTCGCCTTCTGGCTGTCGCGCGACCGGAGCCTGGCCGAGGACGTCGTGCAGGAGACGCTGTTGCGCGCCTGGAAGTCCCGGGACGCGCTCAAGGACGAGACCGCGGCCAAGCCCTGGTTGTTGACAATCGTGCGCCGCGAGTACGCCCGCTGCTTCGAGCGCAAGCGGCTGCCGCTGGTGGACGTCGAGGAACTGGTGGCGCGCGAGGAGCCCACCCTCGCCGATGCCGGCGACGCGCAGCTCGAGGAGTTGCGTGCCGCCATGTTCAAGCTGCCCGAGGAGTACCGCGAGCCGCTGGTGTTGCAGGTGCTCATGGGCTATTCCACCGCCGAGATCGCGGCCGAGCTCGAATTGTCGACCGCGGCGGTGCTGACCCGGTTGTTTCGCGCCCGCAAGCAGTTGCGGGCCCTTTGCGGCGAGGACACCTCGCTCGATCCGGACGAAGAATGATGGACTGCAGGCAATTCAGGCGCTCGATCCTGACCGATCCGTCGGATCAGGACCCGGCATTGCGCGCCCACCGGGAGAGCTGCGCCGAGTGCGCGGCCTATGCGCGTTCGCTGCTGTCCTTCGAAGAGAGGCTCGGGCGCGCCCTGCGCGTCACGGTGCCGGCGGCGGGCGGGCGGCTGGATCCCGGCCGGCGGGTGGTGCCGTTGCGCCGCGCCGGATCACCGCCGTGGGTACGCCGCGGTGGCTGGATGGCCATGGCCGCGAGCGTCCTGTTCGCCGCCGTGGTGGCCGGGGGACTGTGGATCGCCGTGCCGAGCGAGACCTTGGCGCGGGACGTCGTGGAGCACATGGCCGAGGAACCGCAGGCCTGGGCGCGCACCGACGTCGCGGTGCCGCTCCCGAAGCTCGCCGACGCGATGCAGGACGCGCACGTGCGCCTCGCGCCGGGGGCGCCGCTCGTCAGCTACGCCAATCGCTGCGGCTTCCGCCACCACAACGTCCCGCACCTGGTGGTGCAGACCGAGCACGGACCCGTGACGGTGATGGTGCTGACGCACGAGCACGTCTGGCGGCGGACGAGGTTCGACGAGGAAGGCTACCGAGGCGTCATCGTGCCCATGCCCGGTCACGGCAGCCTCGCCGTGCTGTCGAAGGGAGGCACGATGGCGCCACAGGATATCGACGCGGTCGCGGCGCGCGTGCGCGCGGCGCTCGTCTGGACCGGCTCGAGGGGCTAAACCCCCATCTTGCCGAGCAGATCCACGACGTTGCGCGCGGTGGCTGCGAGGCCCGGGTGTGCGGCGGAAAAGCGCACCGCGGTGCGCTCGAGCCGTTCGGCCAGGGTGGCTCCCGGAACCGGCGGCGCGCCGCTCGCCGCACCGGAAGCGTCGAGCAGCCGTTCGATGTCGGCCTTGATGTCGGCGAGCAGGCGGTTCGAGTCCGAGTCCACCCCGGCGGCCCGTTGCAGGTCGGCGTGCAGCGCCTCGAGGCGCTCGTGCAGGCGATGTGGATCCATGTGCCTATCCTACGCCCGCGGGCGCTCTTCCGTCAGCCGCGCCACCCGTACGTAGCCGCAGCGCTCCTCGGCGAGCCGGGCGTGCAGCGCCGCGTATGCCTCCGCCAGGAACTCATCGGCGCCGAAGGGTGGATTGACGATGGCGAGCCCGCTGCCGGCGAGCCCGGCGCGCGCGTCGTCGGGATATACCGCGAGCTCCGCGACCAGCAACTTCGGCACCTCGAGGGCCGCGAGGCGGCGGTGCACCGCATCCCGCTGAACGGCCGTCAGGATCGGGTACCACAGCAGATAAGTACCCGTGGCCCAGCGGCGCTGCGCCTCCCTGAAGGCCGCGAGCAGCGTCGTGAACTCGTCCGCATCCTCGTAGGGCGGGTCGATCAGCACCAGGCCGCGACGCTCGGGCGGCGGCAGGGCCGCCTTCAACTCCGCGTAGCCGTCGCCGGCCACGGCGCGGATGCGTCCGGCGGAGCGCAGATCGCGCTCCAGTGCGCGCGCCTCGGCGGGCGCGCGTTCGACGAAAGTGGCCCGATCCTGTGGCCGCAGCGCAGCCGCGATCAGCGCCGGCGAACCGGGATACCGGGTCAGGCGCTCGCCAGGGCGCGTGCCGAGTGCGCGCAGGTACGATTGCAGCGTCTCGTCGGCGTGCGGGCCGGCGAGCAGGCGGCGCACGCCCCGGTCCGCCTCCGCGGACTTGCGCGCTTCGGCCGCGTCCAGCGAATAAAAGCCCCGGCCCGCGTGCGTGTCGAGCGCAAAGAAGGCCGACTCCTTGCGCCGCAGCGCCTCCAGGCAGTAGAGCAGCGCGACGTGCTTGGCGACGTCCGCGAAGTTGCCGGCGTGATACGCGTGGCGGTAGTTCAATCAATAAGTCTTGTACGGCAGGTACTTGCCGGACATGACGATCTTCACCCGGTCGCCGTTCGGATCCGCCTCGCGCGAGAGCTGCATCTTGAAGTCGATGGCGCTCATGATGCCGTCGCCGAACTCCTCGTGGATGAGCTCCTTGAAGGTCGTGCCGTACACGCTCACCAGTTCGTAGAAACGGTAGATCAGGGGGTCGGTCGGCACCGCGGTCGGAAGCGAGCCCTTGTAGGGCACCACCGTCAACCACTTGCGTTCCTCCTCGGTCAGGTCGAACAGCGTGCCGATCACCCCCGCCTGCTCGGCGGTCATGGTCATCTGCCCGAGACAGGCCGCGGTGACCCACTCCTTGCTCTGGCCGACGCGACGGGCGACGTCGGCCCACTTGAGGCCCTTCGATACCTTGGCGGCGAGGATCTTCTCGGTCACGTGCGCGCGGCTCATCGGGAGGTCTCCTTCGGGCTGTAGGGCGAGGCGGGGACGAGCCTCGAGTCTAAAGGAGTGCGGCTGCGGCGCAACCGACGCGCTCAGCCCCGGTCGAGCTCCGCGAGGAAGTCGCGTGGCCGCAGGAATTCCTCGTACAGGCGCGCCTCCGGCGTACCCGGGGCCGGGCTCCAGTCGTACTCCCAGCGCACTCGCGGCGGCAGGGACATCAGGATGGACTCGGCGCGGCCGCGCGACTGCAGCCCGAACAGCGTGCCGCGGTCGTACACCAGGTTGAACTCGACGTAGCGGCCGCGGCGGTAGAGCTGGAACTCGCGTTCGCGCTCACCGTACGGCGTCGCGCGGCGCCGCTCGACGATGGGAAGGTAGGCCGGCAGGAAGTGATCGCCCACGCTGCGCAGGAGCGCGAAACAGCGTTCGAATCCGCCGCTGTTGAGGTCGTCGAAGAACAGACCGCCGACGCCGCGGGTCTCGTCCCGGTGCGGCAGGAAGAAATACCGGTCGCACCACGACTTGTACTGGTCGTAGAGCCCCGCGCCGAACGGTTCGCAGGCCGCCTTCGCGGTCCGGTGCCAGTGCAGCACGTCCTCTTCGAACGGATAGTAGGGCGTGAGGTCGAAACCGCCCCCGAACCACCACTCGGCGTCGCCGTCCTGCGGCGTGGCCACCAGGAAGCGCACGTTGCAATGGGTGGTCGGCGCGTAGGGATTGCGCGGGTGGAAGACCAGCGACAGGCCCATGGCCTCGAACGGCGCGCCGGCGACCGCGGGACGCGCAGCCGATGCCGACGGCGGCAGCCGGTCGCCGAACACGTGCGACACGGACACACCCGCCCGCTCGAAGGTGCTGCCCTCGCTGAGCACGCGGCTCTCGCCCCCGCCACCCTCCGGACGCTCCCACGCATCGCGGCGGAAGCGGACCGTATCGAGCGCCTCGATGGCAGCCGTGATGCGGTCGTGAAGGTCGCGCAGGTAGGCGAGCACCTCGAGCGCGGCGGGCGAACTCGGCCTCATCGCTTGGTGGCCGCCTTCTTCCTGGCGGCCGGCTTCTTCGCGGCGGACGCCTTCTTGGGCGCCCCCGCCGGTCCGTCCGCGGCCGCGGTCTTGCGTGCCACCGTCTTCGACTTCGCGGCGCGCTTGAGCGGTGCGGCGACCTCGTCCGCGGTTGCCGCTTCCGCGGTTGCCGCGCGCCGGGCGGGTTTCGCCTTCGGCGGCGCAGCCGGCGCTCCCTTGCCCTTGCGGCCGAAGCGCCCGAACGGCCGCGTCGGGGCTTCCGCCAGCAGTGTCCGGCACTCCTCGAGAGTCAGGGTCTTCGGTTCCCGATCCTTGGGGATCTTGGCATTGCGCGTCTTGTCGGTGATGTAAGGACCGTAGCGTCCGTTCAGCACCTGGATCCCCGCCTCCGGGAAGTCGAGGATGATTCGGTTCGCGTCCGCGATCTCCTTCTCGCGGATCACCTCCAGCGCGCGCTCCGGGGTGATGGTGTACGGGTCGTCGGTCTTGAGCGATACGTATTTCGAGCCGTACTTGACGTACGGACCGAAGCGTCCGACGTTGGTGCTGATCTCCTCGCCCGCCGGCGTGGCGCCGAGCTTGCGCGGCAGCTTGAACAGCTCCAGCGCCTCGGCGTGGGTGATGGTGTCCATCTTCTGCCCGGGGCGCAGCCCGGCGAAACGCGGCTTGTCGGCGTCGTCCTTGGTGCCGATCTGCACGAAGGGACCGAAGCGCCCCATGCGCACGCTCATCGGCTTGCCGCTCGCGGGGTCGATGCCCAGATCGCGCGCCTGCGCCACCTCGTCGCGGCTCACCGACGTCTCGGTGTGCTTCACGAGCTCGATGAACGGCTTCCAGAACCGCTCCAGCAGCGGCACCCAGGGCTCGTCCCCGTTCGAGACGGCGTCGAGAGAGTCCTCCATGCGCGCGGTGAAATCGTAGTCGACGTAGGTGGTGAAGTACTGCGTGAGGAACCGGCTGACGATCTTGCCGATGTCGGTCGCGGTGAAGCGCCGGTTCTCGATGTCCACGTAGCCGCGATCGCGCAGCGTCGAGATGATCGAGGCGTAGGTGGAGGGACGACCGATGCCGTATTCCTCCAGCGCCTTGACCAGGGAGGCTTCCGAGAATCGCGGCGGCGGCTCGGTGAAGTGCTGCGAGGGCACGACGCCGGCGAGCGACACCTGGTCGCCGACTTCCAGCGGCGGCAGCACGTGGTCCGAGTCGTCCTGGACGGCGTCGTCCACGCCCTCCTGATAGACGGATATGTAGCCCGGCTTCACCAGCGTCGAGCCGTTGGCGCGCAGCACGATGCGCGCCGCGGCGGCGTCGGCCGGCGGCGCGAGCACGTCCACCGCCACGGTGTCGAACACCGCCGGCGCCATCTGGCAGGCGAGGGTGCGCTTCCAGATGAGCGCGTAGAGACGCGCCTGGTCCGGGTCGAGCTTGCCCTCGATGTTCGCGGGCACGATGTCCGCGGAGGTCGGCCGGATCGCCTCGTGCGCTTCCTGGGCGTTCTTGGACTTGGTGCGGTACGCGCGCGGCTCCTCGGAGAGCGCCTCCTGTCCGTACAGTTTGCCGATCACCTCGCGGATCTGCGCCACCGCGTCCTTGGACAGGTTCACCGAGTCGGTGCGCATGTAGCTGATGAGGCCGACCGCGCCTTCGCCGAAGTCCACGCCCTCGTACAGCTGCTGCGCGACGCGCATGGTCTTCTGCGCGCTGAAGCCGAGCTTGCGCGCCGCCTCCTGCTGCAGGGTCGAGGTGGTGAACGGCGGCGCGGGATTGCGGCGCCGCTGCTTGCGTTCCACCGCGAGCACGGTCAACGGCCGCCGTGCCGCGTCGAGGGCCCGCTCGACGGCGCGCGCCTCGGCCTCGTTGGTGAAACTGAACTGTTCCACCTTCGCGCCGCCGTACTCGAGGAGCTTGGCGGGGAACTTCTGGCCGCCGCGTTCGAGCTCGGCGTCAATGGTCCAGTACTCGCGCGGCACGAAGGCCGCGATCTCGTCCTCGCGCTCGCAGATCATGCGCAGCGCCGGGCTCTGCACACGCCCGGCGGAGAGCCCGGGACGCACCTTCTTCCACAGCAGCGGCGACAGGTTGAAGCCGACCAGGTAGTCGAGGGCGCGCCGGGTCTGTTGGGCGTTGACGAGGTCCATCGAGAGCTGGCGCGGGTGCTCCATCGCCTCGCGGACCGCGCTCTTGGTGATTTCGTAGAACACCACCCGCTGCACGCTCTTGCCGCGCAGCTCGCCCTTGCCGTCGAGGATCTCGTGAAGGTGCCAGGAGATGGCCTCGCCCTCGCGGTCGGGGTCGGTGGCGAGGAAGAGGGCCTCGGCCTTCTTGAGCGCGCGCGAGATCGCGTCGACGTGCTTCTGGTTGCGCTCGACCACCTGATACTTCATGGCGAAGTGGTGCGCCGGGTCGACCGCCCCTTCCTTGGGCACGAGGTCGCGGACGTGCCCGTAGGAGGCGAGCACCTCGAAGTCCTTGCCCAGGTACTTCTTGATGGTCTTCGCCTTGGCGGGCGACTCGACTATGACGAGATTCTTGCTCAACGTCGTTCGTTCGGAGCGGGGCGCGCCGTGGAGAAGGCGCTAGTGCAGGGCATCCGAGCGCTCCTCGAACACCAGGTCTTCCATCTGCGCATAGGCGGACTCCTGGCCGGGCTGGCTGAACAGCACCATGAGCACCACCCACTTGACCTGTTCGATGTCGATTTCCTCGGCGTCGAGCGCCATGAGGCGATCGATCACCAGTTCACGCTGTGCGCCCGAGAGGATCTTCACGTTCTCCAGATACATGAGATAGCCACGCACGTCGGTGTCGAGCCGCAGCAACTCCTGTCCGCTGAACACCCGCACCGCGCGCGCCGTGGCGTCGGCGACCTGGCCCAGGCCGTCGCCCGACAATCCGTCGAGCCACTCGAGCGCCCGGCCCACGTCCGGTTCCGCGAAACCCGCCCGTTCCAGTTCGGTCCGGAGCGCGGCACGATCCGGCCGCGGCTCGTCCTCGGCGCTCATGTAATTCTCGAACAGGTAGATGAGCACGTCGAGAACGTTATCCTTCACCTCCGGCACTCCTGTTCGTGACTCGGGAGTAACGGCCCCCGGGGGCGGCCCGTACGTGGCCTTCGAGCTCGAGGAACAGCAACATCGAGGACACGGTCTGCGGCGAAAATCCCGTGCGGACCACCAGCGTGTCGAGGTCGGCGGGATCGAAGCCGAGCGCATCTAACAGGATTTTCCGATCCTTGTCCATGCCCGCGGTGGCCGTGCTCGGCCTCGCGGCAGCCGCAGCGGATGTCGCGATGCGCGCCGTCGAGCGCGCGAAGAAGGCCGAAAAATTCAATTCGGTCAATATGTCATCGACCGTCTCGGTGAGCTTCGCACCCTCTTTGATGAGCGCGTGGCAGCCACGACTCAGAGGATTGTGGATCGAGCCGGGCAGAGCGAAAACTTCGCGCCCCAGTTCGAGCGCGTGGCGCGCCGTGATCAGCGACCCGCTGCGCCGCGCGGCCTCGATCACCAGCGTGCCGAGCGACAGTGCCGCGATCAGGCGATTGCGGCGCGGGAAGTGTTCGCGCCGCGGCGGGGTGCCGAGCGCGAATTCCGACACCAGCGCGCCGCGCGCGGCGATCGCTCCGGCGAGCTCGGCGTGCTCGCGCGGATAGACGACGTCGACACCGCTGCCGAGCACGGCGATCGTCGTGCCGGCGACCGCGAGCGCGCCCGCATGCGCGGCGACGTCCACGCCCTGGGCGAGACCACTGACCACGCCGACGCCGCGCCGCGCTAGCGCGGCCGCGAAGGCGTGCGCGTTGGCGCGTCCCTGCGCGGTGGCGCCGCGGCTGCCGACGATGGCGAGCAGCGGATCGGCGAGCGCCAGTGGATCGCCGTCGACGAACAACACCGCGGGTGGATCGCGCAAGTCCTCGAGCGAGCGCGGAAAGCGCGGATCGCCGCGTGCGATGACGTGGTGCCTCGCGTCATCGACCCAGGCGCGCTCGGCGCCCGTGGCGACGCCGCCGCCGCGCGCCTCGACCGCAAGGCGTAATGCCGGCTCCTGCGACATGCCGCGCATGGTGGCCGCGGGGGCCGGTGCCCGGGAACGCGGCAAGCCTGCGCGATTGGGGAGAAAGACGCGTTGCGGGCGCTTAAGGGTTCGCGACCCGGTCGCCGACCTGGATGATGTCGGTGGCCTCCATGACCAACCCGTAGCTCAGGCGATCGAAGGTCTTGAACACCATGAACGTGCCGGAGCGCTCCTCGGGCAGGGTGACCTTGGCGCCGCCGAAGTGCGAAACGCCCTGCAGATAGCCCTTGCTGGCGGTGTCGCGCACCACGTTGCCGCCGCTCAAGATCGCGAGCACGTTGCCCGGCGCGAGTCCGTCGCGGCTGCCGCGATTGATCGCCACCACCTGGTACTGCCCGATCACGCTGACGCCGTCGCTCACCAGGATGATGCTGCCGTCGGTGCGCACCTTCGGCGGGCTCGGCATGAAGTTGAGCTGCACGTCCTCGCTGGCCGGGATGAGCTTGTCGCCCGGATAGGTCTCGCGCGTGGAATCGTTCATCACCAGCGTGACCGGATCGCCGACGCGCACCACGCGGCCCGAGCCCGTGTAGACGCCGTTGTAGCCGAGCACCTGATCGTCGTCCGGATCGACCAGCGGGTCGCCGACCCGCACCAGGGCGTAGCGCACGCCCACTTCCGTCGGCTGCTTGAAGCCGCGTGCGTAGACCGTGTCGCCCTCGGCCATCACCACGTGCAGGTCGCGGGTGGTCAGCACGTAGGGGGCGGTCTTCAGTTGCTCCTTGCTCAGCACCACCGGCTTCGACATGAAGGCGGCCACCGTCTCGTACGGGATCGTCGTGATCGCCCCACCGAGCGGTTCGCTGCGCACGCGGGGCTCGACGCGAACTTCGCCGCCCCGTTCCGTGCTTCGCTGCACCACGATGCGCGGCTTGCCGTCGACATAGACCAGCCGCAAGGTGTCGCCCGGATAGATGAGGTGCGGATTCCTGATCTGCGGGTTGACCTGCCAGATCTCGGGCCAGTACCACGGGTCGCGCAGGAAGACCTTGGCGATGCCCCAGAGCGTGTCGCCGCGCTTGACCACGTAGCTGTCCGGGGCGTTGGGCGCGAGCGCGGGGCCGCTACCACCGGCTGGCGACGGCGTCGGTGCCGCGCTCGAAACGGTCGTCGCGGGCGCACGATCGGCGGCCGCTTCCATGGCGGAGCGTTGGTCGCCGACCGGAATGCCTTCGACGGCCGGTTCGGTGCTCGCCACGGGCTCGGGCGGTGCGGGTGGCCGCTCAACATGGCAGCCGGCAAGCGCTGCGCCCAGGAATACGAGCCCGACACACTTACGGCCTTGCATCACTCATCGCTCCCTTCGCCGCGCCCGCCGGTACTCCCGGCCCGACTGATATACTGCCGCTCCGGCCGCAAAAGACTTGGGACGTAGCGCCCATTCTCAGCCGTTGCCGCCGGCATTAAGTTAAGCAGCGGCGGAACTTTAGCAACAAACCCGCGCCAAAAACACGACGCCCTTCGCATAACGCCCATGACGACACTGACCATCCTCGAGTACCCGGATCCGCGGCTGCGGACCAAGGCCGCGCCGGTGCGCGAGGTCGACGACGCGCTGCGCAAGCTCATGGACGACATGCGGGAGACCATGTACGCGGACAAGGGTATCGGCCTTGCGGCCACCCAGGTGGACGTGCACCTGCGTGTGATCGTCATCGACGTCAGCGAGGAGCGCAATCAGCCCCTCTTTCTGGTCAATCCGCAGATCCTGACGGCCGAGGGTCGCGCGCGCGGCGAGGAAGGCTGCCTGTCCGTGCCCGGCATCTACGACAAGCTCGACCGGGCGCAGCGCATCCGGGTGCGGGCGCTGGGCCGCGATGGCCAGCCCTTCGAACTCGACGCCGAAGGCCTGCTCGCGGTGTGCATCCAGCATGAGATCGACCATCTCGATGGCAAGCTGTTCGTCGATTACCTCTCCGAGCTCAAGCGTCAGATGATCCGGCGGCGCCTCGACAAGGAGCGCCGGCAGCGCCCCGCTCCGGCGCGGATCGACAGCCTCTCCGCGGCGCGAGGACCGTCGGCGCCGGCGCTTTGAGCGCCGTGCGGGAGTCTGCATTGAGGTTGGCATTCGCCGGTACGCCGGATTTCGCGGTACCGGCTCTGGACGCCCTGCTGCGCCACGGCTTCGACGTGTGTGCGGTGTTCACGCAGCCGGACCGGCCCGCCGGCCGCGGCCGAGCCCGGCGTGAAAGCCCGGTCAAGCAACGGGCGCTGGCGCTGGGACTGCCGGTGCACCAGCCGGAGAGCTTTCGGGCAACTGCGGTAGAGGCGCAACTCGCCGCACTGCGGCTCGACGCCTTGGTGGTAGTGGCCTTCGGGCAGATCCTGCCGGCTGGCGTGCTCGCCGTGCCGCGGCTCGGCTGCATCAACATCCACGCGTCGCTGCTGCCGCGCTGGCGCGGCGCAGCACCGATTCAGCGTGCGCTGCTCGCCGGCGACGCGCACACCGGGATCAGCATCATGCGCATGGACGCCGGCCTCGACACCGGTCCGGTGTTGGCGGCCCGTGCGCTCGCCATCGACCCCAAGGACACCGGCGGCAGCCTGCACGACCGGCTCGCCGCGCTCGGCGCGGTCTTGATCTGCGAAACGCTGGCGCGCCTGCAATCAGGCGCCGTGACCGCGACGCCACAGCCGGCGGACGGCGTGACCTACGCTGCGAAGATCGACAAGAGCGAGTGTGCGATCGACTGGCGCCAGGATGCCGCCGCCATCGAGCGGCGCGTGCGGGCCTTCAACCCGTGGCCGGTGGCCGAGACCCGCCTCGACGGCGCGCAGCTGCGTATCTGGGAGGCCCACTGCGTCGCCGCCGCGCCGTCGCCGGTCGCGCCCGGCACGATCCTGGCAGCCGGTGACGACGGCATCGACGTCGCCTGCGGCCGAGGCGCGTTGCGACTGACGCGCGTGCAACTCGCCGGCCGGCGGCCGGTGTCCGCGGGTGAATTCCGCAATGCCCGCCCGCGCCTCACCGACGCGGTGCTGGAGGGGGCATGAACGAGGCCGTGCCGCCCGCCGGGCCGAATCCGCGTGCGCTCGCCGCGGACGTGTTGCTGCGGGTTCGCGACGGCGGCGCGACGCTCGACGCCGCGCTGCAGGCGGTGCTGGGCGGCGCCGCGCCGGAGCGCGCCTCCGCGGTGCGCTCCTTGAGCTACGGCGCGGTGCGCGGTTACTACCGCCACGACGCGATCCTGGCGCGGCTGTCCTCGAAGCCGGTGCGTGCGCTCGATCCGCCGGTGCGCGCGCTGCTGTCGGTCGCGCTGTACGAGATCGAGGACGCGCGCACGCCGCAGTACGCCGTGGTCGACGCCGCGGTCGATGCCGTCAAGGCCACGGCTGCCGCGCGCGCGAGCGGCCTGGTGAACGCGGTGCTGCGGCGCTATCTGCGCGAGCGCGCGAGCGTCGACGCCGCCGTCGCGCGCGATCCGGCGAGCCGCTACGCGGCACCCGCGTGGCTCGCCGCGCGCACCCGCGCCGATTGGCCGGCGCGCTATCAAGAGGTGCTCGCCGCGAGCGACACCCAGGCGCCGCTGTGGTTGCGGGTCGACGCGCGTCGCACGACCGCCGAGGCCTACCGGGCGCTGCTCGAAGCCGAGGGTCGCCCGGCACGGCTCGCGCCGCAGGTGCCGTACGCGCTCGCCCTGGAGCAGCCCTGCGAGGTCGAGCGCTTGCCCGGCTTTGCGCAGGGGCTGGTCTCGGTGCAGGACCTCGCCGCGCAATGCGTGCAGTTTCCGCTCGCGCTCGCCCCGAACCTGCGCATCCTGGACGCCTGCGCCGCCCCCGGGGGCAAGACCCAGCTGATCGCCGAACGGGCCGCCGACCCGGCGGCGCTGGTGGCGGTCGACGTCGACGCCGCACGCCTGGCGCGAGTGCGCGAGAACCTCGAGCGCGGAGCGGCCGCTGCCCAGCTCGTCGCCGGCGACGCCTCGCAGCCGTCCACCTGGTGGGACGGTGTCCCCTTCGACCGCATCCTGCTGGATGCGCCCTGCTCGGCACTCGGCGTGGTGCGCCGCCACCCCGACATTCGTCTGCGCCGCCGTCCTGCGGACCTGGCCAAGCTGCCGGCGCAGCAGCTGAAGCTCCTTGCCGCGCTCTGGCCGCTGCTCGCCCCGGGTGGCCGGCTGGTGTACGCCACCTGCACCTACACCCGCGCCGAGAATCGCGATCTGCTGCAGGGGTTCCTTGCCGGTACCGCGGATGCGCACGCGGTGCCGCGCGCGCACTGGCCGGGCTGGCCCGACATCGGCACCGACGACGGCATCGGCGTGCAGCTGCTGCCCGGTGAGGCGGGTGGCGATGGCTTCTATTATGCTGCGCTGACCAAAAGATGAACGCCTCTCTCGCAAGACGCTGGAAGCTGGCGGCGCTCTTCGTCCTGATCGGCGCGGGCCAGCCGCTCGCCCACGCCGACGGCCTGGAGGGCGGGTTCGAAATCCGCTCCGCCGACCTCGAGCTCAAGGACGGGGTGTACCACCTGGACGCGCACCTCGACCTGCCCATCGGCGAGGCGGTGCGCCGTGGCGTCGCCGACGGCGTGCCGCTCGAACTCGCGCTGGAGATCGACATCGATCGGGTGCGCCAGTGGCTGCCCAACTCGCGCGTCGCCGAACTCACCCAGCACTACCACCTCGAGTACAACGCGGTCAGCGCCCGCTTCATCCTGCACAACGACAACAGCGGCCAGCAGGAATCCTTCGGCACGCTGGACGGCGCGCTCGAGGAGCTCGCCGACGTGCACAGCCTCCCCGTGGTCGACGCCTCGCTGATGCCCGGCGGGCGGCGCTACGAGGCGAGCGTGCGCGCCAAGATCGATTACGGGAAGGTGCCGTTCCGCTTGCGGGTGCTGATGTTCTGGGTCAGCGAGTGGCACCGGGAGAGCGATTGGTACACTTGGACGTTCCAGCGCTGACACGCCGTCACGGGGCGACCGCGCTCGCCGCGGCGGGCGTGGCGCTGTGGCTCGCCGCGCTGTATCTGCTCGGCTCGGTGTCGCGCGACTCGGCGGCGTTCGACCGCTGGTTGCCCTGGATCCTGCTCATCAACATCACCGGGCTGTGCACGCTGCTCGCGCTGCTCGCGGTGAAGCTCGGCAACCTGGTGCGCGATTTCCGGCGGCACGTGCCGGGCTCGCGGCTCAAGGGGCGCACGGTCGCGATCTTCAGCGCCCTCGCGGTGGTCCCCATCCTGGTGGTCTACTACTTCGCACTGCAATTCTTGAGCCGCGGCGTCGACAGCTGGTTCGAGGTCGAGGTGAGCCAGGGGCTCAAGGACACGCGCGAGCTGTCGCACGCCGCCCTCGAACTGCGCGTGCGCGAGTTCCTGCAGCACACCCAGGTCGTCGCCCAGGGCCTGTCGAGCGTGTCGGACTACGACCTGGTGGGCGCGCTCGACCGCGAGCGGCGCGAGAGCGCCGCGCTGGAATTCACGGTCACCGGTCCCCAGGGGCGAATCCTCGCCACGAGCTCCGAACGGCCGATGGACGCGCTGCCGATATCGGCGACCGGCGAGATGATGCTCAAGCTCCGCCACGGCCAGCCCTACTTCAACCTGGACACGGACAGCCAGGGCGGCTACGTGATCCGCACCGCGGCGCCGCTCGACGGGCCCGGCGGACCGGGCTCGCGGGTGCTCATCGGCCTGTATCCGGTGCCGCAGCAGCTGAGCCAGCTGGCGGACACGGTGCAGCGCTCCTATTCGCAGTACGCCAACCTGGTCCAGCTGCGCCGCCCGCTGAAATCGACGTTCGTGCTGATCCTGAGCTTCGTCGTGCTGATGTCGCTCATCGCCGCGGTCTACGGCGCGTTCTTCGCCGCGCAGCGGCTGGTGCAACCGCTGCAGGACCTGATCGCGGGCACGCGCGCGGTGGCGAAGGGCGACTACGACACCCAGCTTCCGCTGCCCTCGCGCGACGAACTCGGCTTCCTGGTGGCCTCCTTCAACGACATGACCAAGCGCCTGGCGCGGGCGCGCGACCAAGCGCGGCGCAGCCAACAGGCCGTGGAGGCGGAGCGGGCCGGACTCGCCGTCATCCTCGCGCGTCTGTCGACCGGCGTGGTGTCGCTGCAGGCCGACCGCACGCTACGCACCGCGAACCAGGCCGCGAGTTCCATCCTCGGCGTCGATCTCGAAGCGGCGGTCGGCAGGCCGTTCGACGAGTCGGTGGGCGAGGGCGCACTGTTCCGCCAGTTCCTCGGCGGCGTGCGCGCGCACCTCGACGCCGGCGAACGCGACTGGCGCGAACAGATCGAGCTGATGGCGGATGGCGGGCGCCGCGTGCTCGTCTGCGCGTGCACGGCCCTGCCCGACGAGGGGGGCGCCCCGGGGATGGTGCTGGTGTTCGACGACATCACCACGCTCCTGCAGGCGCAGCGCGACGCGGCCTGGGGCGAGGTGGCGCGCCGCCTCGCCCACGAGATCAAGAATCCGCTCACGCCGATCCAGCTCTCGGCCGAGCGCATGCAGCGCAGGCTCCTCGGCAACATGAACTCGCAGGACGCGCAGGTGCTGGAGCGCGCCACGCACACCATCATCTCCCAGGTCGACGCGATGAAGCAGATGGTGAACGCCTTCAGCGAGTACGCGCGCGCCCCCGAGATGCTGGTCACCCGCTTCGACCTGAACCAGCTCGTCGTGGAGGTGGCCGAACTGTACCGCGCCCAGGAAGGCAGCGCGCAGATCCGCCTCGCGCTCGATCCGGAGCTGCCGTCGATAGTCGCCGACCGCGTGCGCGTGCGCCAGATCCTCAACAACCTGCTCACCAACGCGCTCGAGGCGCTGGAAGGCCGCGCCGATGCGCTGGTGGACGTGCAGACGCAGTTCCTGGACGATTCGCACGCGCCCGCAGCGTCGGTCGTGGTCGCCGACAACGGTCCGGGCTTTCCCAGGGACCTGCTCGGCACCGTGTTCGATCCCTACGTAACCAGCAAGCCCAAGGGCACGGGCCTCGGCCTCGCGATCGTGAAGAAGATCGTCGAGGAGCACGGGGGACGCATAGAAGCGGATAATCAACGCAATGGCGGAGCCCGGGTGAGGGTCACGCTGCCGCTCGGAGAGACCGCCCGGTCCGCCGGCGGACGCGAGCCCCGCAGAGGCGAAGTGAGGAGAGAACGAGCATGAGCGCGTCGAGAATTCTGGTGGTGGACGACGAAGCCGACATCCGCGGTCTCCTCAGGGAGATACTCGCCGAGGAAGGCTACGAGGTCGACGTCGCGGCGAACGCGGCGCAGGCCCGTCTCGCACGCGCCGCGGCGGCCCCCGACCTGGTCCTGCTCGACATCTGGATGCCGGACACCGACGGCATCACCCTGCTGCGCGAATGGTCCACCTCCCAGGGGTTCGACTGTCCCGTGGTGATGATGTCGGGACACGGCACGGTCGAGACCGCCGTGGAGGCGACCCGTCTCGGCGCGTTCGACTACGTCGAAAAGCCGCTGTCGCTCACCAAGCTCCTGAAGACCGTGGAGCGCGCGCTCGACGCCGGGCGCCGCAAGCGGCTCTCCGAGCGCAGCCAGGCGCAGGCGCTGGCCGTACCGGTAGGCAAGAGCCGCCGCACGCAGGTGCTGCGTGACCAAGTGCAGCACGCCGCCGCGAGCGGATCGCCGGTGTTGTTGCTGGGCGAGCTCGGCTCCGGGCGCGAAGCCTATGCGCGCTACCTGCACTCGCTCAGCCCGCGCGCCGACAAGCCCTTCTTCATGGTGGTGTGCGCGAGCCTGGGCACCGACCCGGAAGCGGCGCTGTGCGGCAGCGAGCGCGACGGCCGGGTGCAACTCGGCGCCTTCGACCAGGCGGCCGGCGGCTCGCTGTACCTGAACGGGCTCGAGGATCTGTCGAGCGCGGCGCAGAAAGTGCTGCTGGGCGCGATCGAGCAGAGCGGCTACACCCGCGTCGGCGGCCGCGAGCGCCTGCCGCTCAACGTGCGCTGGGTCGCCTCGGCGCAGGAAGGCTTCGAGCAGAGTGGCGGTCCCGACCCGTTCCGCCGCGACCTCGCCGTGCAGCTCGACGTGATCACGCTCAAGGTGCCGCCGCTGCGCGAATACGCGGAGGACGTGCCCGACCTCCTGCGCTACTACGTCGACCGCCTGGTCGACGACCAGCACCTGCCGCTGCGCCGCTTCAGCGTCGCTGCCCAGAACCGCCTGCGCAACTACCCCTGGCCCGGCAACCTCGCCGAGCTCAAGAACCTGGTGCAGCGGATGCTCGTGCTCGGCGCCGGCGAGGACATCGCGCTCGAGGAAGTCGAGCGCGAGCTCGAGGGCAAGATGGCGGCCGACGAGCCGCTGGTGAAGCAGGATCTGCTCGCGCTGCCGCTGCGCGAGGCTCGCGAGCAATTCGAGCGCGCCTATCTCCAGCAGCAGCTCCTGCTCTGCAACGGCAAGGTTGGCCAGCTCGCGAAGCGCGTCGGGATGGAGCGCACCCACCTCTATCGCAAGCTGCGCGCGCTCGGGGTGGACTTCAGGCATCTGCGCGAGGACTGAAGCGCCGCCTCGCGCTCAGTCGCCGACGCGGATCACCTGCACGTCGACGTCCGCCCTGCGCAGCGCGTCGCGCAGGCGGTTGAGCTCGTCGAGATTGGAAATCGGTCCGATCCGCACGCGCAGCCAGGTATCCCCGTCCAGCGCGACCTTCTGCACCTTCGATTCGATGCCCTTGAGCGCGAGCTTGGCGCGCATCCGATCCGCCTCGGCGAAGGTGTGGTAGGAACCCGCCTGCAGCACGTAGGTGCCGCGGCGCGTCTCTGGCGCCGCCTTCACCTCCGGTCGGGTCGGCTTGTTCCGCTCCTTCTCGGGCACCGTCACCGAGAATTTCGGCAGCATGTCGTAGAAGGCGTACGGCTCCCCGGCCGGAGTGCCCGCCTGCGACGCGCCTGCCCGGGGGCTCGACGCCGCCGCGGTGGACGCGGCGCCGTTCGCTGGCGCGCCGTTGGCCGGCGCGGCGGCCGGCGGCTTGCCCGCGGGTGGAGTCCCGGCGGGCGGCGCGCTGCGGTGATCGCGCAGGTAGATTCCCACCGCGACCGCCAGACCGAGGCCGAGCCCCGCGACCGCCCCGCCCCAGCCCGGGCCGCGCCGGGCCTTGCGCCTCGGCTTGTAGTCGCGCGCCACGCCAGGCCTCCGGAGATTACATCGTGTCCGGCGCCGACACGCCGAGCAGCGCGAGTCCGTTGCGCACCACGGTCTGCGTGGCGAGTGCGAGCGCGAGGCGCGCGTCGCGCAAGCCCTCGTCCTCGACGATGAACTGGTGCGCGCTGTAGTAGGTGTGGAAATCGTTGGCGAGGTCGCGCAGGTAATGCACCAGCGCGTGCGGCGCGCGCTGTAGCGCGGCGTATTGCACGATCTCCGGGAATTGCGCCAGACGCTTGATCAGCGCAAGTTCCTGCGGTTCCGTGAGGCGCTCGAGGCAGGCGAGGCCGCGAGCCGCGTCGTGGGCGAGGCCGCGCTCGGCGAGCTGCCGGCGCACGCTCGACACGCGCGCGTGCGCGTACTGGATGTAGTAGACCGGATTGTCGTTCGAGCGCGCCTTGGCGAGCTCCAGGTCGAAGTCCAGGTGCTGGTCGTTGCTGCGCATGACGTAGAACAGGCGCGCGGCGTCGTTGCCGACCTCCTGGCGCAGGTCGCGCAGCGTGACGAATTCCCCGGAGCGGGTCGACATTTGCGCCTTTTCGCCGCCCCGATACAGCGTCACGAACTGCACCAGGCGCACCTCGAAACACTCGGCGGGACCGCCGAGCGCGATCAGGCCGGCTCGCAGCCGCGCGATGTAGCCGTGGTGATCGGCGCCCCACACGTAGATGAGGTGCTCGAATCCGCGCTCGCGCTTGTTGAGCACCAGCGCGAGGTCGGAGGCGAAATAGGTCTTCACGCCGTTCTCGCGCACCACCACCCGGTCCTTCTCGTCGCCGAACGCGGTGCTGCGGAACCAGAGCGCGCCGTCCTTGCGATAGGCGTGGCCGCCGGCCTCGAGCGTCGCGAGCGCGCGGTCGACGGCGCCGCCGTCGGCGAGGGAGCGCTCCGAGAACCAGGAGTCGAAGGTCACGCCGAACTCGGCCAGGTCGTCGCGGATGTCGGCGAGGATGTCGGCGAGCGCGAGATCCAGCACCCGCCGGAACGCCTGCTCGCCGAGCAGCTCGCGGGCGCGGGCGATCACGGCGTCGATGTAGGCATCCTTGTCGCCGCCGTCCGGCTCGTCGGCCGGCAGGCCGGTGAACACCGCGGCGGCCGGATGCGCCAGCGCGGCGCCGACCTCGGCGTCGAGTTTCGCCGCGATGGCGACGATGTAATCGCCGCGGTAGCCGTTGGCCGGGAAGCGGAAGCGTTCGCCGCGCCGCTCGAGATAGCGCAGCCAGGTGCTTGCGGCGAGGATCTCCATCTGCCGGCCGGCGTCGTTGACGTAGTACTCGCGGGCCACGCGGAAGCCGGCGGCCGCGAGCACGTTGGCGAGGGTCGCGCCGAAGGCGGCGTGCCGCCCGTGCCCGACGTGCAGCGGACCGGTGGGATTGGCGGAGACGAACTCCACCAGCACCGAGCGGCCCGCGCCGATCGTGGACTTGCCGTAGTCGGCGCCGGCGGCGAGGATCCGGGCCACTTCGCCGTGATAGGCGCCAGGGCGCAGGAAGAAATTCACGAATCCCGGTCCCGCGATCCGCACCTCGGCGATCGCCGGGTCCGCCGGCAATGCCTCTCGCAACGCGGTTGCGAGCTCGCGGGGATTGCGCCGGGTCGCCTTCGCCAGCCGCATGGCGAGGTTGCTGGCGAAGTCGCCGTGGCCGGGGTCGCGGGTCGGCTCGACCTCGATGGTCACGTCCGCCGGGATCTCGAGCGTCTCGGACAGGCGGCCGAGCGCGGTGCGCAGCAACGATTCGATGAGCGTCTTCACGGGCGTTCCAGGACTCGCGGGGTCTTCTCGAAGGGCCGGCAGTGTACCTCAGTCCAATTCGAGCGGATCGACGTCGATGGACCAGCGCAGGCCGGACGGTGCCGGCAGCCGCTCGATCCGCGGCAGCCAGTCGGCGAGGAAGCGCTGCACGGCCGAGCGGCTCGCGCCTTCGACGAGCAGGTGGGCGCGATAGTGGTCGGCACGGCGCGCCATCAGCGCGTTGGCCGGCCCCAGCACTTCGACTTCGGCGCGGCCTCTGCCGGCCTCTGCCGCGGCACGCAGATAGGCGTCGAGCGCGGCCGCGTCGCGTGCTTCGGCCCGCAGCAGCGCCAGGCGGGAGAAGGGGGGCCAGAGCGCCTCGCGGCGCTCGTCGAGCGCGGCGCTGGCGAATTCCTCGTAGCCGCCGGCGATGAGCCGGGTGAGCAGCGGGTGTTCCGGGAACGCGGTCTGCACCAGCACCTCGCCCGGCCGCGAGCCCCGTCCCGCGCGACCCGCCACCTGGGTGATGGTCTGCGCGAGCCGCTCCGAGGCGCGGAAGTCGCTCGAGAACAATCCCTGATCCGCATCCAGCACCACCACCAGGCTGACGTCGGGGAAGTCGTGTCCCTTGGTGAGCATCTGCGTGCCGACGAGAATGCGCGCCTCGCCGTTGCGCACGCGGGCGAGCACGGCATCGAGCGCCGCGGCGGAGCCGACGGCATCGCGGTCGAGGCGCGCCAGGGGGGCGTCCGGGAACAGCCTCGCCATCGTCTCCTCCACCCGCTCGGTGCCCTGGCCGACCGGGGCGAGCGGCTGCCCGCAGGCGCCGCAGGTGGACGGCACCTCGCCGCTGGCGCCGCAGTGATGGCAGCGCAACCGTGCCGCGCGACGATGCAGCACCATGCGCGCGTCACAGTGGGCGCATGGCGCCACCCAGCCGCAGGCGATGCAGTAAAGGCACGGAGCGTAGCCGCGACGGTTCAGGTACGCGATCACCTGACCGCCGGCCGCGAGGTGCGTGGCCATGGCGGCGAGCGCGGGCTGCGACAGGCCGTGATCGCTCGCCACGCGCCGCAGGTCGATGAGCCGGATGCGCGGCGGAGGCGTGCCGCCGGGGCGCTGCGGCAGGGACAAGCGCGTGTAGCGGCCCTGCGCGACGTTTTCCAGCGTCTCGAGAGACGGCGTGGCGGAGCCGAGAACCACCGGAACCTGCGCGCGTTGCGCGCGCAGCACCGCGAGATCGCGTGCCGAGTAGCGCAACCCCTCCTGTTGCTTGTAGGAGGCGTCGTGTTCCTCGTCCACCACCACCAGGCCGAGACGCGCGAGCGGCGCGAACACGGCCGAACGGGTGCCGATCACGATGCGTGCGCGCCCGGAGCGCGCGGCTCGCCACGCGTCGCGGCGCTCCACCTCGGCGACCCCGGAGTGCAACACGGCGATGCCGCCGCCGAAGCGTGCGCGGAAGCGCTGCACGAGTTGCGGGGTGAGTGCGATCTCGGGCACGAGCACCAGCGCCTGGCCGTCGCCTGCGAGGCTCGCGGCGATCGCTTCCATGTACACCTCGGTCTTGCCGCTGCCGGTCACGCCGTGCAACAGGAACGCCGCGTAACGGCCGAAGGCCGCGGTGATCGCGTCCACCGCCGTCTGTTGTGCGGCAGTGCGTGCCACGCCGGACACGGTGTGGGTGATCGTCGCCGCCGGGCGAGGCAGCACGGTCGAACGTATGAAGCCGCGCGCGGCCAACGCCGCCAGGGCGGCGCGCGCGGGCCGGCCCTGGACTGCGTCGTCGGCGAGCGGATCGCCGCCCAGCAGACGTTCGAGAATTTCGCGCTGGCGCGGCGCGCGTCGGCCCGCCGGAAGTTCGAGCGCCGTTTGCCCGGCCGGCGTGAGGGTCCAGGCCTCCTCGCAGTCGTGCGCCGCGGCGCCGGCACGGATGGCCGCCGGCAGGGCGGCCGCGAACACCTCGCCGATCGGGTGGTGGTAGTAGTCGGCGGCGAAGCAGAGCAGCGACAGAGTCGCGGCGTCGAACAATGGTTCGTCGTCCAGGATCTCGAGCGCGGCCTTGAGCTTCTCCGGCGCCACGCTCGAGGCGGTGCCGCAGCCGACCAGGACGCCGATGCTCTGCCGACGGCCGAATGGAACCCGTACCCGCACACCGGGTTGAAGGCCCGCCAGACGCTCGCGAGCGACACCGGCCGGGGCGTGATAGTCGAAGGCCCGCCGCAGCGGCGTGTCGATGGCGACGGTGAGGATCACGCGTCGGTCCTTGTCCACAGTTGCTGTGGATAAGTCTGTTGAGAACCGGGGGCCACCGCGCCTAAGTGCTGGTCCCGTTTCGACTCCCTGCCAAATTGGTGAAAAAATGCTCGAATTCTAAATACCACTTTAAATTCAATGCGTTAAACGCATAATCGGAGATTACGCAGAGAAGTCGAGCGCAAATGTTGCAGCGACCGTCATTCGCGGTGTGCGTAAGTCGGCGCGACCGCGCGGGCCCGCCAGGCCGTCAACCCGCGTGGCGCAGAGGCGTTATACCCCTCGAGGTGGCGCAGAGTCGATGCGCTCCCGACCCAGAGGACGTACATGCCAGCCTTTGATACGCTGCCGCACGCTTGGATGGTCTGGGAAGATTCCGCCCCAGAACCCAAGGGGGCGGTTCTGGACCAGACGCGTGAACTCGAGAAATTCCTGGCCGAGATCGAGCGCCGCGCCTTCCGCATGGCGCAGGTGGCGTTGCGCGATCCCGACGATGCGCTCGACGCCGTGCAGGACGCCATGTTGAAGCTCGCGCGCCACTACGCGCAGCGGCCCAGCGCCGAGTGGCGGCCGCTGTTCTACCGGATCCTCGAGAACGGCATCCGCGATGTGCAGCGCCGCCGGACGGTGCGCAAGCGCTTCATGGCCTGGCTTCCCGGCCCGAAGGAGGATCCGGAGGGCGAGGCGCAAGATCCGCTGGAACGGGTGGCCGACGCGGCACCCGACGTGCCCGATCGCCTGATGCAAAATCAGGCCCTCGAGCGCCTGGAGACCTGCCTGCGCGCTCTGCCCGCGCGCCAGCGGGAGGCCTTTACCCTGCGCAACTTCGAGGGCATGGACGTGGCCGAGACGGCGGCTGCGATGGGCTGCTCCGAGGGCAGCGTCAAGACACACTATTCGCGCGCCGTGCATGCACTGCGCGAGCAATTGGGAGACGTCTGGTGAGCGAGGAGATGGAATTGCACGCGCGCGCTCTGTTCACGCGCAGCGTGGACGACGTCGACCTGCGGGTGCGTTCGCGTCTCAACCGCGCGCGCCAGGCCGCGCTCGCCGCCGCCGGCACGGCACAGCGCCGGCCCCTCGTACACGGCTTCGGTCGCTGGGCGCCCGCGGTCGGTTTCGCCGCCGCGCTCGCGCTGGGCGTGACTCTCTGGATCGGTTCGCCGCTGCGCCATCCCGTGACCGCCGGGGTCGACGCGGGTCCGACGCTGGACGATCTGGAGATCGTCGCGGCGAGCGACGGCACGGTGGGCGACACCCTCGACATGCTGCAGGATGACATCGAGTTCTACGATTGGGCGGAGCACGCGGCCTCGACCGGTCCGGCGGCCTGACGGGACGCCCGCCATTGCGGACGATCCGCTTCAGTCTGTACGCCGGCGCCGCGGTCTGCGCCGCTGCGCTCGCGGCGCCGCCGCCGGCTCCGCCGGCGCAAGCGGCGCAGCCGGCCTCGACCGCCGCATCGGCGGCGAGCGACGGCTCGACGGGTGATGCGCCGGACGACGATTTCATCGAGTTCCTGGGCGCCGACGATGTGGGAGACGCTGCTTGGTGGGATTTTCTGAAGAAGCGCGCGCCGCGGGCGGCGGACTCCTCGGCGCCGCCGCCGGACGGCCGGCAGTGAGCGCGCGGGCGCAAATTGCGGCGTGCATCGCCGCCGTTGCCGCGATCCTGCTGGCGGCCTCGCTGGCGCACGCGCAGGTGCCCGGCTCCGGCGCCGCCGCTGGCGCTGCTGCCGGCGCCGCCGCACCGGGCGAGCAGGCCTCCGCGCCGGCGTCGCCACCGCCCCCACGCCCCTGGTCGTCGCTGTCGCCGCAGCAACAGCAATTGCTGCACGGCATGCAGAGCCAGTGGTCCTCGATGACGCCCGAGCGCCAGCAGGCGCTCGCGCGCGGCAGCCAGCGCTGGCTCAACATGAGTCCGCAGCAGCGTACCAACGCCCGCCAGCGATTCACCGAATGGCGGGCGATGCCGCCCGAACAGCGCCAGCAGTTGCGCGAGCGCTGGCAGGCCTTCAAGCGGCTGCCGCCGCAGGAGCAGCAGCGGGTGCGGGAGCAGTTCCGGCAATTTCGCAACATGTCGCCGGAGCGTCGCCAGCAACTGCGCCAGCAATGGCGGCAAATGTCGCCGGAACAGCGCCAGCAGTGGCGCCAGATGTCGCGGGAACAACGCCGCCAGGTGCTGCAAGGGGCCCGGCCCGCAGATCGTGCCGCGCCGATGCCGCACTTCCGCGCAGCGCCGCACCGAAATCACTAGGAGCCTGTCCGAGCGTTCCCCGTGAGCCGCGTTGGCCGGGCGCGGCGGCGGATGCAAGGTGCGCATCCCGTCCACTCGTGTAGCATCGGCGGACCATGCGAGTTCAGTTCCTCTACGCCATGACCGTGGCGCTCGCCCTCGGCGGCTGCGCGACTCACGCGCCCGCGCCCGCGCCCGGCCGCGGGGCGACGGCGACCGCCCCGGCCGCAGGCGCGGGCGTGCCGCTGCGCTTCATCGTCTACGGCGACACCCGCTTCACCGATCCGCGCGAGATCCAAGCGAGTTCGCCGCAGGCGCGGCGTGCCCTGGTGGAGCGCATCGCCGCCGAGGCGCCCGCGGCCTTGTTCGTCGACGGCGACCTGCCGTGGCACGGCGTGGACGCCGACTACGGCGTTTTCGCAGAGGAGACCGCGAGTTGGCGCGCGGCCGGAATCCCGGTCCACCCCGCTCTCGGCAATCACGAATTCGCGGGCTGCGAACCGGCGACCTGTCTCGAGCGCTGGTGGAGCGCCTTCCCCGAGCTGCGCGGCCGGCGCTGGTACGCGCTGCCCGTGGGTCCGCGGGTGCAGGCGCTGGTGCTCGACAGCACCTCCTCGTTCCTGCCCGGTGAACCGCAGCGGGCGTGGCTCGACGCGCAAACCGCGTCGCTGCCGCCCAGCGTGCGATTTCTGCTGGTGGTGCTGCACCACCCGCCCGTCGCCGACCTGCAGACCGGTCCACAGGCGAGCCACAATCCGCGTCCGAACGAGCGCGCGCTCGCGGATTATCTCGACGCGCTCGCCGCCCGCACCTCCCTGCGCGTGGTCGTGGTCGCGGGCCACATTCACAACTACGAGCGCTTCGCGCGCGGCGCGGTGACCTACCTGGTGTCCGGTGGCGGCGGCGCGCATCCGTATCCCGTGGTTCGCGGGGCCGACGATCTGTTCCAGAGCGACGAATTTCCCAACTACCACTATCTGCGCTTCGAGGTCGCCGACCGCACGCTGTCCGTGCAGATGGTGCGGCTCGTGCCGGGCGATGGGGAGCCTCAGTGGCGGACCGAGGACCAGTTCACGATACCTTGAGTTTCGGGCCGTGGAACCCGGGCTTGAGCTCGCACATCCCGGCCGAGCTCAAGCCGCTGTGCACGATCTACCGGCCGGAGCACGTATTTACGACCTTTGCCGCCGCCCAGGAGTTGCACGGACTCACCGGTCTGCCGCCGAGCGATCTGGTCGCCTTCAGGCCGCGCCGCCTGGTGTTGCACGAGTTGCTGATCCGCATCACCGCGGACTTCGAGGTGCCGGACGGGTCGCGGGTCGAGGATCTCGGCATCAAGTTTCGCGAGATGACCACCCGCATTCTGCAGGTCGACGTCGAGCCGCAGATGGCCTCGTTGGAGGCGACGTTCCAGGCGGCACGGGCCGAGCTCGCCGCGGCGGTCCGGGCGGCGCTGTCGCAGGTGATGGAGCCGTTTCGCGCCCGCGAAGCGCACGACGGGCGGGCAGGCGGCGGCCTGCTGGCGCGTCTGCGCCGCCGGCCGGCGGCGGCCGGACACCGCGTCGAGGAAGGCGGCTGGGGTCTTGCTGAAATCACCGAGTGCGAGCGGCGCGCCAGTCGCGGCGACGACGGCATCGAGGGGCTGGTCTACCGGACGCTCGCCAAGGTCATGTCCGCGTTGTTCGCGACCAACGGCCGCGCCTGGGGGACACCCGAGCAGATCGTCGCGATCGCCACCGATCTGGCCGGCAACGTCCACGGCGGCGACGCGGTGGGCCGCGCCCTCGAGCCTCTGATCGCAGCCGCGGCCGCGCGCGAGGGCTACCGGCGCCTGCCGCGACAGCCCCGGCCGGTGGTCATCAACACCAAGGGGCCGTCGGCGTCCGGCAAGAGCACCCTGCGCCCGATGCAGAAGCAACTGGCGGGCGACCTCGGCCTCGAGTGGCGCGACTTCGCGTTGATAAGTCCCGACATCTGGCGCAAGCAGCTGCTCGACTACGGCTCGCTCGGCGACGCCTACAAGTACGCCGGCGCGTTCACCGGCGACGAACTGCAGATCGTCGATCAGAAGCTCGACCGTTACATGGCGCGCAAGAACCGCGACCAGGGGATGTCGCACCTGTTGATCGACCGCTTCCGCTTCGACAGCTTCGCCCCCGACTCGAGCGAGGCCGGCAGCAACCTGCTGACGCGCTTCGGGCACACGGTGTACCTCTTCTTCATGGTCACCGCGCCGGAACTGCTGGTGGAGCGCGCCTGGAACCGCGGTCTCGCCGTCGGCCGCTACAAGGCGGTCGACGACACGCTCGCGCACGCGGTGGAAGCCTACGCAGGAATGCCGGACGTGTTCTTCACCTTCGCGGGGCGAGCCGACAAGCGCATCTATTTCGAGTTCCTCGACAACAGCGTGCGCCTGGGCGAGCGGCCGCGCACCGCGGCATTCGGCGACGGCGGCACCATCAACGTGCTCGACCCGACGCGCATCCTGGACGTCGAGCGGCACGCGCGCATCGACGTCAACGCCAAGGACCCGAGGGGCCTGTACCCGCGTCCCGAACTGCTGGCGCCACAGCGCAACCTCGGCATCCTCAAGCGCTGCGTGAGCCAGTTCGAGCGCGTCAATTTCGCCACGCAGGCCACCGGGCGCGTGTACCTCGCCATCGAGAGCGGCGCACTCGCGCACGTCGATGTGGAGGAGCTGGAGCGCGCGATCCGCCACCCCGACGTGCGCGCAAGCGTCGCCGCCGTCGCACCGGCAGCGCTCGACGCGCTGGCCGCCGGCGGCGGCCGCTGGCGCGACCCGGCCGCGGGCGGTCGCCGCAGCCTCAAGGCCCCCAATGGCGGCGCCCGCACCACGCTCGGGGTGTGGGGCGAGGAAGCCTGAGACGCGGCCGACCGGCGTCCGTCAGTCGAGGAAGTCGCAGTGGGCGGCGACGTGCTGCGCGAGGTCGAGCGTGTGTTCGCGCGTGAGCCGTTCGGCGGCCTCGGTATTGCGCTTCTCGAGCGCCTCGATGATGGCGAGGTGCTCGACGATGGATTTCGCCGCCCGATCCGACTGGGTGATGGTCGCGCGACGGATCGCCCGAACGTGGATGAGGAGGTTGCGCGTGGCGTCGATGATGGTCTGCGAGCCGCCGAGCGCGATCACCGCGGTGTGGAAGGCGATGTTCGCGTCCGAGTACTCGCACAGGTGCTCGGCCGGCGAGGAGTTGTGGAACTCGTCGAACAGGTGCCTCAACTTGGCGATCTCCTCGTCGCTCGCCTGCAGAGTCGCGAGCCGCGCCGCCATGGACTCGAGCGCAGCCCACATCTGGATCATCTCGATGATCTCGCGCCGGGACTTGCGCACGATGTAGATCCCGCGGCGCGGGACCGTGCGGATGAAGCCTTCCTGTTCCAGGACCGACAGCGCCTCGCGGATCGGGGTTCGGCTCACACCGAGCGCCATGGTGAGCTGGCGTTCGTCGAGCCTGAGCTCCTGGTTCGGATCGTAGATGTCGGTGTCGGCGATCGCCCCTTTCAGCAGCGCGTACGCCTGGTCGCGAAGACTGGTCGGATTCAGCGGCGCCAGCGCGAGCGGAGAGCCTCCCGTTGCCCGTTGAATGATCGACGCCGTCGTATTCATTGTCTTTTCCCCCGTCTCAACAGCCACCGCACCCACTCCAAGATTCGTTGGATTAAAGTTTCTGGTGTCTTGTATATCGAACTCACGCCGACGGCGCCAGCCTGCGCCGCCGTCGCGAGGGGGGAGCGTCAGACGGTCTGGGTCTGCCAGGTGTTGCGAACGGCAGCCGTGCCCGAGGGGGTGTCGCCGAACGGCAGGTCGCGTCCCAGGCGGGCATAACGGCCATGCTGGTCACCGAGTGCGCCCAGCGTGCGCGGCAGCGAGGAATAGACGCGGATCGCCGTCAGGGAATAGCCGATTACGCCGCAGAACGAGAGGATCAACAGGCTGATGGTGCTCATGATTTTGGGCCTTCCGGGGACACGTCGTGTCCGTGGTGTGAGGGATGGATCGAGTGGCTCGGCGCGCCGATGAAGGCGTTCATCACGCATGCATCGCCACCGAGATCCTGGTGATATATTACATTTCAGGTACCAGCTATGGCTGATATTGTTTCCGTGATGATCAAATAATTTTCATGTATTCGGGTGAATTCTGATCATGTATCACTGCGTTGACAGTTCTTTTTGTCTTCATATACGGTATACCAGACAACAATAAAGCTACCGTCATGAACGGGGCGTCATGTGTAGACACGCTAGGGGGTTGAAGAGATGGATTTGCCGGTTAGGCGCCATCAGTGGCTGGCTCGGAACGCGTTTCAACGCGCCGTGATTGCGTGAGCACGTCGGCCACCCCTTCGTACCTCGTCTTCGTCGCGTCGCTCGCGACCTCCGTATCCAGTCGTTGCTCCGAAACGTCCGTCTACACCTCGCGCACCGCGGCGCCCGATGCTCTGCGGTGGCGCGTGTTCGCATCCTAGAAAAAGCCGGCGAATCCAAATATCTCCAGGGGAGTTGCAATGAATAGCTCGGTCAATACCCGTCAATCCGCCTCGGCGCTCGCCAATCCGTGGGTCCAGCTCATCATCGGCGTGCTCTGCATGGCCTGCGTCGCGAACCTGCAATATGGCTGGACGCTGTTCGTCAACCCGATCGACACCAAGTATCACTGGGGCCGGGCGGCCATCCAGGTGGCCTTCAGCACCTTCGTGCTCATCGAGACTTGGCTCATCCCCGTCGAGGGTTACCTGGTCGATCGCTTCGGACCGCGCTGGGTGGTGTTCGGAGGCGGGGTCCTGGTCGGTCTCGCCTGGGTCGTGAACTCCTATGCGACTTCACTCGGCGTACTCTATTTCGCGGCCGCTCTCGGTGGCATCGGCACGGGTTGCGTCTACGGCACCTGCGTCGGCAACGCGCTGAAGTGGTTCCCCGGCCGCCGCGGTCTCGCGGCGGGCATCACCGCGGCGGGCTTCGGCGCCGGCGCGGCGATCACCATCGGCCCCATCTCCACGATGATCGCCTCTTCCGGATATGAAGCGGCCTTCTTCAACTTCGGCCTGATCCAGGGCGGTATCGTGATCGTGCTGTCGTTCCTGCTCCTGGTCGCGCCGGCAGACATGGTGGCGGCGGCCAAGCCCAAGGCCAGCCAGAGCGCCTACGGCTACACCCCATCCGAGGTGCTCAAGAGCCCGGTGTTCTACGTGCTGTACGTCATGTTCGTGCTGATCGCCGCCGGCGGCCTGACCATGGCGGCCTCCATGGCGCCGATCGCCAAGGACCTGAAGATCGACAAGGTGCCGGTGGAGTTGTTCGGCTTCGCGCTGCCCGCGCTGACCTTCGCGCTGTCGCTGAACCGCATCTTCGACGGCGTCGGTCGCCCGTTCTTCGGTTGGCTGTCCGATCAAATCGGCCGCGAGTACACCATGGCGATCGCCTTCTTCGTCGGCGCCGCGGCGCTGTTCACCTTGAGCCAGTCGGGAGCGAACCCGGTGGTGTTCGTGCTCGTCACCGCGCTGTACTTCGGCGTCTACGGCGAGATCTTCAGTCTCTTCCCCGCGACCCAGGGTGACACCTTCGGTGCCAAGTACGCCGCCTCGAACGCCGGCATGCTCTACACCGCCAAGGGTGCCGGCTCGCTGCTCGTGCCGATCGCCGCCGGCATTGCCAAGGCGCATGGCTGGGGTTCGGTGTTTTCCCTGTTCGTGGCCTTCAACGTGATCGCCGGCCTTTTGGCGCTGTTCGTGCTGAAGCCGATGCGCGTGAAGCATTTTGCCAAGACCCGCGACGTCGTCGGCGCCGCGGCGGGAGCCGTCGCCGGCACCCGGACCACCTGACTTGCACCTTTCCTGAACCACAAACCGTGAACGAGACCCTTCTCCGGCGGGCCGGGCGGCAGCGCCCGCCGGAGGAGAGTCTCACGTAGTTGGAGGCATCATGGCTACCGTCAATCCCGTCCAGAACCCGAAGTCCAATACCGCCGACGACACCCTGCAGCGCAAGAGCCGCGACGCGGGCATCGTGTCAGGCGGCCACCTGGTCGCCAAGGCCCTGAAGAACGAGGGCGTGGACACCATCTTCACGCTCTGCGGCGGGCACATCATCGACATCTACGACGGTTGCGTCGACGAGGGCATCCGCATCATCGACGTGCGCCACGAGCAGGTCGCGGCGCACGCCGCCGATGGCTATGCGCGCCAGACCGGCAAGCTCGGCTGCGTGGTGACCACCGCCGGCCCCGGTTGCACCAACGCCGTGACCGGCGTCGCCACCGCGTTCCGCTCCGAGAGCCCCATCCTGCACATCGGCGGCCAGGGTTCGCTGTCGCAGCACAAGATGGGCTCGCTGCAGGATCTGCCGCACGTCGACATGATGAGCCCCATCACCAAGTTCGCCGCCTCCATTCCGAGCACGGAGCGGGTGGCCGACATGGTCTCCATGGCCGCGCGCGAAGCCTTCAATGGCGCGCCCGGCCCGGTATACCTCGAGATACCGCGCGACGTGCTCGACCGTGAGGTCGACCTCGCCAAGGCGGTGATCCCGAAGCCCGGCCACTACCGCGCCTCCACGCACTCGATCGGCGATCCGGCCGACATTCAGAAGCTCGCCGATTGGCTGGTCGACTCCGAACGCCCGGCCATTCTCTACGGCCAGCAGGTGTGGACGGCGCGCGGCCACGAGGAGGCGGTGGCGCTGCTGCGCGGCCTCGACATTCCGGGCTACTTCAACGGCGCGAGCCGCGGCCTCCTGCCGCCCGGCGATCCGCACCACTTCGACCGTACGCGCTCGCAGGCGTTTGCGAGCGCCGACCTGCTGATCATCGTCGGCACGCCGTTCGATTTCCGCATGGGCTACGGCAAGCGCATCAGCAAGGATCTGAAGCTCGTGCAGATCGACATGGACTACCGCACCGTGGGCAAGAACCGCGACATCGACCTGGGGCTGGTGGGCCACCCCGGCGCCATCCTCGACGCGGTGCTCAAGGCCGCCACCGGGCGGATCAAGAACGACAAGCGGCAGTTGCGCAAGCAGTGGCTGAAGACGCTCTCCGACGCCGAGGGCGTCGCCACGGAGAAGCTCATGCCGCTGTTCAAGTCCAACTCCATGCCGATCCACCCGTACCGGGTCGCCTACGAACTCAACGAGTTCCTGCGCGACGACACCATCTACATCGGTGACGGCGGCGACGTGGTGACCATCTCGGCGCAGGCGGTGCGACCGCGCCGGCCCGGGCAGTGGATGGACCCCGGCGCGCTCGGCTCCCTCGGCGTCGGCACCGGCTTCGCCATCGCGGCGGGCCTCGCCAATCCCTCCAAGGAAGTCGTCTGCTACTACGGCGACGGTTCCTTCGGCATGACCGCCTTCGACATGGAGACGGCCAACCGCTTCGGCGTGCCGTATGTGGCCGTGATTGGCAACAACTCGGCCATGAACCAGATCCGCTACGGTCAGCTCGCGAAGTACGGCGACCAGCGCGGCAACGTCGGCAACCTGCTCGGCGACGTGCCGTTTGGCAAGTTCGCCGAGATGCTGGGCGGCTACGGCGAGGAAGTACGCGATCCGGCGCACATCGCCGCGGCGTTGCAACGTGCCCGCGAGTCGGTGGCCAAGCTTCGCAAGTGCGCGGTGGTGAACATCTGGGTGGACCCGCGCGAATACGCGCCGGGAACCAAGAACCAGACGATGTACAAGTAATCCGGCCCGCGGGGAGTGAGCATTCATGGGTAAGGCATTGGAGGGAGTGCGGATCCTCGACTTCACGCACGTGCAGTCGGGTCCCACGTGCACGCAGCTCCTGGCGTGGTTCGGGGCGGACGTGATCAAGGTGGAGAAGGCCGGCACCGGCGACATCACGCGCGAGCAATTGCGCGACATTCCGGGTGTCGACAGCCTCTACTTCACCATGCTCAACCACAACAAGCGTTCGGTGACGCTCGACACCAAGAGCGAGCAGGGCAAGCAGGTCCTCGAGAAGCTGATCAAGCGTTGTGACGTGCTGGTGGAGAACTTCGCGCCGGGCGCGCTGGACCGCATGGGCTTCTCCTGGGAGCGCATCCAGGCGCTCAACCCGCGCATGATCGTCGCCTCCATCAAGGGCTTCGGGCCGGGACCGTACGAGGACTGCAAGGTGTACGAGAACGTGGCGCAGTGCGCCGGCGGCTCGGCATCCACCACCGGGTTCGACGACGGCCCGCCGCTCGTGACCGGCGCGCAGATCGGCGACAGCGGCACGGGTCTGCACCTCGCGCTCGGCATCGTCACCGCGCTCTATCAGCGCCAGACCAGCGGCCGCGGACAGCGCGTGCAGTGCGCGATGCAGGACGGCGTGCTGAACCTCTGTCGCGTGAAGCTGCGCGATCAGCAGCGCCTCGAGCGCAACGGCGTGATGAAGGAGTACCCGCAGTATCCGAACGGCAAGTTCGGCGCGGCGGTGCCGCGCGCCGGCAACGCCTCCGGTGGCGGCCAGCCCGGCAGCATCGTCAAGTGCAAGGGCTGGGAGACCGATCCCAACGCCTATCTCTACTTCATCACCCAGGCGCCGGTGTGGAAGGAGATCTGCAAGGTCATCGGCAAGGAGTCCTGGATCACCGATCCCGACTACGCCACCCCTGAAGCGCGTCTGCCGCGCCTGAAGGAGGTGTTCGCCGCCGTCGAGGAGTGGACCGCCACCAAGACCAAGTTCGAGGCGATGGACATCCTCAACCAGTACGACATTCCCTGCGGCCCGATTCTCTCCATGCAGGAAATCGCGCACGAACCCTCGCTGCGCAAGACCGGCACGGTCGTCGAGGTCGATCATCCGACGCGAGGCAAATACCTCTCCGTCGGCAATCCCATCAAGCTGAGCGACAGCCCCACGGACGTGAAGCGCTCGCCCCTGCTCGGTGAGCACACCGAGGAGATCCTGGCGGAAATCGGCTACACGCGCTCCGACATCGAGTCGCTCAAGTCCAACAAGGTCATTTGAGGAAAATTCCATGAAACACGAACACAACGCCGCGCAGCGGCTCGACGGGGCCGACAAGACCGCGGTACGCCGCATCCTCGATGCGGCCAAGTCCGCCGGGCGCGACTCGCTGACGGCGCCCGAGGCCCGCGGCGTGTGCGAGGCCTACGGCATCGCGATCCCGAAGGAGGGCGTCGCCAAGACCGCCGACGAGGCCGCGAGCCTGGCCGCTTCGATCGGCTTTCCGGTGGTGATGAAGATCGTCTCGCCGCAGATCCTGCACAAGACCGAGGCGGGCGGTGTCATCGTCGGCGTGAAGTCCGCCGAGGCCGCGCGCGAGGCGTTCGCGACCATCACGGCGAACGCCCGCAAGTACGATGCCAAGGCCGACATCCACGGCGTGCAGGTGCAGCAGATGCTCGCCGGCGGCCAGGAGGTCATCATCGGCGCCGTCACCGACCCCGCGTTCGGCAAACTGGTCGCGTTCGGCCTGGGCGGCGTGCTGGTCGAGGTGCTCAAGGACATCACCTTCCGTCTCGCGCCCGCGAGCCGCGAGGACGCGCTTTCAATGCTCGACGGCATCGCCGCGGCGGAGATACTCAAGGGCGTGCGCGGCGCCAAGCCCGTCGACCGGGACGCCCTCGCCGGCATGATCGAGCGCGTCTCGACGCTGGTGGCGGACTTCCCGGAAATCGCCGAACTCGACTTGAATCCCGTATTCGCCACCGAGAAGAGCGCGACCGCCGCGGACGTGCGCATCGTGCTCGACTTCAAGCCCGCGCCGGCGCGGCCGCGGCCCAAAACCGAGCAGATCGTGGCGGCGATGAACCGCATCATGAAGCCGAAGGCGGTGGCGGTGATCGGCGCCTCCGCCGAGAACGGCAAGATCGGCAATTCGGTGATGAAGAACCTGATCAACGGCGGCTACCAGGGAACGATCTATCCCATCCACCCGACCGCCGACGAGATCCTGGGCAAGAAGGTCTACAAGAGCGTCAAGGACGTACCCGGCGAGATCGACGTCGCGGTGTTCGCGATTCCAGCGAAGTTCGTCGCGCAGGCGCTCGTCGAGGTGGGCGAGAAGAAGATCGCCGGCGCCATCTTGATTCCGTCGGGATTCGCCGAGACCGGCAACGTCGCCGGCCAGCAGGAGCTCATTGAGATCGCGCAGAAGTACGGCGTGCGGCTCATGGGGCCGAACATCTACGGCTTCTACTACACCCCGAGCAATCTCTGCGCCACTTTCTGCACGGCCTACGACGTCAAGGGCAAGGCGGCGCTCTCGTCGCAGTCCGGCGGCATCGGCATGGCCATCATCGGCTTCTCGCGCTCGGCCAAGATGGGCGTCTCCGCCATCGTCGGCCTGGGCAACAAGTCCGACATCGACGAAGACGATCTGCTCGCCTTCTTCGAGCAGGACGACAACACCCAGATCATCGCCCAGCACCTCGAGGACCTGAAGGACGGCCGCGCCTTCGCCGAAGTCGCCAAGCGGGTCTCGAAGAAGAAGCCGGTTGTCGTGCTCAAGGCGGGCCGCACCAGCATGGGCGCCCGCGCCGCGAGTTCGCACACCGGCGCGCTCGCCGGCAACGACAAGATCTACGAGGACGTGTTCAAGCAGTCGGGCGTGATCCGCGCGCGGTCGCTGCGTGACCTCCTGGAGTTCGCGCGCGGCATCCCGGTGTTGCCGACCCCGAAGGGCAACAACGTGGTCATCATCACCGGTGCCGGCGGCTCCGGCGTGCTGCTCTCCGACGCCTGCGTCGACAACGGCCTCAACCTGATGAGCATGCCGGCGGACCTGGACGCGGCGTTCCGCAAGTTCATCCCGCCGTTCGGCGCGGCCGGCAATCCGGTGGACATCACCGGAGGCGAGCCGCCGACCACTTACCAGAACACCGTACGCCTCGGACTCGAGGACCCGCGCATCCACGCGCTCATCCTCGGCTACTGGCACACCATCATCACGCCGCCGATGGTGTTCGCGAAATTGATGGTCGAGGTGGTCGAGGAGATGAAGGCCAAGGGCATCGAGAAGCCCGTGGTGGCCTCGCTCGCCGGCGACGTCGAGGTCGAGGCCGCCGCCGAGTACCTGTACCAGCACGGCATTCCGGCCTACGCTTACTCGACCGAGATTCCGGTCGCGGTGCTCGGCGCCAAATACAAGTGGGCGCGGGGAGCGGGACTCATTCCGCCGCTCTGATCTGCGCGGCGGATATTCTGTCGGTAGCGCATGGGGGAGGGAAATGCGCGGTTGGCGCCCTCAGGGACGAGGGCCGGTGGGAGTGGACGAGAAGCATTCGAACAAACGCATTTCACGAGGAATCAAACGATGCCCAACACGAAATTGGCCAAGGCCGTGCTGGCCGCGCTCGGCGCCTGTACGGCGAGCGTCGCATTCAACGGTGCGGTGTACGCGGACGACGCCACCGATACCAAGGCGCTCAAGGACCAGATCCACACGATGATGCAGCAGATGCAGGCGCTGCAGAACAAGGTCGATCAGCTCGAGAGCAAGCCCGCGGCGGCGCCCGTCGCGGCGGCGGCCACGGGCACGAAGTCTTCCAAGGAGACCTCGTCGGAGCCCAAGTTCGATAAATTCGTCAAGGGTTTCTACGGCACCCTCGACGTGTCCATCGACGAGACCACCAAGGGCATCGATGGGCTGGTTGCGTATCCGAACGCGTTGATCAACCCGAACAATCCTTACGGCGGCGCCGTGCTCGTGACGAGTGGCGGTCCCAAGGTCGGCCCGCAGGGTCGTGTGGGCTGGATGCCGGACTTCTCGACCAACAAGTCGGTGGTGGGCTACCGAGGCTCGCACCGGATCTACGGCACGGGCGTCGATCTGATCTATCAGCTCGAAGTACAGCCGCAGATCACCAACGCACCCGGCACTACCGGCAGTTACACCGCGACCTCCAACGTGACCAAGGGTGGACTCGGTTACGGCGACAGCTTCGTCGGCCTCTCCAGCAACGCCTGGGGCAAGGTCAAGATCGGTACGACTTACACGCCCTACAAGAAGGCGACCGACCGCATGAATCCGTTCTCCGGCATGCTCGGCGACTACGCGGTCATCATGGGCAACTCCGGTGGCGACAACCGGGTCGAGTTCGGGTCGCGTCTCGATCACTCCATCTGGTACGAATCGCCGAAGTTCGCCAATGCGTTCAGCTTCGACGTGTTGTTCTCGCCCGGCCAGAACCGTACCAACAACAGTATCGTGCAGTCAGCGGGCTCGCCGGACTGCAACGGCGGCAACACCCCGGGCAGCGGCAACCTCCCGCTGTCCTGCGACGACGGCGGCTTCGACAACGCCTACAGCGTCGACGTGAAGTACGAACAGGGCCCCCTGTACGTGGTCGCCGCCTACGAATTGCACAAGGCGGTGAACCGCAACAGCGACGGCATCGGCTCCAACAGTCCGATCTACGGCTACTACCTTGGCCAAGGCAATGGCGTGTCGCCGCTGCTCGATTGGAACGGCTACAACGCATTTGCTGCGGAGTACCCGGGCGCGGCCGCGGCCGGCAGCCCCGGCTACGTGGGCGACGTGGCCAACGAGTCGGCGGCCAAGGTTGGCGTGCAATATAGCTTCGACTTCGGTCTGCAGGTTTCGGGCATCTACGAGGACCTGCGCCGCTACGTGCCGGCCATCCTCGAGTTCCAGAACGAGCGTCAGCGCCACGGCACCTGGTTCGCCGCGACGCAGACCTTCTCGCCGAAGGACGAGGTCAGCATCGGCTGGGCGCACGCGTCCAGCACGCCGGGCGATCCGGGCGGACAGCACAACTACAATCCGACCACGAAGGATAACTACGCGAACATGTACACGATCGCGTGGAAACACCACTTCGAGAAGAACCTGTACTGGTACATCGATGCGGCGGACACCGTGAACTCGGCCAATGCCCACTACGAC
>DAIDHD010000057.1 GCA_027459765.1 Gammaproteobacteria bacterium | reverse complement strand
CGGATCGGGCCGGTGTTGTACGTGCCGCTCACCGGCAAGCCGCTGACGGCGATTCCGCCACCCGCGAGGCTGCACGACGAACCGGTAGCCGACCACGCCAGCGTGCTCGATTGGCCTTCCTCGACCTTCGAGGGCGTGGCGGTGAACGAGCTGATGGTCGGCGCCGGCACCACCGTGACCGTGGCGGTGGCTGACACCGTCTGCTTGACCGAGTTCGCGCACGCCAGCGCGAACGTGGTGGTCGCATTGACCGACGGGATCACCAGCGAACCGCTGACCGGCTGGTTGGAGTAGGTCTGATTGCCACCGGACACGGCGCAGGACGCGCCGGTCGCCGACCAACTGAGCGTGGTCGAGCCGCCGGCGGCGATCGTGGTCGGATTGGCGGTGAACGAGCCGATGGTCGGCGCCGGCACCACCGTGACCGTGGCGGTGGCCGAGACCGTCTGCTGGACCGAGTTCGCGCACGCCAGCGCGAACGTGGTGGTCGCGTTGATCCCGGACACCGTCAGGTTGCTGCTTGTACCCAGATTGGCGAAGTTGAAGCCGCCGCCCGAGATGGCGCAGGACGCCCCGGTCGCGGACCAGTTGAACGTAGTCGAGCCGCCGGCGGCGATCGACGTCGGATTCGCCGCGAAGGAGTTGATCTGCGGTGGCGGCACCACGGTGACGGTGGCGCTCGAGGTGCTCGACGAACCGCCGAGCCCCGAGCACGTCAGCGTGTAGGTCGTCGTCGACGACAGCGCGCCGGTCGTGAACGTCCCGCTCACCGGCTGGCCGCCACTCCAGCCACCCGAGGCCGTGCACGCATACGCGTGCTGCGAACTCCAGGTGAGTGTCGCCGTGCTGCCCGTGGCGATATTCGCAGGCGCCGCGCTCAGGCTTGCCGTTGCCGCCGGACACACCGGCGGCGCGTCCGGCGCCACCAGCGGCCACTCGGCATTCACCTTGTTGCCCAGGATGCGGGTGTTGAGGGTGAAGTAGAGATTGGCCAGGCGACCGCGGATCTCGCCCCAGGGGTTCGGGTTGTTTGTGTCCCCGGGATAATCCGTGGCCGGGCTGCCGTCGCCGCCGACCAACGCGTCGGTTGCCACCGTCTGGGCGGCCGCGCAGGCGTAGTCGCCCTGCGAGAGGTAGGCGTTGACGATGCCGAGCGCGCTCTCCAGAGGCTGCTTCACCGCCGGCACGATGTTGGCGCCGTCCACCGTGGCGTAGAGCGAGTTGTACTTGGTCTGCGCGTAGCCCGGCATGCCGCCCGCGATGGCGGCCGTGTTGAGCGTAAAGCCCACACCGAATACCGACATGCCGCGAGAGCCTTCACCCGCGGAGTCACAGTAGCCGGTCAGCTCGGTGAGTTCGGTCAAGCCCGTCACAGGGTCCACTTCGACGATGCTGCCTTCGCTGGGCACCGCATCGGAGCGCGGCGCCCAGGCGACGACGGCATTGGGACAGCCCGGATTGGTCAGTCCCGGCGCGGGCGGCAGGATCTGGTCCGGATTTTCCTGGCTGTACACCAAGAGTCCGGGAATGCCGTCGACGCCGGGCGCATTCGTGCGCACCAGGGCGAAGCCGGCGCCGGTGGGGCCGGAGGCGCCACACATCGTGCCGGGAATCACTTCGTTGCCGAAACCGGGGCAAAGCGTCGACACGTTGAGCGTCGTGCCGTCGCACACCCCGCCGTGCACGCGCGGATCGGAGACCACGACACAGGTGGCCTCGATGGCGTTACCGCCGGGCGTCGAGGTCGCGCTCGCGTTGATCTGGTGCGGGATCACGCCGCCGCTCAGGTCGCAGCCGGTCGCCGTCAGGCAGGCCGACACGGCAACCGCGTCGTTGCGGGTCACCGCCAGTCCGTCGACCGCGCCCACCCCCTGACTCACGGTGGCCACGAGATTGTTGCCCGCGCTGCTCGTGGGTGCGCCGATCTCCAGGATCTGCCCGCTGTTCTTCGACAACGTTTGTGACACGTAGGCGTAGGGCGTGACCAGTTGCAGGCCCGTCTTGAGTTTCTGCAGACCCGAGCCCAGGCCGCTCGCGAACACCTGGACCAGCGACGGGGTGTAGCCGGTGCCGCTCGCACTGAAGTCGTAGCGCAGGATGCGTCCCGCCGTGGTCGCGATCAGGAGCGTTGCATGCGTAACCGTCGCATCGGCCGGCCAGAAATCCATGCCTAAGGGATACTCGCCGCCGGGGAACTGGGTGGGCGAGATGAGGATCGCGTCGGGCGCCGTGCGCGGCCCGCCGCCGGTGAGCACCTGCGCGATGCTGCCCGCGCGATACACGAGCACGTCGGCGTCGTTGGTATTGTTCTTCGAACCGGAGTTGCTGGCATTGCCCACCAGCACGAGCAGGTCGCCAGGGCTCCACGCAGCGGTCGTGCTGGTGGCGACCGCGGTCTCGCGCAGCAGCTTGACGCCGTTCGCCGTGGAGAAGGTCGCGTCGATCAGCAGCGGCGTCGCGGCATAGCCGGTCGCCGACGTGGACTGTGCGGGCAGCACCCAGACCTGCGAAGTGGAGTCGTCATTGAGCTTCGACGACACCATGTAGAGATTGCCGGCGGCGTCGATGGACAGGCCGTCCGGGTGCGCCGGCCCGACGCCGGCCGTCGCGTAACTCCACACCGTGCGCACGCTCGCTACCGTCGCACCGACCGCCGGGGTGTAGCGAACGATTTGTCCGTTCTGGGTGTCCGCCGCGAGCACATCCACCGTACCGGTGGTGATGTTCGGGATCTGCACCAGCGCCCTGAAGCTCCCGTGCGAGGCGCCGTCACTGTTCAGCGCCGTGGTGTTGCCCGGCGAGAAGGTGACGTCGTAGATGGAGTTGTTATCGGCATTGGCGGCGGTGACGCGCAGGAACTCCGCGTGCGCGCCGCCGGCCGCCGCCAGTGCGGCGAGCCCCGTGATCAGTCGAACCCACCAGCCGTGTACCTGGAGCTGCTTGCGCATCGTAGCCATCCCCCGAAGATAAGCAAATTTGTGAAACCGTTCCTGTTTCGCGCATCCGTTCTGGGACGGAGGCCTCTTGACAACCCTGTCGCTGATTTGCGACCGAGGCTAGCACGATTTTGATTACGGCAACAATCGCACTGCAAAAACTGGCGATATGACAAATGGAGAGCAACGCCTCCGCGAAGGCGCCGCGGAGCGTTCTCGTCGGGTGCGACGGCAGTGCGCTCGCCTTCAGTGCGAAGCGGCGGCCATTGCCTTGAGTGCGTGCGCCGCGCTCGGGCGTTGGTGCAAGCCGAGGTTTTTGAGATAGCTGTGGGCGAGCGCCCGATACTCCGGTGGCGCGCCGCCGTCCTTGTCCAGGATTTCGATGCTCTTGGCCAACGTCGTCTGTGCGCCGCCGCGGTCGCCCCTGCAGCCCTGCGCGGCGCCTTCCGCGCTCATCGCCACCGCTACCTTCCAGTGCGTCGCCGACAGCGCCGGTGTGAGGATGTCGATGGCCCGCCGCGAGGAGGCGAGCGCGGCCGAGCAGTCACTGGTGGCCACCTGCAGGATGGCGAGGTGGATCAGGCTGGTGGCCGTTTCCGGATTGTTCGCTCCGAAAAGCCGCTCGCGCATCGCGAGCGCCGCGCGCAGCACCTGGTCGGCCTCCACGTAGTCGCCCGACTCGGTGAGCCAGAAGCCGATGCGGTTCATGAGGCGCGCGACGTCGGGGTGGTCCTTCGGGAACAACTTTTGGTAGATCCCGAGCGCCTCGCGCTCGGTGTTCAGCGCCTCGGCGGTGTGGCCGCGGTCGTATTGCACGAACGCCAGGTTGTTGAGCATGTTGGCGGTGTCCGGGTGTACCTCGCCGAGCACCTCGCGCTGCAGACTGAGCGCCTGCTGGAATTCCTGTTCGGCCTCGCCAAGTTTGCCCTTGTCCTGCAGCACCAGCGCCAGATTGTTCATCGCCGTGGCGATCTCGGCGTGCCGATCGCCCAGCAGGCGGCGCATCATGTCGAGCGCCTGGCGGTCGAGCCCTTCCGCCTCGTCGTAGTCCCCGTGCTGCTCCAGGATGAGACCGAGATCGCTGATCGTGTCGGCGAGATCCGGATGCGGGGTGTCGCCGCGCAGTTCGCGCTCCATGGCGAGCGCTGTGCGCATCACCGGAATGGCGCCGTTGAGGTTGCCGGCGTCCACCATGACGTTGGCGAGGTCCTTGAGGGTCACCGGCACGTCGCCGCTGAGCTCGTCGGGCACCGCGCGTTCGAGGTCGAGCGCGAGCCGCAGGTTCCGATCGGCTTCGGTGTAGTTGCCCTCCTGTCGCAGCACCTGCGCGAGTCCGTGCAGGGAACGCGCGAGTTCCACCTGGTACTTGCGATCCTTGGGATGCGCCGTCTGTAGGCCGATGGCCTCGCGATAGGCGCGCTCCGCCGCAGGGAAGTTCGCCTCCAACGTCAATAGGTCCCCGTCGTGTTCTAACGCCACCGAGCGCGAGTAAGCATCCGCGTCTGGTAGGCTCTGCCACAACTTCACCGAACCGTCGAGCAGGGGGCGTGCCTTCTTGTACAGCCCGAGTCCCGTGTAGACGGTGCCGATGGTGTCCATCAGGCGGGCGCGGATCGCGGGCTGCGCCGCGAGCTCGCGGTCGATGCGCGCCGCGCCGCTGTCCAGCATCTCGCGCGCCGTGACCTGATTGCCGCGTGCCTCGCTCGGATCGAGGATGTGGAAGAGATTGACCAGGAAGTTGGTGGTGCGGCGCGCGGCATCCGCTTCGGCTTCGGCGCGCGCGGTCTCGTGCTCGGCCTTGCGCCTCTGAATGTAGGCATACCCGGCGAGGCCCGAGGTGACGATCATACCGGCGACTGCGCCGCTCGTGAGCGCCACCAGTTGGCGCGTGCGCCGCTGCTGTTCGCGCCGCCGCAACGAGTCGAAGCCCAACCCAAGCACGCCGGCGATGAGCTTGAGCTTGGCGTTGGCCTTGCCGTCCTTGCCGGGACGGGCGTCGGCCGCCACCGGTTCGGCAGGCACGTCGCTCAAGCTGCCGTCGGCGGCGAGCTTGTAGCGCAACGCCGGCGGAAAGCATTCCTCGTCGAGCCTTGCGGGATCGTTCGACGCGAACGGTTCGCCGCCGACCACCAGACAGTAGATGCGGTCCTCCCGCCCGAGGCGCTTGAAGGCGAGGATCTCCTCGTTGACCCAACGCGACTTCGCGGACGCCGGCGAGCAGATGACGATCTGGGTCGCGGAGTCGGACAACGCCTGGGTGAGCACGGCGCCGAGGTCGGTGGCGCTCGCGAGTTCGTCGCGATCGCGGAACACCGGCGCGAGGCGCTTCGGCACGACACCGTTGCGCGTCTCCGTGCCGACTAGTTGCCGCGGCGGTCGATAGGACTCGAGCGCCTTGTGCAGCCAGCCTGCCCAGGAGGAGTCGCGGTGACTGTAGCTGATGAAGGCCTTGTATCGCGGCGCGTTCACGCCCATGTGCTCCCGGGAACGCGGCGCGTACGTGAGACCGTAGCGCACCCGCACATCCCGGGCCGGACTTTAACCGATGGCGCCCACCGTGTACGAGAGGGCGAGGGCAGCGCGCCAACGCGTGCCCCGGGTGAACCGGGTCACTCGGCCGCGACCAGAGCGGAATTAAGGTCGATCACCGCGTCGCCGGAAATCGGCGCATCGCCGGGCAGCGCCCAGGCGAGCCACTGCCGTTGCAGCGCCGCGACCGACAGGCAGGCGAGGCTCGCGATGATGCCGAAGGTGGCGAACCCCCACTGATAGCTGCCCGTGCTCTCGCGCGCGATTCCCATCACCACCGGCAGATAGAATCCGCCGATGCCGCCGGCGGCGCCGATGATGCCCGTCATCAAGCCCGTCCTGCCGCGCCAGCGGTGCGGCACGAGCTGGAAGGTGGCGCCGTTGCCGAGACCGAAACACAGGTACAGCCACGCGAGCAGTGCGAGGCCGCCGGCGAGCGGCGGCATGAGGGCGGCGAAGGCGAAGTTGGCGGCGGCGATGCCGGCGAGCAGCACCAGCAGCACCCGCACGCCCGAGAGGCGATCCGCGATCAGCCCGCCGATGGGCCGCACCATCGCCCCGGTGAACGACAGCGCCGCCATCAGCAGGCCCGCGTGCACCTTGTCGATCGCGTATTGCGTGGTGAGCAGCAGGCTCACGTACGAGGACATGCCGACGAAGCCGCCGAAGGTGATCGAGTACACCAGCATCATCGCCCAGGTGTCGCGCTCGCCGAGCACCGTAAGGTAGCGCTGCGGCAGCACCGCCAGCGCCGCCGCGGCGCCGAGCAGCGGCAGCATCAGCAGGCCCGCCTTGCCGCTGCCGAGGAGACCCGCGTCGACCGCGAGCACCAGCCCGACCACGGCGGCCATCGAGAACACGAACGCGCCCAGTGCGCGCCCGGCGCTGCCCGTCTTGGCGCTGCGGTCCTCGGCCCAGGCGAGCACCGCGGCCGCGGTGAGCGCGAGCAGAGGCAACGCCGCGAGCGTCGCGCGCTGCCAGCCCAGGTGCTGCGCCAGGGTCGGAAACAGGAAGCCATCCAGGACCGCGCCGATGTTGCCCGCCGCGGCGAGACCGAGCACCAGCCCCTGTACGCGTGGCGGGTAGCTGCTCCCCGCCATCGGCAGGGCGATCGCGAAGCTCGCGCCGCCGACGCCGAGGAAGGCGCCGAGCACCAGCAGCGTCGCGTAGCCGGGCGCGAGTCCGAGCGCGAACCACAGCGAGGGCAGCGCCGAGAGCGCGATGCCGAGCAGCGCCAGACGACGGCCGTCGACCGCCTGAAAGAGATTGCCGAAGGTCACGCGAATGATGGACGCCGCGAGCACCGGCACCGCCACCAGGAACGCGGCCTTGGTCGGCGCGAGCGCCAGTTGCTTGCCGATGAACGGCGCCAGCGGCCCGAGCATCACCCAGGTGGTGAATCCCGTGTCGAAGTACAGAAAGCAGGCCAGCAGGGATTTCCAGTTTCCGCTGCGCAGTGAAGCGACGACGTGTGGCATGGGCGACTCCTGATGGCGTTATCGTCAACGCTCAGCAATCGCCGTGCCAGCGGCGGCGGCCGCGTTCGGATCGGCGGCGCGGATCGCCGATGCGCGGCGCAGGATCAAGGAGTTGTCCGCGCCGGTCGCGCGCCGGCGGTCCCCGCCCAGCGGTGGCGCCGCGCGCGGCGCGGCACGAAGACGGGGCGCCCCACGGTGCGCGCTGCACGCTCTTCGTGCGCGGCGCGGCCTCTCAGTGCAGCGGCGAGAACCCGTAGCGCGTGAAGATGGCGTCGGCCGCCGGCGATACGATGAAGGCGAGCAGCGCCGCCGCCTGCGGTCGGGAGCGCGCGGTGAGCGCGACCGGGTACACGATGGGCGCATGACTATCGGCCGGGAACTCGCCGACGATGCGCACGCGCCGATCGATGCCCGCGTCGGTGGCGTAGACGATCCCGAGCGGTGCCTCGCCCCGATCGACGAATGCGAGCGCGGAGCGCACGTCCTCGGCCCGCACCAGTCGATCCGCGACCTCGTTCCACACGCCCAGGCGCTCGAGCGCCTGCCGCGCGTACCGGCCCACCGGTACCGCGTCGGGGTCGCCGGTGGCAAGCCGCCCGCGCCCGAGTGCCGCGGCGAGCGCGAAGTGCGGCGTGATGGCGAGCGCGCCGATGGCGCTGTCGGCGGGCGCGATCAGCACCAGGCGATTGCCGAGCGCGTCGCGGCGGGTTCCGGCCCGCAACGCGCCCCGGGATTCGAGATGATCCATCCATTCACGGTCGGCGGAGAAGTACAGGTCCGCCGGCGCGCCGGCCTCGATCTGGCGGGCGAGCGCCGAGCTCGCCGCGAACGAGGTGCGCACGGGCGTGCCGGTGGCCGCCGTGAAGGCGCGCGTGACCTCCCCCAGCGCATCGGTGAGCGAAGCCGCGGCGAACACCGTGAGCGGCGCCCGGTCGGCGGCGGAGGTCCCGCCGGGCGCGGCGCCGACTCCCGCGTCGGCCGCCGCCGTGACGGCGACTCCCGCGAAGCCGGCGAGCAGCGACCATGCGCCGAGGAGCGCCGTGCGCCGATCAAGTCCCCGCGTCGGCATAGCGCTTCACCACCTCGTAGAGGAAGCGGCGCCCGTCGAGCAGCGAGCGCACGCGGATGCGCTCGTCGAGGCCGTGCGCGTGGCTGCCGCTCGCGTCGTGGAACATGCCCGACAGCCCGTAGGTCGGGATGCCGGCGACGTTCAGGAACCGGCCGTCGGTGGCACCGGTCGACATGGTCGGGACGATCGCCACCCCCGGCCAGATCGAGGCGGCGACTTGCCGCACCGGATCGAGGATCTGCCGCGTGAGCGGCGGCGGCGAGGATTGCAGCCCCGGATCGCCCGTCGGCGCCACGCTGATGTTCGGGTCGGCGAGGGTGGCTTCGATTTCACGCTGCACGTTCACCACCGGCACGCCGGGCAGGATGCGGCAGTTGACGTTGGCGCGCACGTGCTGCGGCAGGGCGTTCGCGGCGTGTCCGCCGGCGATCTCGGTCGCCACGCAGGTGGTGCGCAGCATGCCGTTCCAGCCGGGATTCACCGCCCACAGGCGCTCGACCGCGGCTTCGTCCTGCGGGTTCGCGAGCACCGCGCGCATGTCCGCGGCCTGCGCCGCCGGCACCAGCGCCTGCTCGGCGGTGAAGTAGCCGCGCGTGGCCTCGTTGAGCGCGACCGCGAAGTCGTGGTGGCCGAGGCGCGCCAGCGCGTCGCTCATGCGCACGATCGGGTTGTTCTTGGTGGGCCGCGAACTGTGCCCGCCGACGTCCGTGGCGTCGAGCGCGAAGTCCTGATAGACCTTCTCGCCGGCCTGGATCTGCAGTGCGACGGGTTTGCCCGATGCGTCGAGTTCGCCGCCCGCGCCCTCGTTGAGCGCGAAGGCGGCGTCGAGCGCCTGCGGGTGCGTGCGCAGCAGCCACGCCACCGAGTTGAACGTTTCCGGGGTCTCCTCGCCGCAGGTGAGCGCGAGCTTGATGTCCCGCTGCGGCACGAAGCCCTCGCGCCGGTAGCGGACCAGTGCGTCGGTGAATGCGGCCGCCATGGCCTTGTCGTCGGAGGCGCCGCGCGCATAGAACCAGCCGTTCTCCTCGGTGAGCGTGAACGGATCGCGCTTCCAGTCCTCGCGCTTGGCCTCGACCACGTCGATGTGCGCGAGCAACAGTATCGGCTTGCGGTCGGGGTGCCGGCCGCGCAGCACGGCGATCAGTGCGCCATCCCGCGGCCGATCGGGCGGCGCCAGGATCTGCGTGTCGCCCGCCGGGATGCCGGCGGCGGTGAGGTGCGCGCGCATCGCCTCGGCGGCGCGCGTGCAGCTGCCGCTCGAGCGCGTGGTATTGATCTCGATCAGCTCCTTGTAGAGAGCGCGGAACGCCGCCTCCCCGCCGTCGTTCGCCGCCCACGCCGTCGCCCCCGCGGTGGCGAGGGCGACGCCTGCGGCGAGAGCCGCCGTCGTCATGGCACGAATCCGCTGCATGTCGAGTCCTCGATGTCGGTTGGTTCGCCAGGCGCCATTATGCCCGTGCCCACGGCGTGGGCGGCGCCGATCCGCCAGGCGGGGATGGGCTATTATCGCGCGAGTGCACCCGTCCACGGGACGGCGAGGAGCTTCGGCGTGCGAACCCATGCGGCAATCGTGATCGCGCTCGGATTCATGGCGGCGACGCCGGCGTGGGTCGGCGCGCGCGCCGAGACGGTCGAGCACGCCCAGGTTCGCATCGTGACCGGCGCCGCCGACTTCGCCGCCGGCAGCCGCCTGGAGTTGCGCATCTATGAACTCGGCGGCACCGTGCGCCGGCTGCCGCTCGCGCACGGCGAGGGCTGGCCGCACGATTCCATCCGCGTGGTCGACGTCACGCTCGATCCGCCCCTCGATCCGCGCTCGGTGACGCGCTACGCGATCTTCTATCGGGCGGCAACGCCGCTCGCCCGGCCGTGGGAAGTGGCGTCCGCGGAGGTCGATCTGCCGCAGGCCGTGGGCGACGGGCAGCGCACGCAAGGGCCGCGCCGTCTGCTCGATGCCACGCTCTCCGGGGTCATCGAACGCCAGGGCGAACTCGCCACCGCCGAGCGCGACGCGCACGACCTCGCCTGTCGCACCGACGCCGACTGCGACGATCACCTGGCCTGCGACGGTGTCGAGCGCTGCGCCCCGGGAACGGCGGGCGCCGATGCGCGCGGTTGCGTGAAGGGTCAGCCGCTCGCCTGTCCGGTCAACCAGATCTGCGTCGAGAGGCGCGGTTGCGTGGGGCTGGCCGGCACCGGGACCGGCACGGCCGTGCCGGCCAAGCCTCGCTGACGGCGCTCACGGCGCGAGCGTGAGGGTGTAGCGCGTCGCGCCGGGCAGGAACGGCGTCGCACGCCCCTCGGCCCAGGCATCGAATCCCGCCCGATAGAACGGTGACAGCGGGTGGCCGCTCTGGCCGCCCGGCATGTGGAAATACCCTTCGCTCTCGTGGCCCGGCGCCACGCTGAAGCGTTCCGAGGCGCCGTAGTCGGGCCCTTGGATGCGCGGCATGTCCTTGTGCGCCCCGGGGACGCGCACCGTGGGCATGTCGAGCCACGGGGCGAGGAAGGGAAGGGCGCGCGACAGAGGATGTGCCGCGTGTACGGCGTTCACCCGTCCCCAGGTGCAGGTCGCGAGCGTACGGCAGACCGGAGGCAGGCGTTCGGCGTCGCCGAGGGCGGCGCCGAGCAGCGCATCCCAGTCGGCGTACGCCGGTGCCAGCAGGTTTTGCGGACGGCTCGACACGGTGCGCCAGAGCGGCCCTTCGAATGCGTTCGGGATCTCGAACGAGAATTGCGGATCGGCGGCGCGTGCCGGTGCGACCAGCATGTAGAACACCCGCGCCTCGACCGCCGCGCGGAACGCGTGCACGAACCGGAACGCGGCGTCCTCCGGCAGCGCGTGACCCGTCCAGCCGCCGAGCACGGCGGCGGCCTCGGCGTGCGCCCGCGGGTCGGCGGCACGCGCCCGTTCGACCACCTGCACGGCGAGCGCGCGCCAGCGCTCGAGGAACAGCGCCCGGTCGTCGAGCTGGATACCCAGGCTGTCGGCTGGTGCGAACGGATGGCTGACGGCGGCGAGGTCCGTGTGAATCTGTGCGGCACGAGCGCCCCGGTCCATGCCGTCATCGCCGATCAGTGCCGCGAACTCGCCGCCGACCACACGTGCGTTCGCCGACCAGAGCAGGCCCTGCGGTGGATCGAGCAGCCGTGGTTGCGCCTGCGGATCGAGCCAGCCCGAGAAGCCCGGCGCCACGTCCGTCGACAGCCGCGGCAGGTCGTCGGCGCCGGTGGCCCGCGCCGGCAGTCGTCCTGCGATGGTCCAGCCGATGTGCCCGTCGCGATCGGCGACCACGAGATTCTGTGGCGGCATGCCGAACGTCGGCGCGAGCGCGAGCGCCTCGGCGGCGGAGTGCGTCCGCTCGAGCGCCGCGAGCGCGACGTTGGCCGCACCCGGATCGTGCGCGGTCCAGGCGAGTGCGTAGCGCCGACCCTCCCAGTCGCGGCCCACCACCGGTCCCCACTCGGTGAGCGCCACGTCGAGATGGCGGGGCGGCGCGCCCTTGATCTCGATGATCTCCTCGACGTGCTCGAGTTTGCGCGTCCCGTGCATCGTCAGATACGCGTCGTCGTCGCCGTCCACGGGCACCAGGCGTATGACCTGATCGAACTGCCCGTAACTGTCGGTGAATCCCCAGGCGATCGAGCCGTTGCTGCCGGCCACGATCAGCGGTGCGCCGGGCAGCGTCACGCCGGTGGCGTCGAGCGCCTGTGCTCCCTCCATCACCAACCGGGCGCGATACCAGATGATGGGGACGCGGTAGCCGAGGTGCATGTCGTTGGCGACCACCGCCGCGCCGTTCGTGGTGCGCGCGCCCGCCACCGCCCAGTTGTTGCTGCCGATCTCCGCCAGGCGTTCCACCACCTGCGCAGGCGGCAGCGCCGGCAGCTCAGGGCGGCGCCGCAGATCCACCTCCGCCGGCGTGGGCAGCGGCGGTGGCGTCGCGATGCTGCCGTCGATGGTCGCGTCCCACTCGGCCGCCGGCGCGGCCACGAAGCGCCACAGCGCCGGTGGCAAGGTCGCGGCGAGCAGGCCGCGCTGCAACTCCGCGTGACCGAGCGGATCCTCGAGCTGCAGGAACATCGCATGTACGCACAACAGCGTGTCCTCGGCAGTCCAGGGTCGTGGCGGCGTGCGCAACAGCCAGTACTCGAACGGTCGCGAGCGCAGCGCATCGAGACCTGCGTTGACGCCCGCGACGTAGGCGTCGATCAACGCCCGGTCTTGCGGCGCCAGCGCCGCCAGGGCGCGCCGCGCGACGCTGCGGAAGCGGTGCACGCGCAGGGTGGCGTCCACGTCGGCGAGCGCCGGACCGAGCAGCGCCGCCAGCTCGCCGGCGGCGGCGCGGCGCATCAGATCCATCTCGAAAAAGCGCTCCTGGCCGTGCAGGAAGCCGAGCCCGCGTGCGAGGTCGGCGCGCGAACGTGCGCGCAGCGTCGGTACGCCGTCGGCGTCCCGCTCCAGGCGCATCGCCGCGCCTAGACCGGGCAGGACCACCGCGCCCGACAAGGTGGGCAGACTCGCCCGCAGGGTGAGCCACGCCCCGCAGGCCGCAGTGATCAGCACGGCCAGCACCGCGAGCGCCGTGAGGCCGAGCCGTCGCCGGTAGCCGCTCACGCAGGCACCGGCGGCGTTCGGCCTGCGAGGGTGGCGGGCGGCTTGTGTCGCGAGAGGCGTGCGCGCGCCTCCGTGCGCGCGACTTTTCGCGAATCGACCCCCTGACGAACGCCTCCGTGCTGCCGGGTGTCGGCGGCGATTATCCCGAGCGTCCGGCGGTTGGGCCGTGTCCTGGTCCGCGATCCGATTCGTGATATGTCACAAGCGTCGCCATTGCGGTGAACGCAGCGCGGCGCTTTCAGGGGTTCCCCGGTGCGCGCCCTCAGGGCGGCTGCGACGCCGCGTGGGCGCTCGGCCGTTTGCGCGAGACGGATACTCACGAGGATAAGCCTAGGGCTTGCGCAACGCTGCCGCAACGCGCGCCGCGGGCAACGTCCCGGCCAGGTCTCCTCAAGCCGGCTGCTTGCGACGGCAGAACCGCTGCGCCAGCGCCGGCAGCACGACGAGATTGAGCAGCGTCGAGGACACGAGGCCGCCGAGCACCGCCACCGCCATCGGCCCTTCGATCTCCTCGCCCGGACGATCGATGTGGACGGCGAGCGGCGCGAGTCCGAGCGCGGTCACGGCGGCGGTCATGAGGATTGGCACCAGGCGCTCGTTCGCGCCGCGAAGCACGGTCTCCATGTCCCAGGCCGAGCCCTCGACCTCGACCAGGTGTTCGTAGTGCGCGAGCTGCAAAATGGCGTTGCGAGCGCTGACGCCGAACACCGTCACCAGCCCCACCACGCTGCCTAACGACAGGCCGATCCGGGCGGCGGCGATTGCGAGCACTCCGCCGATGAGGCTGAAGGGAAGGTTCACCAGCACCAGCCAGCCGTTGCGGCGCCAGTGAAAGGCCATGAACAGCAACAGCAGCACCACCGCCAGCGCCAGGCTCGAATAAATCATGAGCTCGCGGCGCGTGTCGAGCTCCGCCTGGGCGGCGCCCGTGAACTCCACGAAATAGCCCGCCGGAAGACGTACGTCGCTGGCGAGGCGGCGCTGCGCCTCGCTCACCGCATCCTGCAGATTGCGGCCGTTGACGTTGAACGTCACCGTGACCAGGCGCTGGCCACCGTCGTGGCGGACGTCGTATCGCCCGGCGGCGGCCGCGATGCGCGCCACGCGGCCGAGTGGCACCGGGCCGTAGGCACCGCCGATCATCAGGCGGTCCAGCAGTTCTGGCCGATTGCGTTCGCTCTGCGGCAGTATCACCACCGCATCGACGATGCGGTTGCCGGTGAATCCCTGCCCGACCGGCGCGCCGGCGTAGGCGGTCTCGATGCCGTCGAGCACGTCGGCGAGCTTCAGGCCCGCCGCCGTCAGTGCGCGCGGCACCGGTTCGATGGCGATCGCCGGGGTGCCGCCCTCGCGCTTGAACTGCAGGTCCACCACACCGTGCTCGGCGCCCAGCGTCCTGACGATGTCGCCGCCGAGTCGGTCCAGCGTGTCGAGATCCTCGCCGAATACCTTGACCGCCACCTGCGCCGTGTCGCCGGTCAGGCTCTCGCTGATCCGGTCGCCGAGGAAGGTGACCACCTCGCTCTGGATGCCCGGGTAGCGGCCGAGTATGTCGCGCAGCGCGCGCTGCGCGACGGCTTCGTCGACCTGGGCGTCGGCCTTCAGTTCGACGTGCAATTCGCTGCGGTGGGTGCCCCAGGTGTCCTCGCCCATCTCCGCGCGGCCCACCTGTTGTTCCACCGTGGCGACGTATGGCAGCGCCAGCACGTCGGCGCTGATGCGCCGGCCGAGATCCAGCATCTCCTCGAGCGAGGTCCCCGTCACCGAACTCGACACCTGCAGCACGAAGTGCCCCTCGCGGAAGTCCGGCATGAAGGTGCCGCCGAGGTAGGGAAGCGCCGCGGCCGCGGCGAGCGCGCCCGCGGTGAGCGTGACGAGCACCGCACCCAGCCGACGCGCCACCGCCGACACCAGGTGCCGCTGCGCGGACTTGAGCGCGGCGAGCCACCGCGACTCGTGCGCCGCGTGCCTGTGCAGGAGCAGTGCGCACAGCGCCGGGGTCGAGGTCATCGCCACGAACAGCGACGCCAGCACGGCGAGGATGAAAGAGAGTGCGAGCGGACCGACGAATCGCCCCTGCACGCTCGAGGTCAGCAACTCCGGCACGAACACGGCGATGGCCACCAGGGTGGCGTAGATCACCGGCCCGCGCACCTCGAGACAGGCGTCGCGGATCACCTCGGCGCGCGTCCGCGGCGCGTCCGCCTTGGCGTTCTCGGTGAGCCGCCGCAGAATGTTCTCTATGCCGATGATGGCGTCGTCCACCAGCACGCCGAGCGCGACCGCGAATCCGCCGAGCGTCATGGTGTTGAGCGTCAGCCCGCGTGCCTCGAGCACCGCGACCGCGGCAAACAGCGACAGCGGTATGGCTAGGAACGCGATCAACGCCGCGCGCGCATCGCGCAGGAAAACGTACAGCACCGCCAGGATCAGCACCGCGGCGATCGACAGCGAGTGCGCGAGATCGCCGAGGGCGCGCTCGATGAAGTTGGCGGGCCTGTGCAGCGCCGGGTACACCGTGATGCCCTGTGCCTTCAGCGCCGGCGTCAGTTCGGCGAGCACGGCCTCGACGGCGTGGGTGGTCGCGAGCGTGTTGGCGCCGTACTGGCTGGCGAGGGACATCAGCACGCCGGGCTTGCCCATGATGAGCGCGTCGCCGGCGCGCAGGGCGGGCGCCATCCGCACCTCGGCGACGTCCGCGAGGCGCACGGGTACGCCGTGCCGAACCGCCACCGGCGCCTGCCCGAGTGCGACCACGTCCGGCGTCGGCGTCGGCACCTGGAGGAGCACCCGTTGTGCCGGCAAATCGATGAAGCCCGCACCGCGCAGTGCGAGCGCCGCGCGCGCGCCGTCGGCCACGTCGGTCAGCGTCAGGCCGAAGCTCGCCAGCCGGCGCGGATCGGGCGTGATCTGGATCTGGCGCACCGCGCCGCCGAAGTCGATGACGTGCGCGACGCCGGGCACGGCGAGCAGGCGCGGCTTGATGAGCCAGTCGGCCGCGTCGCGCAGCGCGTACGCGTCCGCGGTCTGCGAGGTGAGTCCGATCTTGAGCAGATCCATGGTGCTCGACACCAGCGGCGACAGCTTCGGCGTGCCCACGCCGGCCGGCAGCGCGTTGCCGAGCTCGGCGAGACGCTCCGCAAGTCCCTGGCGGGCGACGTAAACGTCGACGCCGTCGGCAAAGGTGACGGTCACCACCGACAGGCCGGGGATGGATTCCGAGCGCAAGGTCGCGAGACCGGCCGCGCCGTTGACCGCGCTCTCCACGCGCCGCGTGACGAGCTGCTCGACCTGCTCCGGCGCGAAGCCCGGCGCCTCGGTCTGGATGTCCACCTGCGAGGGCACGAATTCGGGAAACACGTCGAGCGGGGCGCGCCGCGCGCCGAGCGCGCCGAGCACGAGGGCCAGCGCCGTGAGCACGGCGACCGCGGCGGGGTGGCGCACGCACAGCGAGACGAGCTTGAACACGTCAGTCCGCCGCCGCGCTGCCCGGATCGACTTCGCGGGCGAGGAGGAGGCCCGCGCCGCGCACCACCACTCGATCGCCCGCCGCCAGCCCTTCGGCGATGAAGTAGCCGTCGCGTCGTGGCCGGGACAGATCGATGCCGACGCGCTCGAACGTGCCGGGTTTGCGTTCGACGAAGCACCAGTAGCGGCCGTCGTGCATGATCACCGCGGCGGCTGGAATCCACGCTCCGGCGGTGGCGTGCGTACCGGGTGCCGACGCCCAGGCGAGCACGTGCGCGCCCTCGGCGATCGCCCGTCCGGCCACCACGGCGAAGATCGCGTCGCCGGGAACCTGCGGGTCGGCCGGCGCCGCCCATACGCGGGCTGCGGCGGTGCGTGCCGAGTCGCGCGCGGTGCCCAAGCCGGCGAGCGCCACTTCACGCGGCACGCCGCCCGCGAGCCCCGTGGGAAAGGTGATGCGCGCGAGCTTGCGTTCGCCGCGCGCGAGCGCCTCGAGCAGCGGATGCGCGTCACCGTCCACCGCCGGTGCCGCGTCGCCGAGCAGCGCCGTCAGCTTGCGACGCGCCAGTGCCAGCGCGGCCGCGTCCGCGGCTGCCTGGCGTTCGGCGAGCTCGCCCGCCTCGGCGGAATCTGCGCCGGGCCCGTCGGCGAGCTGCTGCGTGCGCGCCACCACGGCGCGACTCTGGCGCACTGCGGCCGTGGCCGTGTCGAGTTCGGCCACCGCTTGTGCAATCGCGTCGTGGGTAAGCACCACGCCGAACCCCTCGACCTCCGCGGCGTCGGTGGCGGCGGGCGCCGGTTCGACCCGCAGGTCGAGGTGTGCGCGCGCGTCGGCGTCGAGGGTCAGATCGGCGGCCGGCGCGCTGCCGGCGATCACCCAGAGGAAGGCGCCGAGCGGCGCCAGGCGAAGTGGATTCATGGTTTGCTCCCGGATCGGGGTGCCGTTGACGCAGTGGCGGACGCAGTCGGCTGCCAGCCACCGCCGAGCGCCTTCGCGAGGTTCAGGTAGGCGCGCAGCCGCTCGAGACGGTAGCGTGCGGCCTGGTCGCGCGCCGCTACCTGGGCGCGCTCGGCGTCGAGCACCGCCCGAAAGGCGCCGGCACCGGCGTCGAAGCGCGCCTGCGCCGCCGCGAATTGTCGTGTGGTTTCGGCGAGCGCGCGCGCCTCGGCATCGCGCTCGGCGTCCAGGGTGTCGATGCGGGCGAGGGCATCCTCGGTCTCCGACAGCGCCGCGAGCACCGCGCGCCGGTACTGCCCCAGCAGCTCCTCGCGCCGTGCCTCGGTTTCGGCGATGACCGCGCGGCGCCGACCGCCGTCGAAGATCGACTGCACGAGGGTCGCCCCCGCCGTGAAGGAGTAGCCCGCACCGGCGAGCGTGATGACCGCGGCGGCCACCGCGGGATTCTGGGCACCGCCGCTCACGGTCAGGTCGAGGTTCGGCAGCAGCGCGGCGCGCGCCACCTGCACGTCGGCGTGCGCGGCCGCAAGCGCGTCCTCGGCGGCGATCACGTCGGGTCGCCGGGCCATCAGCGCCGTCGGCAGCCCCGGGACGAGCGCGGGCTCGCGCAACCCGGCGAGGGAACGCGCCTCGATGTGCAGCTCCTCCGGCGGGACGCCCACCAGGACCGCGAGGGTGTCGAGGAGGGGGGGCTCGCCGCCGCGCAGCTCCGCGAGCGCGATTTGCGCGGATGCGACCGTCGCCCGTTGCGCGGCGAGTTCCACCTCGCTGACGCGGCCGGCCGCGTACCGGGCTTCGACCACCCCGAGCAGGCGCTCGGCCGCGGCGAGGTCGGCCGCGGCGAGGTCGGCCCGTTCGCGCAGCGACACCGCATCGAAATACAGCGCGGCGATCGCGCCGGCGACGCTGATGCGCGCCGTGGCGAGATCGGCACGGCTCGCCTCGGCGAGCGCGCGCGCCGAGGCCGCCGCCGCGCGGTTCTTGCCCCAAAAGTCCACCTCGTAGTTCGCCGAGAGCAGCGCGGCCCAGTCGATTTCATGGGCATTCGCGCCGCGCGCGCCGCCGGCGTAGCCGGTGCCGTTGGCGATGGCGTCGAGCGTCGGCAGGGTGCCGGCGCGGGCTTGGCGCGAACGCGCCTCGGCCTGCGCGACGCGCGCCACCGCGCTTTCGAGGTCGGGGCTGTCGCGTTCGGCGCGCGCGAGCAGCGCGTCGAGTTCGGCGCTGCCGAAGTCGGCCAGCACCTCCTGCGTCGGCCAGCGGGTCACCGCATCCGGCGTGCCGTGCGCGAAGTGCGCCGGGAGGTCGACCTGCGGCGCGGGCGGCGGGGTGACCGCACAGGCCCCTGCGCACGCGCACAGCGCCACGAGCACGGTCGGGTGACGGAGGTTCATGACGGCCCGAAAGGCTAGCACGCGGTTCGCGCTGCGAAGCTTGTGGTTTTGTAAGGCGTGGCTGCGTTAGGCTCTCGCCACCAATTGGGCTTAAATGTCGTGGCGTGAACATTCTCCTGGTCGAAGACGACGTCGAGCTCGCCCGGTCGCTGATCGAGCGGTTCCGCGCGCACGGGCACCGGGTGGCGCACCGAGCCGACGGCGTTGCCGGCCTCGCCAGCGCGCGCGACGGCGGCCACGAATTGATCGTGCTCGACCGGATGCTGCCGGGACTCGACGGACTGTCCCTGGTACGTGCCCTGCGCGCCGAGGGGCGCACCACGCCGGTGATCTATCTGACCACGATGGACGGCATCGAGGACCGGGTGCGGGGGCTGGAGGCGGGCGGTGACGACTACCTGGTGAAGCCCTTCGCTTTCGAAGAGTTGCTCGCGCGCGTGCGCGTGCTCGCGCGCCGCGCCGCATTCGCCGTGGTGGTGCTGCGCGCCGGCAGCCTCGAACTCGATCTGGTGGCACGTACGGCCACGCGCGCGGGGCGGCCGATCGAACTCATGCCGCAGGAGTTCCGACTGCTCGAATACCTGGCGCGCCACGCCGATGAGGTCGTCACCCGCAAGATGCTGCTGGAAAACGTCTGGCACATTCACTTCGATCCGCGCACCAGCGTGGTCGAGAGCCACGTCAGCCGGCTGCGCAAGCGGTTGAACGAAGGCTTCGACACCGACCTCATCCAGACCGTGCGCGGCGTGGGATACAGGCTGCTTGGCCATCCGCTTTCCTGACTCGGAGAGCGCGCGGCTGGCGACGCTGTTCGTGGCGCTGTTCGTCGCCATGACCGGCGCGCTGGTGGCGGCCGTGCTGTGGATCGCCGCGGATACCGAGCGCGGCGCGATCCTGGAGGCCGACCGCGCGGATCTGGCCGCCATCGAGTCCGGCTATCGGGACGAGGGCGCACCCGAGGCGATAGAAGTGGTGCGCCAGCTGCTCGGCTCGCCCGCCCGCCAGCGCCAGCGCCCGGTGCAGGTCTACGTGGTCCTGGTCGACGACGTGCGCGGCGCGCTGGCCGGCAACCTCGACCCGCCGCCGACGGGCGAGGGGCCGATCGAGCGGCGCGGACCGGCTGGACCGATTCTCGGCGAGTGGCTCGAAGTGGCGCCCGGTCTGCGCGCGTTCGTCGCCCGCGACGCGAGTCCCATCGGGCGCGTGCGCTGGCGCATTCTCGGCGCCTTCGCCTGGGTGGTCGGCGGGGCGGTCGTGCTCGCCGTGCTCGGCGGCTTGTGGTTCGGGCGCCGCTTCATGCGCCGTGTGGATGCGATCGCGCGCACCTGCGAGTCCATCGCGGCCGGGCGCTTCACCGAACGCATCGGCGCGCATGGCGGCGGCCGCGAGTGGCGTCGGCTGGTGGCCGCGATCGACGCCATGCTCGAGCACATCGATGTGCTGGTCGAGGATCTGCGGCAGGTCTCGAGCGACGTCGCGCACGACTTGCGCACGCCGCTCGCGCGCTTGCGAGGGCGGCTCGAGGCGGCGCGCCGGGAATCCGCCTCTAGTGCTGACTATGCCGTGGCCGTCGACGCGGCGATCGCGGACAGCGAGCGCATTCTGGAGATGTTCCAGGCGGTGCTGCGCATCTCGGAGATCGAGGCCGGCGCGCGTGCGCGCGCCTTCACCGACCTGTCGCTGACCGCGCTGCTCGGCGAGGTGGTCGACATGTACCGGCCGGTCGCCGAGGATGCGGGTCAGTCGCTCGACCTCGAACTGCAGACGGAGTTGCGCATCGCCGGCGACCGCGAGCTTCTGGTGCAGTTGTTCGGCAACCTGATCGAGAACGCCATTCGGCACACGCCTGCGGGCACGCGCATCGTGGTCGGCGCGGGGCGCGCCGACGGTACAATCGAAGCGTTCGTGAGCGACGACGGGCCGGGAATCGCGGCCGAGGAGCGGGGTCGGGTGCTGAAGCGTTTCTATCGGGTCTCGAACAGCCGCTCGGCGCCGGGACATGGTCTCGGTCTGGCGCTGGTGGCGGCGATCGCCGCTCGGCACCGCGCACGGCTCGCGCTCGCGGATGCCGGACCCGGCTTGCGGGTGACGCTGTGCTTTCCCGTCGGCGGCCCGCCGTGACCGCGCCGGTATCCGCGGCGACCGGGGCCGCGCCGCCTCTCGCGCAGGCGCGCTGGCGCTGGCTCGCCTGGGGTGCGCTCGTCTATGCCTTCGGCCTTCGGCTGCTGCTCGGCGCGCGCATCGAGCTCATGCCGGAAGAGGCCTATTACTGGAACTACTCGCGCCACCTCGACATCGGCTATCTGGACCATCCGCCCATGGTGGCGTGGCTGATCCGACTCGCCACCGGCACATTCGGCCAGAACGAGTTCGCCATCCGGGCCGCCGCGGCCGCCTGTGCCGCCGTCGCCGCCGTCTACCTCTATCGGCTGACGCGTGAACTTTGCGGTGCGACCGGCGCGTGGTTCGTGCTCGCGGTGGCGCAGGCGATGCCGTTCTACTTCGCCGCCGGGTTCGTCATGACGCCGGATGCACCGCTGACAGCGGCGTGGGCCGCGGCGACCTATTTCCTGTACCGCGCACTGGTCGCGGGCGAGGCACGCGCCTGGACCGGAGCGGGCATCGCGCTCGGCCTGGGCTTGCTGTCGAAGTACACCATCGCTCTGCTCGGGGCGGCGGCGGCGGTGTTCATGCTGGTCGATCCGCAGGCGCGACGCTGGTGGCGGCGGCCGCAGCCGTATGCGGCGGCGCTGCTCGCATTGCTGATCTTCGCGCCCGTGATCGTCTGGAACGCGCGCCACGGCTGGGCCTCGTTCTCGTTCCAGACCGCGCATCGGCTCGCCGAGGCGCCCAAGTTCACGCTGCCGCGGCTCGTCGCCGCCCTGCTGGTGCTGCTCACGCCCACGGGGGTCGTCGCAATCGCCGCGATGCTCGGGCCACCGGGTCGCAGGGCCGCCGAGGCGCTGCCCGCCTCGGCGCAGCGCGGCCGCGCCTGGCTGTTCTGGGCGACGACCCTGCCGCTCGCGGTGTTCACCGTCTTCAGCCTGCGCCACGAGGTCAAGCTCGACTGGATGGGCGCACCGTCGGTGCCCGCGCTGCCGCTGCTCGGCCTCGGCGCGGTCGCCGCCGCGCACGCCGGCGCCAAACTGCGGCCCTGGCTGCGCGGCGCGTGGTGGCCGACCATGCTGGTCATGGCCGGGGTGTTCGGTCTCGGCCTGTGGCACTTGGCGGTCGGCCTGCCGGGCCTGTCCTACGGCCGGCAGCCGGAACTGGTGCCGGTGGGCTGGCGTCAACTCGGTGCCGACGTGCATCTGCTCGCGGGCGGGTACGCGCGCGCCCACGGCCGCGAACCGCTCATCGTCGGCATGGATCGCTATGCGACGGCGAGCGAACTCGCCTTCTACGGGTCGGGGCCGGATCGGTCGGTGCTGAACGTCAGCAGCGCGCACCTGCTCGGCGGCATGGGCCTGATGTACGAGCAGTGGTTCCCGCGCCAGGCGCAGGAGGGACGCGACGCCTTGCTGGTCGCCTGGGACCCGGCCGCCCTCGAGGCGCCGGGTGTGGCGCAGCACTTCGCCACGCTCGCGCCGGTCGAGCGCGGCGAGCTGCGCCGAGGCGTTACGCCGGTGCGGCCGTACTTCTATCGCTTCGCGGCCGGCTATCGCTGCGGGGTCACGTGCTCGAGCGGCCCCAGGTGAGCAGCATGGTCACCGCGTAGTTCCACACCGCGCCGACCACGATGCCGGCGATGGCGGCGAGGAACCAAGGGAAGCCCTGGCCGAACAGCAGTTTCGCCACGCCGAGGTTCATGAGTCCGCCGATGCTGCAGGCGAGCATGAACGACGCCAGGCCGCGCAGCCACTTGCGGCCCTTCAGCCGCGTGTCGCGGTAGGTGAGGGCGTTGTTGACCGTGAAATTGAACACCATCGTGGTCACCGTGGCGGTCGCCTGGCCCTGCAGGAACGACAGTCCGAGCAGCCGAAAGACCGTCGTCAGCACGGCGAAGTGCACTGCCACGCCCAACCCGCCGACGATGGAGAACGCGATGAAGCGCACCGGCACCAGGTGGCCGACCAGCTTGTCGAGCAGCAGCATGCCGTAGTCCCACGCGGTCACCGAGTCGAGCTTGCTCTCGCCGGCGCGACGCAGACGGAAGCTGTAGGGCAGCTCGACGAAGCGCAGCGGACGCGGCGAGGATGCGAACAGGTCCGCCATGATCTTGAAGCCGATGGCGGACAAATCGTGCACGGCGCTCTCGAACACCGGCCGGCGCAGCATGAAGAACCCGCTCATGGGATCGGTCAGATCCTCCGGAACGAGAATGCGCGAGAGGCGCGTGGCGACGCGGCTCATGCGCGCACGCGCGGCGTCCCACTCGCCGATGTCTCCCCCGGGGGCGTACCGGCTGCCGACCACGATGTCGGCGTCGCTGGCTTTCAGCGTGTCGAGCATTCTCGGCAGCAGCCGCTCGTCGTGCTGCAGATCGGCGTCCATCACCGCGAGGTACGGGGCGGAACTCGCGAGCATGCCCTCGATGCAGGCCGAGGACAGGCCGCGCCGGCCGATGCGCTGCACGCAGCGCACGCGATGGTCGGTGGCTGCGAGCTCCCGCACGCGCGCCGCGGTGCCGTCGGGGGAGTTGTCGTCGACGAAGATCACTTCCCAGCGCGTGCCGGCCAGGCACTCCCTGAGGCCCTGCACGAGTTCCACGACGTTGCCGTACTCGTTGAAGGTCGGCACCACCACCGACAGCTCCGGTCCGAGCTGGACGGCGGCCGTCCCGCCGTCCGACGGCGAGTATCCCGGCCCACCGCTCACGGCTGCGTGCCCGGGTGATAGGTGCGTTCGGCGTGCGCGCGCACGTCCGCGCGCGTGAAGTACACGTCGCGGAAGATGCCGGCGGCGTACAGCGGCGCCTGATCGGCGAAATGCGGCGAGGCGGGATTACCGCTCTCGCCGCCGGTCATCACCGCCTTGGCGCGCACCGTAGGCCCGAACTCCACCGCCGCAACGAAGCTGTTGCCGAGCGAGCCGTAAATGCGGCGTGTGGTGCGCGGCTTGAGCCAGTCGAAGGAGGCGAGCGAACCCCACTGCGAGGGGGCAAAGCCCACCGGCAGGCTGGGCTGGGCATCGTCGAAGGGCTGTAGCACGTCGTCGGTGCGCCGCTGGTAACGATTGATCTCTCCCCACGGAGTGCGCCAGTCGCCGAAGTCGTGGTCCAGTTTCGCCACCGCCGCATCCAGCGCCGCGAGGCGCTCGGCGTCGGTGAGGTGCTCGACCAGAAAGTCGTACACCGGCTCCTCGGCCGAGCGCGCGGCGGCACCCTGGCGCTCGACGAGCGTCTGGCCCCAGAAGATGGCGAGCGAGGTGGGGATCGAGGCGACGCCGCTGCGATGGTCCCAGGCGCGCAAAGCCGCGACCGGCCCGGCGAGCCGCGCCTGGCGCGGGTCGGTCGCGGGCAGGGCGTCGTAGGCGCGCAGCAGCGGCGGCAGCAGCACGTCGAAGGCGGTCAGGTGCGGGTCGTAAGCGGCGCCGATCAGCTTGTCGAGGGTCACGTCGTGCAGCGTCGACAGCACCTGCACCGCGTGCACGCCGCGCGGGTTCTCGCCCTTCGTCCACATGTACGCCGGATAGGCGTCGCGCTTCGGGCTGTACGGCCCGGCCGCCGAGAACGGCCAGTTGTTGGTGTTCTGCAGCCAGCCGTTGCGCGGATTGACCACCGAGATGATCTCGTCGAGCCGGTGCGGCCCGCGCCACTCGGTGGCCGGATCGCTGCCGTCGACGGGGTGCGTGTAGTCGAAGCGCGGGTCGCGCCGCGGGATGAAGTTGCCGTGAAAATACGCGATGGTGCCGTCGCCGTCCGCGTACACGGTGTTGTTGGAGGTGTCGGTACGCAGTCCCTGGATGCGGCGGAATTCACGGAAATTACGTGTCTTGGTGCGCAGGTAGGACTGGCTGAGCGCACGCACCGGGTCGACGAGCAATTTCACGGCGATCCAGCGCTCGCCTTCGGTGCGCACGATCGGACCGTGATGGCTGTGATAGACCGTGAAGCTGCGCGTGCTCTCGCGCCCGTCAGCGCCGCGCACCGCGATGCGCAGCGTCGAGACGCGTAGCGGCCGCCAGGACCGTGCGTAGCGGTACACGGGACCCTCCGCGCGCGGCTGCACGGTCTCGGCGTACTCGTCGATGGCATCGCCGCCGTAGGAAGTGTGCATCCAGCCGTTGTGTTCGTTCCAACCTTGGTAGATGAAGAACTGGCCCCAGGTCGCCGCGCCGTAGGTATCGAGACCGGCGTCGCTCACCATCTGCAGCTCGGCGCGGAAGTAGAACGAGGTGTGCGGATTGATCCACAGCAGCGCATGCCCCGAGGCGCTCAAGCGGGGCGCGATGGCGAAGCCGTTCGAGCCGCCGGGATTCTCCTCCGGCGTTCGCGGCGGCGTCGGCGCCGCCGCGGGTGCCGACGCAGGCGCCGTGCCGCCCGCGGCCGAGTGGTCTGCGTCGGACGAATTGCCCGCACCGTAGAAGCGGCGCAGCGCGGCGAGATCCACGCTCTCGACGTCGCCGCCGATGCTGCCCTCCGTGAACGACAGCGCCATCCACGGTTCGAAGTGCCGGATCACGCGCGGCTCGACCTTTGGGTGGGTGGCGAGATAGAAGTTCAAGCCGTCCGCCCAGGCCGTCATCAGGCTCTTGAGCCACGCGGGACTGCGCGCATACAGGCCGGGCAGGGCCTCCGGTTCCAGGAACAGCCGCTGGCGCAAATCGGAGTAGACCGCCGATTCGCCCTCGGCGCGCGCCAGCCAGCCGAGCGCGGTGAGGTAATTGCGCTCGATGCGCCCGAAATCGTCCTCGGCCTGCGCGTACATGGCGCCGAATACGGCGTCCGCATCGGAGTGGCCGTAGACGTGGGCGATACCCCATGAATCGCGCACGATCTCGACGCGCCGTGCCTCGTCGCGCCAGCGTGCAAGTTCGGACGCAGCGGGATTTACGGCCGCCGGCGCCGCCGCGCCGGCGGCAAGGCCGGTTGCCAACAGGCAGAGTGAAATCAACTTGGAGCGCATGGGCGCGCAGTATATCGGGAGGCGCCCGACTATCGGGAGGCGGTCGACGGCGCGGTTGCCCCGAGCCGCTCCTGCAGCGCGCACGCGAGTGCGACGAGCGCCGCGTCGTCGCCGTGCCTGCCGACCAGTTGCAGACCCACCGGCGGATCGTCCGCGGGCCCCACGGGCAGCGACAACGCCGGGTGTCCGCTCAGGTTGAACTGGCGTACGAGCGCGGTGAGGGCGAGCGAGGCGCGCGCGTCCGCCGCCCGTTGCAGCGTCGGCGGGTGCTCGGGCAGGGTCGGCAACGCCAGTGCGTCGACGCGTTCCAGAGCGGCGTCGATTTCGGCGCGCAGCGCCCGGCGCAGCGTCTCGGCCGCGGCCACGCGCGCCGGAGTGACCTCGCGCGCGGCGAGCAGCCGTGAACGCACGTCGGCGCCGAGGCCGGCGGCTTGCGTCAAATGGCCGAACGCCGCCCAGTTCTCCGCCGACAGAACGTCGAGACTCGCCTGGTAGGCGGCGCTGAACGAGGGCAAGGTCACCGGTTCGACCGCGGCCCCCGCGCGCGCGAGCGCCGCGTCGACCGCCGCGTCGACCGGGCCCGCCGCGTTTACCGCGAGCCGTCCGATCGTGAAGCGCGCGGGGCTGGGCACGGGGCGAAAGCTCGGATCGGCGAGCGCCATGGCGCGCGCGAGCGTGGCGGCGTCGCGTGCGAACGGCCCGACGCAGTCGAGGCTCGACACCGGCGGGATGACGCCACGGCGCGAGATTCGACCGAAGCTCGGCTTCAGGCCGACGATGCCGCAGCACGCGGCCGGCACGCGAATCGACCCGCCGGTGTCGGTGCCGATGGCGAAGTCGACCTCGCCGAGCGCCACCGCGACGGCGGAGCCGCTCGAGGATCCGCCGGGAATCCGGCCCGGCGCCCGGGGGTTGGGTGGCGTCCCGGTGTACCCGTTGATGCCGGTGATGCCGTAGGCCAGCTCGTGCAGATTGGTCTTGCCGACGATGCGGCAGCCGGCGTCGAGCAGGGTGCGCACCACGTCGGCGTGGCTCGCGGCCGGTGGCGCGTCCGCGAAGCTCGCGCTCGCCATGCCGGTGGGCACACCGGCGACGTCGATCGAGTCCTTGATCGCGACCCTCGGGCCGTCACCGCCGAGCGCCAGGCGCCGAACGTAAATCGCCGCGCCGGCGGCCGCGTCGTTCAGGGCCGCGCCCCGGGCCACATGCGGCCCATGACTCCGTCGCGGCGGGCGAAGCGATGCCAGAGGGCGACGAGCACGTGCAGACCCACCACTGCGAAGAGGGCGTAGGCGAGGTAGCCGTGCACGTCCTCGGTCGGATGGAAGATGGAGCGGTCGGACTTGACCCCCGGATCCAGCCTGAAGATGCCGAAGTCGAACACCCGTCCGTGCCAGATGAAGGTCACTATCCCGATCGCCGGAATGACGAACAGCAGTGCGTAGATCAGTCGGTGCGCCGGCGTCGACCAGCGCGCGGCCGCCGCGCCCGCGTCCGCCGGCAGCGGCGGCGGCGGGTGCCGCAGGCGCCAGCCGAGGCGCACGATGGTCAGTGCGAGCAGGAGCAGCCCGGACACCGCGTGCATGTTGATCCAGAAGGTCTGCGACGCCTTGTCCGGCCAGGAGTCGTGCAACAGACCCAGGGTGCCGATCCACACCACCAGCAGCACGCTGATCCAGTGCAGGAGTATGGCGGGGGCGGCGTACCGATGGCCGGTGGCGTTCATTCGAACCTCTCCCTGTGTGGTCAAAATCTCGCGCGATTGCTCTACGCCGCGTCCCGATACGCTATCTTCTCGCACCCATGCTGGAGAGTGCCACTGTCATGATCGATCTGCGCAGCGATACCGTCACCCGTCCCACGCCCGCCATGCGGGCCGCCATGGCGGCCGCCGAGGTCGGCGACGACGTATATGGCGACGATCCTACCGTCAACCGACTGCAGGCGGTACTCGCCGAGCGCTTCGGGTACGAGGCGGGATTGTTCTTCGCGAGCGGCACGCAGAGCAATCTCGCTGCGCTGATGGCGCACTGCGGGCGCGGTGACGAGTACATCGTCGGCCAGGAGGCGCACACCTACAAGTACGAGCAGGGCGGCGCCGCCGTTCTGGGCAGCATCCAGCCGCAGCCGCTGGAGAACGAGGCACACGGCGGCATCTCGCTCGCACGCATCGCGGCGGCCATCAAGCCGGACGACGTGCACTTTGCGCGTACGCGCTTGCTCGCGCTCGAGAACACCATCGGCGGCCGGGTATTGCCGCGCGATTACCAGCGCGAGGCCACCGAATTTGCGCACGCCCGCGGCCTAGCGACCCACCTCGACGGCGCGCGCATATTCAACGCGATCGTGCGCGCAGGTCTCGGCGAGCGCGAGGCGGTGGCCGGCTTCGATTCGGTTTCGATCTGCCTGTCCAAGGGGCTCGGTACGCCCGTCGGCTCGGTACTGGTCGGCAGCCGCGACACCATCGAGCGCGCGCGTCGCTGGCGCAAGGCCCTGGGCGGCGGCATGCGTCAGGCGGGCATCCTGGCGGCGGCCGGCCTGTACGCGCTCGAGCATCACGTCGCGCGGCTCGCCGAGGATCACGACAACGCGCAGCGCCTGGCGGCCGGGCTCGCCGCGCTCGGATACGAGGTCGAACCGCCGCAGACCAACATTCTCTATGTGAAGGTGCCGCCGGCGCAGGTCGAACCGCTGGCGGCGCACCTGCGTGCCCAACGGATTCTTGCCTCGATCGGGCCGCGTACGCGGCTCGTGACCCACCTCGACGTGCCGGCGGCGGCGATTGCGCGCATCGTCGAGGCCTTCGCGCCTTTCGCATCCTAGCGTACCCGGGGTACGCGCCTTGGCTGATGCGGGCGTTTACGGCTCGTTTATGCCGAGTGCGCGGAAAACTTCCCGACCTTTCCGTATCCGGGCGTAGCGTCGCAACCCTCTAACGGAGGTTGCGACGTGGATGTCCTCTATCTCGGCCTGCTCGCGCTGCTGGTGCTGCTGACCGGGGCGCTCATCGCCGGCTGCGCGGCGCTCGAGCGGCGGCGATGAGCCTCGTGCAGGTGGTCAGCGGGGTCCTGGCCCTCGGCTTGCTCGTGTATCTCGTGATGGCGCTCGTGCGGGCCGAGGACCTCTGATCCCGTGTTCGCGTCACTGTATGCGGTGGTTGTTTTCCTGGCGGTGCTCACCCTGCTCGCGTGGCCGCTCGGCAAGTACCTGGCGCGCCTCGCCGATCCCGCGCCGTTGGACGGCTCGCTGGGCACGCTCGAGCGTGGGGTGCTGCGCGCGATCGGTGCCGCCCCCGGCGAGGACATGCCGTGGCCGCGGTACGCGGCGCTGCTGGTGGCCTTCAACGCGCTCGGCGTGCTGGCGGTCTACGCCGTGCAGCGCCTGCAGGGACACCTGCCCTGGAACCCGCAGGGCCTCGGGGCGGTGGCGCCGGACACGGCCTTCAATACCGCCGTCAGCTTCGTCACCAACACCGACTGGCAGGGATATGCCGGCGAGTCGACCTTGAGCTACGGCACACAGATGATCGCGCTCACGGTACAGAATTTCCTGTCCGCGGCCACCGGGCTCGCGGTCGCGTTCGCGCTGATGCGCGGCTTCGCGCGGCGCGGCGCCGCCGGCATTGGCAATTTCTGGTCGGACCTCGCCCGCGGCACGTTGTTCGTGCTGCTGCCGCTGTCGGTCCTGCTCGCCACGGTGTTCATCCAGCAAGGGGCGGTGCAGACACTCGCCGGCTATCTCGACGTGACCACCCTCGAGCACGGCCATCAGCACCTTGCGCTCGGTCCAGTCGCCTCGCAGGAGGCGATCAAGATGCTCGGCACCAATGGCGGCGGCTTCTTCAACGCCAATTCAGCGCATCCGTTCGAGAATCCCACCGCGCTGACGAATTTCCTGCAGATGATCGCCATCCTGGTGGCGCCCGCGGCGCTGTGTTTCGCCTTTGGGCGCGGGGTTCGCGATCCGCGCCAGGGCTGGGCGTTGTTCGCCGCGATGACGGTGTTGTTTCTCGCCATGGCGGCGGTCGCGCTCTGGGCGGAGCAACGCGGCGGACACGCGCTCGCGGCGCTCGGCGTCGATCAGGCGGTCGGTCCCCTGCAGCCGGGCGGCAACATGGAGGGCAAGGAGGCGCGCTTCGGCACTATCGCCTCGGCGCTGTTCGCCACCGTCACCACGGCCGCCTCCTGCGGTGCGGTCAACGCGATGCACGACTCGTTCACACCGCTCGGGGGGCTGGTGCCGATGTGGTTGATACAGCTTGGCGAAGTCGCCTTTGGCGGAGTCGGTGCCGGGCTGTACGGCATGCTGGTATTCGCCATCATGGCGGTGTTCGTCGCGGGCCTCATGATCGGCCGCACGCCGGAATACGTGGGCAAGAAGATCGAAGCGTTCGAGATGAAGATGACCGCGATCGTCATCCTGGTCACGCCCGCGCTCGCGCTGGTGGGCAGCGCGGTCGCCGTGGCGACCAGCGCCGGCCGCGCGGGCATCGCCAATCCGGGGGCGCACGGCTTTTCGGAGATCCTGTATGCGTTCTCGTCCGCGGCCAACAACAACGGCAGCGCGTTCGCCGGCCTGTCGGCTAACACGCCTTTCTACAACGTCGCATTGGCCATCGCCATGTGGTTCGGTCGCTTCGCCTTCATCGTGCCGGTGCTCGCGATTGCCGGCTCGCTCGCCCGCAAGCCACGCACCGATCCCACCGCCGGCACGCTGCCGACGCACGGTCCGCTGTTCGTCGTGTTGCTGATCGGCACGGTGGTGCTGGTCGGAGCCCTCACCTATGTGCCGGCGCTCGCACTCGGGCCCGTCGTGGAGGAATTGCAATGGCGCGGCGGCGCGCCCTGATTCGTAGAGAAGATCGACCGATGAATCGCAAGTCCTTCAGCCTGTTCGATCCCTCCTTGATGGCCCCGGCCACCGTCGATGCGCTCGGCAAGCTTGCGCCCGCCGTGCAGTGGCGGAATCCTGTGATGTTCGTGGTGTACGTGGGAAGCTGGCTCACCACCGCGTTGTTCATCCAGGCGCTCATGGGGCGCGGCGAGGCGCCTGCCGGCTTCATCGGCGCGGTGGCGCTGTGGCTCTGGTTCACGGTGCTGTTCGCGAACTTCGCCGAAGCGCTCGCCGAGGGGCGCAGCAAGGCCCAGGCCGAGTCATTGCGCGGCCTGAAGCAGTCGATCACGGCGAAGAAACTCGCCTCCGGCCGCCACGACGCCGCGCGCGTGGACACGCCGGCCGCGCGCCTGCGCAAGGGCGATTTCTTCCTGGCCGAGAAGAGCGACGTGATCGCCGCCGACGGCGAGGTGGTGGAGGGCGTCGCCTCGGTCGATGAGAGCGCCATCACCGGCGAGTCCGCGCCGGTGGTGCGCGAATCCGGCGGCGACTTCACCGCGGTGACCGGCGGCACGGTGGTGCTCTCGGACTGGATCGTGGTGCGTGTCACGGCCGATCCGGGCGAGGCGTTCATCGATCGGATGATCGACATGGTCGAGGGCGCCAAGCGCCGCAAGACCCCCAATGAGATCGCACTCACCATCCTGTTGATCGCGCTCACGCTGGCGTTCCTGCTCGTGACCGCGACGTTGTTGCCGTTCTCGCTGTTCAGCGTCGAGGTCGCCAAGCTCGGCGTGCCGGTGACCATCACCGCGCTCACGGCGCTGCTGGTGTGTCTCATTCCGACCACCATCGGCGGGCTGCTCTCGGCGATTGGTGTCGCCGGCATGAGCCGCATGCTGGCGGCCAACGTCATCGCCACCTCCGGACGGGCGGTCGAAGCCGCGGGCGACGTCGACGTGCTGCTGCTCGACAAGACTGGCACCGTCACCCTCGGCAACCGGCAGGCGGCGGCGTTCCTGCCCACGGAGGGGGTATCCGAGCGGGACCTCGCCGACGCCGCGCAGTTGAGCTCGCTCGCGGACGAGACGCCCGAGGGGCGCAGCGTGGTCGTGCTCGCCAAGCAGCGCTTCAACCTGCGCGAGCGCCCGCTCGCGGACCTCGACGCGCGGTTCGTGCCATTCTCGGCGCAGACTCGCATGAGCGGGGTGGACCTCGAGCGTGGCGCGGGCCAGGCTCCGCGCGAGGTGCGCAAGGGAGCGGCGGACGCCATCAAGCGGCATCTGGAGGGTCTTGGCCGGACCTTCCCGAGCCGGGTGTCCCAGGTCGTGGAGGAGGTGGCGCGTCGCGGCGCCACGCCCCTCGTGGTGGCGGACGACGGTCGCGTCCTCGGCGTCATCGAGCTCAAGGACATCGTCAAAGGCGGCATTCGCGAGCGCTTCGGCGAACTGCGGCGCATGGGCATCCGCACGGTGATGATCACCGGCGACAATCGCCTCACCGCGGCCGCCATCGCGGCCGAGGCGGGCGTCGATGACTTCCTCGCCGAGGCCACGCCGGAGGCGAAGCTCACCCTGATCCGGCGCTATCAGGGCGAGGGTCGACTCGTCGCGATGACCGGCGACGGCACCAACGACGCCCCTGCGCTCGCGCAAGCCGACGTGGCGGTGGCCATGAACACGGGGACCCAGGCCGCCAAGGAGGCGGGCAACATGGTGGACCTCGATTCCAACCCCACCAAGCTCATCGAGATCGTCGAGGTGGGCAAGCAGCTCTTGATCACCCGCGGGTCGCTGACGACGTTCTCCATCGCCAACGACGTGGCCAAGTATTTCGCGATCATTCCGGCGGCGTTCGCGACCACCTATCCGCAACTCGCGGTGCTCGACGTGATGCGCCTGTCGAGTCCGCGTTCGGCGATCCTGTCGGCCGTGATCTTCAACGCCCTGATCATCGTCGCGCTGATTCCGCTCGCGCTGCGCGGCGTGCGCTACCGCGCGCTCGGCGCCGCCGCGCTCCTGCGGCGTAACCTGCTGATCTACGGCCTGGGCGGTATCCTCGTGCCCTTTGCGGGCATCAAGCTGATCGACGCCTCCATGAAACTCCTCGGCTTGGCACCTTGATGCGCCTCTCCATGTCGAAGGCGGTCCGTCCCGTGCTCGTGGCCTTCCTGCTGCTCGGCGGGGTTACGGGCGTCGCGTATCCGTTGCTCGTGACCGGTATCGGTGCCATGGTCTTTCCTGCGCAGAGTGGCGGTAGCCTCGTGACGCGCGACGGCGCGATCGTGGGATCGTCGCTGCTCGCACAGTCCTTCGCGGCTCCCGGCCATTTCTGGAGCCGACCGTCCGCCACCACGCCGCAGCCCTACGATCCGACCGCCTCCGGCGGATCGAATCTCGGCGCGACCAACCCTTTGCTGCTCGATGTGGTGCGGGCGCGGGTCGAGGCGCTGCGCGCGGCCGACCCGGCGAATACCGCGCCCGTACCCATTGATCTGGTGACCGCCTCGGGCAGCGGTCTCGATCCCGAGGAGAGCCCGGCGGCAGCCCTATATCAGGTGCCGCGTGTGGCGGCCGCGCGGCACCTGGATCCGCAGTCGGTGAGGGCTCTGGTGCTCGCGCACGTGCACGCTCCGGGTGCGTGGCCGTTCGGCGAACCGCGCGTGAACGTGCTCCTGCTCAATCTCGCCCTCGATCGCCTGGTGGGTGAGAAGGGCGCACAATGACCGCATGAGCAGCGGCGGCGAACAACGGCCGGATCCCGATGCGCTCCTGGCGCGGGTGCACCGGCAGGAGCGGTCGGCGCACCGCGGCAAGCTGCGCATTTATTTTGGCGCTTCGGCCGGGGTGGGCAAAACCTACGCGATGCTCGCGGCCGCGCGTAAACATCGTGCCGATGGGCGCGACGTCGTCGTCGGCGTGGTGGAAACCCACGGGCGCGGCGAGACCGCGGCGCTGCTCGACGGCTTGCAAGTGCTGCCGCCGCGGCTGGCGGATCACCGCGGCCGGTCGATGCCGGAATTCGACCTGGACGCCGCACTGGCGCGCCGGCCGGCACTCGTGCTGGTCGACGAGTTCGCGCACACCAATGCCCACGGTTCGCGCCACCCGAAGCGCTGGCAGGACGTGGAGGAACTGCTCGACGCGGGCATCGACGTCTACACCACGTTGAACGTCCAGCACCTGGAGAGCCTGAACGACGTGGTGGGCGGCATCACCGAGGTGCGGGTGTGGGAGACGGTGCCCGACACGGTCTTCGACCACGCCGACGAAGTGGTGCTGGTGGACATTCCGGCGGAGGAGCTGCTCGCGCGCCTGCGGGCCGGCAAGGTGTACGTGCCGCAGCAGGCCGAGCGCGCGGCGCAGAACTTCTTCCGCAAGGGCAATCTCATGGCGCTGCGCGAGCTCGCCCTGCGGCGTACCGCCGATCGGGTCGAAGGCGACGTGCAGGCCTACCGCGTCGACAAGTCCATCGGCGCGGTGTGGAAGACGGCCACGGCGTTGCTGACCTGCGTCGGCCCGGGCGCGGGCGGCGAGCGCGTGGTTCGCGCCGCGGCGCGGCTCGCGAGCCAGTTGAACGCGGAGTGGCACGCGGTGTACGTCGAGACGCCGTCGCTGCAGCGTCTGCCGGCGGCCCGTCGCGAGCGCATACTGGCCACGTTGGACCTTGCGCGCGAGCTCGGGGCCACGGCCGCGGTGATCGCCCAGCCGCAGGTGGCCGAGAGCATCGTCGCCTACGCGCGTACCCACAACCTCTCCAAGATCGTGCTCGGGCGCGATGCGGTGCGCCGGCTCTGGCCTTGGCAGCGTTCGAGCGGCCAGCGTCTCGCGCTGCTCGCCCCCGACATCGATCTCATCGAGATCGGGGTGCAACCCACGCGCGTGGACCGCGACGAGGTGCGGCCGCCGCTCGCGGAAGGCGAGCCCGAAGCGCCCGAGCGACGCCTGCGCAAGCGCCTGCGCTATCTCTGGTCGGCGCTGGTGTGCGTCGGTGTGACCCTTGCAGCCCTGCCGTTGGGCGCCCGTTTCGAGCCTTCCAACATCGTTGCCTTCTACATCCTGGCCGTGGTCCTCACGGCCATGCGGTTCGGGCGTGGACCGGCCGCCCTCGCCGCCGTGCTGAGCGTGGTCGCCTTCGATTTCTTTTTCGTGCCGCCGCGGTTTTCGTTCGCGGTGAGCGACGTGCAATACGTGTTCACGTTCGTGATCATGCTCGCGGTGGGTCTGCTCACCGGCCAGCTCACCGCCGGGCTGCGCTTCCAGGCCCGAGTGGCCGCGCATCGCGAGGAGCGCGCCGGCGCGCTCTACGAGCTCGCACGGGCGCTGTCGGCGGTGGTGCAGGTCGACGAGGTCACTCGCATCGGTTGCGAGTCGGTGGAACGCACCTTTCGGGCGAGCGCGGCGCTGCTCCTTCCGGATGCGAGCGGCGCGCTGTCGCGCGCAGGCGGGCGGGAGACCGGCGAACCCGCGGTGGATCTCGGCATTGCCCAGTGGTCGTTCGATCGGGGCCAGGCCGCGGGCTTCGGCACCGATACGCTGCCGGGCAGCGACGTGCTGTACGTGCCGTTGCGCGCGCCGGTGCGCGTGCGCGGCGTGCTGGCCGTGAGGGCGCGCAACCGCAGGCTGCTGCGCATTCCGGAGCAGCGCCAGCTGCTGGATACCTGCGCGGCTCTGGTGGCGATCGCGCTGGAGCGGGTGCATTACGTCGGCGTGGCGCAGGATGCGCTGGTACGGATGGAGTCGGAGCGCCTGCGAAACTCGCTGCTCGCCGCGCTCTCGCACGACCTGCGCACGCCCCTGACGGTGCTCGGCGGCCTCGCCGAGTCGCTGCTCTTGACTCACCCGCAGCTCGCGCCCGCGCAACGCGAGATCGCGGACGCCGTTCGCGAGGAGGCGCGGCGTATGAGCACGCTGGTGGGCAACCTTCTCGACATGGCGCGCATCGAGAGCGGTGAGGTGCGCCTGCGGCTCGAGTGGCAATCGCTCGAGGAGGCGGTGGGCGCCGCCTTGCACGCGGCGCGCGGCATCCTCGCGGGGCATCGCGTGGAACTGTCGATACCACCGGACCTGCCCCTGGTGCGCTTCGATGCCTTGCTGATCGAGCGTGTGCTCGCCAATCTCCTCGAGAATGCCTCCAAGTACACGCCGCCGGGCAGCACCGTGCGCATCACCGCGGCGTCTCACCCCGGGCGCGTGGTGGTCACGGTCGCCGACGACGGTCCGGGGCTGCCGCCGGGGCGCGAGGAGGCGGTGTTCCAGAAGTTCACCCGCGGCGAGCGCGAGTCCGCCACGCCCGGCGTGGGATTGGGGCTCGCCATTTGCCGCGCCATCATCGAGGCGCACCGCGGCAGCATCGTGGGCGAGAACCTGCGCCAAGGCGGCGCCGCGTTCACATTCACCCTGCCGTTGGAATCGGTGCCCGCGCCCGTGCCTGAGCCCGACCTGGAGACGGCCCATGGTTGAACCGGCGCCGGTCGCCATCCTGGTCGAGGACGAGCCCCAGATCCGCCGCTTCGTGCGCACGGCGCTCGCGGCGGAGGGCTGGGTGGTGCATGACAGCGACACGATGCGGCGCGGCCTGGCCGATGCCGGTACGCGCAAGCCGGACCTGGTGATTCTCGATCTGGGGCTGCCGGACGGTGACGGCGTGGATTTCATCCGCGACCTGCGCGCCTGGTCGCAGGTGCCGGTGATCGTGCTCTCGGCGCGCGTCGACGAACGAGACAAGATCGAGGCGCTCGACGCCGGCGCGGACGATTATCTCACCAAGCCCTTCGGCGTCGGCGAATTGCTCGCGCGGGTGCGTGTGGCGCTCCGGCGCCGCCTCGCCGCGGCGGGTGGCGCCAGTGCCGTGTTCGAATTCGGCGACGTACGCATCGACCTCGCGGCGCGCAGCGTGCAGAAGCGCGGCCAGCCTGTGCACCTCACGCCGATCGAGTATCGATTGCTCACGCTGTTGATCGCGAACGCGGGCAAGGTGCTGACCCAGCGACAGATCCTGCGCGAGGTCTGGGGGCCGTCCCACGCCGAGCACGGCCACTACGTGCGCATCTACATGGGACACCTGCGCCAGAAGCTGGAGGACGAGCCGGCGCGTCCCCGGCACCTGCTCACCGAAACGGCGGTCGGCTATCGGCTGGTGCCGGCGCCCGTGTCCTGATGGCCGGCACGCCAGGCGCGCCGGCGCGCGGCGGCGAGTTGTGCCGGCGTATCGACGTCCGCGGCGGCGGACGGCATGTCGACCAGCGCCAGGTCGGCCGCCGCCAAACCGGCGACCCAGTCGCGCAGACCGGCATCGCCGCGGAGTTCGGCGCCGGCGAGGTACAGCCGGCGCGGCCACACCAGGGGAACGACGCCGCGATCACCGAGACGCCGTGCCGCCACTCGTCGCGGCGCCGTGCGCCAGCGGCTCGTCAGGCGCGCGAGATCCTTGAGGCGCAGCCCGGCGAGGTCCACCGGCAGCAGCAGCACGCCGGCCGCGCGCCTCGCGTGCCGCAGCGCCAGACGCACGGAGCTCGAGAGGCCTAGCGCCGACTGGCGGTTTTCGACCACGCGCACGCGCGTGCCGCGCAGCTCCAGGCGCAGCCGCCCCGAGCGGCGCGGTACCACCACCACGACTTCGCCGGGACGCAGGGCTTGGGCCAAGCGCACCGTGCGCAGCAGGAGCGAGCGTCCGCCCATGCGCACCAGCGCCTTGGAGCGGCCCAGGCGTCGCGAGGCGCCGGCCGCCAATATGACGATGGTGAGACAGGGCGCGCGCGGCTGAATCATTGTTATCATCATGCCATGAGCGATGACTACGTCCGCCTGCGCCGGCGCCCGCTGTTCACGCCCTTGTGGCTGTCGGCTCTGGCGGCCCTGGTCGTGATCGCCTTCGCCACTTGGCTGTGGAGCACGGCCGACGCCACCACGATCATCGTGGTGCGGCACGCCGAGAAGATGGCGGGAACCGATCCGGCGCTCACCACCGCAGGCAAGGAGCGCGCGCAACGGCTGGCGGCGCTGTTCGGCGACGCGGCGCATCCAGGTCGCGTCGATGCCGTCTATGTGTCGGGCTGGCGCCGCACCCAGGAGACCGCCGCGCCGCTCGCTGCGCGGCTCGGGATCACGCCGATCGTGCTCAAGGACGACGATCCCCGAGCCATCGCGCGTCGCTTGCTGCGCGAGAATCGCGGCCACCGCGCGCTCATCGTCTGGCACGCCGACGCGATCCCGGACATCGTCGAGCGCTTGAGCGGCGAGCGGGACCTGCCGCGTCTCGGCGACGACGAATACGGCACCATCTACATCGTCACGGTGCCGGCAATCGGTCGCGCCACCGTGCTGCGCGCCGAGTACTGAGCGCACGGCAGGGCCCGGTGCGCCGCTTATCCTAGCCCGTGGTGCCCGAGCCGCCTGCGGTGGCGATCGCCTCGCGCACGAACTGTTCGTGCTTGTCGATGGCGAAGTCGGCGAGTACCGCGCCGCGGATGCGCTTCGCCGGATCGATGAGGTAGGTGCCGCGCCGCACCCCGAATCCGAGCGGGCCGTTGAGGCCGTACATCTTGATGACTTCCTTGTGCTGGTCGCAGAGCAGAGGAAACGGCAACTGGTACTGAGCGCGAAATTTCGCGTGTGACTCGGGGCTCTGCGGGCTGACGCCGACGACGCGCAGCCCCGCCGCCACCAGCATCGACGACAGGTCGCGCAGTGCGCAGGCCTGGCGCGTGCAGCCCGGCGTGAAGTCGGCGGGGTAGAAGTACAGCACCAGCGCGCCGTCCTTCAGAAAGTCCGTGAGGGAACGGTCAGTGCCGGTGTCGTCCGGCAGGGTGAACTCCGGAGCCCGATCCCCAACCTTCAGCATGCGCGGTCCCCTCGAGTGTCGACGTGGCCGGGTCAATGATTCGGCGACGCCATCCTAGCCAATTCCGTCGGGCCGCGGGCACCGGCAGGCGGGACCGGCGGCCAGCGATCCTTAAAGATGCGGGTGACGGACGCTGGCGCGAAGGGGGGCTTTGGATTTCCGCCGCTTTGCTGCTAAGATGCCGGCCCCTTGCGGGGGAGTAGCTCAGCTGGGAGAGCGTCGCGTTCGCAATGCGAAGGTCGAGGGTTCGATCCCCTTCTCCTCCACCAA
>DAIDHD010000012.1 GCA_027459765.1 Gammaproteobacteria bacterium | reverse complement strand
CGTAAAGCGGCAGTATCTCGGTGTTCGGCAGGCGGGCCTTGGCCAGGGCGTCAGCCGCCTCGCGGATGTGCTTCTCCCCGGGCAGGAATACCAGAGTGTCCCCGCCCGGGCGTCCACCCGCATCGAGCTCGCGCACGGCCGCGACGATGCCCTCCGGAAGCGACAGCTCCGCGGCGTCCTCGTCCTCGGCAATGAGCGGCCGGTAGCGCACCTCGACGGGAAAGCTCCGGCCGGAAACCTCGATGACCGGCGCGTCGCCGAAGAACTGCGCGAACCGGCCCGGGTCGATCGTGGCGGAGGTCACGATGAGCTTCAGTTCGGGCCGGCGGGGGAGCAGTCCCTTGAGAACGCCGAGCAGCAGATCGATGTTGAGGCTGCGCTCGTGAGCTTCGTCGATGATGAGGGTGTCGTAGCGGCGCAGCTCCCGATCGCTCTCGAGCTCCTTCAGCAGGATGCCGTCGGTCATCAGCTTCACGCGGCAACCGGGCCCCGTGCGGTCCGTGAAGCGCACCTGATACCCCACTGCCCCGCCCACGGTGGTACCGAGTTCTTCGGCAAGGCGCGTGGCGAGCGCACGGGCGGCGATGCGCCGCGGCTGGGTGTGGCCGATCAGACCCGATACGCCGCGCCCGGCCGAAAGGCACAGCTTCGGAAGCTGGGTGGACTTGCCAGAGCCGGTCGCACCGCATACGACCACGACCGGATGGCGCGCGAGCGCATCGATGATCTCCTGCCGGTGAGCGCTGATCGGGAGCGCCGGATCGTACTCGAGACGGATGGGAAGAGCGGCTACGGGTTGGCGCGGTGCGCGGGTACGGGCCTCCATGCGGGCAGCATAAAGCACCGCCCGTCCTCGGCAAGCCCGGCCGATCCACGCATCCCGCAGGGCCGGCTCAGCGAAGAAGCGGGGGTACCCGCCTGCAGCGCTCGCAGGTGCTCAAATGACTCCGCGCCGCATCTGGTCGAGCTCGATGGACTCGAACAGGGCGCGGAAATTGCCCTCGCCGAAACCCTCGTTGCCCTTGCGCTGGATGATCTCGAAGAAGATCGGCCCGATCACATTGGCGGTGAAGATCTGCAGCAGCAGACCCTCGCCTTTCTGCGGGTTGCCGTCGATCAGGATGCGGCGGCGGCGCAGCTCCTCCAGCGGCTCGCCGTGGCCCGGCACCCGCGCCGCGATCCCTTCGTAATACGTGTCGGGCGTGTCCTGAAACGCGATGCCATGGCCGCGCAGCACGTCCACCGTGCGGTAAATGTCATCCGTGGCGAGCGCGATGTGCTGGATGCCCTCGCCGTGGTACTCCCGCAGATACTCCTCGATCTGGCTCTTGTCGTCCTGGGATTCGTTGATCGGAATGCGGATCTTGCCGCAGGGACTGGTCAGGGCGCGCGAGAACAGGCCGGTCTGCTTGCCCTCGATGTCGAAGTAGCGGATCTCGCGGAAGTTGAACAGCTTCTCGTAGAAGCCCGCCCAGACGTTCATGTTCCCGCGCCGCACGTTGTGGGTGAGGTGATCGATCAGGGTGAGGCCCACCCCGGCCTTCGGATCGACCCCCGGCACGGGCACGAAGTCCACGTCGTAGATGGTGCGATCGCCGTAGCGGTCGACCAGGTAGATGAGGCTCCCGCCGATGCCGACGATGGAGGGTATGTTGAGCTCCATCGGACCGGCGGTCACCGGTCCCGGCGTCGCGCCGAGTTCGATCGCGCGCCGGTGCGCGTAGGCCGCGTCGGCGACCCGGAAGGCCATGGCGCAGGCACACGGTCCGTGGGCGCGCGCGAAACCCTGCGCGAAGCTCTCGGGTTCGGCGTTGATGATGAAATTGACGTCGCCCTGGCGGTGCAGGGTGACGTCCTTGGAGCGGTGACGCGCAACGGCAGGCGAGCCCATGCGCTGGAACAACCTCCGCAGCAGCGTCGGATCCGGCGCGGCGTACTCGACGAATTCGAAACCGTCGGTGCGCATCGGGTTGTCGAGCCCGGTGGGCAGGGCAGTGGCGAGCGAGCTACTCATGGCGGTCGGCCTCCGGCAGATCGAAGCCGCGGATTTTCGCACATCGGCCGGGCGGCGTCGCAGCCCGGTGCGCTCAGACCAGCTTGCCGAGCCCTTCCAGCAGCCGCTCGAGGTCCGACTCCAGCGAGTACAGCGAAAATCCGGTGCGCAGCAGACCGCCGCGCTCCGCGAGCCCGAGCACCTCGACGGCACGCGCGGCGTAGAAGTGCCCGTCCCACACGCACACGCCCTCGGCGGCCAGCGCCGCAGCCGCCTCCGCGGCCGTGTGCCGACCCAGGGTGATGGACACGGTCGGGGCCCGCGCCGGGGAGGAGAAGTCGGGTCCGTGCACCGTCACGCCGGGGAGCGCCGCGACGGCCTCGTGGTAGCGACGCGCAAGTCCGTGCTCGTAGGCGGCGATGCCGGTCATGGCGTCGAGCAGGCGCGCCCGGCGCGTGTCGCCCCGGCCGCGCGCGGCCAGGTAGTCGATGGCGGCCGTCACGCCATGCAACGCGGCGTGATTGAGCGTGCCGGTCTCGATCCGGAACGGGGCCGCCGGATCCTGGGTGCTCAGGCGATCGGTGGGCAGCTCGTCGAGCAGACCGCGCCGCGCGTACAGGATGCCGACGTGCGGACCGTAGAACTTGTAGGCCGAACACAGCAGGAAGTCCGCATCCAGCGCGCGCACGTCGATCGGGAAGTGCGGCGCGTAGTGCACGGCGTCGATCACCAGGTGCGCGCCGACCGCGTGGGTGAGGCGGCGCGCCAGCGCGAGGTCGTTGACGGTGCCGAGCGCGTTGGACGACGCGCCGATGGCGAGCAGCCGCGTGCGCGGCGTGACCTTGGCCTCGAGGTCGGCGGCGTCCAGCCGGCCGCTGGGTGCGAGTCGCACCTCGCGCACCACGACGCCGTCGCGCGCGAGCTTGAGCCAGGGTCCGCGGTTGGCTTCGTGATCGAGTTGGGTGATCAATACCTCGTCGCCGGGCGCGAACGTGCGCCCGAGTGCGGTGGCGAGCGCGAAGTTGAGCGTGGTCATGTTCTGACCGAAGGAGATGCAGGCCGGATCCTCGGCGCCGAGCAGATCCGCCGCCGCCACCCGCGCCGCGTGCACGCGGCGGTCCACCTCCTGCGACGGCGCGAAGGCGCCGTGGGTGTTGACGTTGCAGGTGCGGTAGACGTCGCTCACCGCGTCGATCACGACCTGCGGCACCTGCACGCCGCCGGGGCCGTCGAGAAATACGAGTTCGCGCCCGTCCTGGGTCTGGGCGAGCGCGGGGAAGTCCTTGCGGCAGCGGGCCGCATCGGCTGCGGTGTAGGTCATGGCGGGCGCATAATACCAACATGTTCGACCGCTCACCGCCCCACCCGCCGCGCCCGGACGCGCGCGCCACCGCAGTCCTCGACGCCGCCGCCATCGCGGCGCGCGCGCAAGTCGCCGCCGAACGCATCTACCGGCTGGCGCGGCGCACGCCGGTGGCGCCGCTGCCGGGCGATGAAGCGGGGGCGCTCGTCAAGATGGAGCAGCTGCAGGTGACCGGTGCCTTCAAGCTGCGGGGCGCGACCAACAAGCTCATGAGCTTGAGCGAGGCCGCGATGCGCGCCGGCGTGATCACCTCATCCACCGGCAATCACGGTCTCGGGGTGGCGACCGCCGCGCAGGCGCTTCGAATCGGCGCGGAGGTGTACCTGAGCGCACAGGTGAGCGAGGCGAAACGCGCCAAGATCGTCGCGCTCGGTGCGCAGATTCGCATCGCCGGGGACGATCCGCTCGCCGCCGAGCTCGCCGCGCGCGCCGCCGCCGCGGCCACCGGGCGCACCTACGTGTCGCCGTACAACGATGCCGAGGTGATCGCCGGACAGGGGACCCTCGGTGTCGAGATCCTGGAGCAGGCGCCGGACGTCGCGGCGGTGTACGTCGCGGTCGGCGGTGGCGGCCTGATCAGCGGCATCGGCAGCGTCCTGAAGCGCCACGCTCCGCAGATCGAAGTGGTCGGCTGCTGGCCGGAGCACTCGGCCGCGCTGTACGAATCCCTGCGCGCCGGGCGCATCGTCGAGGCGCCGGAGCTGCCCACCTTGAGCGAGAGCACGGCGGGCGGCGTGGAACCCGACTCGATCACCTTCGCGCTGGCGCGTGAGGTGATCGACCACACGGTGCTGGTGAGCGAGGCGCAGATTCTGGCGGCGATGCGCTTCGGCGTGGCGCAGGGCTGGGCCATGGAGGGGGCGAGCGGGGTGGCGCTGGCCGCCTACTGGCGCGATCGGGCGCGCCTCGCCGGGCGCCGTGCGCTCGTGCTCCTGTGCGGCGGCAATCCCTCGCCGCAGGTCGCGGCGCAGATCTAGAAGCCTTCGGCCGCGACTTCGATGAGCGTCGGACCGCCGCGGGCGAGCGCGGTGCGCAGTGCGGTGGTGAGCGCGCCGGGGTTGGTGACGCGCACGCCGGCGGCGCCGCAGGCGCGGGCGAGCGCGACGAAGTCGGGATTCTGCGCGACCACGCCGACGGGCGGAATGCCGGCGCGCTCCATGTCGTCGCGGATCTGGCCGAGGGCGCCGTTGTTCCACAGCACCAGCGGCAGCGCGAGCCGCGCCTCCACCGCCGTCATGAGCTCGTTGAGCGTGAACTGGCTGCCGTAGTCGCCGGCCAGCGCCACCACCGGGCGCCCGGGGCAGGCGATCTTGGCGCCTATGGCCGCGGGCAGCGCGAAGCCGAGCGTGCCGTAGCCCGCCGGGTGGAACCAGTGGTCGGGCGCGTCGGTGGCGAAGGCGTAGTTGCCGAGGTAGGCGATCTGGGTCATGTCGCTGAACACCACGCCGTCCGGCGGCAAGCCCGCACGCAGCGCGTCCAGCGCGCGCTTGAGGCCGCGGGATTTCGGATCGGCGGCGCGCTCGATCTCGGCGTGCAGCGCCGCGGCGCCGCCGGTTCGCGACCGCCAGCCCACCCGCGGCGTCAACGAGGCGCCGATCACGTCGAGGGCCTGGCGCGCGTCGCCCCACACCGGCACGTCGGCGGCGTAGTGGTCGGCGAGCTTGGCCGGGTCCACGTCGACGCGGATCAGCGCGCCGGACAGGTCGAGCTTCAGGCCCTGGAACAGATCGGTCTCGCCGAGTTCGGTACCGACCGCGAGCACCACGTCGGCCCGCGCGACCAGGGCCTGCACGCACGGAAATTGCAGCGCGCTGCCGACGTTCTGCGGATGCTCGAAGGGCAGCAGTCCCTTGCCGGCGGTGGTGGTGACCAACGGGCAGTCGAGCGCCTCCACCACCTGTTCGAGCGCGGCGGCGGCGTGGCGCGCGCCACCACCGGCCACCACCACGGGGCGCTGGGATCGCTCCAGCAGCCGAATCGCGGCCGCGAGCGAGGCGGCCGAGGGCGCCGGCGGCGGCGGCGGCTCGGCGAAGCGCTCGGCGGTCAGGTCGGTCGGGGCGGCGAGCAGGTCGAGCGGTACCTCCAGGTAGGCCGGCCGAGCGCGCCCTGCGCGCAGGGTGCTGAAGCACTCGCGCAGGTGGTCACGCACGTCGGCGAGGGCGCGCGCGCCGCGCGCGCTGCCGAACACGCCGGCTGCGAGCGCGCACTGGTCGCGCAACTCGTGCAGCACGCCCCAGGCCTTGCCGAGGCTCGCCGCCGGCGGGGTGCTCGCCACCACCAGCAGCGGCACCGAGTCGGAGTAGGCCTGTGCCGCCGCCGTGAGCACGTTGGTGAGCCCGGGCCCGGAAATGGTGAACACGGCCGCTGGCCGACCGGAGAGCCGCGCGTAGCCGTCGGCGGCGAAGCCGGCGCCCTGCTCGTGGCGGGTGAGCACGTGGCGCACGCCGCAGGCAGCGATGCCGCGGTACAGCTCGACGTTGTGCACCCCGGGAATGCCGAACACGGTGTCGATGCCGTTGGCGGCGAGGATCTCGACCAGGTAGTTGCCGAGGGTTCGCGACATGGGCGCCCGATGCTGTCAGAAGTTGCGGTAAACCGCGCTAGGATTGCGCGTCCCGGGGCGGGACGTAAAGCCTTTCGCAAGACTTCGAGGATTAAAACCGCATGAGATATTCGAGCTTGGTGACGCGCGTGACGGGCGAGGGAGCCGACGCCTGGGTGGTGCACTACGCCGCGCGGGCCGCCAGGGATCGCGGTGAGGACGTGGTGATCTTAAGCATCGGCGATCCGGACCTGCCCGCGCCGCCGGCGGTGCTCGAGCGCGCGCTCGAAGCCTTGCGTCGAGGCGACGCGCGCTACACCCCGGTTGCGGGCCGGGCGCACGTTCGCGGCGCCATCGCCGCGCTGCATGCGCGGCGCACGGGCCAGGCGATCGACGCCTCGCAGGTGCTGTTCACCGCCGGCGCGCAGAACGCGCTCTTCACCGCAGCGCTGTGCGTTGCCGGACCGGGCGACGAGGTGCTGGCACTCGAGCCTCTCTACCCCACCTACCCGGCGGCGCTGCAGGCCTCCGGGGCGCGCATGCTGCGAGTGCCCTGTCGCGCGGATTTCCGCGTCGACTTGGAGGCGCTGGCGGCCCGCATCGGTCCGAGCACGCGGGCGCTGTTCTTCGCCACCCCGAACAATCCGAGCGGGGTGATCATGAGCGCTGCGGAACTCGCCGTGGTCGGTGAACTCGCACGCCGGCACGACCTGTGGGTGGTGGTGGACGAGGTCTACGCGGGCCTCGGCCCCGAGGGCCGGGTGCCGAGCCTGGCGGCGACGATCCCCGAGCAGGTGGTCACGCTCGGCAGCCTTTCCAAGTCGCACTCGCTGCCGGGCTGGCGCGCCGGCTGGCTGATCGGACCGCGCGAACTGGTGGCGCACGCCGAAGCGCTGGCGGCATGCATGCTGTTCGGCCTGCCGGGTTTCATTCAGGAGGCCACCGTCACAGCCGTCGGCGTGGCCGAGGAGGCGGAGGCGCGGGTGCGCGCGCTGTGCGCGGCGCGGCGCGACTTCCTGGTGCGCGCGCTTGCCGACGTGCCGGGGCTGCGCTGCGCGGTGCCGGAGTCGGGCATGTTCCTGCTGATCGACGTGCGCGCCACCGGGCTCACCGGCCACGAGTTCATGCACGCCCTGTACGACGCCGAGCGGGTCGCGGTGCTCGACGGCGGCGCCTTCGGTGCGAGCACGGCCGGCTACGTGCGGCTGTGCTACGCGGACGACGAGGCGGTGCTTGCCGAGGGGGCCAAGCGCATCCGGCGTTTCGCCGGCACGCTTGCGCGTCGCGGCTGATTGGCTGGCTGCGATTCGCTCGAGGAGAGGAACATGACGAATTCGACGCAGGACATGGGCATCGTGGTGCGCACGCCGGGTGGACCGGAGGCGCTCGAGTGGACCACGCTCGACACCGGCGCGCCGGGTCCGGGCGAGGTGCTGATCGGGCAACGCGCGATCGGCATCAACTTCATCGACATCTACTTTCGCAGCGGCACCTACCCGGCGCCCTCGCTGCCGCTGATCCCGGGCGCCGAGGCGGCCGGGGAGGTGCAGGCGGTGGGGCCGGGCGTGACCGGCCTCGTCGTCGGCGACCGCGTGGCCTACACGCTGCCGACCGGCGCATATCGCACGCGGCGCGTGGTGCCGGCGGACCGGGTGGTGAAGCTGCCCGCCGGCGTCGACTTCGACGTCGCCGCCTCGGTGATGCTCAAGGGCCTCACCGCCCAGTTCCTGGTGACCTCGTGCTTCCCGGTGCGCGCCGGGCAGACGGTGCTGGTGCACGCCGCCGCCGGCGGCGTGGGGCTGCTGCTCGGGCAATGGCTGGCGCGCATCGGCGCGACCGCCATCGGCACCGTGGGCTCCGCGGCCAAGGTCGAGATCGCGCGCGCGCACGGCTACACCCACGTCATCGACACGAGCCGCGAGGATTTCGCGGCCGCCGCACGCGAGTTGAGCGGCGGCGATGGTTGCGACGTGGTGTACGACTCGGTGGGCAAGGACACCTGGCGCGGGTCGCTCAAGAGCCTGCGCCGGCGCGGCATGTTCGTATCCTTCGGCCAGTCCTCGGGTGCGATCACCGATCTGAAGGTGAGCGACCTGTCCGCGGCCGGCTCCGTGTACGCGACACGCCCGACGCTGTTCGACTACATCAAGACCCGCGCCGAACTCGAAGCGCGCGCCGCCGACCTGTTCGCGCGGCTCGCCTCCGGCGAGGTGCGCGCCACGGTGGGCCAGCGCTTTGCGCTGCGCGACGCGGCGGACGCGCACCGCGCGCTCGCCGAACGGCGCACCACGGGCGCGACGGTGCTCACGCCGTGAGCGGCAGCGCGGTGGACTCCTTGATCACGGTGACGGCGACCGAGGAGTTCACCGACTGCACGCAGGGAATCCGCGACAGGTAGTCGAGGTAGAACGCTTCGTAGGCTTTGATGTTGCGGGTGACGATTTTCAGGAGAAAGTCCCACTCGCCGGTGAGCGTGTAGCACTCGAGGACCTCGGCGCGATCGCGGATCGCGGCCTCGAACTGTGCGATCGCGTCGCGGCCGGTGGTGGCGAGCTTGACCTGCGCGAACATGGTGACGTCGAGCCCCAGCGCGTTGCGATCGAGCAGCGCCACGCGTCCCTTGATGACCCCGCTGTTTTCCAGTTGCTGGATGCGGCGCCAGCAGGTGGTGCTCGACAGGCGCGTGAGCGAGGCGACCTCGGCCACCGACAGCGCGCCGCGCCGTTGCAGGAGGTCCAAGAGCTTGAGGTCGAGCGGATCGAGCGTGGGACGGTTCGTTCGTTCCATTTTGAACCGATTGATGAAATGAACGTACCGGATTATTGGCCCCCCGCTCAATGAATGCAACATCGAGGCGGGCGCCGACGTAAAGTCTCAGGGGCCATGAACAAGCGCTCTCGATTGCATATCCCGCGCGCCCCGGCGCGCCCCGGCGAAAAGCCCGATTTCCGCTACGTGCAGCTGTCGCCGGCGGGCGCCGTCGCGCGACCCGACGTCAATGCGCGCGCGCGAGAGATCGAGCACCTCGCCACCGACCTCGTGCGCGTGCTCGACGACGACGGGCGCGCGCTCGGCCCCTGGGACCCGCACCTCGATGCGGCGGAACTGCAGGTGGGCCTGCGCCACATGCTGCTCACGCGCATCTACGACGATCGCATGCAGCGCACGCAGCGCGCCGGCAAGATCACGTTCTACATGCGCTCGCTGGGCGAGGAGGCGGTGTCGGTGGCGGCCTGCATGGCGCTCAAGCCCGGCGACATGCTGTTCCCCTCCTACCGCAACCAGGGACTGCACATCACTCGCGGCCTGTCGCTCGTGGACATGATGTGCCAGCTCCTGTCCAACACCCGCGACATGTGCAAGGGACGCCAGCTGCCGGTGATGTACCACTCGCGAGCTGCGAACATCTTCACCATCTCCGGCAACCTCGCCACCCAGCTGCCGCAGGCGGTGGGCTGGGCCATGGCCGCCGCGATCAAGGGCGAGGACCACCTCGCCGCGGGCTGGCTCGGCGAGGGCAGCACCGCGGAGGCTGATTTCCACTACGCACTCCTGTTCGCCTCGGTGTACCAGGCGCCGGCCATCCTCAACGTGGTCAACAACCAGTGGGCCATCTCCACGTTCCAGGGCTTCGCCGGCGGCGAACAGCGTTCCTTCGCGGCGCGCGGTCCCGGCTACGGCATCCCGGGCGTCCGCGTCGACGGCAACGACTTCCTGGCGGTGTACGCGGTGACCCGCTGGGCGGCGGAGCGGGCGCGCACCGGCGCGGGTCCCACGCTCATCGAGCACGTCACGTACCGCGCGGCGGCGCACTCCACCAGCGACGATCCCTCGCGCTACCGCGCCAAGGACGATCATCTGCACTGGCCGCTCGGCGACCCGGTGGAGCGGCTCAAGCGGCACCTCATCCGCCTCGGCGAGTGGTCGGAGGAGCGGCACCAGGCGCTCACGGCCGAACTGGAGGCGCTGGTCGCGGCGAGTTGGAAGGAGGCGGTCACCCACGGCACGCTCACCGAGGGGCCGAACCTCGACCCCGACCTCATGTTCGAGGACGTGTTCGAGGAGATGCCGCCGCACCTTATCAAGCAGCGCGCGGCGCTGCGCAAGGAACGGAGCTAGCAGCCCATGGCGCAGATGAACATGATCCAGGCGCTCAACTCCGCCATGGACATCGCCATGGGGCGCGACCCCGCGGTGGTGCTGATGGGCGAGGACATCGGCTACTTCGGCGGCGTGTTCCGCGTCACCGACGGCCTGCAGCGCAAGTACGGCGAGCACCGCGTGATCGACTCGCCGATCGCGGAGGGCGGCATCGTCGCCACCGCCATCGGCATGGCGGTCAACGGCCTGCGTCCCGTGGCGGAGATCCAGTTCGCCGACTACATCTATCCCGGCTACGACCAGATCGTGAGCGAGCTCGCTCGCCTGCGCTATCGCAGCGCCGGGGCGTTCTGCGCGCCGGTGACCATCCGCACGCCCTGCGGTGGCGGCATCCGCGGCGGCCAGACGCACTCGCAGAGTCCGGAGGCGCTGTTCACGCACGTCGCGGGCTTGAAGGTGGTGATGCCCTCCAACCCGTTCGACGCCAAGGGTCTGCTGATCGCGGCCATCGAGGACGATGATCCGGTGGTGTTCTTCGAACCGAAGCGGCTCTACAACGGCCCGTTCGACGGTGATCCGCACAAGCCCGCGGTGCCGTGGAGCACGCACCCCAAGGGCGAGGTGCCCGACGGACACTACACCGTGCCGCTCGGCCGCGCCGAGATCGTGCGTGCCGGCAGCGCCGTCACCATCGTCACCTACGGCACCATGGTCTACGTGGCCGCCGCCGCGGCGGCGAATCTGGGCGTGGATGCCGAGATCATCGACCTGCGTACCCTGGCGCCGCTGGACACCGACGCGATCTGCACCTCGGTGAAGAAGACCGGGCGGTGCGTGGTGGCCCACGAGGCGACGCGGATGTCGGGCTTCGGCGCCGAGATTCTCTCGGTACTGCAGGAGGAGTGCTTCTACGACCTGGAAGCGCCGATACAGCGCGTGACCGGCTGGGACACCCCCTATCCGCACGCCTTCGAGTGGGAGTACTTCCCCGGCCAGAAGCGGGTGGAACTCGCGCTGCGCGCGGTCATGGAGCCGGCATGAGCGAGTTCGTGTTCAAGATGCCGGACCTCGGCGAAGGCACCGTCGAGGCGGAGATCGTCGCCTGGCACGCCAAGGCCGGCGACTCGGTGCGCGAAGACCAGATCCTGGTGGAGGTCATGACCGACAAGGCGGCGGTCGAGGTCCCGGCGCCGGTCAGCGGTCGGATCGTCTCGATCACCGGCGCCCCCGGCGACAAGGTGCCGGTGGGTTCGCCGCTGGTGGTGTTCGAGGTCGGCACGCCGGCTGCCGCGCCGACGCCCGCACCCGCTGCGCCGATGGCCGCACCCGCCGCGCCGGCGGCGGTTTCGGCCGCGACCAAGGTGAGCGCCGCGCCCGCTCCAAGCGCCACCGCCACCGAGGTGACGATGCCCGGCGGTCGGGTGAAGACCTCGCCCGCGAATCGACGCCGCGCCCGCGAGGCCGGCATCGACCTCGCCCGGGTGCGCGGCTCCGGTCCCGGCGGACGTATCCTGCGCAGCGACCTCGACGCGGCAGCGGCCGCGCCCGGCGCGCAAGCGCAAGCTCCGGCCGGATCGCGCGCGCCAGCGCCGCCACCGCCACAGGCCGCGCCCGGCGCCGAGGTCACGGAGATCAAGGTCATCGGCGTGCGGCGCGTCATCGCCGAGCGCATGAGCGAGGCGAAGCGCACCATTCCGCATTTCGCCTACGTCGAGGAAGTCGACGTCACCGATCTCGAGGCGCTGCGCGAGCACCTCAATGCGGGGCTCGCCAAGGGCGAGCCGGCGCTGACGTACCTGCCCTTCGTGGTGCAGGCGCTGGTCGGCGTGCTCGCGCAATTCCCTCAGTGCAATACCACCTACGACGCCGCGCGCGGCGTGCTGTTGCGTCACCGGGCCGTGCACGTGGGCGTGGCGACGCAGACGCCGGACGGCCTGAAGGTGCCGGTGGTGCGGCACGCCGAGCGCCTGACGTTGTGGGAACTGGCCGCGGAGATCCGCCGCGTCGCGGAGCGCGCGCGGCGCAATCAGGCCACGCGCGAGGAACTCACCGGATCCACCATCACCCTCACCAGTCTCGGCAAGCTCGGCGGCATCGTCTCCACCCCGATCATCAACGCGCCGGAAGTCGCCATCGTCGGGCTCAACAAGGCCGTCGAGCGGCCCATGGTGCGCGACGGCGCGGTTGCCGTGCGCCGGATGATGAATCTGTCGTCGTCGTTCGATCATCGCTTCGTGGACGGTTATGATGCCGCCGCGATGATCCAGGCCCTCAAGAGTCGTCTCGAGCACCCCGCGACGATATTCATTCCTTCGAAGGTGAAGCCATGACCGCTGCCGCTGAAAAGACCGCTCCTGCGCCGCAACGCCCCGCGTTCGGTACCGTCCTCGCGCCGCTGATGGCGGTCGCGACCTACCAGAACGGCCGTTGGGGCCAGGCCGAAGTTCGGCCCGTCGGGCCGCTCGAGCTGAGCCCCGCCGCGCACGTGCTGCACTACGCCAGCACCTGCTTTGAGGGCTTCAAGGCCTTCCGTCACGCCGATGGTTCGGTGCACGTGTTCCGTATGGCGCGGCACATCGAACGCATGCGTCAGAGTGCCCGCCAGCTGGTTCTGCCGCAGCCGGATGCCGCGCAGCTCGCCGAGATGGTCACCACGGTGATCGCGCGCTGCCGCGATTCGGTGCCGGAGGCGCCGGGCGCCCTGTACCTGCGGCCGCTGCTGATCGGCACCACCGCCAATATCGGCGCCGCGGCCACGCCGGCGTCCGAGGCCATGCTGCTCGTGCTGGCGAGCCCGGTGTGGGACTACTTCGCCGGCGGCATGAAGCCGCTGCGTATCCTGGTGGACGACGTCAACACGCGTTCCACCGCGCAGATGGGCATGGTCAAGACGGGTGGCAATTACGCTGCCGCCCTCGGGCCGACGCTCGCGGCGCGCGCCGAGGCGCAGGTGGACCAGGTGCTGTTCTGCCCGGGCGGCGAGGTGCAGGAGACGGGCGCCGCGAATTTCCTGCTGTTGCGCGAGGGCGCCTTGCTGACCCGGAGCCTCGACGGCACTTTCCTGCACGGCGTGACGCGCGATTCGCTGCTCACCCTCGCGCGCGACCAGGGGTTCAAGGTCGAGGAGCGGGTGTTCACGGTGGCCGAGATGCTGGAGTGGGCGAAGACGGGCGAGGCGGCGCTGTCCGGCACCGCGGCCGTGCTCGCCGGCGTCGGCACCTTGATCCACCGCGGCAGCGAGCATCGGGTGGGCAGCGGCGAGGTTGGCGCGGTGACCCGCGCGCTGCGGGCGCAGTTGGTGGCCATTCAGCAGGGCACCGCGCCGGATCGGCACGGCTGGCTGACGCGGATAGCCGGGTAGCGCTAAGCCGGCCGGGTTCGGCCCGGCCGGATGACCGGGAGCCCGTCGCTACGTCGTGGCGACGGGCTCCGACGACTCAGTACTCCTGGTCCTCTTCGTCGTCGTCCCAATCGTCCTCGTCGTCGTCTTCGTCGTCATCCTCGTCTTCATCTTCTTCTTCGTCGTCTTCCCAGTCCTCGTCCTCGTCGTCATCGTCGTCGCCGACCGAGCCCGACCAGCCTTCCGGCTCCTCGGTCATTTCCAGATCGAGTTCCGCCCAGTCGTCGAGGTCCATCTCCTCGACGTCGCCGTCCAGATGCTGGATCTCGATGACCTCGCGGTCCTCGTCCACCTTGACGACCTGGAACGTTTCTTCGTTCTCCAGGTCCTCGTACCACTGTCCGACGGTCGGTTCGTACTCTCTGCCCACGGCGATGTGTCCTTGACGTTGCGACTCGAAATCCCGCGCTCAACGCGGCCACAGATATTAGGGGAAGCCGCTCGCCCGAGTAAATGGCAATATGCGGCCATGACGCTGGATCAGCGCAAGAGTGCGGCGCGGCGCCTCGTCGAGGCCAGGCGCGTCGTGGTGAAGGTGGGCTCGGCGCTGTTGGTGGACGCCGACAAGGGCCGCCTCAATCGGCAGTGGCTCGCGAGCCTCGCCGCCGACGTCGCGCGCCTGCGGGCTCGCGGCCAGGACGTGATCCTGGTGTCCTCGGGCGCCATCGCCCTCGGCCGACGGCACCTGAAGCTCGAGCCGGGCCGGCTCAAGCTGGAGGAGAGCCAGGCCGCGGCCGCGGTGGGACAGATCCGGCTCGCGCACGCCTACAAGGAACTGCTCGACGAGCACGGGATAACGGTGGCGCAGATCCTGCTCACCCTCGACGACACCGAGCAGCGGCGCCGGTACCTGAACGCGCGCGGCACCTTGAACACGCTGCTCGCGCTCGGTGCCGTGCCGGTGATCAACGAGAACGACACCGTGGCCACCGCCGAGATCCGCTACGGCGACAACGATCGTCTCGCCGCGCGGGTGGCGCAGATGGTCGCGGCCGACTGTCTGGTGCTCCTGTCCGACATCGACGGCCTGTACACCGCCAATCCGCATGAGGACGAGCACGCCGAATTCGTCGCGCGCGTGCTCGACATCTCGCCGGAGATCGAGGCCATGGCGGGCGGCTCCTCTAGCGACGTCGGCACCGGCGGCATGCAGACCAAGATCGCCGCGGCCAAGATCGCGGTCGGCGCAGGGTGCCACCTCTGCATCGCCCGGGGCGCGGTCGAGCAGCCCCTGAAGCGCATCGAGGACGGCGCGCGCTGCACCTGGTTCGTGCCCACCGCGACGCCCGTCGCGCTGCGAAAACAGTGGATCGCCGGCACCCTCAAACCCGCCGGTGCGCTCAGCATCGACCTGGGCGCGGTGCGCGCGCTCTACGACGGCAAGAGCCTGCTGCCGGCCGGCGTCACGCGCGCCACCGGCCGCTTCGAGCGCGGCGATACGGTGAGCATCCTGGGTCCCGACGGCGTCGAGGTGGCGCGCGGCATCTGCGCCTACTCGGACGCGGATACCGCGCGCATCATGGGGCGCCAGTCCGCCGACATCGAACGGTTGCTCGGCTTTCGCGGCCGCGACGAGATCGTGCATCGCGACGACCTGGTGATCCTGAAAGGACCTTGACGCTTGAGCGACTCGACCGACATCGCCACGCTCATGAGCGGACTCGGACGCGCCGCGCGCGCCGCGGCGGCGACGCTCGCGCAGGCGGGAGCCGCACAGAAGAACGCCGCGCTCGCGGCCGCCGCGGGCCAGTTGCGCGCCACGCGCGAGGCCGTACTCGCCGCCAACCGCCGCGACCTGGAGGCGGCGCGGACGCACGGCCTGTCGGCCGCGCTGCTCGATCGCTTGCTGCTCGACGCGCCGCGTATCGAGGCGATGGCGGCGGGGCTCGAGGCGATCGCCGCGCTGCCCGATCCGATCGGCACCGTGCTCGCCGAGTGGACACGGCCCAACGGCCTCGTCATCCAGCGCCGGCGCGTGCCGCTGGGCGTGGTGGGCATCATCTACGAGAGCCGTCCGAACGTGACCGCCGACGCCGGCGCCTTGTGCCTGAAGTCCGGCAACGCCGCCATCCTGCGCGGCGGCTCGGAGAGCCTGGCGTCGAATCGAACCATCCACGGAGCGCTTGCGCTCGGGCTCGCCGCCGCCGGACTGCCGCCGACGTGCATCCAGCTCGTGCCCACCACCGACCGCGCGGCGGTGGGGTATCTGCTCGCCGAAATGAAGGGCAGCGTCGACGTCGTCGTGCCCCGCGGCGGCAAGTCGCTGGTCGAGCGCGTGCAGCGCGAGGCGCGGGTGCCGGTGATCGGACACCTGGAAGGCGTGTGCCACGTGTACGTGGACGGCGCCGCCGACTTGAGGATGGCGCTCTCGATCGTGCGCAACGCCAAGCTGCGCCGCACCGGGATCTGCGGCGCCGCCGAGACGTTGTTGGTCGATCGCGCCTGCGCGGCGACCCACCTCGCGCCCCTGCTGCGCATGCTGCTCGACGCCGGTTGCGAGGTGCGCGGCGATGCCGACTGCCAGGCCGCGGATGCGCGCGTACGCGCCGCGACCGAGGCCGACTGGTACACGGAGTATCTCGACGCCATCATCGCCGTACGCGTGGTCGACGGGGTCGACGCGGCCATTGCCCACATCGGGAACTACGGCTCGCGGCACACCGACGCCATCGTCACCGCCGACGTGCAGATCGCCGAGCACTTCCTCGACCGGGTGGACAGCGCCATCGTGCTGCACAACGCCTCCACGCAGTTCGCCGACGGCGGCGAGTTCGGCATGGGAGCCGAGATCGGCATCAGCACGGACAAGTTCCACGCCCGCGGCCCCGTGGGCGTGGAACAGCTCACCAGCTACAAGTACGTGGTGCGCGGCGCGGGTCAGATCCGCGCCTGACGCGCGGCGAACTCGCACAGCCGGTCCGCCGCGGCGTGCAAGGTGGCGTCGTCCTTGGCAATGCAGAGGCGCAGCACCGTGAGCGGCGGCGGCACGGCGTAGAAGGGCGACAGCGGGATGGTGGCGACCTTGGCCTCGCGGATCAGCCGGTCGAGGAAGACCATGTCCGGTTCGCGCGACAGCGCGCCGTAGTCGACGAGGTGGAAATACGTGCCCGCCGCCGGCACCGGCTCGAGGCCGGACCCCGCGAGCCGCGCGGCGAGCAGGTCGCGCTTGGCCTGGAAGAAGTCGCTCAACCTCGCCCACGCGTCGGGGTGGGCGCCGAGATAGCGCGCGATCGCGTGCTGCAGCGGTGCGGCGATGCTGAAGGTGTTGAACTGATGCACCTTGCGAAGCTCCGTGGTGAGCGCGGCTGGCGCCACGGCGTAGCCGACGCGCCAGCCCGTGGCGTGCAGCGTCTTGCCGAAGGAGAACACGGCGTAAGAGCGTTCGCGCAGCTCCGGGTGCGCGAGTACCGAGGCGTGCCGGCGGCCGTCGAACACGACGTGCTCGTACACCTCGTCGGCGAGCACGGTGACGGGGCGGTCGCGGATCAGCGCCGCGAGGGCGTCGAGATCGGCGCGCGTGGCCACGGTACAGCAGGGGTTCTGCGGGTTGTTGAGGATGACCAGGCGGGTGCGTTCGCCGAGCCGTGCGCGCACCGCGTCCCAGTCGATGCGAAAGTCGGGCGGCGCGAGCGCGATGCGCACGCAGCGCCCGCCGGCGAGGCGCACCGCGGGTTCGTAGGCGTCGTAGGCCGGATCGAAGAGGATGGCCTCGTCGCCGGGCGCGATCACCGCCTGCACCGCATCGTAGAGCGCCTCGGTGCCGCCGCAGGTCACGGTCACCTCGGTGACCGGATCGACGCTGATCGAGTAGCTCGCGGCGAGCTTGGCGGCGATGGTCTGACGCAGTTCCAGCGCACCCTCCATGGGGGCGTACTGATTGCGCCCCTCGGCCACCGCGCCGCAGAGCGCTTCGGCGAGGCGCGGGTCGATGGGGTAATCCGGAAAGCCCTGGCCGATGTTGAGCGCGCCTTCCTCGAGCGCGCGCCGCGAGATCACCGTGAAAATCGTGGTGCCGACGTCGGGGAGCTTACTCGTGAAGCGCATGGAGACCCGCCTGCAGACGCTCGAGCCCGCCGGCGAGTGAACGCACGTCGAAGCCCTGCGCCCGCAGGCGCTCGGCCGCGGCTCTGCTGCGCCGCCCGGTGGCGCAGAGCAGCAGAACGCGGGCGCTGCCCCCGAGGCGTTCCGGCTGCTCGAGCAGTCGCGCCATCTCCACGTGCTGCGCGCCGGACGGCGCGGCCGCCACCTCCGCGGCACTGCGAATGTCGATGAGCGTGAAGCCCTGCGCGCGCGCCGCTTCGAGCGATACCACCGCCACGTCGAGGTCCGTCGCCTCGGTGGCGAGTTCGCGGATACGGGCACAGTCCGGCGCGCGACAGGCGGCGTGGCGCGGCGCGCGCAGGCGCGTGCTCGACAGGGTGGTCAGGTCGAACAGGAACAACTCGCCCTCCAACTGGCCGGGCAGGCCGAGCAGGATCTTCACGGCGAGCAACGCCTGCATCGAACCGAACACCCCCGGGACCGGCCCGAGCACGCCGGCCTCGGCGCAGTTGCCGACCAGGCCGTCGACGGTGGCCTCCGGCCACAGGCAGCGCAGGCAGGCGTGCGAGGCGGCCGGCCGGTAGACCTGCATCTGGCCCTCGTATTGGTAGATGCTGGCGAAGATCGCCGGCCGTCGTTCGAGCACGGCGGCGTCGTTGACCAGGAATTTGGTGCGGAAGTTGTCGCTGCAGTCCACGACCAGGTCGTGCGTGCGCACGAGTTCGCGGGCGTTGGCGGCCGCGAAGCGCACGGCCAGCGCTTCCACCCGCACCGCCGGGTTGAGACGCGTGACGGCTGCGGCCGCGAGCGCGGCCTTGGCACCTCCCACCTCGTCGCGGGCGTAGATCGGCTGGCGGTGCAGATTGCTCGCCTCGAGCGAATCCGAGTCCACCACCGTGATGTGTCCGACTCCCGCGCCCGCGAGGTACTGCAGCACCGGACTTCCGAGCCCGCCGGCGCCGATCACCAGCACGCGGCTCGCGGCAAGCCGTGCCTGGCCGGCCTCGCCGATCTCCTTCAAGCGGATCTGACGCGAATAGTCGGGCTGCATGCGCGCTCAGTCGCTGACGGGCGTCGGCTGCGGGTGGTCGTGGCCCTGGTCGGCGTGCGAGTGGTCGGCGTGCGAGTGGCGCGGCGCCGTGGCGCAGCGCTCGCAGTTCACCCAGCCGGAATCGCCGTTCACGTAGTGCTCCTTCTTCCAGATCGGCACGCGGTGCTTCACCTCGTCGATGACGTAGCGGCAGGCGTCGAAGGCTTCACCGCGATGCGCGGAACTCACGCCGACCCAAACCGCCATCTCGCCGAGTTCGAGCGCGCCGACGCGGTGGATGCAGAGCGCGTGCTTGACCGGAAAGCGCGCCAGCGCTTCGGCGACGATGCGCTCGCCCTCCTTGACCGCGAGTTCCTGGAAGGCCTCGTACTCCAGGCGTTTGACCTCGAGGCCTTCGTTGTGGTCGCGCACCCAGCCCTCGAAGCTCACGTAGCCGCCGGCGCTGCGGTCGAGGAGCTCACGTCGAGCCACGGCTGCATCGATCGGCACGGTGGAGAATCGGAATCGCATCAGCCGCCCGCCACAGGCGGAATGAACACCACCGCGTCGCCGTCGCGCAGCGCGCGGGTCCACTCCGCAAAGTCGCCGTTGACCGCCACTTTCAGCTGTTCGCGCGGCAGCGTGAAGCCGTGCCGGGTCGCGAGTTCGCGGTACAGGTCCGCCGGGGTCGCCACCGCGATCTCCAGGCTCTCCTCGGAGCGACCGGCCTGTTCGCGCATGAGTGCGTAGTACTGGATCTTCAATCGCATGGGGTTCACAGGGGCGCCGGCGAGCGTGCGCAGCGCCGCACCATATTCCTCTGGGGTGTTGATGTTGTCGAGCGCGCGCGCATCCTCGAGGTCCAGCAGCCGCGTCGGGTGGCGCGCGAGGAATTTGCGGGGGCAGTGCCCGCCCGCCGCCGCGAACGCGGCGAGCGGCGCCGCGGCGCCGGGCTCCCAGACGGCGCACAGCGGTTCCGGGAGCCCGTCGTGGGCGCTGCGATAGGCGGTGGCGAGGGTCGCGGGATCCGCGGCGAGCGCGGCGGCACGCGCGGCGAGCAGCTGCGCGAGCACGTGGTCGGTGACGAAGGGCAGGTCGCAGGCCAGCACCAGCCAGGCGGCGCGCGGATCGGCGGCGAGCGCGGAGCGGATGCCGACCAGCGGGCCGCCGCCCTCGACCGAGTCGACGATCAGCGGCCAGCGGGCGCGACGCGGATCGGTCGCCTGTTCGGCACGCACCGAGACCGCGATGTCCGCGGCGTGACGCGCGAGCAGTTCGCAGGCGCGCTCGAGTTGCTCGCGGCCGGCGTAGGGCAGCGCCGCCTTGTCGCGCCGCATGCGCGTGCTCGCGCCGCCGGCGAGCACCAGGCCGCGCACCCGCGGCAGTTCGGCGGTGTCAGGCGTGGACATAACCACTCTTGCCGCCGTCCTTGGAGAGGAGCTTGACGTCGCCGATGACGATGTCGTGCGACAGAGCCTTGCACATGTCGTAGATGGTGAGAGCCGCGACGCTCGCGCCGGTGAGCGCCTCCATCTCGACGCCGGTCTTGTGGTGCACGCTCGCCGTGCAGCGGATCACCGCGACGTCTCCGTCCAGTTCGATGTGGATGTGGCAGTTCTCCAGGCCGAGCGGGTGGCAGAAGGGGATCAGTTCATGGGTGCGCTTGGCGGCCATGACGCCCGCCACGATGGCCGTGTCGAATACCGGCCCCTTGGGCGACTTGAAGTCCTGGGCGCGCAGGGCGCTCGCGACCGCCGCCGGGAAGCGCACGCGCGCCTCGGCCACCGCGGTGCGCTTGGTGACCGCCTTGTCGCTCACGTCCACCATGGTGGGCCGGCGCTCCTGGTCCAAGTGCGTGAAGGTCATGGCGTCAGCCCCCGATGTAGTACATCTCTATCTTGCGCAAGGGGTGTTCCTTGGCGCGGATCTCTTCGCGCAGCTCGCTGTAGCGGTCGATGCGGCCGAGCCAGGCGTCGCGGATCGCGCCGGAAATCTCCTCGTCGCTCGCGCCGGCGCGCAGCAGTGCGCGCAGATCGAGTCCCTGGGTCGCGAACAGGCAGGTATAGAACTTGCCCTCGGAGGACAGCCGGGCGCGGCTGCAGGAGCCGCAGAACGGCTGGCTCACCGAGGAGATGAAGCCGACCTCGCCGCCGCCGTCCTTGAAGCGCCAGCGCTGCGCGACCTCGCCGCGGTAGTTCTGCGACACGGGCTCGATCGGCCAGCGAGCGTCGATGCGCGCCACGAGTTCGCGCGAGGGCACCACCATCTCGGGGCGCCAGGCGTTGCGGTTGCCGACGTCCATGAACTCGATGAAGCGCACGATCACGGGCCGACCGCGGAAGCGTTCCACCAGGTCGAGCACGCCCTGATCGTTGACGCCGCGTTCGATCACGGCGTTGATCTTCACCGGCGTGAGCCCCGCCTCGATCGCCGCCTCGATGCCGGCGAGCACCTGGTCGAGTGCGGCGAAGCCGCCGCTCATGCGCTTGAACAGCTCGCGGTCGAGGGTGTCCAGGCTCACCGTCACGCGTTCCAGGCCGTTGGCCTGCAGGTCGACGGCGTGCTGCGCGAGCAGCACGCCGTTGGTGGTGAGCGCGATGTCCTCGACGCCCGGGATGCTGGTCAGATCGCCGATCAGGTCGGCGAGGTTGTGGCGCAGCAGCGGCTCGCCGCCGGTGAGCCGAAGCTTGCGCACGCCAAGCGCGGTGAACAGGCGCGAGAGGCGCACGATTTCCTCGAACGACAGCCGTTCGGTCGAGCGCAGGAACTGATAGTTGTCGTGGAACTGCTCGCGCGGCATGCAGTACGGACAGCGGAAATTGCAGCGGTCCATCACCGAGATGCGCAGGTCTTGCAGCGGCCGGCCGAGCCGGTCGAGCGGGCCGGCGCGCTCGGCGCCGGAGCGGGCGTCGCCGGCGGTACGGTCGGCCGCGACGCGGTCGGGGTGCAGGGGCACGAGATTGGTCACGACGGGCTCACCAGCGGTACACGCTGGTCACGAATCCCTTCGCGTAGGTGTTCGGGCCCGGCGGCAGCTCGACGAAGCCGTCGGTGCCGGCGAGGCTCAAGAAATCGCCGGAACCGTTCGGCGGACGCGGCATCGCCCACGGGCGACCCCACTCGTCGTGCTCGATGGCCACCGGCAGGAAGTAGGTCAACGAGTGCTGGAAGGTGACCGGTGCGCCGAGCGCCAGCCGCTCGGGTGCCACGCGGCGCGTGCCCATGGCCTCGGCCATCGCGGGAATGACGTAGCGGATCAGGCACACGAGGGTAGAGACCGGATTGCCCGGCAGGCCGAACACCGATTGGCCCTGCGGGCCGATGCCGAACCACATGGGCTTGCCCGGCCGCTGCGCGATGTGGTGGAAGACTTGCTGCACTCCGAGCTGGGTGAGCACGCTGGGCACCAGGTCGAACTTGCCCATCGACACGCCGCCGCTCAGGACCAGCACCTCGTGGGTGGTGAGGTGCAGGGCGAGTCGTTCGCGCAGCCGCTGCTCGTCGTCCGGGACGTGGTCGTCCCCGACCCGCAGGTACCCGCGCCGGCGCAGGGTCGCCGCCACCGCGTAGGCGTTGGAGCGGCGCACCTGGTAGTCGGCGATCGGATCGCCGGGCTCGACGAGTTCATCGCCGGTGGAGACCACCATGACGGCGGGCTGGCTGCTCACGCGCACGCGCGCCATGCCGGCCGAGGCGGCGACGGCGATCTCCGGCGCGCGCAGCAGGGTACCCGCCGGCAGCAGGAGTTCGCCCTGGCGGCCGTCGGCCCCGCGGCGGTGCACGTTGTGATAGGCGGCGGAGTTCACCGGGTTCCTGAGTTCGGCGTGGCCGTCGACGACGACGTACTGTTCCACGGGCACGATGTTGTCGGTGCCCTGCGGCAGGGTGGCGCCGGTCATCACTTCGATGGCCGAGAGCGCGTCGGCGAGCTTGAGCGCCGGTGCGCCCGCGCCCTGGGTGGCCTGGATGCGAAAGCGGGTCACGCCCCGGCGCAGCGACTCGCTGTCGACGGCGATTCCGTCCATGGTGACGCGGTCGAAGGGCGGCTGGTCCCGCTCGGCGTAGACGTTTTCGCGCAGCGTGGCGCCGACGCACTGCGCCAGCGGTAGCGACTCGATGGGCAGACACGTCAGCCGAGAGTGGATGGCCTCTTCGGCAAGACGCGGCGTGAATGGCGTACTCGCCTGCATCGGTTGAATCGCGGCGGCCTTCAGGGCCGCCGCGCTCCACGGGTCATTACTTCTGTCGGGCCTTGAAGATCCGCAACTGTTCGTTGAACTTGCCAACCACGGCCTGCAGTTCGTCCACGGCGGAGTTGTTCTTCTGGACCAGAATCGCCTGCTGCTCGTCCGCCTTCTTCTTCTCTTCCGGCGTGAGCTTGGAGGGATCCTTCGGCTTCGCCGCGTCTCCTTCGAGCTTCAGGCAGTCGAGATAGGCGTTCATCTCGGTGTTGTAGCGGGTGATGTCCTGCTTGGCCGCGATCATCTCTTCCTTGGTGGCGGTCGCGCCGTCCGGGAGCGCGCCCGGGGCTTTGGGATAGGAACAGGTCGCATGCGCAGAAGCGGCCGCGCCGAGCGCCAGAACGAGGCAGATCGAGGTCCAAACCTTCATCGCTGATCCTCTATATTCAAGGAGTGAAATTATGGGTGATCCGGCCCGGCATCTTAAGCCCTGTGGCGCGGAAACCTCCAGCACTCGGACGGCGTGTACTCAAGTGATTGATTTAAAACAATTATCGCGCCTGTTTGGCGCGTTTCCAGCAGGGCTGTCAGGGCGCGTTGCGGGCGCCGAGGCGGCCCGCCGTGCGGGCGTTGCCGCGGGGCTGGCGGCGGTGTTGCTCGGCGCGTCGGCGACCGCCGCCGCCGCGGAGCCCCATTCGGCTGGGTCGTGTGCGGCGGCGAGCGGAGAACCGGCGGCCGTGGTGGCGGCCGAGGAGGCGTTCGCGCGGGCGGCGCGCGCGTCGCTAAAGGATGCCTTCATGGGCGTGCTCGCCGACGACGCTCTGATTCTCGATCCCGTACCAAAGCCGGGGCGCGCAGTGTACGCCGCAGCGGCAGCGTCTGCGGATCGGTTGGAGTGGTACCCCACGCTCGCCGCCGTCGCGGCGGCGGGCGATCTCGGTTTCACTACCGGCCCGTGGCGATATTCCTCGGCCGACGGCGCGCGCGTGCTCACCGGCGACTACGTCACGGTGTGGCGGCGCGAGGCGACCTGCACCTGGCGGGTGGTGTTCGACGGTGGCGTGCCGCACGCGCCGACCGACCCGCCACCGCCGACGCTCGAGTCGGCACACACGCCCGCGGTGCGCGTGGCGGCGCCGCCGGCGAACGCGGTAACGCGCGACGCCGCGGCGGCGGCCATCGCGGACTTCGAACGCGTCGCGCGCGAGGACGGCATCGCCGCGGGCCTGCATACCTATGGACTCGATACGGGCGTGCGGCTTCTGGTGCGGGGCGAGGAGCCGTTCGAGGGCACCGGACCCGCGAGCGCCTATCTGGAGGCGCACCGGCTCAAGGGAGACTTCGTCGAGCAGGCGCGCGGCCGGTCCGGGGACGGCGGGGTGGTGTACACCACGGGGAAACTGCGTTCCGAGAAGGCGGCGACGCACGCGTATCTCGAGATCTGGGAATACGATGCCGCGGTCGCCAACTTCGGGTTGCGGCTGCTGCTGCTCGCCGCGCTGCCGCCGCCATCGGGGTGAGCGGCACCGAGTGCGGGATCATTTGCGATAAACTATTGGCGCTGCGCCCGTAGCTCAGTTGGATAGAGCACCTGGCTTCGAACCAGGTGGTCGGGAGTTCGAATCTCTCCGGGCGCGCCATTGTATTTCGGCGCATTGAACCGCTTTACGGCCGGCGCTGTTCGACGGCTTGCCATTCGAACTCCCGACAGAAGACAAGGGAGTTCGACCACTTCG
>DAIDHD010000007.1 GCA_027459765.1 Gammaproteobacteria bacterium | reverse complement strand
GGCCTGGCCCGTCGGGTTGACCACGATCCGGTAATAGTTGCCATCCGCCGTTGCGATGCGCCCGTCGCCGGTCTCGGAGACCAGGGCCACGGCCTGGATTCCCTGCGGGTAGACCGAATTGACCAGCGGACCTTCGTAGATTCCCGCCGCCGTAACCGCCGGCTGGCCGGCGCAATAGCCGTACGACCCGTAGGATCCGTACGAACCGTAGCCACCACAGGACCCGGCGTAGTTGCCGCCGCAACCGACCATCAACGACGTACCGGTGATCACCACGGCCGGCGCTATTCCGCGCGGTCGATGCATACTCGTCTTCCTCCGGCGCGGCCACCCGCACCTATCCATGATGTTAGACGACTGACCGGCGGGAAAGTGCCCGGCGCAGACGACCTGGAACGCGGTTCACGGTCCACCCGGTGGTCGACCGGCGCGGCGAACACCGTTCGGCTGGCGGCGGGTATCATCGGTGGGTTTGTAGGGGCGAATTGCGCGAGCCATGGGCATTCAATTCACGTTGAGCGATCGGGAATTCCCGGCTTCGACGTCCTTCGTGAGCTTCCTCGACGGCGAGTTGTTCGGTCGCCGTAAGGACTCGTACCACTGGCACGACCAACGGAACGAGCGCCTGGCACGGCCGGTAGCCGCCGTCGATCCGTTGCGCGTGGCGGCGGCGAGCGTCGAGAAGATCATGGGGACGGCCCAGGGTAGGCGCTGCGTTCAGCGCGCCTACGAATTGTTCGTTGCGCTGCTGGTCGGAGACCCGCGGCCGCTGCGCGAGTGGCAGGCGCGGCACCACGTCATCTGCGTCGTCGGCATTCCCCGCACCGGTGGCTCCTATCTGACTGCCGAAGCGTACCGCTCGCTCGGCATCGACCCGGCGCAGGTCGCCGGCGCGCTCGCTCACGACAGCTTTCCGGATGCCGGGCCGTTCGAGCTCGCCGAAGGCAGCAACTCCTGGGTCAATACGTTGAAGACCGCGGCGGAATATCTGGCGATGACCGAATTTTTCTTCGCCGAGACGCCGCGCCGCGGCGGCGCCGTCGTGGTGCCGAAGAAACTCACCCAGGCGGCCTATGCGGGCGGGTTCTTCCGGGCGCTGTTCGGTAGCCAAGCCGAGTACATCGTCACGGTGCGCCATCCGGTCGCCGCCTGCGTCTCCACATACGAGAAGTCCGGCGGCTTGCCCGCCGGAGGGCGTTTCGCCGTCCGCTCGAACATCGAGGCCTGGTGCCGGCGGGACGCGGGCATCGCGGAAGCGGGCCTGGAACTCGACTACTTCGAAGTCTACCTGCGCTACTGGGAGCGATATCACCTGCGCCTGGCAGCGGGTGGCTTGTTCTCCGGGCCACGGCTGCGCATCGTGCCGTTCGGCGCGGCAACGACCACCGCGGTCGCCCGCTCGTTCCACGAGCGACACGCGTCCGGCGCGCTGGCGAACGACTTCGCCGTGGCGGGCGACGCCTGCGCGCGCCATCCGGAATGGGCTGCGCGTGCCGAGGCGGCAATCGCGCGGGTCGCCGCTGCGTGGCAGGCGGCCGGCCTCGCGTTCCCGTCCGCGGAGGTCATGTGTGGCGCGTGAGCGCGCGCGGGTCCTTCAGCGTCCGCTGACGAAGCGCCCAGGGCGCGCTAACATCCTCGGGCGAGTGACGCTCGAACCGCCTCAGTGGTCGGCGGCGCGCGGCCAAATCACCACTGCCAAATAAATATTGGGGGAAGGACATGAAAAAACATCGATCGAAGGCTGCTCTCGCCGCGTTCGTTCTGATTGCGCCGCTGGCAGCGAGCTTCGCCGTCGCGAGTGACTCCGGATCCTCACCCGTGATCGCGGCCGCGGGCTCGACCCACGAGGTGCCGAATGCCGCTTACAAGCCGGATCCCAAGCGAACCTACAAGGTCGTGTTCGCCATGACGGCCGGCTCCAAGACGCCGGATCAGGTCAATCCCGCCATCGAGCGGGTGGCGCGCGCGGTAAACCTGTACACCGGCGCGGGTGTGCCGTTGAGCCACCTCAAGTTCGTGGCCGTCGCCTACGGTCCGGCGACCGCCGTCGCCCTGGACGATGATCATTACAAGCAGGCCTACGGCGTGCCCAATCCGAACCTGCCGGTGATCGCGCAATTGCGCAAGGCCGGCGTCGACGTCGCGGTCTGCGGCCAGGCCGTGCGCGAACACAAATACGAGTTCGGCTGGATCGACCACTCGGTGACCGTAGCCCTGTCGGCGATCACCACCATCACGTCGCTCGAACAGAGCGGCTACCACCTGATGCCGTTGCCCTGATGCGTTTCCCGCGCCAGCCGCTGGCGGCGTTGACGCTCGTCGCCGTGACGTTAGCGTCCGCGCCCGCCCTTGCCCAGGAGCTCGGGCCCTATCCGCCGTGGCAGCACGGCGCCAACAACGATGTCGCCGATCGCGGGCTGGAATTCACCGTTCCGGACGCCGACAACCTCGCCGACTTCCACGGCGATCCGCAGCAGCCGCGACTCGCGCTGTTCGTGGGCGGCAACTACTTCTTCGCGATGGCGCCGCTGGTGCAGGCCTTCGAAGCGCGTCACCCGGAGTTCCGGGGCCACATCTACTGGGAAACCATCCCGCCGGGCCTGCTGGTGCGACAGATCAAGGCGGGCGGGCGGATCACGGTCGGCAACATGACCTGGACGGTGGCGGCGGACGTGTACCTCGCCGGCTTGCGTTCGGTGCGCGAGCAGATCGAGGCCGGACTGCTCGCGGGCCCCGCGGTGCCGTACGTGACCAACACGCTCGCCATCATGGTTCCCAAGGGCAACCCGGCGCACGTGACCGGGCTCGCCGACCTGGCACGGCCGCAACTGCGTCTCGCCATGCCGAATCCGCAGTTCGAGGGTATTGCACGCCAGATCCGCGCCTCGCTGGTGAAGGCCGGCGGCGAGCAACTCGCGAGCGCCGTCTACGACGCCAAGGTGCGCGACGGCAGCACGCAACTCACGCACATTCACCACCGCCAGACGCCGCTGTGGCTGATGCTCGGGCGAGTCGACGCGGGCGTCACCTGGCAATCCGAGGCGCGGTTCCAGGAGGAGGCCGGCCACCCGATCGAACACGTCGACATTCCGCCGGAGCAGAACACCACCGCGGTGTACGCGGGCGCGGTCGTCAAGGGTGCGCCGCATCCGCAGGCGGGTCGGCAGTGGCTCGAGTTCCTGCAGAGCCCGGAGGCGCTCGCCATCTTCGCGCGCTACGGCTTCAAGCCGTACGCGCCGGCACCCGGCGCGGCGACGCAGTAGCGTGGTGAGTCGAACGTCGGTGCAGGCGCTGCTCGCGGCGCTGCTGATCCTCGGGCCGTGGGTGGCGCCGGTCACCACGGCGGCGGAGTCGGCCGCAACGCTGGTGACGCGCGGCTCGAGCCGCGGCATCCCGGCCTGCGCGAGCTGCCACGGCGCCACGGGGAGCGGCAACGCGGAACTGGGTTATCCGCGGCTCGCCGGCTTGCCGGCGCCCTACATCGAAGCGCAGCTCGAGGCGCTCGCCGCAGGGCGGCGGCAGAATGCGCTGATGAACGCGGTTGCGGTGAAGCTGAGTGCGAAGCAGCGCCGCGAACTGGCGCAATATTTCGCCGCGCTGCCGTTCGAGCCGGTGTCGCCCGTTCCGGCCCGGGCGCAGTCGGGCGCCGGTGCCGAGCTCGCGCTACACGGCCGCTGGTCGCAAAACGTGCCCGCCTGCACGCGCTGTCACGGCGAAGCCGGCGTCGGCGTCGGCGAGCGCTTCCCGCCGCTCGCCGGACAGCCGTCACGCTACATCGAGAGCCAGTTGCTGGCGTGGCAGCAGGGTACCCGCCACGGCGAGCCGCTCGGCCTCATGCAGGGGATCGCGTCCCACTTGTCGGCGAGCGACGTGCACGCGGTGGCGGCGTACTTCGGCGTGCCGCCGAGCGCGAGTGGCGACGCGCCCGGCGGAGACGCCCCGCCCCGCGCAGGCGGCGCGGCAGCGGGTGACGGCGAACCGCCCCCGGGCGAGCGCGCGCTGCCCGACGGCGAGTTCGGCAAGGCGGTGCTGCTCGGGCGGCGGATATTCGAGGATCCCGCCACCTACGCCAAGGACTACGTGGGCAATGCCCTGGCCTGCAGCAACTGTCACCTCGACGCGGGCCGCCGCGCGGATTCGGCGCCGCTGTGGGCGGCGTTCGTCGCGTATCCGGCGTATCGAGCCAAGACCCATCGCGTCGAGTCGCTGGAGGAGCGCATGCAGGGCTGCTTCAAGTACAGCATGAACGGCAAGTCGCCGCCGCTCGGTGATCCGGTGCTGGTGTCGCTCTCGACCTATGCGAGCTGGCTCGCTCGCGGTGAACGGGTCGACCCGAACCTTCCGGGGCGCGGCTACCCGCGGTTGCCGAAGCCGGCGCTGGCGGCGGACTTCCAGCGCGGCGCGCGCGTGTACGGCGAAAAGTGCGCCCTTTGCCACGGTGCCGGCGGCGAGGGCCAGGCCGATCACGGCGGGCATGCCGCGTTCCCGGCGCTCTGGGGCGCGCGTTCGTTCAACTGGGGCGCCGGCATGGGCAGCATCACGCTGGCGGCGGGCTTCATCAAGGCCAACATGCCCTACAGCGAGGGCGGCTCGCTCTCCGACCAGGAGGCGTGGGACGTCGCCACGTTCGTCGACAGCCACGAGCGACCCCAGGATCCGCGTTTCACCGGGTCGGTGGCCGAGACGCGAGCGAAGTACCACGACGGCCCGGACTGGATGTACGGCGTCGAGGTCGGTGGTCACGTGCTCGGCAGCGATTCGGTGCCGCCGGGCCCGACGCCGACCGGTCCCGGTCCGACGCACTGAAGCCGCGTCATGCCGGAGCGCGCGTCCAGGCGCCGATCTGCGCGGAACCGGTGATCTGGCTGCCGCGCGCGACCACCGCCTCTTCCAGCCGAGCGGCGAGTCCCGCATCGATGACGAGGCCCGGCGGCGCGGTGATGCCGAGTTCGGTGAAGCGCGGCGACACGCTCGCGAGAGTCGCCGCGATCCAGGCGTAGAGCGGCGAACCCTGGCCTCCGCCCACGGGCAACTCCGCGGCGAGCGTGGGATAGGGCAGGCCGGCATCGAGGAAGGTCCTGGCGAGACGCCGGCCGAAGTCCAGCGGCAGGCCGGCGCGCCGAAAGGCCTCGCGGATGAGGGCGGTGACGTCCTCGTAGAGCGTGCAGACCGGGTAGGTGGAGGGCGCCGCAGCGAACGCGAATTCATGGAACACCACGACGCCGCCCGGTTCCACGGCGCGCAGCAGTCGCCTCAACACCGCCGCCGGATCGCTCTGGTAGAGAAGGACGTAGCGTCCCACCAATGCGTCGAAGCGCCGCGTCACGCTGAAATTCTCGGCGCCGACCGCCTCGAAGCTCACGCGCGCCGCGACGCCGCTCTCGAGCGCGCGCCGCCGCGCCTCGGCGAGCGCCGCCGTGTCGCGGTCGATCCCGAGTACCCTGCCGCCGGGGCCGACCAGCTCCGCGGCGAGCAGCGCCACGTCGCCGACGCCCGAGCCCAGATCGAGCACGCGCATCCCCGGCGCGAGTCCCGCGGCCCGGAAGAAGCGCTCGGTGTAGGGACGCAGCACGCGCGCCTGCAGCCGCAGCCGCTCGCGCTCGTGTGCGCTGCGTCCGAGCACGTAAGTCGTTCCCGGCGTTTCGAGCGCGGAATCCTCGCCATTCGCCATGGTCGGTCACGATCTCCCTGCGGTGGTTCCCCGATCCACTGTACCGGTTTTGACCTCGAAGGCGCTCGCCCCCCCGGCGGCAGGATTCGTGGCATGCTATCGGGCCATGCGCATCGCCAAGCCCATCCTGCTCGTCACCACGCCCATCGGCATGGCGGAAGGTTTGTACGAAGGCTACCGGCTCGCGGGCGGTCTCGTGTTCATCATGATCGCGATGGTCGTCGTCATGCTCGCAGCCCTGGGCTCGGTCATCGTCGTGATCCGCCGCGAGGCGGCGCGAGACGCTGCCGCACGGACGAACGCCCATGCTGCGGTGGAGCCGCCGCGCGAGGGCTGACCGCGGGCGCGCACCCGCGCCCCTGCCGTAAAATCCCCGCATGAGCGAATCGATTGCCACCGCCGGCGCCGTGCCGGAGTCCAGGCCCGCCGCCGTCCACGCCAGCGAACGGGCGCCCCTGCCGAGTAATCAACTCGCACTGTTCACGGTGGGCGTCGCCTTGTCGACCTTCATGGAGGTGCTCGACACCTCGATCGCAAACGTCGCCGTGCCGACCATCGCCGGCAACCTCGGCGCGAGCGCCAACAACGGCACCTGGGTGATTTCCTCCTATGCGCTCGCGGCCGCCATCGTGGTGCCGCTGACCGGCTGGATCGCGCGCCGCTTCGGCGAGGTCCGCACCTTCGTCGCCTCGGTGCTGCTGTTCACGCTGGCCTCGGCGCTCTGCGGCCTCGCGACCAGCCTGCCGATGCTGGTGGCATTCCGCTTCCTGCAGGGGTTCGTGTCCGGGCCGATGGTGCCGCTGTCGCAGACTTTGCTGCTCTCCAACTACCCGCCGCACAAGCGCGGCATGGCGATGGCGTTCTGGGCGATGACGGTGGTCGTCGCGCCGATCTTCGGTCCGCTGCTCGGCGGCTACATCACCGACAACCTGTCGTGGCCGTGGATCTTCTACATCAACGCTCCCGTCGGCGTGTTCGCGGCCTTCAACACCTATCGAATGCTGCGGCATCGCGAGTCGCCGACCGCGAAGGTGCCCATCGACGCGATCGGCCTCGTGCTCATGGTGCTCGGGGTCGGCAGCCTGCAGTTGATGCTCGACAACGGCAACGACCTCGACTGGTTCAACTCGCCGGTCATCGCCGCGCTCGCCGTGATCGCGGTGGTGGCGCTCACCTTCTTCATCGCCTGGGAGCTCACCGACGAGCACCCGGCGGTGGACCTGCGCCTCTTCAAGACCCGCAACTTCCGCTTCGGCGTGCTGGCCATGTCGCTCGGCTACATGTGCTTCTTCGCGCTGACCGTGCTGTTCCCGCTGTGGCTGCAGACCGTCATGGGATACACGGCGACCTGGGCGGGCATCGCCACCTCGCCGGTGGGGATCCTCGCGCTCGTGTTCTCCCCCATCGTGGGCCGCAACATCCAGCGCATGAACCTGCGGCTGGTGGCCTCGTTCGCGTTCGTGGTGTTCGCGCTCACGGCGTACATGTTCTCGCGCTTCAACCTGGACACGGACCTCTCGCATCTCGTGGTGCCGCGCTTCATCCAGGGCATCGCGGTGGCGTGCTTCTTCGTGCCGCTCAATCAGATCCTGCTGTCGGGCGTGTCGCCCAGCCGCCTCGCCGCGGCGTCGGGCCTGTCGAACTTCTTCCGTTCCCTCTCCGGCAGCATCGGTACGGCCGTGGTGGTGACGGTGTGGGACAACCGCACCAAGCTGCACGGCGCGCGCCTCGCGGAGTACGTCAGCAACGGCCATCCGGCGGCGGGCGGCTATCTGGACCGGCTGCAGGCGAAACCGCTCGACCCGACGCACGCCTATGCGGTGCTGCAGTCGGTCCTTGATCAGCAGGCCGCGATGCTGGCGACGCGCGAGTTGTTCTGGGGCATTGCCTGGATCTTGCTGTCGATGGTGGCGGTGATATGGCTCACGCGTCCGCCTTTCGGTGTCGCCGGCGGGGCGTCGGGTGGCCACTGACATGGGCCGGGTGTGGATGCCGCGGGCCGCGCCGATGCCGAGGCGGGCGTGAAGCGCGCGCGCAGCCGGCGTTTCTGGGTCGCGCTCCTCGGCGGGTTCGCGCTCGCCGTACTCGGCCTCGCGCTCTGGGTGGTGCACCTCGATCGACTCGTGACCCGGCAATTCCAGGGGCGCCACTGGGACGTGCCGGCGCGCGTCTACGCCGCGCCCCTCGAGCTTTACGCCGGCGCGCCGGTGGGCGCGGCGGACCTGGAAGCGGAGCTCGCGCGCCTTCACTACAGGCCCGGTGATCCGCAATCCGGCCCCGGCCTGTACCGGCGGCACGGGGGCAGCTTCGAACTGCACACCCGTCGGGTGCGGTTCGTCGACGAAGTGCGCGAGCCCGAGCGCGTCACGATCGAGGCGGGGTCCACCACGATCGCCTCGCTGCACAAGGCGGACGGTTCGGAGTTGCCGGTGTTCCGCCTCGATCCGGCGGTGATCGGCAGCGTCTTCCCGATTCACGGCGAGGACCGCATCGTGCTTGCGCCAGCCGACGTGCCGCCGCTGCTCGCGGCGGGAATCAAGCTCATCGAAGACCGGCGCTTCGACGAACACCACGGAGTAGACCCCGTCGGCATTCTGCGCGCGCTGTGGGCGGATCTGCGCGCCGGCCGCGTGGTGCAGGGTGGCAGCACCCTGACGCAACAGCTCGTCAAGAATTTCTTCCTCTCGGACGAACAGACCGTCAGCCGCAAGCTCACCGAGGCGGTGATGGCCGAGCGTCTGGAAGCCCACTTCTCGAAGCAGGAGATCCTGGTCGCCTACCTCAACGAGGTCTACCTCGGCCAGGATGGCCCGCGCGCGATCCACGGGTTCGGCCTGGCGAGCCAGTACTACTTCGCCAAGCCCCTCGACGAGCTCGATGCCGGTGAACTCGCGCTCTTGATCGGGTTGGTCAAGGGCCCCTCGTACTACGACCCGCGCAAGCACCCGGCGCGCGCGCTCGCGCGCCGCAACCTCGTGCTGCAGGAGTTCGCCGACGCGCACCTCGTGGATGCCACCGTGGCGGCGCACGCCGCCGCGCGCCCGCTCGGCCTCAAGCCTCCCGGCGGCAGCTACGTGCCCGCCTACCTCGATCTCGTGCGGCGACACTTGAAGCGCGATTACGCCGAAGCCGATCTCGCCGCCGCCGGATTGTCGGTGTACACGAGCCTCGACCCGCGGGTGCAATCCTCCGCGGAGCGGGCGCTGGCGCAGAACCTGAAACGCCTGGATGCGGCGAGTCGCGTGCGCGACGATCGGCTGGAGGGCGCGCTGGTCGTGGCCGAGCCGGCGAGCGGCGACGTGGTGGCGGTGGTCGGCGGGCGCGACGCGGACTCCGCCGGCTTCGACCGCGCCCTCGATGCGCGCCGGCCCATCGGCTCGCTGGTCAAGCCCGCGGTGTATCTCACCGCGCTCGAGAGCGGCAGCTACACGCCGGCGACCGTGATCGAGGACGCGCCACTGGCGCTCAAGCTCGCTGACGGCAGCGTCTGGGCGCCGCAGAACTTCGAGCGCCAGACCTACGGCCGCGTGCCGCTGGTGCGCGCGCTCGCCGAGTCGATGAATCTCGCCACGGTGCGACTCGGACTGGATCTGGGACTGCCCAAGGTGGCCGCCACGCTCGAGCGGCTGGGATTGCCGCGGGCACCCGCCCTCAATCCGTCCATGCTGCTCGGCACGGTGGAAATGACGCCGCTCGAGGTGCTCGAGATGTACACCTCCCTGGCCAACGGCGGCTTCCGCGCGCGCTTGCGCGCCGTGCGTGCCGTGCTCGACGCGCAGGGCAAGCCCTTGAAGAGCTTCGAGGTGCAGGTCGAGCCGGCCGCGCCGCCGGCCCCGGTGTACGAACTCGACCGCATGCTCACCCAGGTCACGGCGCGCGGCACGGCGCGCGAGGCGCAGGCACGCTTCGGCGCCACGGTGGTGGCCGGCAAGACGGGCACCTCCTCGGACACGAAGGACAGCTGGTTCGCCGGCTTCACCGGCAGTTACGTCGCCGTGGCCTGGGTCGGTTACGACGACAACCGCACCACCGGGCTCACCGGGGCCGCGGGCGCGCTCAAGGTTTGGATCGACGCGCTGGCGCCGCTCAAGTCCTCGTCCTTCGAGCCCGTGGCGCCAGAATCCGTGGAGGAACGCTGGATCGGCTTCGATGACGGTCTCGAGACCACGCCTGCCTGTGCGCCCGATGCGGTTCCGGTCGCGGTGCCTCGGGGCACTTCGCTGCCGGAGCGCTCCGGTTGTGGCCGCTCGCCAACGTCCACGCTCGGTGACAAGATCGGTACATGGATTCACGGTCTCTTGCATTGAACCCGCGCGTGGCGCCGAGTGCCGCCGCGCCCCGGACCTTCGCGCCGCTCGCCGCCGCCGCACTCGCGGCGGCACTGCTCGCCGGCTGCAGCCTCACCGCGCCGCGACCGGAGCCGGCCGCCGTGGCCACGCCGGCCGCGCCGCCGCCCGCCACCGTCTCGAGTACCGCGCCGGTCGCGGTCGCGAGCGTTCAGCCGACAGCGCCGAGTGCGCCGCCGCCACCGGTGCGGGAAAACCGGCTCTCGCCGGCCACGCGCTCGCTGGTGGCCCAGGCGCACGCCTTGCAGGGCAAGGGCGACCTGGTCGGCGCCGCCTTGACGCTCGAACGGGCGATCCGCATCGAGCCGGGCAATCCGCTGCTGTGGATCGAGACCGGCCGCTTGCGGCTCGCCGAGAGCGATGCCCGGCAGGCCGAATCCTGTGCACGCAAGGCGCTCGCACTCGCGAGCGGCGACCGGGCCGCGCAGGGGCAGGCGGGGCGGTTGCTCGCCCAGGCGTTGCGCGCGCAGGGGCGCAACGTCGAGGCCGTGGACGTGGAGCGGCAACCGTTCATGCGCTGACCGCCGCGCGCCCGGTGCGAGCGGATCGCCGACAGACTGCGATAACCAGAACCGAAGGGGGATGTCCATGAGACGATTCGAGGGATGGCGTGCCACGGGCGCGTTCGTGGGCGCGTTCGCCGTCGCCGCGCTGGCGGCGCGCGCTGCGGATACGCCGGCACCGCAGTATCCGCAGTTGCCGAGCGAGACGCCGGCGACGTTCACCCCGAGTCCCTACGGCTTCGACCATGAACGGCGCGAGGCGATGGTGCCCATGCGCGACGGCGTGAAGCTGCACACGGTGATCCTCGTGCCGAAGGGCGCGCACGGCGCGCCCATCCTGCTGACGCGCACGCCCTACAGTGCGGACGAACTCACCACACACCGGCAGAGCGCCCACCTCGGGTCCGCTCTCGACGGCTACGACAATGCGCTCGACGTGATTCTCGGCGGCGGTTACATCCGCGTGGTGCAGGACATCCGCGGCAAGTACGGGTCCGAGGGCGATTACGTCATGACCCGGCCGCTGCGCGGTCCGCAGAACGCCACCCCGGTGGACGAGTCGACCGACGCCTACGACACCATCGAGTGGCTGACCCACAACGTGCCCGAGAGCAACGGCAAGGTCGGCATCCTGGGCATTTCCTACGACGGGCACCTGCCGCTCATGGCGCTGGTGCATCCCCACCCGGCGCTCAAGGTGGCAGCGCCGATGAATCCGATGGTGGACGGCTGGAAGGGCGACGACTGGTTCCACAACGGCGCCTTCCGCCAGCAAGGCCTGCCCTACATCCTCGAACAGGTCGCCTCGCGCGACAACCACGTCAAGTGGTGGAGCAACGCCTTCGACGACTACGACCTGTACCTCGATGCCGGCTCGGCGGGCGAGCTTGCGCGCCGGGAGGGCCTCGAACAGGTCGGCTTCTGGCGCAAGGTGCTCGCGCACCCGAGCTACGACTCTTTCTGGCGCGACCAGGCGCTCGACCAGGAACTCGCGGCCGAGCCGCTCGGCGTGCCGATGATGCTGGTGGCGGGCCTTTGGGACGCCGAGGACATCTACGGCGCCCTGGCGGTTTACCGCGCCTTGAAGCCGAAGGACACCGCGGGCGACAAGGTGTTCCTCACCATCGGTCCCTGGTACCACGGCCAGGAGATAGACGACGGTTCGAGTCTCGGCAAGATCCGCTTCGGGCAGGACACCTCGGCGTACTTCCAGCGCGAGATACTGCTGCCCTTCCTCGACCACTATCTCAAGGACGGCGCTCCCGCGATGGACGTCGCGCCGGTGAACGCCTTCCAGACCGGCACCAACGTGTGGCGCAAGCTCCGCTCCTGGCCATCCGGCTGTCTCGACGGCTGCGCGCCCAAGCCGACACCGCTGTACCTCGAACCCGGGCACGCGCTCGGCTTCTCACCGCCGGCGACCGCGCGCACCGAGTTCGACGAATACGTCTCGGATCCGGCCAAGCCCGTGCCGTACCGAGCGCGTCCGATCCAGCCGATCGCCTACGGTCCGGGCATGACCTGGCCGATCTGGCTCACCGACGATCAGCGTGAGATGTCCGGCCGTACCGACGTGCTCGTCTACACCACCCCGGTGCTCGACCGAGCCGTCGAGGTCAGCGGTTCACCGCTGGTGAACCTGGTGGCGGCCACCAGCGGCACGGACGCCGACTGGGTCGTGAAACTCATCGACGTGTATCCGCCCGAAGTGCCCGTGCACCCCGAGCTCGGTGGCTACCAGCTCATGATCGCAGCGGACATCTTCCGTGGACGTTATCGGGAGAGCCTCGAGACGCCGAAGGCGCTCGAGCCGAACGCGCCGCTCGCCTACCGCTTCGAACTGCCCGCCGCGAACCACGTGTTCCTGCCGGGCCACCGCATCATGGTCCAGGTGCAGTCGAGCTGGTTCCCGCTCTACGACCGCAATCCGCAGACCTTCGTGCCGAACATCTTCCTCGCCAAGCCGCAGGATTACCGCGCGGCTACCGTGCGCGTGTACCGCTCGGCACGGCACGCCAGCTTCGTGGAGTTGCCGCTGGTCGGGGGCGTGAAGCGGCCGGCCGTGATGCACTGACGCGCGCAGGATTCTCGCGCAAGGCTCGCCGGCGGCGACCCCCAAAAAAAAGACCTCGGCGCCGTTCCGGCCGCCGAGGTCTTCCCGAATCTCACGCCGCTGCGCCGCGCGCAGGCAGCGACCCGCCGGGCCGGCTGCGTGAGCTTCGTCCCGACCCTCAGTCGTTGTCTGCGCGCGCGACGTCCCCCTTCGAGATGGAAGCGGGCATCGGCTTGTTGCCCGAAAGCCCGCGCCAGAGCACCCGGTTGTAAGCCTGGGGCGGCACGCGATCGGCGTCCGAGAAGTCGAACGAACGCGTCACCCGCGCCCAGTACGCCGCCGAGTGCCGGGGTTTGACGTCGGGGCCCGCCGCGAAGGGCGCACCGCCGACCGCGCCGTTCGCCGCCAGCATCGTGGTCTTGAGCACGGTCGAGGCGGTGGCGGTGTAGGTCCAGTGACCCGACGCGTTGACGTCGAACACGTCGGTCATCGGGCGCTGGTAGGCCGTGTTGAGGTTCAGGTGCGGAGTCCCGAGCACGTCCTCCATCGTGCGCAGCGCATTGACCTGGCTGTAGCGCGTGCTCACCACCACACCCTGCTTGACGTAGGGGCCGACCACGTACGCGGTCGAGCGGTGGGAGTCCACGTGGTCGGGGCCGTCCTGGCTGTCGTCCTCGGTCACGAACACGAGCGTGTCCTTCGCGTACGGGCTCTGCGCCAGCGCCTGCAGCAGCAGCCCCACGGCGAGGTCGTCATCGGCCTGTTCGGCCTCCGGGGTGTTCACGCCCGCGAGTGCGGTGGCGAAGCTGCCCATGTGGTCGTGGCTCAAGCGCACCTGGACCAGGTCCGGGAGATTGCCGTTGCTCACGTACGCATCGAACTCACGCTTCCACTCGTTGTAGCGCCAGAGGTCCGGGTAGTTCTGGTCGAAGCCGCGGAAGTACACGTCCGTGTAGGGCGCGAGCTCGGCATTGAGCGGCGCGACCTGCACGGCGTTGGCCGCGAACGGGTTCGCCACCGGCGCGGCCTGCGTGCCGATGGGCCCGATGTTGTTGACCAGGAAGCCGTAATTGCGCACGGTCTTGCCCGCCTGCAGGACGGCATCGAAGATGTAGCCCTTCTGCGCACCCCAGGGGGCATCCGAGGACGCGTGGTTGCCGGTGCCGGCGAGCACGTTCGCCGTGCCGCCCGGCTGGCTTGCCGTCAACAGCGAGTAGTTGGTGGTGCCGGCCGGTCCGGCGGCGGCATCGCGCTGCGCCACCGTGCCGAAGTTGACCGGCACGTTGCGGTTCGCGCCTTCGGATTCGTAGGAAAGTCCGCGGTTGACGAAGGCGTAGTTGATCTGCTGCGTGAGCGTCTCGGTGTTGGTCACGCGGCCCTGCAGCGACCACGACCAGCCGTCCATGCTGCCGTCCGAGGGATCGAGGAAGTTGTCCAGCGTCACGAACTGACGCGCGATGGCGTGGAAGTTCGGCGTGATGGCGGCGCCGAATTGGGTCAGCGACGCATCGCCGTTCGAGCCGTTGCCGAGATCGCCGAGAATCTGGTCGAAGGTCCGATTCTCCTTGATCACGTAGATCACGTGCTTGATGTGGTGGCGCAGGAACTCCATGGTCTCCTCGTCACGGTCGCGGCGCTCGCCGACGTAGTGGTCGTTGCGCGCCACGAGGCCGGTGAGGCCCGGAAGCTCGTTCCAGCCCGGCACCGGCGCGCTCACCAGCGAGGCCCTCTCCAGCTGAAACTGGTACTCGTTGCTGGCCGCCGCAGCCACGGCCGCTGCGGCGCTGCCGCCGGGGTAGGCGACGTTGGTGATGAGGGCGGTGGCGGCACTCAGGTGCCCCGGGTTCGGTCCCTGGTCGCTCTTGCCATTGACGACGTACATCCACTTGCCGTCGGCGCTGAAGGTGACGTCGTGCGGATCGTAGGCGGTCGGGATCAGACCGATGACCCGGTGAGCGAGCTCGCCCGAGGTCGGGATCACGGCGATCGAGTTCGCGCCGGCGTTGACGGCGTACAGCATCTGCCCGTCCGGCGACAGTGTGACCGCGAACGGCGCCGCCCCGGTGTAGTGCGGCGCGCCGCCGCCGTGGTCACGATCGTCACGCTCGCCGAGCAATCCTTCCGGGCCGCGCGTGTCGATGCGTGCGATCACGGCGTTGCTGGCGGTGTCGATCACCGCGACCTGATCGACGTTGTCCTCGGCCACGTACAGGCGGGTGCCCTTGGCGTTCAGCGTCATGCCGAGTGCGTTGCCGTCGAGATGTATGCGCCTGACCAGGTGTCCCTGGGACGGCGCGGAGATGTCGACCACGACGATTTCCCGATCGCGGTCCGAGGACACGTAGGCGGTGTCGTTGCCGAGGATCCGGACGGCGAACGGGAAGGTGCCGCCGGCGGCGCCGCTGACGCCCTCGTTGTTGGCGAAGTAGGGCCGCAGGTCGTGCTCGTAGCGCACGCTGCGCGAGGCGGTGTCGATGACGCTGATGGAGTCGTTGTAGTTGTTGGCGACCACCAGCGTCTTGCCGTCGGCGGAGATCGCGAGTCCACCGGCGTTCGGTTGCACGCGGATGCCGACGCCGGCGGCGTGATTGAGCGCAATCTTGGCCGCGAGCGTCCAGGCGCCGTTCGCCATCGTGTATGCGTACACCGCGTCGTCGTTGCCGCCGGCCGCGTACAGGGTGCGCCCGTCGGGCGAGAACACGAGTCCGACGTGGGCGTTGGGCTGCTGGATGACCTGCACGAGCTTGGGCTTGGCCGCATTCGGGCCGCGCACGTCGAACAGGAAGAGGTACTGGGTGGAGTTCGCCGCGTCCACGGTGCCGTCGGGCTTGACCAGCGAGTTCTGGCCGGCGCAAAGCACCGCGAGCGTCGTGCCGTCCGGGCTCAACTGCGAGCGCACCGCTTCGCCGGCGACGAAATTCGGGTAGGCGGCCAGCCCGGGATTCAGATACTGCTGGACCGCGCCGCGCAAGGCGGTCGGGGTGATGTACTGTCCGGTGGGCAGCAGCGTGGCCGCAGCATTCCGGTGGCCGTCGCCGCCGTCGTCGGCTCGCGCTGGAGTTGCGAACTGGACGACGGCGAGCGTCGTACCGGCGAGCAGCGCGGCGCGGATCCTGGTGCGTAGATTCATGGTCGACACTCCCTTCGGTGATTCGTTCACGAGGCGGCGATTCGGCCGCGCACTGATGCTCCGCGACGAACATCACAATCGAGGGTCACGGGTGTTACGAATTCGTGTCGTGGAACGTCCGGGAGTGGGCGTTGCGCGGCGTCATCCGCGCGTCATGGCACGTATTCATCCTCGCCGGGATGACATGCGCAGCGGACTCATTGCGTGCAGCCTGGCTGCTGGCGGGCAGCACCATTCTGGTCGGCACCGTCGCCGCCGCCTCCGATGCCCAGCCGCAGGATCCGGGTGACCTCGCGGACTTCACGGCTTCCGTGCTGCCCACCGTGTGGGTGGTCGCGGGGTCGCCGTGGCCCGGTGCCGACGTGGATCGGCGGCAACTCGCCGGTGCCAGCGTGGTGATGGACGCGAGCGACGTGACTCGCTTCGGGATTCCGGACCTCACCGGCGCCATCACGCGCTCGGTGGCCGCGGCGACCATCAACGACGTCGAGGGCAACGTCTTCCAGCCCGACATCCTGTTTCGTGGCTTCACGGCCTCCCCCGTGGCCGGCACGCCGCAGGGGCTCGCCGTATACATCGACGGCGCGCGCTTCAACGACGGCTTCGGCGACACGGTGAACTGGGACCTCATCCCGCCCGAAGCCATCGATCGGGTCGACGTGCAGGCCGCCAATCCGGTATTCGGGCTGAACGCACTCGGAGGTTCCGTCACCGTGCACCTGAAGGACGCATTCTCTGCGCCCGGCAGCGCGGTCACTCTCTACGGCGGGTCCTTCGGTCGATCGAGCGGGATCGTCGAATTCACGGGTGCGCGGGGTGACGCGGGGCTCTACCTGGCCGGTGACGTCACGCGCGACTCAGGCTATCGAGACACCGGTCAATCGCTGCTGCGACGTGCCTACGCCGACGCCGGCTGGCGCGACGACGCGGCGGAGCTGCATTTCTCGCTGAACGCCGCGCACGACCTCCTGGGCAATCCGGGCGCAACGCCCATCCAGGCGCTCGCCGCCGATCCGCGCGCCATCTTCACCGCGCCCAACACGGTGGATAATTCCTATTACGCCCTGCGCGCACGCGGGAGCTGGCGGGTGGACGCGCAGCAATCGCTGCAGGCGTTCGTCTATTTTCAGGCGCTCAATCAAGTCGTGCCCAACGGCATCACCGTCGACATCGCACCCTGTGGTGACGGCAGCGGCCTGCTCTGCAACGGCGACGGCAGCGTGGCGACCGGGCTCGGCGGCAGGCCGATCGCCGACTTCCTCAATGGCGCCGCGTACTCGGGGCTGAGCACACAGCAACTCGGCACCCACAGCTACGGTGCGGCCGTGCAGTGGCGGACCGAAGCGGCCCACGAGACCTGGTCCGAGCAGCGGATGCTCGGAGTGGGTGTGGACGGCTCATACAGCGGCTTCGCCGGAGCGCAGTCCTTGGGGGGATTCGATCCGGGGTCGCGCCAGTATCTGGGCCCGGGAGTCGTGCTCGACGAGCCCGCCCAGGGCGTCAATCCGGTGCAGGTGGGTGCCGCGACCCGCTTCTACGGCGCATTCGCCCGCGACCTGGTCGGGCTGGGCAAGCAGGTCGATCTCGATCTGGCGGCCCGGTTCGACGCCGCCGAAGTGGTGTTGCAGGACGAGCGTGGCGGCCCGGTCAGCGGCCGCCATCATTACGCGCGCCTGGATCCGAGCGTGGGTCTCGTGTGGCGTGCGGCGCCGTCGCTGAGCCTCGAGGCGAGTTTCGCGCAGACTCATCGTGCGCCGACGCCGCAAGAGCTGTCCTGCGCCAGCGCGGCGGCTCCGTGCAGCCTGCTGAACTTCTTCGTCGGCGATCCGAATCTGCGCCAGGTCGTGACGACAACCGTGGAGGTGGGGGTGCGCGGCGATGTGTCGCTGCGCGGATCAGGCGGCGTGCGCTGGAGCGTCGACGCCTATCGGGCAAGCACCAGCAACGACATCCTCTACGAGTCCACCGTGTCGAATCCCAACCTCGCCTTCTATACCAACGCCGGCGTGACGCTGCGCCAGGGCCTGGAGGCTCAGGTCGAGGTGCACGCCACCGGAGTGAAGATCGCCGCCGGCTACGCCTACACGGATGCGACCTACCGGACCGCGCTGCTGCTCAACAGTCCCGACAACCCGGCCGCTGACGCCAACGGACAGATCGGTGTGCAGCCGGGGGATCGCATTCCGGGAATCGCGCGTCACCGCGCGACGCTCACGGCCAGCCTCGACGCATCGGTGCGCACCCGAGTCGGCGCGACGCTCACCGCGCAGAGCGGGGCGTTCCGCTTCGGCGACGAGGCGAACCTCACGCAGCCCCTCGGCGGCTACACGCTCCTCGATCTGCACTTGGAGCACGACGTGACCACGGGCTTGTCGCTGTTCGCTACGGTCGCGAACGCCTTGGACCGCCGCTACGATAGCTACGGGGCCTTCGGTCCGGTGGATGCCGTGCCCTGGCCGAGGGTGCCCGGCGGGGTTCAAGACCCGCGTACCGCGAGTCCGGGTCCGCCTCGCACGCTGTACGGCGGCATCCGCTGGCTGTTCTAGCGTCGCCGCGTCCGCGCGCCGACACTCCGATCGAGGTCGGGTGGTGCGCGGTATCCCCCGCAGTGTGGTAGCCGTTCCTGCGCTGCGCAAAGTCCAAGGCGGTTCGCGCGGATCGCTATTTGTGGCATTGCAGAAGCGGGTTATCCACCATCATCGGCGCATAATCCGTAGTTCATCGAAGTTTAATTTGCGTGGATCATTCTCCGACACCGCTCGTTCTCGCAGGGACGCGGGTTCGGGCGCTCGCCGTAGAGCGTCGTCGTTCCTCGTGAATGGAGCCCGCATCGATGTCGCAGTCCTCGATCTTCGCCTTGGTGCTCGCCGGCGGTGACGGTACCCGTCTGCGCAGCCTGACCACCCTCGCGAACGGCGAGTGCGTGCCGAAGCAGTTCTGGTCGCTGCGCGGCGGCTCGTCGCTGCTCGCTCGCACGGTGGAGCGCGCGGCGAGATTCACCGATGCCGAGCACACGCTCTCCATCGTGAC
>DAIDHD010000080.1 GCA_027459765.1 Gammaproteobacteria bacterium | reverse complement strand
AAGGCGCCGTGAGCGCGAGGCGGCCGGTCAGGGACACCGGCCGGAGCGCACGTCACATCGGCAGCGTCATTTGCCCGCCCGCGGGTGGCACGCGGAAGGCGGCCACGTTGAGCGACTCCGAGGCGCGCTGTCCGAGCCCATAGCGCCGGCACGCGACCTCGAAACGCCGCGCGAGCAGTCGAGCCTCCACGCCCTCGCCCTCGAAGCGGGCGCCGAAGGTGGAGTCATTGAGGGCTCCGCCGCGCAGGGCACGCACGCGCGACAGCACGTGTTCGGCCCGTAGCGGCACGTGCGTGCGCAACCAGGACTCGAACAGGCCTTTCACCTCGTACGGCAGCCGCAGCACCACATAGCTCGCCATGTCGGCGCCGGCGTTGGCCGCGGCCTCGAGGATGCGCTCGAGTTCATGGTCGTTGAGCGCGGGGATCATCGGCGCGGCGAGCACGCCCACGGGAACACCGGCCTGCGCCAGTCCCTCGATGGTCTTCAGCCGCGCCGCCGGCGACGGCGTGCGCGGCTCCAGGCCACGCTTCAACGCATCGTCGAGCGTGGTGATGCTCACCATCACGCGGCACAGGCGCTCGCGCGCGAGTTCGCCGAGCAAATCGCGGTCGCGCAGCACGAGGTGCCCCTTGGTGACGATCGATACCGGGTGCCGGAATTCGAGCAGCACCTCGAGAATGCTGCGCGTGACGCAGAGCTCACGCTCGATGGGCTGGTACGGATCGGTGCTCGCGCCGAGCTGGATGAGTTCGGGAAGGTAGCCGCGGCGCGAGAGCTCGGCCCGCAGGCGCTCGGCGGCATTCGGCTTGAAGAAGAGCTGGGTCTCGAAATCCAGCCCCGGCGAGAGGTTCACGTACGCGTGGTTCGGGCGGGCATAGCAGTAGACACAGCCGTGTTCGCAGCCGCGATACGGATTGATGCTCTGTTTGAAGTACAGGTCCGGCGAGTCGTTGCGGGTGATGACCCGGCGCGCGATTTCTGCCCGGACCGTGGTCGCCGGCGCGCGAATCTCCTCCTCGCGCCACCAGCCGTCATCCACGGCCTGCACGCGCCGCGACTCGAAGCGCCCTTCCGGGTTCTCGGGCGTGCCGCGGCCTTTGATGGGAGCGGGGCGACGGTCGATCATGGGGATACTGTACGAATATACAGCCTAGACGGCAACAACCTCGGCCGCAATTTTTCAGCGGCGTTGAAGATCGAGAACGTGCGGCCGACCGGTGTGGGCGAGTGCGACGTTACCCGCGATCCTCAGGACACACAGCCATGGTCGCAGCGGTCGCGTTCGATCTGCAGGGTGGCGTGATCGATCCGGAAGCGCCGCTTGAGGTTGGCGGTGAGCGACCCGAGCAGCGTGGATTCCGCGAGCGCCCTGTCCGGCACCACGAGGTGCGCCGTGAGCGCGACGCTGGTGGTGCTCAGCGCCCAGATGTGCAGGTCGTGCACGTCGGTCACGCCGCGCTGCGTGGCGAGGAAATCCTGGACCGCCGCTGAATTCACGCCGGCGGGCACGGCGTCGAGCGACAGATAGACCGAGTCGCGCAGCAGCGCCCAGGTGCTGACCAGGATCACCGCCACGATCACCAGGCTCACCACCGGATCGAGCCAGTGCCAGCCGGTGACCATGATGATGCCGCCGGTGATCAGCACACCCGCCGACACCGCGGCATCGCCGAGCATGTGAAGGAACGCGCTGCGCCGGTTGAGATCATCGTGGTGGCCGGCGTGCAGCAGCACCGCGCTCGTGCCGTTGAGCACGATGCCGATGGCCGCGACCACCATGACCGTACTGCCCGCGACCGCGGGTGCCGCTGTCAGGCGACCGATCGCCTCCCAGGCGATGGCGCCGCACGCCACCAGGAGCAGCACGGCATTCGACATCGCCGCGAGCACGGACGAGCGCCCGAGACCGTAGGTGAACTTACCGCCGGGCGGCCGGCGCATCAGCACCATCGCCGCCCAGGCGCCGAGCAGTCCGGCGACGTCGCCGAGGTTGTGGCCGGCATCGGCGATCAGCGCCACCGAGTTGGCGGCGAATCCGTACACCGACTCGATGACGACGAATGCCACGTTGAGCACCACGGCGATGCCCATGCGCGCGTCCACGCCGCGCTCGCCGATGACGTGCGCGTGGCCGTGGCCGTGCGCGTGGTGGTCGTGGCCGTGATCGTGGTCGTGGTGGTCGTGGCCGTGATCGTGGTGGTCGTGATCGTGATCGTGGCCGTGCGCGTGGTGGTCATGATCATGGTCGTGGTCGTGACCCCGCGCATCGGCGTGCGCGTGCCGGCCGTGGTCGTGGTCCTCCGGGCCGTGCCCGTGCGGTCGATCCTTCGTGGCCATGCGCGTGACGTTCCTACAGCCCGAGCGCGCTCAAGGAAGGGTGGTCGTCGGGCCGGCGCCCCAGCGGCCAGTGGTACTTGCGGTCGGCCGCGGCGATCGGCAGGTCATTGATGCTGGCGAAGCGAACGCGCATCAGACCGTGCTCATCGAACTCCCAGTTCTCGTTGCCGTAGCTGCGGAACCAGTGCCCGCTGTCATCGTGCCACTCGTAGGCGAAGCGCACCGCGATGCGGTTGCCCGTGAATGCCCACAGTTCCTTGATGAGCCGGTAGTCGAGTTCGCGCGACCACTTGCGCGCGAGGAAGGCGCGGATGGCGTCGCGGCCGTGCAGGAATTCGGCGCGATTGCGCCAGCGGCTGTCCTCGGTGTAGGCCAGCGCCACCCGCTCCGGATCGCGGCCGTTCCAGGCGTCTTCCGCCATGCGCACCTTCTGTGCGGCGGTTTCGGCGGTGAAGGGCGGCAGCGGTGGGCGATCCATGGGTGATGTGACCTCGGCACGGGCGCCTCGTCGGCGAGGCATCGATGCCCGCCAGTATACGCGCCTGGCCCGCTGGGGCGGACGGCCTAGCGCAGCGGCGGAATCAGCAGCAGCGGCGCGCGGCAGGCGGCGCGCAGCGCCTGTGCCGAGCAAGAGCGGGGCGCCAGATCCCGATTCAGACAGACGTGGACCTCGCGCAGGCGCGGCAGTCCCTGACGGGAGCAGGTGACCACGATCTCGTCGCCCGTGAGCCGCGGATTCGCGTCGAGGAACGCGCGCACCACCGCCGCGGGCGGCTTCTGCACGGCCTCGGTGGGTCCGACCAGCGGACGTGGAATGACCACCGACTCGCGCGCGCGCCGCACGGCGGCGAAGAACTCGGGCGGGGCGAGCCCGGAGCAGCTACCGTGCGCCTGCCACTCGTGAATCACGAGACCCCGCGCCGGCATCAGATCGACCATGCCCTGGACGACGTCCTCCGGCACCCGGACCTCGTCCGAGCAGTGCTCCGGCCAGCCGCGTTCGAACTGCGGCCACAGTCCGTGCACGATGAAGCCGTAGCGCCGGTAGCCGCGACACTCGGCCGCGCGCGGCGAATCCTCGCAGTACGCCGGCGACCAGCTCAGCGACAGGAGGTAGTAGTCGAACTGGCCGGGCGGCGTTGCCGGCGGGCGGCGGGACCACGCGGCGGAGCCGCCGCCGATCACGAGCAGCACGCAGGCCAGGGCGATGAGACGAGGTACGGGTCGAGACTTCATGCGGCGCTCCTGTGCACGGCGCGTCGTTGCGATCGTCACGCCGGAAGATGCCGTTCGATCAGCGTCGCCATGCGCTCGAGCGCGGTATGAAACGGATCCATGCCCACCTCCGGCACGTCGATGTACGTGGTCTCGGGCTTGAGCAGCGGTACCGCGCGGCGCGTCGGCTCGAGAAGATCGTCGTGCACCGCGAGCACCGTGAGCGGCACCTTCAGCGACTTCAATTTGCGCTCGATCGGCTGACTGCAGGCGGCACGAAAGGCGGCTCCCGGGTTGGCGGCGAGCACGTGCTCGATGAACCTCTGGTGCACGTCGGCCAGGTCATAGGGCGGTTGCCGGAAGGCGAAGCAGCCACGCCACGCGGCGAGCACGTGACCACCCTCCACGGCGGGCCGCAGCGGCTGTTCGCTGTACTTCTCCATCTGCCGCTGCTGCTCGTCGGGCGTGAGCACGGGCAGGCCGACGGCCATCACCCGCCGCACGGCCTCCGGCCGGCGGTGCGCGATCTCGATGGCCTCGACGGAGCCGACGTGCACGCCGAGCAGATCGAACGGCCGCTCGATGCCCGCGGCTTGCAGCGCGTCGAGACTGCTGTCGGCGTATTGTTCCAGCGACAGCGCCCAGGGAGGGGCGTCGGAGAAGCCGTAGCCGAGCCGATCGGGGGCGAACGTCGGCCGCGCCAGGCGCGCCATCAGGGGCTCCCACATGCCGCCCGAGCGCGGCGACGGGTGCAGAAGCACCAGCGGCACGCCGCGGCCCTCGTGACTGCGCACGTGGACCTGCCCGAAGCGCGTCGGATGAATGCGTCGCGTGACCGTCATTCAGTGCGCGTCCAGGAACGGCTCCGCGAGCGCGGCGACCCGCGCCGGCTGCTCGGCGTGCAACATGTGGCCGGCGCCGGCGACACAGGCGATCGCGGCGCCGGGAAAGGCGGCGCGCAGCGCCGGCTCGGTGGCATCCGCCCCCAGGCGCTCGAGATACTCGGAGCGATCACCGTGCAGCAGGAGCGTCGGCGCCACGATCCGGCGCCAGCACGCCTCCACGTCCTCGCGGCGCAACGGCGCCGGGTTGATCCACTGATGGCGCGGATCGGCCAGTAATCGCACTCGACCATCGCCATCGAGTGTACCCCACGCCGTGGCGAGGAAGGCCGCGTGTGACGGCGGTACGCGCGGATGGCGGCGGCGAATCACCGCGGCGAGTTCGGCGAAGGACCCGTAACCGCGCGGCCGCCCCGCGCCGCGCACCTCGTCCAGCCAGCGCAGCAGGCGCGAAGGCGCGTCCAGCGCGGCGGCCCGCGGCAGGCCGAAGCCTTCCAGGTTGACCAGGCAGCGCACGCGCTCCGGCCGCAAGCCCGCGTACAGGCTGGCGACGTGACCGCCAAGGCTGTGCCCGAGCAGGCACACCGGTGTCGCCGGCGAGAGCACGTCGAGCAGCGCGTCGAGGTCGGCGAGGTAGTCCGGAAACCAGTAGCCGCCCGGATCCCGGTCGCTCTCGCCGAAGCCGCGCCAGTCGAGTGCAACGCACGACCGCTCCCGGCCGAAGGCGTCCACGAGGAACTGAAAGCTCGCGCCGGCGTCCTGCCAGCCGTGCAACAACACGAGCGGCGCCGCGTCCGCGGGAGTCGCCGCCACCGCGCCCGCTGCGCCGCCCCACTCCGTGAGCGACAGGGAAAGCCCGCGCACGTCCACACGGCGGCGGCGCGCCGCACGCCGCGGACGATAACTCTCCGGCGCGTCGTTCATTGCGTCGGCGAGGTCCCGCCGAGGAACAGTCGGTAGGCCGGATTCTCGGTCTCCTCGACGAATGCGTAGTGCAACTCGGCGAGGTGGCGATGGAAGTCCTCGAGCGTGGCGGGCGGCACCTGAATGCCCGCCAGCACCCGCCCGTGGTCGGAACCGTGGTTGCGGTAGTGGAACAGACTGATGTTCCAGCCCGCGCCGATGGCCTTCAGGAACTTGAGCAACGCCCCGGGTCGCTCCGGGAATTCGAAGCGGAACAACCGCTCGTCCGCGAGCCCGTGCGGCTGTCCGCCCACCATGTAGCGCACGTGAAGCTTCGCCATCTCGTTGTCGGTCATGTCGTGCACCGCGAAGCCCGAGTGCGCGATCTCCGCCACCAGCCGCTCGCGCTCGGGCCGGCCCTGTGAGAGCGCCACGCCGACGAAGATCTGCGCCTCCTTGCGCGCCGCATAGCGGTAGTTGAATTCGGTGACGCTGCGCCGGCCGAGCACCTCGCAGAAGCGCAGGAACGAGCCCGGCGTCTCCGGGATGCGCACCGCGAACAGCGCCTCGCGCTGGCCGCCCAGGTCGGCGCGCTCGGCGACGTAACGCAGGCGGTCGAAGTTCATGTTGGCGCCACAATTGATGGCCACCAGGGTGCGCCCCGTGAGCCCCTCGCGTGCCACGTATTTCTTGATGCCGGCGACGGCCAGCGCCCCGGCCGGCTCGGCGATCGCGCGCGTGTCCTCGAAAATGTCCTGGATGGCGGCGCAGATCTGATCGGTGCTCACCAGCAACATCTCGTCGACGTGACGGCGCGCCAGCCGGAAGGTCTCCTCGCCCACGCGCCTCACCGCCACGCCCTCGGCGAAGATGCCGACGCGCTCCAGGGCGACCCGGCGACCCGCGCGCAGCGATTCGTACATGCTCGCCGAATCCTCGGGCTCCACGCCGATGATCTTGATGCGCGGATAGAGCGCCTTCACGTAGGCGGAGATGCCGGCGATCAAGCCGCCGCCGCCCACGGGCACGAAGATCGCGTCGATCTCGTCGCCGTGGCACTGACGTAGTATCTCCATGGCGATGGTGCCCTGACCCGCGATCACGTCCGGATCGTCGAACGGGTGCACGAACACCAGGCCCTGTGCGCTCGCGAGCTGGGTGGCGTGCTCGTAGGCCTGGTCGTAGTCATCGCCGTGCAACACGATCTCGCCGCCGAGATCGGCGACCGCCTGCACCTTGATCTGGGGCGTGGTGACGGGCATGACGATGAGCGCGCGGATGCCGCGGGTACGCGCGCCGAGCGCGACGCCCTGGGCGTGATTGCCGGCGGAAGCGCAGATCACGCCGCGTTGCGCGCTGATCGCCGACAGCTGGGCGATCTTGTTGTACGCACCCCGAATCTTGAACGAAAACACCGGCTGCAGGTCTTCCCGCTTGAACAGCACGCGATTGGCGAGCCGGCGCGACAGGCGCGGCGCGGGTTCGAGCGCCGTTTCGACGGCGACGTCGTAAACCTTGGCCTTGAGGATGCGCTCGAGGTAGTTGTCTTCCATGGAGAGCTTTTGGTGAGAATCGCAGCGTACATTAACCCGAGTGTGAGCCAGCGCACAGGGCGCACTCCCGCGCTGCGCCGCCGCGGGGCGCGTTTCGGTACCATAGGCGCCATGCGTGCAACGTTCTTGGGGCTGTTGGCGTGGGTGCTCGGATCGCCCGCCGCGTGGGCCGTCAGCGGCGATCCGGTGGTCAACGACCAGGTGACGGCGCGGTTGGTCGCCGAGACGCAGTCGATCGCGCCGGGCGAGACCGTGTGGGTGGCGCTCGACCTGACCATCCGCGACGGCTGGCACACGTATTGGCGCAACCCGGGTGACTCCGGCCAGCCCACCCGCATCGACTGGAAGCTGCCGGCCGGATTCACCGCCAGTGACATTCTCTGGCCGACGCCGCACCGCTTCGAGGTGCCGCCGCTGGTGAACTACGGCTACGCGGGACACGTGCTGCACCTCGTGAAAGTCACCGCGCCGGCGTCGCTCGCCGTGGGCGCACCGGCACGCCTCGAGGCGCAGGCGAATTGGCTGGTCTGCTCCGACGTCTGCATACCCCAGAGCGCCACGCTCGCACTGACCCTGCCGACGCAGGCGGCGCCGGGCAGTGCCGATCCGGCGCTGGCGTCCGCCTTCGCCGCCGCGCGCGCGGACCTGCCGCGAGCGGCGCCGGGGCCGGTCACGGCCACGCTCGGCGACGGCCATCTCACCCTGACACTGGGACCCGAGTGGGGCGCCGCCCGCACCCACATCCACGCGCTCGCCTTCTTCCCCTACGACGACGGCGTCATCGAGTACGCCGCCCCGCAGACGCTGGAGGCCCGCGCCGACACCACCACGCTGTCGCTCAAGCTCGGCTATCAGCCGCCCAAGAGCGGACCGATCCGCGGGGTGCTGCTCGCCACCGAAGGCGAGGGCCAGGACAACGTGACCTCGAGCCTCGAAATCTCGGCCCCCATGCACGGCGCCGCGCCGACAACGGCCGCGACGTCGGCGGCCGCGCCCGCCGTGGCCGCGCCCGCCGTGGCCGCGGCGACTTCGGCCATGCCGCAGCCGGCGCCCGCGGGCGGTGGGGAGAGGTTCGGTCTCGCAAGTCTGCTGGGGTTCGCGCTGCTCGGCGGCCTGATCCTCAACCTGATGCCGTGCGTGTTTCCGGTGCTGTCGATCAAGGCCATCGGCCTCGTGGAACAGGCCAAGAAGCACCCGGCGGCGGTGCGCGCCAAGGGCCTCACCTTCGCCGCCGGCGTGGTTGCCTCGATGCTCGCGCTCGCCGCCGCGTTGCTCGCGCTGCGTGCCGGCGGCGAACAGATCGGTTGGGGCTTTCAGCTGCAGTCACCGCTGTTCGTCACCTTCATGGTGTACCTGCTGCTGGCGGTGGGCCTGAATCTCTCCGGCGTGTTCGAGATCGGCGGCGGTCTCGCCGGCGTCGGCGACGGCTTGACGCGCGGCGAGGGCTACCGGGCGGCGTTCTTCACCGGCGTGCTCACCACGCTGGTGGCGACTCCCTGCACCGCGCCGTTCATGGCGGCGGCGATCGGCGCTGCGCTCACGCAATCGCCGGCGGCGGCGCTGGCGATCTTCGCGGCGCTGGGCGTCGGCCTGTCGCTGCCCTACCTGCTGATCTGCTTCGCACCGTGGCTGCGCGGCGCACTGCCGCGACCCGGGGCGTGGATGGACACCCTTAAACAGCTGTTCGCATTCCCGATGTACGCCTCGGCCGCGTGGCTGTTGTGGGTGCTCGCGCAACAGACCTCGCCGTTGGGGCTCGGTGCGGCGCTCGCCGGAGCGGTGCTGGTCGCACTCGCCGCCTGGGCGTACCAGCGCGCCAAATCGTCCGGCCACCGTGGCCGTCTGACCGCGCTTGCCGCGGCGACCGCGGCACTCGCCCTCGCCGTGGTGCTGCCGCTGAAATCGGCAGGGGTGGCCGTCGCCTCCGCCACCACCACCGGCGGCACGTCCGGCGCGGCGGCTGCGGCGGGCGGCGAGGAGTGGCAGGCGTACGATCCGGCCAAGGTGGCGGCGCTGGTCGCCGCCGGGCGGCCCGTGCTGGTGAACTTCACCGCGAGCTGGTGCCTCACCTGCCTGGTCAACGAGCGCAACGCCTTCGCCGACCCCGACGTGCGCGACGTCTTCCGCCGTCGCGGCGTGACCCTGGTCAAGGGCGACTGGACCAACCGCGACCCCGTGATCACGCGGGCGCTGGCCGACTTCGGCCGCGCCGGCGTGCCGCTGTACGTGGTCTACAACGGCACTCCCGGCGCCGCGACGCCGAAGGTGCTGCCGCAGCTGCTCACCGCCGGCGTGGTGCGCGAGGCGTTCGGTCCCTGAACGTGCGCGTGGAAGAGGAAGGACTGGGCATCGCCGTCGCCGACTTCCGGCGTCGCGGCATGATCCTCGAGTGGCGCGCCGCGAGCGCCACGTGGACGGGACTGGAGGCGCCGCCGCCACAGGTGCACGGCGTGGCGCTCATACGCGGTGTGCCGCCGAACGTGTGTCTGTACGCCATCGACGGCCGTCTCTGCCTGCAGATCGGGATCGAGCGCTTCGTCCTGGACGCTCACGAGCCGCGGCTCGGCTCGCGGGCGGATTGGCTCACGTTCGGTCTGCGACGACGATTCAGCGTGATTCCGGCGCACGGCGCGGCGCGCGTCACGCACACCTACTGGCGGGGCAGCGACGGACATTTCTTCGCCTGGTTGGCGCGGCGTGCCGCCGACGCCGCGTGGCGCGCCAAGGCCGCGGCGGAGTGGTCGCAAGGCGTGGAACCCGCGACCGTACGGCGCGGCTAGGCCGAGGGCGGTCGCGCGGACGACGCGGCCGAAGGCGTCCGCAGTCGCGGCAACAAACCCTCGCGCTCCGCCGCGGTCAACTCGCGCCAGCGGCCGACCGGCAGATCGCCGAGCCGCACGTTGACGATGCGGATCCGCTGCAGACGCCGCACCTTGTAGCCCAGGGCGGAGCACATTCGCCGGATCTGGCGATTCAGTCCCTGCGTGAGCACGATGCGGAACCGGTCACGCGCCTCGCGCTGCACCCGGCAGGGCTTGGTGAGCTGGCCGAGCACGCGCACCCCCTTGGCGAGCAACTGCAGCGACAGGTCGGTGATCGGCCGATCGACCCAGACCAGGTACTCTTTTTCGTGTTCGTTCTCGGCGCGCAGAAGCTCGTTGACGATGTCCCCGTCGTTGGTGAGCAGGATCAGGCCTTCAGAGTCCTTGTCGAGCCTGCCGATCGGAAAGATGCGCTCGGGGTGACCGACGAAGGCGACGATGTTGCCCTCCACCTGTGCCTCGGTGGTGCAGGTGATCCCCACCGGCTTGTTGAGTGCGATGTAGACCGGCGCCTTCTTGGCGCCGACCGGCACGCCGTCGAGGCGCACGTCGTCCGCACTCGACACCTGCGTGCCCAGGCTCGCGACCACCCCGTTGACGGTGACGCGGCCGGCCTCGATGCAACGATCCGCCTCGCGCCGCGAGCACAGGCCCGTCTCGCTGATGAACTTGTTGAGCCGCACGACGGCAAGTGCGCTGGCAGAGAGCTTCAGCGGCGCTCGTCGAGGAACGCGCGCACCCGCTCGGCGAATCCGTGCGGCCCTTCCTCGAGCGGATCGGCCGGCTCGTCGGCAAGCTCCTCGACGCGGCCCGCCGGCACGAAGCGCTTCACCCAGGGCACGGCGCTCGCCGATCCCAGCCGCCGCTGCAGCACGAGCGCGGGTTGGCGCGCGACCGGCATCTCCTCGATGGGCGGCACGGCGAGCAGCACCAGGCGGCGGACCAGCTCCGGGCGCTCGGCGGCCAGCACCAGCGCGGCGGCGGCACCGTGGCCAAGCCCGAGCAGGTCGATCTGGCGCAGCCGCAGCTCGGTCGCCAGATCGAGCACCGCCGCGGCCGACTCCGCGACGTCGCGGCGCGGACCCGGATCCGACTCGCCGGCGCCGGGCAGATCCGGCGCATAAGCCGATCGGTCGCGGGCGATCTGTGCCATGAAGCGCGCGAAGTGGCGGCCGCTGTCGGCCTCACCGTGCAGACAGACGAGCGTGACCTGCTCGTCGAAGCCGCCGGTGGTCGGAAACGCGGTACGCACGTGCAACTGCCCGAAACGGCAGTCGAAGTAGGCACGGCGCGAGCGCACTGGCGCGGGCGCACGGCCCGGTTCGGGGCGACGCGTATTGCGAGTCATGACCACCCTCGATCGTTGCATTCGGGCAACAATTTATCTGCCGCGAGCATTGCCAAAAAATGCTGGCTTCCCGAGGAACTCGCCGCTACAGTGTTGCCAGGACGCCATACACGATCAGGGAAGTAAAGCACCGACCGCGGCGAGTCGCTCCACGCATCAGAAAGGAGCGCCGACGCAAGGCATGGGGATTTGCAAGAGCCGGGCACTGCCCGGCTTTCTTGTTTTAGAAGCCGCATCACGGCGTCACCCGATCCCACACCCGCGTGAGCGCGAAGGACTCGCCGAACGAGCCCTGGTAGCGCACCGTTTCGATGAGCCGCGCGCCGTCCGGCGACAGATCGTAGCGGCGCTGGAACGGCGGCGGCGGATCATCGCCGTTCTCGTTGAGCACCACCAGCGTGCGTTCGTCCCAACCGCACACCGGCGGCGCGTCGCTGCGGCCCCGCGGTTCGTCACGCCGCCGCGAGTCGTCGCCGCGGCGAACCGTGTGCGCATCCGCACTCGACGGCACGTAGGTACGGTCGACCCCGCCGGAGCGAAAGATGATCACGCCCTCACGCTGGTGCACCTCCAGATCCCGGCCCGGCCAGGCCACGCCCTCGGAGAGCGCCGAGACCGAGGGAACCGGCGCCGCGCCGAGCCCGAGCGGCGGCATCGCGCCGGGAGCACCCTGCGGCCGCGAGCGCGCGGCCTCGGCCGCCTGCTCGGACTGAGTCAGCAGCACCCGCTGCGGATCGTCGCTGTCGGCGGCGTTGAGTCGCCAGCGTCCCGTGAAATCAACGCCCGCGGGCGGCGCAAGCGCGAGCTTGTCGCTGGCGCACCCCGCCACCCACACCATGACGCACAACACCGCCCAGCGCATGTTCTATACCCACCCTTGTCGGGGGAACTCCCGTGCCGCTGCGTATCATACGACCACGCGTGTCGCCGCGCCGGCCGCGCCGGCCGCGCGGGGCGCCGGGCGTACGCTCAACCGCCCGCGACCTTCGCCGCCGGAACCGTTGCCGACAGGCCGCTGATCCAGACCCGACCATCGAAGGGTTCGAAGCACACCCGCACCGGTTCCGGCCGGCGCAGCAGACGCCGGCCGCAATCGATGCGCCCATCCGCGAAATCGGCGTGCACCAGGTCGACGAGCGAGGCGGTCGGCTCGGCCACGTCGGTGGGCGGCAAGGCGTGCGCGAGAATGCGGGCGTGGATGCGATCACGGCGCGTCGCGCCGCCGATCACCGCGCGCTTGAAGCGGTCCAGGACCACCAGCACCGCGCTCAAGGTGTTGTCGGTGACGTCGCTCGGCAGCCCGCTGCCGTCGCGAAACTTCAGGTGCAGCAGCCCACCCACGCCGCGGCCCTCGTCGTGCAGACAGAGCGCGAGCGCGCCGTGCAGTTGCGCGACCAGCCGCACGGGTTCCGCCGACACCTGGTAAGTGTCGGGCGCGACTTCCATTTCAGGCATGTCCTGGATCATGGCGCGGGGCCCGGGTTGCAAAGTCGCATGCTGCCCGCGCACGCCGCGGCGCTCTGCCGAGCGAATCACGCTTTTGGCACGACCGGCGTCCGGGCGGCCTCAACCCGCGGCCCGTTCGCGGCTCGGGACCGCCAGGCTCCTCCACAGTCGCTGCAGTTCCTCCTCGCCGTCCAGCCGCTCCGCGTCGCGGACCAGACGCCGGGGCAGGTGTGGCGCCAACCGCTCGATGAAATCGTACATGTAGGTGCGCAGCAGCGCGCCGCGCCGGAAACCGATCCAGGTGGTGTGCCCCTCGAACAGGTGCTGCGCGTCGAGCCGGACGAGATCGGCGTCGGCCACCGGATCGACCGCGAGTCCGGCGAGGATGCCGACCCCGAGACCGACGCGCACGTAGGTCTTGATCACGTCCGAATCGCGCGCCGTGAGGGCGACGTCGAGCGACAGACCAGCCGCCTCGAACAGGGCCGGCAGCGAGGAGCGGCCCGAGAAGCTGAAGACGTACGTGACGATCGGGTATTCGGCGAGCTTCTTCAGGGTGAGCTTGCCGGCCGCGGCGAGCGGATGGCCCCGCGGTACCACCACCGCGCGGTGCCAGTGGTACACGGGCAGCCGCACGAGCTGCGGAAACAGCTCCGCCGATCCGGTCGCGATCGCGAAATCGACGCGGTCGCGCGCCACCATGTCGGCGATCTGCTCCGAGGTGCCCTGGTGCAGGTGCAGCCGCACCTTGGGGTACTTGGCCCGGAATTCACCAATGACGGGCGGCAGCACGTAGCGCGCCTGGGTATGCGTGGTGGCGATCGACAGCGAGCCGCCGTCGGCCTTGCGCAGCTCCGCCGAGGTGCGGCGGATGTTCTGCATTTCCCGCAGGATGCTGGCGGCGCGGCCGATGATCTCCTCCCCCGCCGCGGTGGTGCGGGTCAGGGCCCGGCCCTTGCGTTCGAACAGCTGGAAGCCGAGTTCGTCCTCCAGGAGCTTCAGCTGCCGGCTGACGCCCGGCTGCGAGGTGTGCAGCTGGCGGGCCGCGGCCGTGATGTTGAGACCGTTCTCGTGCACGGCCACGAGATAGCGCAGCTGCTGCAGCTTCATCGCGGCACTCTGCGCGGCCGCGCGGGCGGGTTCGGTTTCGGCATCGCCTTAGAATAACGGGTTCTATGCCGGCCCGGGCCGCGGCCCGTATCATGGATCCGCATGAACTATTTCCCGGCGTTCTTCGATCTGCGCGGCCAGCGCGTGCTCGTGGTCGGCGGCGGCGAGGTCGCGCTGCGCAAGGTGACGCTGCTCGAGCGCGCCGGCGCGGCGGTGCGGGTGGTGGCTCCCGAGATCCACCCCGAGCTCGCGGCGCGCGCGGCGCGCGGCTCGCTCGCCGTGCTGGCGCGGGAATTCGAGCCGAATGACCTCGACGGCGCGCGCCTGGTCGTGGTCGCCACCGACGGGCGCGCCCTGAACCGCTGGGTGGCGAAGCTCGCCGACGCCCGCGGCATCCCGGTGAACGTGGTCGACGACCGCGACGCCTCTCGCTTCATCGTGCCGGCGATCATCGACCGCGATCCCGTACTGGTGGCGGTCTCCACCGAGGGCACCTCGCCGGTGCTGGCGCGGCGGTTGCGCGAGCGCCTGGAAGGCCTGCTGCCGGCGCGGCTGGGCGCGCTCGCCAATTGGCTGCGCGACCTGCGCGAATCGGCGCGCGAACAGCTGCGCGACACCGCCGAACGTCGGCGCTTCTTCGAGACGCTGATCGACGGCGCGGCGGCACGGCGCTTTCTCGCCGGCGACTCGAGCGGCGCCAACCGGCTCGCGCGCCAGGCGCTCGGCCGTGCGGCGGGCGCGCCGCCACCGACGGGCGAAGTCACGCTGGTCGGGGCGGGACCGGGAGACCCGGAACTTCTGACGCTCAAGGCGCTGCGCGCACTGCAGGACGCCGACGTCATCCTGCACGACCGGCTGGTGTCGGACGCGGTGCTCGACTACGCGCGGCGCGACGCCGCCAAGGTGTGCGTCGGCAAGAGCGCGGGCGGTATCGGCACCACCCAGGAGGAGATCAATGCGCTGCTGATCGCGCACGCGCGCCGCGGCGAGCGCGTGGTGCGCTTGAAGGGCGGCGATCCGTTCGTGTTTGGCCGCGGCGGCGAGGAACTGGAGGCGCTCGCGGCCGCCGGCATCGATTTTTCGGTAATTCCGGGCGTCACCGCCGCCGCCGGCGCCGCGGCCTACGCCGGCATACCCCTGACACACCGGGCCCACGCCCACTCGGTGACCTTCGTCACCGGTCACGCCGATCCGCGCGGTCAGGAGCCGGATTGGCGCGCTCTCGCCGCGCCGAGCGCCACCGTGGTGTTCTACATGGGTCTGGCGCGCCTCGAGTATCTCGTCGGGCGACTCCTCGAGCACGGCGCGCCGGCTGATCGGCCGGCCGCGGTGATCGTGCGCGCGAGCCTCCCCGATCAGCGGGTGATCACGGCGCCGCTCGCCGAACTCGGCGCCGCGGTGCGCGCCGCAGCCGGAGCCGAGTCACCGTCACTGTTGATGGTCGGCAACGTGGTGTCGCTGCACGCGACCTTGCAGTGGTTCAGCGCGGACACGCCGGCTGACGTCTCGGCGATCGCCTGAGCTTGCGAAGGACCGCCGCAGCAACTCGCGGTCGGAGCACGAACAAAAGAATCCCCGGCGAGCCGGGGAGTTATCGAGGGGAACAGGTGACCGGCCTTGAAGGTCCGTCACGTCCGAAGCCGGAAGATACGCGCCGCAAAAATAGCGACTTATGCGTTCGACCTTGTTCGTGCCCCGGCAGTTGCTAAAAAAACAACATGCCGACGACTTCGTTGCATTACACGCTAACAATAGTACTAACGACCGAGAAATCCAATAGTTAAGGTTACTTAATAGGGTTCGGTCGAGGATCGTGACCAAGGTCACAAGATGCTCGGATGCAACACCAGCGGCTATTGCAGCGCAGCAAGCGATTGCATCAGGGACGCGCCTTGCGCGAAAGTGACGGGCTGCTGACGAATTCGACGACGCGAGAGGCACCCTCGATGAAGTATCTGCACACCATGGTCCGGGTCACGGACATCGAACGATCGCTGCATTTCTACCGCGATGCCCTCGGCCTGGCGGAGGTGGCGCGCAAGGAATACCCCCAAGGACGCTTCACGCTGATCTACCTGGCGGCGCCCGGCGACGAGCAGGCGCAGATCGAGCTCACCTACAACTGGGACCCGGAAAAATACGTCGGCGGGCGCAACTTCGGCCACGTCGCCTACGCGGTCGACGACATCTACGCCACCTGTCGGCGGCTCATGGAGCACGGCGTGACCATCAATCGTCCGCCGCGCGACGGTCGCATGGCCTTCGTGCGCTCGCCCGACGACATCTCCGTCGAACTCCTGCAGGCCGGGGCGGCGCTGCCGCCGGCGGAACCGTGGACGTCGATGCCCAACGTAGGGGTGTGGTGAGCGCCGCGCGCGAGGCAATCCGCGCGGGGCTTCGCTAGAACATCTCCGAGGCGCCGGGCGGCTTCACGTCCACGGCCGAGCGCGACGGAATGAAGTCGCCGGTGATCATCTCCTGGTAGGACTGGCCGGGGCCCACCATCGGATAGACGCCGGCGTCCTGGTCGATCATGACCTCGAGGAAGGCGGGACCGTCGAAGCCCACGAATTCCGCCACCACGCGCGGCACGTCCTCCTTGCGATCGAGGCGCACCGCGTACTTGAAGCCGTCGGCGAGCGCCGCCTTGACGAAATCCTTGGTGTGCAGGCTCTTGTCGCTCGCGCTCAATCGGCCCTTGTGAAAGAGCTTCTGCCACTGCTTGACCATGCCGTCGCCGCAGTTGTTGAGCACGACCACCTTGACCGGCAGGTTGTAGGTGGTCACGGTTTCCATCTCGCCGATGTTCATGCGGATGCTGGCATCGCCGTCGACGTCGATCACCAGGCGCTTGCGCGCGGCGAACTGCGCGCCGATCGCCGCCGGCAGCCCGAACCCCATGGTGCCCATGCTGCCCGACGTGAGCCACAGCCGCGGCTGGCGGAAATCGAAGTACTGGGCGGCCCACATCTGGTGCTGGCCGACACCGGTGGCGATGACCGCCTCGCCTCGCGTGAGGCGATTGATCTCCTCGATCACGTAATAGGGCTGGATGGCCGCGCTGTCGCGGTCGTAGTTCATCGCGTGGCGCGTGCGAAGTTCGGCGCAGTGGGCGTGCCACGCCGACCAGTCGCGCGCGAAGCCGTGCGTGCGCGCATACGCGAGCAGCGTGCCGAGCGCCACGGGCAGCAGGCCCACGTGGTGCCAATCGACGCGCTTGACCTTGTGGATCTCCGATGCGTCTATGTCCAGGTGCGCGAGGAAGCGGGCCCGCGGCGCGAACCGCTGCGGGGTGCCGGCGACTCGGTCGTCGAAGCGCGCGCCGATCGCGATCAGCGCATCGCAGTCCTCGACCGCGTAGTTGGCGAAGGCCGCGCCGTGCATGCCCAGCATGCGCATGGAGAGCGGGTGCGTGGTGTCGACGGCGCCGATGCCCATGAGCGTGGTGACCACGGGAATGCCCAACGTCTCGACGAACTCGCGCAGCGCCGCCGATGCCTCGCCGTTGACGACGCCGCCGCCGGCGTACACGAGCGGGCGCTCCGCCCGGCCGAGCGCCGCGAAGAACGCCTCACAGGCCGAGGCCGGAAGGCGACTCGCCTCGAGGCGGTTCATGCGCTGCCGGTAGCCGGGCACCGGCAGACGTCCCGCGCCCTGGAAGACGCCGCGCCAGTTCTGCACGTCCTTGGGGATGTCGAGCACCACCGGCCCGGGACGACCGGTGCGCGCGATCTCGAAGGCGGTGCGCACCGTCGCTTCGAGCTTCGCCGCGTCGGTGACCAGGAACACGTGCTTGGCGACGGCACCCATGATGCTCGGTACCGGCGCCTCCTGGAACGCGTCCGTGCCGATGGCGGTGGTGGGGACCTGGCCGCACACCACCACCATGGGCACGGAGTCGGCCATGCTGTCACGCACCGGCGTCACCATGTTGGTGGCGCCCGGACCCGAGGTGACCATCGCGACGCCGACCCGGCCGCTCGCGCGAGCGTACCCCGCCGCCATGAAACCCGCGCCCTGCTCGTTGGCCGGCACGATCAGCGGCATGGCCGCGCCGTGCTCCTGGTTGTAGCGGAACACGGCATCGTAGATGGGCAGGATCGCGCCGCCGCTGTAGCCGAAGATCGTGTCCACACCCTCGTCGGCCAGCACCTGGACCACCATCTCGGCGCCCGTCATGACGCGCCCGGCGAGCGGGTGCGGCGAGTGGTCGACGATGTCGGCGGACAGGCTCATCAGCCGAGCCTAGCATCGATTCCCCCGCTCGCCCAAGCCTCGCGGCTCGCCCAATCTCTCGCGACCCGGCCAATCTCTCGCGACCCGGCCAAACGCTCGCGCCCTGGCGCACCGGGAGCACGCTCCCGTATCCTTGGCGCATACGGTCCCTCAACTGCCGGCGAACCCATGCGACACGTCATCGCCCTGCTGCTGCAGAACGAAGCCGGCGCCCTCACCCGCGTCGCCGGCCTCATCTCCACGCGTGGCTACAACATCGAGTCACTGTCGGTCGCGCCGACCATCGACCCGACGGTATCGCGCGTCACGCTCGTCACCGTGGGATCGGACGAGGTGATCGCCCAGATCAACGCGCAGCTTCTCAAGCTGGTGGACGTGGTGGCGGTGGAGGACATGACGCTCGGTGACACGCTGCTGCGCGAGCTGTTGCTGATCAAGCTGCGCGTGGCCGACGAGCACGTCGACTCGGTCAACGCCCTGCTGCGGCGGGCCGGCGGACGCGTGCTGTCGGCCCAGCCGGCAAACTACGTGATCGAACTGACCACCACCGAGGCCGAGATCGGCGAGTTCATCGCCAACGTGGCTTCGTTCGCGACCGTGCTCGAGGTGGTGCGCAGCGGCGTGCTCGGCATATCGCGCGGTGCCGCACCCGCGAGCGCCGCGAGCGCCGCCGGTCAGCAGCCCGGCACCGCCGCGGAACGGTCGGGCGCGGGCGCGCCGGGCAAGACCCCGGCGTCGTAGTCCTTCGCAAACGCCTGCCAGGCGCGCTCGACCCGCCGCGCCGCGGCCCCGGCCAGCGCGAGCGCCGACCGGCGCCACGCCGCGCCGGCGACGTAAGCCTGCAAGGTCTCCACGCCGTCGGCGCCGTGGCGTCCGCAGCCGCGCAGGTGGGCCCAGGCCGTCACACGCGCCATGCCCTGCAGCGCGCGCGCGATGCGCTTCGGCCGGCCGCGCCACGCGTCGAGATCCAGCCGGTCCTCGCTGGGCTGCAGTTCCTTGAGCACGTAGCCGGCGTCGCGAAATCGGCTACTGCGCAGCAGCGCCGGCGATATCGCCTGCGCGATGCGCTGCACCGCCACGACGCGCGCCGCCTCGTCGCTCCACGCCGGCTGGGCGGTGCCGAGCCAGGCCGACACCGCGGATGGGGCGGCGAACTTCAGGTCGAGCAGGAAGCGGCCGTCCACGCCGCCGCGGCCACGCACGAGCAGCAGGTACCGCGGCAGCCCAAGACTGCCGTTGCCCGCGATGCGTCTTGCCGCGTCGCGCAGATGGAAGAAACTCGGGTGCGCCTGCGACGCCGCGAAGTCGCGTGCGAAGCGCGTGAGTTCACGCCTCTCGGCCGCCGCCACCGGCAGGGCGTGACGGCCATCGGTGCGCAGGCCGACGCGGCCGGCGCGCGTGGGCGCATAACGCTCGAGGAGCCCGCGGCGGGGACGCCGCGCCGCGCGGCGCAGCAGGTCGCGAAACACACCCTCGGCGAGCGACCGCTCGATCCAGCGCGGCTTACCGTCGGCGACGGCGTCGGCGTAAGTGTCGACGAACAGCCGCCCGAGCGCGCGAGCGCGCGCGGCGGGCAGGTCGAGTCCCGGCGCGGCGATCTCGACGCTCGCCAGGAAGCGCACCACGTCGACACTGAACGGCGCGAGGCAAGCCTCGTCGAAATCGTTCAGATCGAAGTAGACCAGGCGGTTGTCACCCTTGAAGGCGCCGAAGTTCTCCAGGTGCAGGTCGCCGCACACCAGCGTGCACGGCGCGCGAAACAGCGCATGCCGCCGCGGCAGACACTCGAGAAACAGCGCATTGGCGCCGCGGAAGAACGCGAACGGGTCGGCGCGCATGCGCTCGTACTTGAGTGCCAGGCGCGCGGGATCCCGCCCGGCGTTTTGCGCTACTATTCGCGCGCCGATCCGACTGAGTCGCCGCATCGGTTCCCTTTATAGCCCAAGGATTGCCCTCCGTCATGACGGAAATCGAAGTCAAGCCAGAGCACGTCCACGACCCCAACACCCGGCGCATCGGCATGCTGGTCGGGGTGGTCGGCATCCTGCTGTCGGTGGTGACCATCGCCTCGCACCGCGCGCACACCGATGCGGTCATCCACCGCACCGAGGCGAACGACCAGTGGACCTACTATCAGGCGAAGAAGATCCGCGAGCACACCAGCGAAGTCGCGCTCGCGCTGCTCGACAGCCTGGCCGTCGACCCCGCCAAGGCGGACGCGCAGCGCCACAAGCTCGAGGGCGCGCGGCAGAAATACCTCGACGACGCCAAGCAGATCAAGCTCGACGCGGAAGCCAAGGACCACGAAACCGAGCACGAGGAGCGCCGTGCGTTGCGCTTCGACCTGGGCGAAGGCCTGCTGGAACTCGGCCTGGTGCTGTGTTCCCTGTACTTCATGTCGCGCAACTCCCTGTTCCCGGTGCTCGGCATCACCGCGAGCATCGCCGGCACGCTGCTCGGCGCCTGGGGATTCCTGCTTTGAAGCGCCGCGCCGCCCTGCTGCTGCTCGCCCTGTCGGGCGCGGCGGGCGTGCTCGGGCCGCCGGCGCGCGCCGCCGACGGGCCGGCGCGCGTCGAAGCGCGTTCGGCGGACTTCGTGGCGGTCGGCGTCCTGCAGGGCGATCGCCTGGTAGTGCACCTGACGCGCGCGCTCGACAACTCGCCGGTGCGGGACGCGGCGCTCACGGTCACGCTGCGCGGCGCGACTCACGCCGCCACCGCCGAGGCCGACGGCGGCTACGCGGTGTCGACGCCCGACCTGGTGGCGCCCGGCGCGGCGGTGGTGGTGTTCGACGTGACCGAGGGCGCCACCCACGAACGGCTCGAGGGTTCGCTCACCGGCCCCGCCGGCGAGGCGCGCGCCGACGACGGCAGCGGCGTCCGCCAGCTCGGCTGGTGGGTGCTCAATTTCGCCGCATGCATCGGCTTTCTCTGGCTGATCGCACGGCGGCGCAAGGCGGCCGCCGCCGAGGACCGCTAAAAGCTCTGGAAGGTCTGCACCAGGAACTGCACGCCACGCACGTTGGCCGTGCGGTCGAGGGGCACCGCCACGTCGACGTGCAGTACGTTGCCGAGGCCGGAGCGGGTGTTGCCCAGGCGCAGCCCGACGCCCACGTCGCGCAGCAGCCCCGGGTCGCTGTTGCCGATCACGCCGCTGCCCCAGGTGCGGCCGACGTCGCCGAACGCCGCCGCGCCGACCCGTACCAACCGGAACGGATACCAGTCGGTGAACACGCGCTGCTCCACCGTCAGCAGCGCGCGTGAGGTGCCCGACTCGTAGCGCAACGGGTAACCGCGCAGACCATTGTCGCCACCGAGCAGCAGCTGCGCGTCGGGATCGAGCGCGTTGGTGACGGTCCCGGAGACCGCGGCGTACAGCAGCCAGTCGTCGCGCCAGCGCAGGTAGTACTTGGCGTTCGAGTCGAGGATCAGGTTGCGGGCCCGGCCGTCCTCGACGCGCGAGGAGAACGTGCTCGCGACGAACAACTGCTGAATGGAGGTGAACTGCCAGCCGTGGGTCGCGCTGGCCGCCAGCATGACGGCACTGCGATCGGCGCCGACGGCACGGCTGGCGAAGCCCACCTGGCCCTTGACCTCGGTGCCGAAGTACAGATCCTCGGTGCGGCCGATCTGGTTCTGATCCACCACCTTCGCGTAGTCGTCCTGCACCACGTCGAAGCCGACATAGGGGTAGGAGAGCGTGCGATCCGGCGGCAATTGCCGCGCCGGCAGCGACGTTCCGGGCGTCGGCAGGAAGAGGTTGCGGTCGTAGCGCAAGCCGAACAACAGCCGCTTGGTCCATCCGTCGATCCACCCGCTCGACACGCCGCCGCCGAGATCGTAGGTCGACTGGTTGTCGTTGAACTGGTCGACGATGTTACCCAGTGAATACCGCGACACGGTGCGGTCGTAGCTCAGGAAGGACGCCTTGGCGCTCCACGGCGCGTCGAAAGAATAGAACGGCTGGCCGAGCTGGAAGGAGCGTTGCGAGCCGTCGGTCGACTGCTCGTAGGTCAGCGCCGAGGTCCAGTGCGATCCGAACACGTTCGGGTCGTTCCAGGAGACGATGTTGCTGGTGCGATCGACGTTGGTTTGACGCTCGACCTGGATGGCCTTGCCCAGACCGAGGAAATTGCTGTCGGCAAGATTGAAGCTGCTCGAATTGGTGCCGCCCGCGCGACCGAAGGACACACCGGGGCTCAAGGTCCACACGTCCTTGGTGATGACCTTCACGTCCACCTTGCCGTTGGCGTAACGCACGGGCACCACGCGCGCGTCGTACAGGTAGCTCTGCAGCCGCAGCGCCCGCTCGGTCTCGGCGAGGCGCCGGCCGAGGTAGGGTTCGCCGCTCTTGAACAACAACTGCGCGCGGATGGTCGCTCGGCGCGTGCGCGCGTGCAGACGGTTGGCGAGCAGGTAAAGTGGCGTGTCCTCGCGCGAATCGCGCTCGTCGAAGATGTTGCGGGTTTCGATCTCGATCTCGCCGACCACCGCGCCGGCGGCTTCGAGCTGCGCGTCGCTCGGCAGATCCGGCGGCCGGGGGTCCTCGAGACGGGTCTGCTCGAGATCGGTGAGTTTGGCGGCAAGACCCGGGCCCGCCGCCCCGGCGCCGACCGCCGCGAGCAACAGACCCCGAACGATGCTCGAGCGCTTACAACGCGGCGTTGTCCGACTCGCCCGTCCGGATGCGGATGACCCGCAGGATGTCGGTGACGAAGATCTTGCCGTCGCCAACCTTGCCGGTCTTGGCGGCGCCGACGATGGCTTCGATGACCTGGTCGACCAGTTCGTTCTTCACCGCCACCTCGATACGGGTCTTGGGCACGAAATCAACGACGTACTCCGCGCCGCGGTACAACTCGGTGTGGCCGCGCTGCCGGCCGAATCCTTTGACTTCCGTGACCGTCATGCCCGAGACGCCGATCTCGGACAGCGCTGCGCGCACGTCGTCGAGCTTGAAGGGCTTGATGATGGCAGTAATCAGTTTCATTTTCGGGGAACTCCGAGTCGAACGCACCGTCCCCGACATCCTATTATGATTCGCGGCGGCCGGCACGGCCGTTCGCCCGGGACCCCGGGGAAGTCCCTAGGGTCGCCACGGCCTCGCGCGCGGCTTTCGAGCGCCGCCGCGAACGGCTATAAAGGCGGGATGACTCGCCCCGCCATCCACGAAGACTCGACTCCACCCGGAACCGTGGTGATCGTCGGCGGCGGCCAGGCGGGCGCCCAGGCGGTCGACTCCCTGCGTCGCGCGGGCTTCGGCGGCCGGCTGGTGCTGATCGGCGCCGAAGCCACGCTGCCGTATCAGCGGCCGCCGCTGTCCAAGAAATACCTCCAGGGAGAGCTCGCGGCGGAGCGTCTGCCGTTCCGGCACCGGGCCTTCTACGACGAGCACGACGTGGAACTGGAACTGGGGCGTCGCGCGGTGCAACTGGACGTGGCCGCCTCGGTCGTTGAACTCGACGACGGCCGGCGGCTCGACTACCACCGGCTGCTGCTGTGCCTCGGCGCGACGCCGCGTCGGCCCTCGTGGCCGGGCGCGAACCTCGCGGGTGTGCACGTCCTGCGCACGGTCGAGGATGCGGATGCGATCCGCGCCGACGTGCGCAGCGGCTCGCGGGTGGTGATCGTCGGCGGCGGCTACGTGGGCCTGGAGACGGCGGCCACCTTGCGCGCCATGGGGTGCGAGGTGACCGTGGTCGAGGCGGCCGAGCGCATCCTCAACCGCGTAGCATCGCCGGAAAGCGCGGCGCACTTCGGCGCACGCCACCGCGAGCACGGCGTGCGCATCCGGTGCGGCACCGGGGTGGCGCGTTTCGAGGGCGCCACCCGGGTCGCACGCGTGGTGCTCGGGGACGGCACGACGCTTGAGAGCGACGTCGTGGTGGTGGGCATCGGGGCCGCGCCCGTGACGGAGCTGGCGGCACGAGCCGGACTGCCCTGCGACGACGGCGTGCTCGTCGACGCGCACTGCCGGACCGCGGACGCGCGCGTATTCGCCGCCGGTGACTGCGCCCGCCAGGAATCCACCCGCTATGGGCGGCGGCTGCGGCTGGAATCGGTGGACAACGCCTTCGAACAGGCGAAGACGGCCGCGGCGGCTATGCTCGGCGCCGCCGCCCCGCACGACCGCGTGCCGTGGTTCTGGTCGGACCAGTACCAGGACAAGCTCCTGATCGTCGGCCTGGCGGAGGGTCACGATCGACGCGTGCTGCGCGGCGACCCGCAAAGCGGTAGCTTCAGCGTGAGTTACCTGAAGGACGGCGAATTGATCGCCGTGGAAGCTGTGAATCATTCCAAGGACTACATGGCCGGTCGAAAGTTGATCGCGGAGCGGGCGCGCGTGGATCCGGCGGCTCTCGCCGACCCGCGAGTGGAGATGAAGGACGCCAGGATCGCGCCGGGGACCTCGCACTGATGCCGCGCGTGGTGTTCCTGGAACCCGACGGCCGACGGCGGGAGTTCTCGGTGCCCGCCGGCACGACCCTCATGGAAGCGGCGCGCCAGCACGGCGTCGACGGCATACTCGCCCAGTGCGGCGGCGCCTGCGCCTGCGCCACCTGCCACGTGTACGTCGATCCCGCGTGGCTCGCACGTCTGCCGGCTCGCGAGGACATGGAAGCCGGCATGCTGGAGAACGCCTGGGAGCCGCGCCCGAACAGCCGGCTGAGCTGCCAGATCCACCTGACCGAGGACCTCGACGGCCTCACGGTGAGCGTTCCGGAGCGGCAAGGCTGATGTACGCACTGGCCATCCACGGCGGCGCCGGCAGCCTGCCTCGCGCCGACACGACGACGGAGCGCGAGCGCGCCTATCGCGACGCTCTCGCGGCGGCGCTGGAGGCGGGCTACGCCGTGCTGCGCGCCGGCGGCAGCAGCGTCGAAGCGGTGACCCGCGCGGTGGTCGCCCTGGAGGACGACCCGCTGTTCAACGCCGGGCGCGGCGCCGTGTTCAGCTACGACGGCGTCAACGAACTCGATGCGGCGATCATGGCGGGCGGCTCGCTCGCGGCCGGAGCCATTTGCGGCGTCACGCACGTTCGCAATCCAGTCACGCTCGCGCGCGCGGTGATGGAGCAATCGGAGTACGTGATGCTGGCCGGCGAGGGCGCGGAGGAATTCGCGCTGACGCGCGGCTTCGCGCTCGTGCCGCGCGAGTACTTTCGCACCGAAGCCCGCTGGCGCCAGCTCGAACGCATACGCGCGGGCGACCACGGCGTGTCGCCGCTCACCATTTCGCCGGTCGGAACCGTGGGCGCGGTGGCGCTCGACGTCCACGGCGACCTGGCAGCCGCCACCTCCACCGGCGGCATGACCGGCAAGCGTCATCGCCGCATCGGCGATTCGCCCATCATCGGCGCGGGCACGTACGCGGACAATCGCGCCTGCGCGGTGTCGGCGACCGGGCACGGCGAGATGTTCATCCGGCTCGCCGTCGCGCACGACATCGCCGCGCGCGTGCGGTACGGCGGCCGAACGCTCTCCACGGCCGTGCACGAGGTGCTGCACGAAGAGCTCGCGACACTGGGCGGCGAGGGCGGCGTGATCGCGCTCGACCGGAGCGGCGAGGTCGTCATGGACTTCAACGCCGAGGGGATGTTCCGCGCCAGCCGCAGGGAAGCGGAGCCGGCGCGCGTCGCCATCTACGCCGGGGAGTAGCCGGCCGCGGCGTCACACGGCCGCGGCGTCACGCGACCGCGCCGTCACGCCGCCGCACCGTCACGCGGCGCGCCGTCGCCGCCCGCCGGTGGCTCACTCGCCGAGATAGCGCGCGAGGTAGGTGTCGAAGTCGACGTCGGCGGCGGCCTCGATGCGCCGCTGCGCCAGGTGCGACTCCTCGGCCTCGGCCGCGAACTCCGCCAGGCGGCGTTCGTTGGGCGGATACAGGCCGAGGAAGTACTCCTTGTGCAACCGGGACATGCGCAGCGCAAGATCCGAGAACGACTCGCCGGTCTGGCGCATCTCGGTGAGCAGCCGGGCGGAGGGGGTGCGCTCGACGTCCTCCACCTTGGCGAGTTGCGCTTCGAGCGCGCTCGAATAGGGCCGCGACGGCTCGCCGTGGTCGAGCATCTCGCAGATCCCCTGCATCGAATCGAGCAACTCGCGCGCCCAGGCGCCGAGCGCGCACGGCCGGCCGTCCCGGTCGAGCACCAGGTTCGCTTCGCGGCCGCGGCGCGACACCAGCAGGTGGTTCGCGTCCAGCGCCGACTGTTCGTCGCGGGCGAGCGGCGCGCTGTCGCGCAGCAGGCACATCGCCAGGAACGCCTCGAGGAATCGCAGCTTGTTCTGGTTGACCCCGACCGGGTCGAAGGCGCTCACGTCCAGGGCACGCACCTCGACGTACTGAACGCCGGCGCGCCGCAGCGCCTTGGTCGGCCGCTCGCCCGAACGGGCGATGCGCTTGGGACGGATGTAGCTGTAGTACTCGTTCTCGATCTGCAGGATGTTCGCGTTCAGCTGCCGGTACTCGCCGTCCACCTTGACACCGAGCTGCTGGTAGGCGGGGAAGGGAGTGCTCACGGCCTGGGACAGGTCGCGCACGTATTCGGCGAGGCCGTTCACCGACACGCTCACCGCGGATTGATTCTTGTTGCGATAGCCGATGTCGCTCATGCGCAGCGACGTGCCGTGGGGCGCGTACGCGGTTCGCTCGTCGAGCGAAGGCAGCTCGGTGGGTCGCCCCGCGAAGAAGCTCTTCTCGACGGCGGGCGAGGTTCCGAACAGGTAGAGCACGAGCCAGCCGTAGCGACGGTAATTGCGCAGCACGCCGAAGTACCGCTGCGAGACGTAATCCTGCAGTGCGAGCTGCGACCCCTCCACGTCCCGCAGCGCCTCCCACAGGCCGTCCGGAAAGGAGTAGTTGAAGTGCACGCCGGAGATCGCCTGCATGAGCCGTCCGTAGCGCAGCCCGAGGCCGTGACGATAGATCGTCTTCATGCGCCCGACGTTCGAGCTGCCGAACTGCGCGAGCGGAATCTCCTCGTCGCCCGCGACCGCGCCGGGCATGCTGGTGGCCCAGAGGAGTTCGTCGCCGAGGTGGCGATAGACGAACTGGTGCAGGTCGCACAGGTATTGCAGCAGCTCCCAGGATTCGCGGAACGCCGGCGTCACCAGCTCGATCAGCGCCTCCGAGAAATCGGTGGTGATGTGCTCGTTGGTGAGCGGCGCGCCGAGCGCCTCGGGGTGGCGCGCACGCGAGATGCGGCCGTCCGGCGACACGCGCAGCGACTCCTTCTCGACGCCCTTCAGGCCGCCGCGCAGTACGCCGCGCTCGCCGGAATTGACGAGGCCGGCGAGCCGCCGTTCGAATTGTCTGTCGATCACCTTCGGCACCAGTCGATCACCCTCGGGAGCCCGTTTCCATGGAAGAGCACGCGCAGCAGCGGCCCGGCGCGTGCGGCGCCGGGCCGGCTAGGATACTGCAATTCCCGGCGCAGTCACCTCGGCGAGCGACCTCGCCTCAAGGCAGCTCGGCGGTCACCTCGACCTCGACCAGGAAGCCGGGGTCGATCAGCCGGCGCACCTCGACCCAGGAGGTGGCGGGCAGGCGGTCCTTGTCGTAGTACTCGAAGCGCAGATCGGCGGCCTTCAGCAAGGCCGCCATGTCGGTGGTGTAGATGGTCTCGCGCACCACCTCGTCGAACGTCACGCCGTGCGCGGCTAGCGTCAGCCGCACGTTCTCGTAGGCGGCACGCAGCTGCCCGGCCATGTCGCCGGGCGCAACCAGCTTGCCCGAGCGATCGACGGCCATCGAGCCCGACACGTACAGCGTCTTGTCGATCAGCACCGCCTGCGAGTACCCGAAATCCCGCTCGTAGGGATTGAGGTGGAAGACCTGCTTGACGCGCGGCGGCGGGGGTGGCGGCGCGGCGGGCTCGGGCTCCCGCCGACAACCGCCCGCCATTGCGCAGGCAAGCATACAGACGAGGACTCGGATTCGATGCGGCATGCGACGCTCAGTGCGAGGGTGTTCCTTGCGACAATTGAGCACGCTGGCGCAGCGCGCGCAACATCCGTGGCAGGTCGCGCTTGAGCACGGCGCGCACCACCCACTGCGGCACCCAGAAGCCGGGGTCGAGCGTCACCTGATAGTGCCCCACGGTGTCGGCGCCGTCAGCGACCAAGTCCCAGCCCACCTCGAGTTGCTTCAGGTCGCCGGCAACGCGCTTCAAACGGATGCGGGCGGGACGGTCGTAGCTGGCCTCGAGTTCGTAGGTGAGCCGCGGCAGGTACCAGGAGTAATCGAGCACGTGCCGGATGCGCTGCGCGGACCCGTCGGGCGCCGTCTTGAGCACCTCGCAGCCGACCAGGCCCGGCACGATTTCGAGGGCACCGGCGCAAGTCGTCAGCACGTTCCAGACGGCATCGAGGCCGGCGTGGATGCGCACGGTGGCGAGCGCGCGGCCGCGCGGCCGGCCGGATTCGAGGTCGACGGTGACCGAGATGCCGGCATCACCATCCGCGTCGGCGGCCGCCGCCGCAGCCGCGGCGTTCGCAGTCTCGCCGCCGGCGATGGATGCGGTGGATCGGCCGGCGGCGCAGGCGAGCGCGAGCACGAGCGCCAGGGCGAGCGGGTGGTGCGATCGGGAGGCGGCTTTCATCGGCGGGCGTGAATCCTCGACACGTCGTGCCAGGCAGCGTCGCTCGGCGGCACGACACTCGCTTGAGCGGGCGCGAACTAACCGGCTATCCTGCCGTCGCGCTCGCGGAGGCTACCATCATGCTACTGAACGATTCCCGTCTGCATCGCGAACAGGCCTACGTGGGCGGCGAGTGGACGTCCGCCGACGGCGGCGCGACGCGCGCCGTCCGCAATCCGGCCACCGGCGAGACGCTCGGCACGATCCCCGCCATGGGGACTGCGGAGACCCGTCGTGCCATCGCCGCCGCCGCGGCGGCGTTTCCCGCCTGGGCGGCGCGCACCGCCAAGGACCGGGCCGGGGTGCTGCGCCGCTGGTTCGAGCTGATGCTCGAGCACCAGGAAGACCTCGCGGTGCTGATGACGGCCGAACAGGGCAAGCCGCTGGCCGAATCACGCGCGGAGATCGCCTACGCGGCGTCGTTCATCGAGTGGTTCGCCGAAGAGGCGAAGCGCCTCTACGGCGACGTGATCCCCGGGCATCAGCCGGACAAGCGCATCCTGGTGTTGCGTCAGCCGGTCGGCGTGGTCGCGGCGATCACGCCGTGGAATTTCCCGGCGGCGATGATTACCCGCAAGGCCGGGCCGGCGCTGGCGGCCGGCTGCACCATGGTTTGCAAGCCGGCGACGCAGACGCCGTACTCCGCGCTCGCGCTGGCCGAACTCGCGCACCGCGCCGGCGTGCCGGCCGGCGTGTTCAACGTGATCACCGGTTCGGCCACCGAGATCGGTGCGGAGATGACGGCGAATCCGGCGGTCCGCAAGCTCACCTTCACCGGATCGACGGAGGTCGGCAAGAAGCTGATGGCGCAGTGCGCCGGAAGCATCAAGAAGCTCTCGCTCGAACTCGGCGGCAATGCTCCATTCATCGTCTTCGACGACGCGGACCTGGACGCGGCCGTGCAGGGCGCCATCGCGAGCAAGTATCGCAACACCGGGCAAACCTGCGTGTGCGCGAACCGGTTGCTGGTGCAATCCGGCGTGTACCGGGAATTCGCCGCGCGGCTCGCCGCCGCGGTCGGTCGGCTGCGCGTGGGCGACGGCCTCAAGGGCCCCACCGATCAGGGTCCGCTGATCGACGCGCAGGCCGTGGCCAAGGTCGAGGAACACATCGCGGATGCGGTGGCCAAGGGCGCTCAGGTGACCCTCGGCGGCCGCCGTCACGCGCTCGGACACACGTTCTTCGAGCCCACCATCCTCACGGGCGTGACGCGCGAGATGCTGGTGGCCCGCGAGGAGACCTTCGGCCCGGTGGCGCCGCTGTTCGAGTTCCGCACCGAGGCCGAGGCGGTTGCGATGGCCAATGACACCGAATTCGGCCTCGCGGCGTACTTCTACACGCGCGACCTGGCCCGCAGCTGGAGGGTGTCGGAGGCGCTGGAGTACGGCATCGTCGGCCTCAACACCGGCATCATTTCCACCGAGGTCGCGCCCTTCGGCGGCGTGAAGGAATCCGGCATGGGCCGCGAAGGCTCCCGGTACGGGATCCTCGACTACACCGAAATGAAGTACGTCTGCGTCGGCGCCGTGAGCTGAGCCGGCGCCGGTGCTCGGACGCTTCCTGGAGTACTCGCTGCCGACGGCGGACATCCGCGCGTCGCTGGCCTTTTACGAGAAGCTCGGATTCACCGGCGTTGCGACCGGAGACGTCTGGCCGCATCCCTACGCGGTGGTGACGGACGGGCGCCTGCACGTCGGGCTGCACGGCGTTGCGGACCTGCCGCCGGCGCTCACTTTCGTGAAGCCAGGCCTCCTCAAGGCGGCCGACGATCTGGTCGCGCTCGGCATCCGCTTCGAAATCCGCAGGCTCGGCGACGACGTGTTCAACGAACTGGCCTGGACCGGGCCCGGCGGACACCGGCTGCGCATGCTGGAGGCGCGCACCTTCTCGCCCGGCGAGCGGCGCGCGACCGACACGTCGGCGTGCGGATATTTCCAGGAGATCGCGCTGCCCTGCCCGGACCTCGACGCAGGCAAGCGCTACTTCGAAGGGCTCGGATTCGTCGGCATGGACGAGCCGGATGAGCCGCTGCCGCACGTGGCCTGCACGAGCGACACCGTCGACGTCGGGCTGTACGAACCGGCGCGGCTGGGCGGCGCGATGCTCGTGTTCGAGTGCGACGACGTCGCCGGCACGCTCGCGCGCCTGGCGGCGCTGGACGTTACGCCCGCGCGGCCGCCCGCTGCAGACGGCGGGCGCGCGGTTGCACTGTTGCGCTCACCGGAAGGTACGGGCCTGCTGCTGGTCGCGGCCGCATAGGCCCGTGCCCGAGGTCACTGCGCAATGGACAGGTCGAACTTCGCGGTGAAGTCGTCGCGCACGGCGAGCGCGCCGAGCAGCGCGCTGAAGGGCGTGAGCCCCAGCGCCGACTGACGCAGGCTCAGCGCGCCGCGCACGCGCAGCGGTCCCGACCCGCGCAGCAATTCGAAGGGTGCGGTGAAGGTGGCGTCGTGGCCGGCGAGGCGCGCGTGCACGAGGGCGCGGCCGCGGTCGTCGGCGCCGACGACCGCCTCGCCATCGAGCCGGATGGCCGGGTGGTGCTGCGCGTCCAGCAACGCGGGGCCGAGCATGTTTCGCAACGTGCCGGCGCGCGCGTCGGCGTCGATCTCACCAGGAAAATCCGCTCCCTCCTCGGCGCGCGCACGCGACGGATCGACGTCGAAGCCGTCGGCGGGAATGGTCATCTCGAAGGCGGCGCTACGACCGTCCGGCGCGACGCGCACGGAGCCCGTGAGCGTCCGGTTGACGATGACGTGGTTGTGGCCGAGTGCGGCCAGCGGGCCGGCTCGATAGACCAGCAGCCGCAGTTCCGACTGGTTCGGGTCGATTGCCCGACCGGCGGGCGCGGAACGTTCGACGCGCGGTTGCCCGGCCGCCGCCGATGGGCGCTCGGCCGGCGGCGCACCGCAGCCGGAGATTGCGACCAGACACGTGATCGTGGCGAGCGTCGATGCGCGCAACCCTGCCCCCACATTTGAATTAGAATTCCGATTCGTCGCAGTCTGCTCGCGGAATCCCTACGATGCCAAATCCCGTTCGCCCCGCCCGCTACGGCGCGGTCGCACAACTGCTGCACTGGGTCATCGCCGCACTGATCGTGGTGCAGTTCACGCTCGCGTACCTTGCCGACGACCTGCCGCTCGGCGTGCGCAAGCTCGCGCTGCTCGCGCGCCACAAGAGTTTCGGCATGACGGTGCTGATGCTGGCGCTCGTGCGCCTGCTGTGGCGGGCGACGCACGCCGCGCCGGAGCTGCCCGCGCGCATGAACGCCGCCGAACGTCTGCTCGCGCGCGGCACGCACCTCGCGTTCTACGTGCTGCTGTTCGCGATGCCGCTGACCGGCTGGTTGATGTCGTCGGCCAAGGCCTACTCGGTGAGCTGGTTCGGGCTGTTCACCTGGCCCAATCTGATCGCCAAGAACGAACGCGCTTTCGAGTTGTTGCGCGACGTGCACGACGACCTGAGCGTTGCGTTGCTGGTGATCGCGGTCCTGCACGTCCTGGCCGCGCTCAAACACCACTTCTGGGACAAGGACGACGTGCTTGCGCGCATGCTGCCGCGGGGATCGTCGAAGGGAGGATCCACATGACGAATTGGTCGAATGCCCATCGCGCCGCCGGACTGCCGCTGGTGCTGGCGCTGGCATCGTTCGTGGCGAGTCCGTCGCAGGCGGCCTCGGACGGCGCCTACGCCGCCGACGCCGCGCAGAGCCGCCTCGATTTCACGGGCGTGCAGGCCGGTGCGGAGTTCAAGGGCGTGTTCCCGAAATTCACTGCCACCGTCGACTTGTCGCCGCAGGCGCTCGGCGCGGCGCGCATCGACGTGCAGATCGACCTGAAATCCGTGGACACCCAGGACAAGGAACGCGACGACACCCTGCGCGGATCGGACCTGTTCGACGTGGCGCACTATGGCAGCGCGCACTACGTGACCCGCAGCATTCAGAAGACCGCGACCGGCTACGCCGCCACGGGTACGCTCACGCTGCGCGGCGTTACGCGCGACGTGCCGATCCAGTTCACGTTCACGCCCGCAGGCACGGGCGCCACGCTCAAGGGCGCGGCCACTCTCAATCGCCTGGACTTCGGCGTCGGCCAGGGCGACTGGAAGAACACGGACTGGGTCGGCAACGCGGTGCGGGTCAACTTCACGCTCGTGCTCAAGCCGCGCGGCTGAACGGCGGACCGCCGTCCCCGCGCCGCCGCGGACAGGCTCCTAGCGAACCGGCACCTCGCGCGCCTTCTGCACCGTGCGCAGCGCGAAACGCGACTGCACGCGCGCCACGTGCGGCAGGCGCGTCAGGTGCTGGCTGTGCAGGCGCTCGAAATCGGCGGTATCGGCGAGCACCACCCGCAGCAGGTAGTCGTATTCGCCCGACATCAGGTAGCACTCCATCACCTCCGGAACCTGGCGAACCGCCTGCTCGAATTCCATGAGGAAGGCCTGCTCCTGGCGTTCGAGCGTGATGGTGACGAACACGCTCACCGGACAGCCGGCACGTTGCTGATTGATCAGCGCGGTGTAGCCCTCGATGAAGCCGCACTCCTCGAGGGCGCGCACCCGCCGCAGACAGGCGGACTCCGACAGGCTCACCTGTTGCGCGAGTTCGCTGTTGGTGATGCGGCCGTTCTGCTGCAGGGTGCGCACGATGGCCCGGTCGTAGCGATCGAGTTTCACCACCTGCGCACCCAAGCCTCCGTGAACGGAACCGCGGCGCCGGTGGTCGTCGTGAATCGGCGCCTTGCGCGCAATTTTATTGCGCCATTTTCAATAAATACAGCATTTTGTGTCGTGCTGAGACGCAAATCACGCGCGCTTTGCAATTTTCCAGCGCAAGCCCTTGAGTAGCCTTGGCGCCTTCACTGACAGCCATCGGGAGTTGGCCATGAAGATCGGAGTACCGAAGGAAATCAAGGTTCACGAGTATCGCGTCGGGCTCGTGCCCGCCGGAGTGCGCGAACTCACCGCCGCGGGGCATCGGGTGCTGGTCGAGACCGGCGCCGGCGCCGGCATCGGCTTCGACGACGCCGCCTACCGGGCCGCGGGCGCGCAGATCGCCACCACGGCCGAGGCCGTGTTCGCCGACTCGGAACTGATCGTGAAGGTCAAGGAGCCGCAGCTCGTGGAGTGCGCGCGCCTGAAGCCGGATCAGGTCCTGTTCACCTATCTGCACCTCGCGGCGGATCGCGACCAGACCCAGGCGCTGATGGCCTCTGGCGCCACCGCGATCGCCTATGAAACCGTGACCGCCGTCGACGGTTCGCTGCCGCTGCTCACGCCGATGAGCGAGGTCGCGGGACGCATGTCGGTGCAGGTCGGCGCCAGCTGTCTGCAGAAGGCCAACGGCGGCTTCGGCGTGCTCCTCGGCGGCGTGCCGGGCGTCGCTCCCGCCAAGGTGGTGATCCTCGGCGGCGGGGTATCCGGGACGCACGCGGCGGAGATGGCGGTCGGGCTGCGCGCCGACGTCACCGTGGTGGACCGCTCGGTGAAGCGCCTGCGCGAATTGTCGGCGCTGTTCGGCAACCAGCTGAAGACCGCCTACTCCACGGCGCAGACCATCGAGGAACTGGTGCGCGACGCCGACCTCGTGATCGGTGCGGTTCTGATCGCCGGCGCGGCGGCGCCGAAGCTGGTCACGCGCGCCATGGTGGAGTCCATGAAGCCGGGGGCCGTGCTCGTGGACATCGCCATCGATCAGGGCGGGTGCTTCGAGACCAGCCGCCCGACCACCCACGCGGAGCCGACCTTCACCGCCCACGGCGTGATTCACTACTGCGTGACCAACATGCCGGGCGCGGTGCCGCGCACGTCGACGTTCGCGCTGACCAATGCCACGTTGCCGTACGTCAAGGCGATCGCAGACCGGGGCTGGCGCGATGCGCTGGCACGCGATCCCGGGCTCGGCAACGGCCTGAACGTGCACGCCGGCCAGGTGACGCATCCCGCGGTGGCGAGCGCGCTCGGGCTCGACTTTCGCGCCTTCAAGGCGGCCTGATCCGGATCGGGGGCAACCCTGCGTGCAAGAGGCCCGGCCGCATTCGCGGCCGGGCCTCGTTGCTACTGTACGATCGATCAATTAGGCTCTGACGAGCGCCGCCACCGGCGGCGCCTTCGCGAGGGCCGGGGATGGCGCGCAATCCGCGATACGACGTGCTGTTCGAGCCGGTACGGATCGGACCGGTGACCGCCCCCAACCGCTTCTACCAGGTGCCGCACGCCAGCGGCATGACCAACGCCCTGCCGCACGTGCGCGCGCGCTTCCGCGCCGTCAAGGCCGAGGGCGGCTGGGGCGTTGTCTGCACCGGCGCGGCGTCGATACACCCGAGCTCGGACGACTCGCCGCTGCCGTTCGCCTCGCTGTGGGACGACGACGACGTGCGCGCGCACGCGCTCATGACCGAGGCGGTGCACGCGCATGGCGCGCTCGCGGGCATCGAACTGTGGCACGGCGGTGCCTGCACCCTGAACCGGAGCAGTCGTCTGCCGCCTCTGTCGCCGTCGGGCATGCCGTGGCTGTCGACGCACCTCGGGTTCATGGGCAATCTCAAGCCGCGCCGCATGGATGCCGCGGACATCCGCGAGCTGATCGACTGGCAGCGGGCCGCGGCGCGGCGGGCGCGCGCCGCCGGCTTCGACATCGTCTACGTCTACGCCGGAATGGGCTATCTGCCCTACGAGTTCCTGCTGCCCGAGTACAACCGCCGCACCGACGCCTACGGCGGATCGATCGAGAATCGGGTGCGGCTGGTACGCGAGCTGTTGGAGGCGACCCGGGAGGCGGTGGGGGAGCGCTGCGCGGTGGCGCTGCGCATCAGCCTGGAGGAACTGCGCGTACGGCCGGGGCGCAACGCCGAGTCCGAGGCGCACGAGGTGGTGGCGCTGCTGTCGGACGCGACCGATCTGTGGGACGTGAAGATGGACTCCAGTCCGACCGACTGCGCGCCGTCGCGCTTCACCGCCGAGGGCAGCCACGAACCGGTGATCGAGTTCGTCAAGAAGTTGACCACCAAACCGGTGGTCGGAGTCGGCCGCTTCACGTCCCCGGACGCCATGGCGTCCCAGGTGCGGCGCGGCGTTCTCGACCTGGTCGGCGGCGCGCGTCCGTCCATCGCGGACCCGTTCCTGCCGCGCAAGATCGACGAGGGCCGCGAGCACGAGATCCGCGAATGCATCGGCTGCAACGTCTGCATCTCCAGCTGGCACGACGGGGTGCCGGTTCGGTGCACGCAGAACCCCACCGCCGGCGAGGAGTGGCGGCGCGATTGGCATCCGGAACACGTCGCGCGCACGGCCGACGAATCGGCGGTGCTGATCGTCGGCGGCGGTCCGGCCGGCCTCGAGTGCGCGCTGACGCTGGCGCGACGCGGCTACGCCGTGACGCTCGCCGAGGCGCAAGCCGAGTTCGGCGGACGGTTGCGGTTCGAGAGTCGCCTGCCGGGCCTCGCGACCTGGAGGCGGGTGATCGACTGGCGGCTCGGCCGCCTGCGCGAACTCGACAACGTCACGCTCCTGCCCGGCAACGCGCTCGACCCGCAGGACGTGCTGGCGGCCGGGCACGCTCACGTGGTGATCGCCACGGGCGCGCGCTGGACGCGCCTGGGCTATGCGGCCAACGAGTTCCCGGGCGAGGAAATCACCGGTGCGCGCGTCTACACGCCGGACGACGTCGCCGCCGGGGTGGTGCCCGAAGGACCGGTGCTGGTGTTCGACTTCGACAACTATTATCTCGGCGGAGCGATCGCCGAAGCGCTGGCCGCCACGGTCGGTGAGGTCAGCTATGCGACCACGGCGGGGTCGGCCTCGGCCTGGACTTTCATGACCAACGAGCAACCCCTGGTGCATCGGGCGCTCGCCCGGGCGGGCGTGTCCATCCACACACTGGTGCGCGTGGCCCGCTTCGACGGCGAAGCGGCGACGCTCGCCGACGTATTCACCGGCGCCGAGCGCACGCTGCCCTGCCGATCGCTGGTGGTGGTGGGGGTGCGCGAGCCGCGCGATGCGCTCTATCGCGCCCTCGAGGAACGCGGCGCGGAAGTGGCGGCGGCGGGCATCAGCTCGCTGCTTCGAGCCGGCGACGTGCTCGCGCCCGGCGCCATCGTGCACGCGGTATACGGCGGCCACCGGGCGGCGCGCGAACTTCGGGCCGGAGCCTTGCCCGACGCGCCATATCGGCGGGACTTTCCCGCGTGAGCACCGGTTCCCTGGAACGAAGTCTGCCGAGCGACTGGTACCACGACGATCGGATCTGGCGGATCGAGAAGGAGCGCATCTTTGCGCGAGAGTGGCTCGCCGTGTGCCGCGAGGAGGAGCTTCCGCCTCCGGGCGCCGGGCGGGTGCTCGACGTGCTCGGCGAAAGCGTCATCGTGGTCCGACACCGTTCGGGCGCGCCGCGGGCGTTCTACAACGTCTGCCGGCATCGGGGCGCGCGCCTGTGCCGGCCCGATGGGGAGCCGCTGCGGCCGGGGCGGGTGGCGCTCCGGGGCGGGGTGGTTTCGGGGCGCTTGATACTGTGTCCGTATCACGGCTGGAGCTACGACTTCGACGGCGCGCTGGTCGCTGCGCCTCACGTCGGGGCGACGGCGGAATTCGACCGGCGTGACCACGGCCTCTATCCCGTGGGCCTCGAGACCTGGGGCGGGTTCGTGTTCCTGAATTTGACGCCCTCGCAGGCGCAACCGCTCGAACGGCAACTCGGTGCGATGCCGGCGCGGATTGCGCGCTATCCGCTCGCGGAGCTGCGCATCGGCGCGACGCGTCGCTACGAGGTGGCGGCGAACTGGAAGCTGCTGTGCGAGAACTACAACGAGTGCTACCACTGCGGCACGGTTCACCCCGAGCTGTGCGAGATCGTGCCGGCGTTTCGCGACGGCGGCGGCGCGGCGCTCGACTGGGTCAGGGGCGTGCCGCACAGACCGGGCGCCAATACGTTCACCCGCAGCGGCACCACGTCGCGCCGACCCTTCGGCGGGCTCGACCAGGACGAGCTCGAGCGGCACAAGGGCGAGCTCGCCTATCCCAACATGTTCCTGAGCCTGGCACGCGATCACGTGGCGGCCTTCATCCTCGAGCCGGTCGCGGCGGAACGCACCCTGGTGACGTGCCACTTCCTGTTCGCGCCGGCGGAGACGGCGCGCCCGGACTTCGATCCAAGCGACGCGGTCGACTTCTGGGATCTGGTCAACCGCCAGGACTGGACGGTGTGCGAGCAGGTGCAGCTCGGCATTCGCGCCCGCCCCCACCGCAGCGGCGTCTACGCACCCATGGAGGACTGGAACCTCGACATCCGCCGCTACGTGACCGAGCGCATCGGCGTGGCCGCGGCGGCGGTCGTCGGAGACCGCGACTGATGGCGGCGCGCATCCGCTCGAAGCACCAGCCCAAGGGGGCGCGGCGGTCCGTGCGCCCGCAGTCCGCGGCGCCACGATTCCGTCGCGTGAGCCGTCAGGTCCGCCGGGAGGAGCTCATCGACGCCACCCTGCGCAGCATCACCCGACTCGGCCACGCCGGGCTGTCGGTGCGGCACATCAGCGCCGAGGCCGGCGTGTCGATCGGCCTCATCAATCACCACTTTCCGAGCAAGGACGATCTGGTGGCCGCGGCCTACGAGGCGCTGGCCAACGCGGTCCGGTCGGCGATTGCCGATGAGGTCGCGGGTGGGGAGAACGCGCGCGAACGGCTGCGGCGCTTCTTCCACGCCTCGTTTTCGCCCCGCCTCCTCGACCGCCGCCTGTTCGACGTGTGGCTCGTCTTCTGGAGCATGGCCGCGCACGCGCCGGCGATCCGCGCGGCGCACGACCGCACCTACTCGAGCTATCGGGCGCTGCTGCAGGAACTGCTGGGCGCCCTCGCCACCGAGGGCGAGGCGCCCGCCTTCGCCGCACGCCCCGCGGCGATCGCGCTCTCGGCGCTGCTCGACGGCCTGTGGGTGGAGCTGAGCCTCAACCCGCGTACCTTCGGGGCAAAGGACGCCGTGGCCCTGTGCGAGGACTGGGTCGCGGCGCTGTGCGCCGGCGCCTTCCCGCGGCTGCGCGGCGGCGCTGCGACGGCACGGCGACCTCGTTATACTACCGTTCAACAAGGGCGAGGCGAGGATCCGCAATGAGCATCGAGGCACCCACGGTGGACGCGGCGCGCGCGGCAACCGACGAGGACCGGAGCCTGCCCGGCTGGATATACCTGGATCCGGACTTCCTGGAGGTCGAGAAGCGGCGCATCTTCGCCTCCTCCTGGCAGGTCGTCTGCCACTTGAACGACATTCCCCGCGCGGGCGACTACCACACGCTGCAGTTTCTCGCGCACTCGCTGATCGTCATCCGCAACGCCGACGGCGGGGTACGGGCGTTCCACAACGTGTGCCGGCACCGCGCCGCGCGCCTGCTCGACGGTCCGTCCGGACACTGCGCCGGCAGGATCGTCTGCCCGTATCACGCCTGGACCTACGACAGCGAGGGACGGTTGACCGGCGTGCCGCACCGCCACGAATTCGAGGGGCTGCGCATGCAGGACCACGGACTCGCGCCGGTCGAAACGGAAATCTTCTTGGGGTTCGTCTTCCTGCGGCTCGAACCTGGACTGCCGAGCGTGGCCGAGATGTTCGCGCCGTACGCGCGCGAGCTCGCGGCGTATCGGTTCGAGGAGCTCGTGCCGCTCGGCCGCGTCACCTTGCGGTCGCGCCAGGTGAACTGGAAGAACGTCACCGACAACTACTCGGACGGCCTGCACATCAACGTCGCGCACCCGGGTCTCACGCGGCTGTTCGGGCAGAGCTACGACATCGAGGCGAAGCACTGGGTCGACCGGATGTCCGGCGTGCTGCGCGACATCCCCTCCTCGCAGCCGTCGGAGCGGCTCTACCAGGCCTTGCTGCCGCCGGTCTCGCACCTGTCGCCGGATCGGCAGCGTCTGTGGCTGTACTTCAAGCTCTGGCCGAACATCGCTTTCGACATCTACCCGGACCAGATCGACTTCATGCAGATGATCCCCGTTTCACCCACCGAAACGCTGATTCGCGAGATCGCCTACGTGCACCCCGACTCACGCCGCGAGATGCGGGTGGCGCGCTACCTCAACTGGCGCATCAACCGCCAGGTGAGCCTGGAGGACAAGGCGCTGATCGAACGCGTGCAGGCGGGCATGGCCTCCGGCGCGTATCGGAGCGGCCCCCTCGGTCGCAACGAGGTCTCGCTGCGCAGCTTCTCGCGGCGCATGCGCTCGCTCATCCCCGAGAGCAGGCTCGACCAGGCTCCCGCTCCGGGCTGGTCGGCGCGGGCGCTGGCGCAGCGGCCGAGCCAGGCGCAGCATCCGTGAGTCGCGATCGCGACGTCGTCATCGTCGGCGGCGGCCACAACGGCCTCGTTTGCGCGAGCTACCTGGCCGCAGCGGGACTGTCCGTCACGGTGCTCGAACGGCGCCACGTCGTCGGCGGCGCGGCGGTGACCGAGGAATTCGTGCCGGGCTTCCGCAACTCCGTGGCGTCGTACACGGTGTCGCTGCTCAACCCGAAGGTGATCCGCGACCTCGAGCTCGAGCGTCATGGGCTGCGCGTCGTCGAGCGGCGGCTGTCGAATTTCCTGCCCCTCGACGATGGCGGCTATCTCAAGGTCGGCGGGGGCCGCACGCACGCCGAGGTGGCCAGGTTCTCGGAACGCGACGCCGGGCGCCTCGACGCCTACGCCGCGAGGCTCGACGCGATCGCCGACGTGCTGCGCGACCTGACGCTGATGACGCCGCCCAACGTGACCGAGGGCGGCTGGCTGCAGGCGCTGCCGCAACTCGCGCGCGGCGCGAGCCTCGGCAACCGCCTGGCGCGGCTCGACCTGCCGTTGCGGCGCGAACTGCTCGACCTGTTCGTGAAGTCCGCCGGCGACTACCTCGACGGCTGGTTCGAGAGCGCGCCCATCAAGGCGGCCTACGGCTTCGACGGCATCGTCGGCAATTTCGCGAGCCCGTACACGCCGGGTTCCGCGTACGTGCTGCTGCACCACGTGTTCGGCGAGGTCAACGGCAAGAAGGGCGCCTGGGGACACGCCATCGGCGGCATGGGCGCCATCACGCAGGCGATGGCGCGCTGCGCCAGCGCACGCGGCGTCGACATACGCCTGTCGAGCGCCGTACGCGAGGTGCTGGTGGAGAGTGGCCGTGCGGTCGGGGTGGTGACCGAGAGTGGCGAGGCGCTGCGGGCGCGCTGCGTGGTGTCGAACCTGAACCCGAGACTGCTGTTCGGGCGGCTGGTGGACCCGGGTGTGCTTCCCGAGGACTTTCGGGCGCGGATCGGCCGCTGGCGCTGCGGGTCGGGAACGTTCCGCATGAACGTCGCGTTGTCGGAGTTGCCGGATTTCTCCGCGCTGCCGGGCCGCGAACTCGCCGAACACCACACGGCCGGCATCATCATGGCGCCGAGCCTGGCCTACATGGAGCGCGCCTATCTCGACGCCAAGGAGTTCGGCTGGTCGCGGCGGCCGATCGTGGAGATGCTGATCCCTTCGACGCTCGACGACAGCTTGGCGCCGCCGGGCCGGCACGTCGCCAGCCTATTCTGTCAGCACGTGGCGCCGGAGTTGCCTGACGGTTCGTCCTGGGACGAGCATCGCGAGCAAGTCGCCGACCTGATGATCGACCTGGTGACGAGTCACGCCCCGAACTTCAAGGCGTCCGTGCTCGGCCGCCAGATATTGAGTCCGCTCGACCTGGAGCGCACTTTCGGGCTGGTCGGCGGCGACATCTTCCACGGCGCGCTCAGCCTGGATCAACTCTTCAGCGCGCGGCCGATGCTCGGCTACGGCGACTATCGCACGCCGCTGCGCGGCCTGTACCAGTGCGGCTCGGGTACGCACCCGGGCGGCGGCGTGACCGGTGCGCCCGGCCACAACGCGGCGCGCGAGATTCTGAGCGACTTGAGGAAGCGCCGCGCGCGCTAGCCCATCGGCGCCACTAGCCCATCGGCGCCACGCCGATGAACTTCAAGTGCGCCCAGGCCACCACCAGGCCGTACAGCGCGAGTCCGCCGACCACCGCGACCGCATCGTTCCACGGACGCGGCGGCGCGGTGGCGATGGTCGCGGCGGGCCGGCGCTTGAGGGAGATGCGATCCGCCACGGCCCAGGCCAGAAAGCCGCCGAAGAGAACCAGGTCCGCCGCCATGCCATTGGCGAGCAGGTGCGCGAACGCCCAGGCTTTCACCGCGGTGAGCATCGGATGCTTGGTGGCGGTCTTGATGCGCCCCGGCAGGTAGGCGGCGAGCAGCAGCGGAAACACCGGCAGCATGATCAACATGGTGACGTGCCGCATCCAGGCCGGCGGCATCCACACCACCACCGGGGTCAGCCGCGCGAGCGCAAAGCCGTGCACGATCAGTGCGAACCCGGCCAGCGAAACCAGAGCGTACAGACCCTTGAAAGGCCCGGCACCGAGGCGCTCGATCCAGCGCGTGCGCGCGGCGGGCGCCACGATGGCGAGCGAGTGCACCCCCAGGAAAATCACCATTCCGACGATCAGCATCAACATGAACGAGGCCTCCGGTGAGCGCGGTCGCAGCCGTTGCGGCGACCGCCCGAGTATACGGCCACGCAGGGTCAGTTCGTCGCCGGCTCCTGCGCGGCGGCCGCGATGCGCTCGACCTGCCGCCGCAGCAGCGAACCGAATCCCTGGGTGTCGAAGAACCGGGTCAGGCCGTCGCGGTCGGGGCTGCGCGGCTTCAAGTCATCGAGCGTCGCGGAAATGGGCACGTCGCAGACGATGCCCGTGAGCCGCCGGGCGAGATAGGCGCAATCGCGGTGCTCGCGCAGGCGCGCAGCGACCCCGGCGGCGCCGCGCAGCTTCAGGGTGGGCACGCGTTCGAGGTTGTCGTACAGGTCGTCGAGCGAGCGGAATTCGGCCAGCAGTTGCGCCGCCGTCTTCTTGCCGATGCCGGGCACGCCGGGAATGTTGTCCACCGCGTCGCCGGTGAGCGCCAGGAAATCGGCGATGCGCTCCGGCGAGGCGCCGAAGCGCTCGCCGATGTCGTGGTAGGCATAGCGCACGTTGCCCACCACGTCCCAGAACACGTCGCCGTCGCGCACCAGCTGGGACAGATCCTTGTCACGGGTCACGAGCACGTTGGCGAGCCCGGCGCTGCGGGCGCGGTGCGCGAGCGTACCGATGATGTCGTCGGCCTCGTAGGCGTCGCTGGCGAACTCGGCCAACCCGAGCAGACGGCAGAATTCGCGACAAAGCGCGAACTGGCGCTCCAGGTCCGGCGGCGGCGGTTCGCGGTTGGCCTTGTAGGCGGGGTAGATGGCGTGCCGGAACGAGGTCTCGCTGCGCAGGCTCTCGTCGAACGCGACGCCGATCCGTTCGGGGCGCGCGCTCTCGAGCAGGTCGGCCAGAAAGCGCGCGAATCCGTACAACGCGTGCGTCGCGTTGCCGTCGCCGTCCACCATGTCGGGCGGCATCGAGTAGTAGGCTCGGAACACGAAGTAGCTGGCGTCGACGTGATAGACGACGCCGCGCCGCCGTGCGGCGCTCGTGGCGCCGTTCACATCGGGAAGCGCTGCATGCGCTCGTGCAGCGGGCTCGAGCGCGGAAAGTGGGCGATCAGGTACTCCATCTGATCCGCCAGCACCCGGCGACCCTTCAGATAGATGTACTCGGCGTAGGTGGGCGTGAACGGCACGGCGATGAGCTGCATCCCCGCCTGCTCCGGAGTCCGCGAAGCCTTGGCGTTGTTGCAGCGGCGACAAGCCGTCACCACGTTGCTCCACGTGTCCTTGCCGCCGCGACTGAACGGGGTCACGTGATCGCGTGACAGCAAGCCATAGGGGAAGCGTGCACCGCAGTACAGGCACAGGTGGGCGTCGCGCCTGAACAAGGTCTGGTTGTTGAGCGGTGGAACGTAGGCGCTACCGCGCAGGTTGCCGGGGTTTCCGGTCACACCGACGGTGGCGATGATGGAATTCACTTCCACCACGGTGCGCCGGCCGGTGCGAGCGCTGGTGCCGCCGTAGAGCCGATACAGCGCGCTGCCGCAGGTGTAGGCCACCTGTTCCGTGTGGTAGAGCCGCGCCGCTTCCTTGTAATCGATCCACTCGAGCGGCATGCCGGCGACGTCGGTGCGCAGGATCTGCTGGGACAGCGGGTGCGCCGGTACGCCGACGAGGTCGTCACGCGCATCGAGAGGCTCGAGCTCCACCGGGGGCATCGCTTGCATACCGAATGTAAAGATAGTCGAGGCCTCGTCGACAATTCAATGACGCACCGAAGACATCGCCGCCATTGCGGATCTATAGTATTTGGTATATCAAGGTATCAGGCTGAGGTGATGCCAGGCACGCCTTGCACCCTCATGGCTGGTTTTCGGTTAGGCGTTCCAAACAAAGATTAAAAGAGAGTCCCCCATGAGCACGCCATCAGGCCCGCGAGAAGGGGCAGTACGCGGTTCCCCGACCCCCCCGCTATCGGCGGCGGAGCGTGAGGCGGTGATGGGGGTATGCGGGGAGCTTGCGGGGCTGCCCGGGGGGTTGTTGCCGATTCTGCACGCGGTGCAGAGGCGCTTGGGGTGGGTTCCGCCCGGGGCGGTGGCACTGATTGCGCAGAGCCTGAACCTGTCGGTGGCCGAGGTGCACGGG
>DAIDHD010000016.1 GCA_027459765.1 Gammaproteobacteria bacterium | reverse complement strand
GGCGCACGCCATCGCCGCCGAGCTGCGCGGCACGGCCGCCGGCGCGTCGCCGCCGGCGGCAGCGGGCGGCGACGCCGTGCCGCTGCCCGATGACCCGCCGGCGACGGCCCTCGAGCCTCTCTGGGAGGTACGCGGCCGCGGCAAGTGCTTCGTCGACCTGCAGCACGACGTGACCAGCGAGGACGTACGGCTCGCCGCGCGCGAGGGCTACGTGCACGTCGAGCACATGAAGCGCTATACGACTCACGGCATGGCCACCGACCAGGGGCGGATCGGCGGCCTGGTGGGCAGCGCCGTGCTCGCCGCCGCGCGCGGCCTACCCGTCGAGGAAGTCGGCGTGAGCAAGCCGCGCCCGTTCGCGGTGCCGGTGCCGTTCGCCGCGCTCGCCGGCGGCGAGACCGGCGCGCACTACAAGCCGCGGCGGCGGGTGGCGCTGCACGACTGGCACGAAGCGGCCGGCGCCAGCTTCGTCAACGCCGGGCTGTGGCTGCGGCCGCTGGTTTACTCGAGCGCCGGCGGCTGGGCGCCGGTGCTCGCGGAAGCGCGCCGGGTACGCCACGCGGTCGGCCTCACCGACGTGTCGACCCTCGGCAAGATCGACGTACAGGGCCCGGACGCGGCGCGCTTTCTCGACTTCGTCTACGTCAACACGTTCTCCTCGCTCGCCGTCGGTCGCGCGCGCTACGGGCTGATGCTGCGCGAGGACGGGATGGTCCTCGACGACGGCACCACCAGCCGCCTCGGCGAACGGCACTTCCTGGTCACCACCACCAGCGCGAACGCCGCGGTCGTGCTCGAACACCTCGAATTCCAGGCGCAGAGCGCCTGTCGGCACCTGGACGTCGTGCTCACGGACGTCGGCGACCAGTGGGCACAGTTCGCGCTCGCAGGACCGCGCGCGCGCGACGTTCTCGCAGGCGTGATCGCGGACCGGGACGTGTCGAATGCCGCGCTGCCCTTCATGGCGGCGACCACGGCGACCATCGCCGGCGTCGCCGGCCGGCTGTTCCGGATCTCCTTCTCCGGCGAACTCGCCTACGAAATCGCGGTTCCCGGCCGCGAAGCGCGTGCCGTCTGGCAGGCGCTCCTGGACGCGGGTCGGGCGTTCGGCCTCGCGCCCTATGGGCTCGACGCGCTCAACACGCTGCGCATCGAGAAGGGACACGTCACCGGCGCGGAGATCAACGGCAACACCAGCGCCGACGACCTCGGCTTCGCGCGCATGCTGAAGAAGTCGGGTGACTTCGTGGGCCGCGCCCTTGCAGCACGCGCAGCGCTCACCGCCCCGGACCGGTTGCAGCTGGTCGGGATTCGTCCCGTGCGCGCGCAGGAGCGGCTGCGCAACGGCGCACAACTCACCGACCCGCGCGCGCCACGGCAGGGGCTGGGCTGGGTCACGTCGTCCACGCCGTCGGTGGAGCGGCCGGGCTGGGTCGGCCTCGCCCTGCTGGCGGGCGGGCGGCGGCGCGTCGGCGAGCGGCTGCGCGCCGTCTCGCCGGTGCACCAGGAGAGCGTCGACGTCGAAATCACCAGCCCCCACTGGCTCGACCCGGAGAACTCGCGTGTCCGCGCCTGACCGGTCGGCGACCACGCCGCACCCGCCCGTCGTGTGGCGTCGCTGCGAGGTGGGGATCGTCGAGTGGCACGCGTACCGGGGACGCGCCGAGGCTCTGCGCGCGCACGCGCGCGAGCTCGGCCTGGCTTTACCGGATCACGGCGACGCCACGACCACCGCGCCGTTGGTGCTCGGCTTGCGCCCGGATCGCTGGTGGACACTCGCCACGCCCGCGGCGGCCGCCGCCTGGCACGGCGCCTGCGCGGATGCGGGCGGCACGGTCGACCTGTCGTCGGCCTACGATGCGCTGCTGCTGCGTGGCCCGCGGGTGCACGAGTTGCTCGCGCGCGCCTGCCGGCTCGACCTCGCCGGCGGGGCGTTGCCGCCGGGCCGGGTCGCGGCCACCGTGATGCTGCAGACCACGGCGGTGCTCGCCGCCCTGCCGGCGGGACTGCTCTGGTTCACGCCATCGAGCTTCGGGCGGCACGCCCGCGAGTGGCTTGCGCACGTCGGCGGTCCGTTCGGCGCGTGCGCCGGGCCGGACGCCGGTCATCAGGACTTGATCGAAGGAAATCTCCCATGAAAGACACTGCCCGGGTGGTCGTGATCGGCGGCGGCGTGGTCGGCGCGAGCGTGCTGTATCACCTCGCCAAGATCGGCTGGACCGACGCGCTGCTGCTGGAAAAGAGCGAACTGACTTCCGGTTCGACCTGGCACGCCGCCGGCGGCATGCACACCTTCAACGGCGAGGCGAACATCTCGCGCCTGCAGAAGTACACCATCGACCTGTACCGGGAGATCGAGGCAATGTCCGGGCAGTCCTGCGGACTGCACCCCAACGGCGGACTGATGCTCGCGGCGACGCCCGGTGAACTCGACAGCCTGAAGCTGATCCGCTCGCGCGCGCGCTACCTCGGCATGGAGACCGAGCTGATATCGGTCGAGGAAGCCTGCCGTCTCAATCCGCTGATCGATCCCAGGCACTTCATCGGTGCCCTGTGGCGCGCCGACGGCGGCCACTGCGATCCGTCGGGCACGACCCACGCCTACGTCAAGTCGGCGCGACTGCTGGGCGCGGCGGTGGAGCGGTTCACCCGCGTGCTCGCGCTCGAACCGCGACGCGACGGCTCCTGGACGGTGCGCACCGACAAGGGCGACGTGCACGCCGAGCACGTGGTGAATTGCGCCGGCCTGTGGGCGCGCGAGGTCGGTCGCATGGTCGGCATCGAACTGCCGGTGCTCGCCATGGAGCATCACTATCTGCTCACCGAGGACATCCCGGAATTGCGCGGACTCGAGCGCGAGATCGTCAACACCACCGACTATTCCGGCGAGATCTACATGCGCCAGGAACGAGGCGGCGCCTTGATCGGCACCTACGAACCGAACGGCATCGTCTGGTCGCCGAGCAGCACGCCGGACGACTTCTCGATGCAGCTCCTGCCCGACGACTTCGAGCGTCTGGCGCCTTATTTCGAAGTCGGCTTCACGCACTTTCCTGCGCTCGGCCGGGTCGGCATCAGGAAGGCGGTCAACGGGCCCTTCACCTTCGCGCCGGACGGCAACCCGCTGGTCGGACCGGTGCGCGGGCTGACCAACTACTGGGTGGCGTGCGCGGTGATGGCCGGCTTCAGCCAGGGTGGCGGCATCGGTTTGGTGCTGTCGCGGTGGATGGCCAATGGCGATCCGGGCCAGGACATTCTTTCCATGGACGTCGCGCGCTTCGGCGCCTTCGCGACCCCGAAGTACACCTCGCTCAAGGTGCCGGAGAACTACTCCCGCCGTTTCCGCCTCGCCTATCCCAACGAGGAACTGCCTGCCGCACGGCCCGTGCGCCGCTCCCCGATCCACGACCGGCTGGTCGCGGCCGGCGCCGTGATGGGCGCCAACTTCGGGCTGGAGCATGCCTTGTGGTTCGCCCCGCCCGGTGTGGCGCCGCTCGAGACCCCGACCTACCGGCGTTCGGAGGCGTTCGCGCACGTGCGTGCCGAGTGCCATGCGGTGCGCGAGCGCGTCGGAGTCTACGAAACCACCAACTACGGCAAGTACGAGATCTGCGGTCGCGGCGCACGCGCCTGGCTCGACCGGGTGTTCGCCTCGCGCATCCCGCGCCCCGGGCGGCTAGCGCTCGCGCCGATGCTCAACGAGGCTGGCCGCATCGTCGGCGACCTGTCGATAGCCTGCCTCGCCGAGGACCGGTTCCTGGTGGTCGGCTCGGGGTTCGCCGAGGAGTTCCACCTGCGCTGGTTCGCGCGCAGCGCGCCGCCCCCGGACGTGTTCGTGCGTTCCGCGGCATCCACCCTCGCGGGCTTGTCGATCGCGGGCCCGCGGGCACGGGAGCTGCTCCAGCGTCTGGTGAGGGTCGACCTGTCGGCGGCGGCCTTCAAGCTGTTCCGGGTGACCGAGACCGCGGTGGGCCTCTCGCCCGCCATCGTCACGCGCGCCGGATTCACAGGCGAGCTCGGTTACGAGGTGTGGACCACGCCGGACTATTTCGTGACGCTGTACGAGGAGATCCGGGATGCGGGTCAGGCGCTGGGCCTCGCGCACTTCGGCGGTCGGGCGCTGTCGTCACTGCGGCTGGAGAAGGGCTACGGATCTTTCAACAAGGACTTCCGGCCGGATTACACCGCCGCCGAGACCGGCCTCGACCGTTTCGTCGATTTCGACAAGCCCGGCTTCACGGGCCGCGACGCCGCGCTCGCCGAACGCGCGCGCGGGCCCGCGCGCCGCTTCGTGGTCATGGAACTGTCGGACGGAGACGCCGACGTGGTGGGGTACGAATCGCTGCTCAAGGACGGCGCCGCCGTCGGCTACGTCACCTCGGGTGCCTTCGGCCACTGGGTGGGCAAGAGCCTGGCGGCGGGTTACGTGCCTTCGAGCCTGGCGCGCGAGGGCGAGACCCTGGAGGTGGACGTGCTCGGCGAAACCCGCCGCGCGACCGTCAGGCTGGAAGCGCTGCACGACCCGGCGGGGGCCCGTCTGCGCGGCTAGACCGCCCGTCCGCCGCGCGTCACTTCTTGTAGCCGATGTACACCGCGCCGATGATGTTGCCGCGGGCGTCCTTCACGGAGTCGTAGCAGGAATAGTAGGCGGTGCCGAGCACGTCGACGTCGCCGCAGAAGGTTTCGCCGCGGATCACCGCCTCGTACGCGCGGGCGTGCACGAGGAACGTGCCGACGCCGCGCTTGCCCTCCAGGGTGAGCACGTTGGTGGTGACGCGCACGAATTCCTCGCCGTCCCTGACGAACACGGTGGCCGTCGCGCCACTGCGCAGCTTCTCGTCATCGACGATGTCGAAGTTGCCGTTCATCTTGTGCGAGCCGAAATACATGGCCGGCACCACCTTCGGGCCGAGCTTCTCCACGCCCTCGATCTTGGCGGGTCCGAGCCGCGCGAGGTGCGACTCGAACTCGGCGATGGTGATCCGCGGGTCCTCCGCGCGGGCGGCTTGGGTCATGACGAGCAAGGTGGCGGCCACGGCGGCCAGATTGAACTTCATCGGCGGCTCCAGAACCTGCGGACTTGCAGCCGCAAGAGGATGTCACAGCCGTGGGGCGCGAAATCAGCGCGATCTCACAGTTCTGGCACGCCCGCCCCCGCGCCGGCGACGGCCGCGTGTCGGTGGGCGGGGGCCGCGGACGCCACCGACCGCTTGACAGGACGAGGAGCCTTTTTGACCATTCGCGCCCGCATGCCGCTGACCGCGCATGCTTCCCTTTCGCAAAACGAGGATCCGACAACCGTGAAGATCGTTCACTGCGCGGCGCGAGCCGCTTTTTTCGCCGCGTTCGTGGCGGGCTTCGGCGGGATGGCCGCGCCGCAGACCGCGCTGGCCGCCGCGCCGATGGTCAAGCGCACCGCCCCGGGCTACTACCGCACCATGGTCGGTGATTTCGAGGTCACCGCGCTCTCCGACGGCACCACCGGACTGCCGGTCGACCAGCTCCTCACCCACGTGCCCAAGGGCGCGGTGAAGAAGATCCTCGCCGACGACTACGAGAGCCTGCCCTACGAGATGAACTTCAACGGCTTCCTGGTCAATACGGGCAGCAAGCTGGTGCTCGTCGATACGGGAGCGGGCAAGCTGTTCGGACCGAATCTCGGCAAGCTGGTCGAGCGGCTGCGCGCCTCCGGTTACCAGCCCGAGCAGGTCGACGAGATCTACATCACGCACATGCATCCGGACCACGTCGGCGGCCTGACGGTCGACGGCAAGCGGGTGTTCCCGAACGCCGTGGTGCGGGCCGACAAGCGCGAGGCCGACTACTGGCTGAGCAAGGAGAACCTGGACAAGGCCCCGGACTCGAGCAAGGACTTCTTCAAGGGCGCGCAGGCCGCGCTCGCCCCGTACGTCGAGGCACATCGCTTCGTGACGTTCGAGGGCGCGACCGAGCTCGTTCCCGGCGTGCGCGCCGTCCCGCTGCTCGGACACACCCCGGGCCACACGGGCTACTTCGTGGAGAGCAAGGGCCAGACGCTGCTGCTGTGGGGCGACCTGATGCACGTCGGCGAGGTGCAGTTCGGCTCGCCCGAGGTCACCATCCAGTTCGACTCGGACTCCAAGCAGGCCGAGGCGGTGCGCCTCGGCATCTTCGCCGAGGCGGCTCGCCGCGGCTATCTCGTCGGCGGGGCTCACATCGCCTTCCCCGGCCTCGGGCACCTGCGTCGTGCCGGCAAGGGCTATCGCTGGATACCGGTGAGCTACACCGAGTTACACTAGGCCCTTCGGGGATAGCGACTGTCGCTGACGAACGGACCGGCTCTACGCCGGTCCGTTCGCATCCGGGGGTCGCGTTTCCCGCCGACCAACGCGCGGAGGGCTCGTCATGAAGCGGCGGATGCAATGGTGTTGGGCCGCGCCACTCGCGTGCGCGGCGGGCCTCGCGCTCGCGGCGCCGCGACCGCTCGCAATCGGCGACGTCGATCGGCTGCGCGACGTGACCGGTCCCGCCTGTTCGCCCGACGGCCAATGGATCGCCTACACCGTCGAGGGGGCCGACACGCACGCGGATGCGCGCCGCGCCAGCCTGTGGATGGTGGACCGCGGCGGCACCGCGCACGTGCGCCTCAGCGCCGACGATGCCTCGCTCGCCGCCGCCAGCTTCAGTCCGGACGGACGCTACGTCTCCTTTCTCGCCGCCCGTGCCGATGGCGATCGCCCGCAGCTGCACCTGCTCGACCGGCGGGGCGGCGAACCGCGGGTGCTCGCAGCCGCCGGGGGCGACATCACCGACTACGACTGGTCGCCCGACGGCGCGCACCTCGTGCTCGCCATGACGCGCCCGACGGAAGCGGCAGCGGCGGCCGCGGCGCCGGTGGTGATCGACCGCCTGCACTTCAAGGAGGATCGCGGCGGCTATCTCACCGCCGCCGACCGCACGCAGCTGTACCTGCTCGACGTCGCCGACGGCAGGCTCACGCCGCTCACCACCGACGCCGGAGTGGACGACCGCGCGCCCGCCTGGTCGCCGGACGGCAAGCTGATCGCGTTCTTGAGCGCGCGGCACGGCGATCCGGACCGGACGGGTCGCGCGGAGCTGTACGTCGTCGCACCACGCGCCGGCGCCGAACCACGGTTGCTGAGCGAGTTCTACGCGCCGAATCACGAGACGGTGCGCTTCAGCACGGACGGCCGGCAAATCGTGGTCGCGGTCGGCCAGGAACCGCGCTTCAACGCATACATCACCGACCACCTCGAGGCGGTCGAGGTCTCCTCGGGGCGCATTCGTGAACTCGCGCCCAAGTTGGATCGCGCGCTCTCATCGCCCGCCGTGCTCGATGCGGCGAACCTCGTCGCCATCGTCGAGGACGACGGCTCGGACCTGCCGGTGCGCGTGCCGCTCGACGGCGGCCCGATCACGCGGCTCGCGACCGGGCCGCAGTCGGCAACCGGGCTGTGCGCCGGTGGGGGACGGGTCGCGGTGGTCACGGCTACCGATACGACGGCGCCCGAGGTGCACACGCTCGAGGCCGGCCGCTGGCGCCGCCTCTCGTTCGAGAACGACGCCCTCGTCGACGAGATCGCCTGGGGCGCCGTGGAGGATTTCGCGTTCCACAGTCGCGACGGCACCGAGGTGCACGGCATGCTCGTCAAGCCGCCGGGGTTCGTGCCGGGTCGCGCCTATCCGACCATCGTCTGGATCCACGGCGGGCCGAACGGTCAGGACGCGCACGGTTTGAACTTCGGCACGTACACGCCCACCTTCGAGCGCCAGTGGCTGGCGGCGCACGGTTACCTGGTGCTCGCGATCAACTACCGCGGCAGCACCGGTCGCGGCGGCGCCTATGCCCGCGCCATTGCCGCCGACTGGGGCCATCACGAGGTGGAGGACCTGCTCGCGGGCGTCGACGAGGCGGTGCGCCGCGGTCTCGCCGATCCGCGACGGCTCGGAATCGGCGGCTGGAGCTACGGCGGCATCCTCACCGACTACACGATCGCGAGCGACGGGCGCTTCAAGGCGGCGGTGAGCGGCGCGGGCAGCGCCGACCAGCTCGCCATGTATGGTGCCGATCAGTACATCCTGCAATACAACGCCGAGCTCGGTCCGCCCTGGCGCGACACCGCGCGCTGGCTGCGGCTGTCCTACCCGTTCCTGCACGCCGATCGCATCCACACGCCGACGCTGTTCCTGGGCGGGGACAAGGACTTCAACGTGCCCGTAGCCGGCGGTGAACAGATGTACGCGGCGCTGCGCACGCTCGGCGTGCCGACGCAGCTCGTGGTGTACCCCGGTGAATATCACCTGCTCACGCGGCCGAGCCACGTGCGCGACCGCCTGCAACGCTACACCGACTGGTTCGCCCTCCATCTCGCCAAGGACTGAATATGACGCGCATGCACAAGCCCTTCCGCGCCCGTGCCGCCCTCCTCACCACCGTCGTGCTGTGGTCGTGCGGCGCGGCGAGTGCGGCGGAGGATCCCGCGCCGGCGGTGGATCCGCAGGTTCTGGCCCGCATCCGCGATGCCGCGATGAGCCAGGACTGGGCCTATCGTGAGCTCGGCGAGCTCACCGATCGCATCGGTCCGCGCCTGTCGGGCTCGCCGCAGTTGACCGCCGCGATCGCGCAGCTCGCCACCGCGATGCGTGGCACCGGCGCGGACGTGTCGACGCCGGCGGTGAAGGTACCGCACTGGGTACGCGGCGAGGAACGCGGCGAACTCGTGGACTATCCCGGCCGGCCGGCTGGCCTGACCCAACGGCTGCACCTGACGGCACTCGGCGGCTCCGGCGCCACGCCCGCCGCGGGACTGACGGCGCCGGTGGTGGTCGTGCACGATTTCCAGGAGCTCGAGGCGCGCGCGGCACAGGTGCGCGGTCGCATCGTGCTCTTCGAGGCGCGTTTCGATCAACGGCTCGCGGACAACGGCCACGCCGGCGACGCCTATGGCCAGGCGGGCCAATACCGCTTCGACGGCCCGGCGCGTGCCGCCGCGCTCGGCGCCGCGGCCGCGTTGGTGCGCTCGGTCGGCGGCGCGGAATATCGCCTGCCGCACACCGGCACCACGCTCTGGCACGACGGCCAGAAGCCCATTCCGGCGGCGGCCCTCTCGGCCGAGGACGCGGACCTGGTCACCCGCCTCGCCGCGGGCGGCGCGCTGAGCATGCGGCTCACGCTCACCCCGCGCACGCTGCCGGATGCGGACAGCGCCAATGTGATCGCCGACTGGCGCGGACGCGAACTACCCGACGAAGTGGTGATCGTATCCGGGCATCTCGACTCCTGGGATCTCGCCACCGGCGCGACCGACGACGGGGTCGGCGTGATCGCCGCGGCCGCCGTGATCGAGACGCTGCACCGGCTCGACCTGCACCCACGCCGCACCGTGCGCTTCGTCGGCTGGACCAATGAGGAAAACGGCGGCCGGGGTGGCAAGGCCTACTTCGCGTCGGTCGAGCACGCGCTCGCCACCCAGACCGCGGCCATCGAAAGCGACGAGGGCGCCGGCCGCTCGCTCGGTCTGATCGCGGCGGTCAGCGCCGACTCCGAAGCGCTGCTTGCACCGGTGACCGAGGCACTGCGCCCCATCGGCGCCACCCTCGTGTCGCGAACCCAGGGCGAGGTCGGTGCGGACATCGAGCCGCTGCAGGCGGCCGGCGTACCCGGCTTCGCGCCGCTGGTGGACTCGCGCCACTATTTCGACTACCACCACACCGCTGCCGACACCCTCGACAAGGTGGACCCCGTCGCCATGAACACCCAGGTCGCGACCATGGCGGTGCTGGCCTACTACCTGGCCGAACTGCCGCAGCCGCTGCCGCCGCAGCCGGCGACGCCGCGGCGGCGCTGAACCGAGGGCGGCGGCCGACCGAGGGGCAGCGTCGGGGACCGCCCGGCTGACGGCCGCGCCACGGACGGGTACGCTCCGGGATCCAACCCATGCGTGGAGCCCACATGTCCCTCGATCGACCCGAACGCCGCGTGCGGGCGCGCCGCTGGCGCGGCATCGCCTCATCCGCGGTCGCACTCGCGCTGGCCGTCACCGCGGCCGCCAAGCCCGTGACGGTGAACGACCTGCTGGCGCAGTCCCCGGCGGCCGACTGGCGCAAGCCGGATCCCGAGAACACCCTGTATCTGGAACTCGCCAGCGGTCGGGTGGTGATCGAACTTGCGCCGCGCGTCGCTCCGCTGCACGTCGCCAACATCAAGGCGCTCGCCCGCGCGCACTACTTCGACGGTCTCGCGATCGTGCGGGTCCAGGACGACTACGTGGTGCAGTGGGCCGATCCGAAGCACGAGCGCCCGTTGCCTCCGGGCGTGCACGACGTGGCCGCGGAATTCGACGCGGCGCCGGCGGCGCGTGCCGACTTCCAGCCACTGCCCATCCGCGACGTCTACGCCCCGCAGGTCGGGTTCCTCGACGGCTTTCCCGCCGCGCGCGATCCGCACACCGGCGCGGTGTGGCTGGCGCACTGCTACGGCATGGTGGGCGTGGGACGCGACGACCCGCCGGAAAGCGACGGCAGCGAGATGTACGCCGTGATCGGCCACGCGCCGCGCCAGCTCGATCGCAACGTCGCACTGGTCGGTCGCGTGCTCAGCGGCGTCGAGCGCCTGTCGAGCCTGCCGCGCGGCAGCGGCGAGATGGGCTTCTATGTCGGCGCGGAAGCACCCGTCCCGATCCGCGCCGTACGCGTCGCCGCCGACGTGCCGGTCGCGGAGCGCACGCCCGTCGAGGTGCTGCGCACCGACAGTGCGACCTTCCGCGCCGTGTTCGCCCAGCGTCGCGACCGCCACGAATCCTGGTTCAAACACAATCCCGGCCGCATCGAGCTCTGCAACGTGCCGTTGCCGGTCCGCACGGGAGGCTCTCTGTGATGCCGATGACCGCTCGCTCCTTCCTCGCCCCCATTTGCGCCGTGGCGGCCATGGCCTTCGTGGCACCCGTCCGGGGCGCACCGGCCGCCCACGCCGCACCGGCCGTGGCCTTCACGCACGTCACCGTGGTCGACGTCGAGAGCGGAGGGGAACTGCCGGATCGCACGGTGGTGATCGCCGACGGGCGCATCGCCGCGATCGGCGCCGCCGGCGCGGTGACCACCCCGGCCGGCGCGCGCGTCATCGACGCCCACGGCAAGTACCTGATCCCCGGGCTGTGGGACATGCACGTGCACGTCGCCTTCGGCGACTGGGTGCCGGCCGATCCGCTCGTCAATCTTGCACCCTTCGTCGCCAACGGCGTCACCGGCGTACGCGAGATGGGCGGCAATCTCGACGTGCTCCTCGATTGGCGCCGGCGCATCGCGGCCGGCGAACTGCTCGGCCCGCGCATGGTGATCGCCGGACCGATGCTCGACGGACCGGTGCCGCGTTTCCCCAGCTCGGCGCCGGTGGCCAACGCCGCCGACGGCCGTCGGGTGGTGGACGAACTCAAGGCGCGGGGCGTCGACTTCATCAAGATCCAGTCCTTCATCCCGCGCGACGGGTACTTCGCGGCCGCCGCGGAGGCGCGCAGGCTCGGCATCACCTTCGTAGGCCACGTGCCCGACGCCATCCGCGCCTCCGAAGCGTCGGATGCCGGCCAGAAGAGCATCGAGCACTACACCGGCATCTTCGAGGGTTGCTCGACCATCGAGGACAAACTCATCAAGGGCCCGAAGACCCTGGGCGAGGTGGTGCGCACCTACGATCCGCAGCGCGCGCAACGGCTCGTGGCGTTGATGGCCCGCAACCACACCTGGCAGGTGCCGACACTCGTGTGGGAACGCGGCCAGTGGCTGATCGACGCCATCGACCTGTCAGCCGATCCGCTCACGCGCTACGCGCCCGCCGCCTGGCGGGAGCGGACCTGGCCGATGTTCAAGGAGTCCATCCTCAAGGACATGGACACCGATCCCTTGCCGGTCCGCCAGCACTACGTGCAGATGGAACTCGACATGACCCGGCAGATGTTCCACGCCGGCGTGCCCTTCCTGGCCGGCACCGACACGGCCGCGGGCGTGCACATCTTCCCGGGCTTCAGCCTCCACCAGGAACTCGAGCTGTTCGTCCAGGCGGGGCTCTCGCCCCTCGACGCGCTGCGTACCGCGACCTTGAATCCGGCGCGCTTCCTGGGCCGCGAGGCCGAACTCGGCAGCGTGACCACCGGCAAGATCGCCGACCTCGTGTTGCTCGACAAGGATCCGCTCAGCGACATTCACAACGCGCGGCGCATCGCCGCCGTGGTGCTGGCCGGTCGCTACCTGCCGCGCGCCGAACTCGACGGCCTGCTGGCCAAGGTCGAACGGGCGGCGAAGGTGTCCAAGTGAGCGGCGCGCCGCGTCTTGGGCTGGCGGTGCCCTTGCTCGCCGCGCTGCTCGGTGCCGCCGGGTCCGCCGCGGCGGCCGCTGCGACGCCGGCCGCTGCGACGACGGCGGCCGCCGGGCCCACCGCGCCGGTGCGGCTGGAATTGGACGCGACCCAGGCATCCACCGGGCTGCTGCACGCGCACCTGTCCTTTCCGGCACACGGGCGCACGCTCACCCTCGCGTATCCAAAGTGGATTCCGGGCGAGCACGCGCCCGCGGGCCCGTTGAGCCAGATCATCGGCCTGCGCTTTCACGGCGGCGGCAAACCGCTCGTCTGGCGTCGCGACGCGAACGACATGTTCCTGTTCCACGTCAGCGTGCCCGCCGGCGTCGACACGGTCGATGCGGACCTCGACTTCGCGTGCCTGATCGGTCAGGAGGGTTTTCAGTCCGCGACCTGCAGTTCCCACGACCAGTTGGCGTTGAACTGGTGGCTGGTGGTGCTCTACCCGGCGGATCGGCCCAACGACGCCGATCCCTTCCGCGCCAGCATCCGCCTGCCCGCCGGCTGGCAATACCGCACGGCGCTCCCGGTCTCCGGCGGGGGCCCCGACGGCAGCGTGCGTTTCGCGGAAGTCTCCCTCAAGGAGCTGGTCGATTCACCGCTCATCGCCGGCGAGCACGTGCGCACCATCGAGCTGGGCGGCGCGACGCCGGTGCAGTGGGACATGTCCACCGAAGCCGCGGCGGAGCTCGCGGTGCCGGCGCCGGTGCAGACGCACTTCACGAATCTCGTGCGCGAGCTGGAGGCCGTGTTCGGCGGCGCGCGCTACCCGCGCTATCACCTGCTGCTCTCGCTCGGTGACAGCATCGACCACTACACGCTGGAACACTTCACCTCCAGCGAGAACCGCCTGCCCGAGCAGGGACTCGCCGACCAGCGCATCCTGCTCACCACCGCCTCCATGATCCCGCACGAGTACATCCACTCGTGGAACGGCAAGTACCGCACGCCGCGCGGCCTCGACATCCGCACCTACCAGGATCCGATGCGCGGCGAGCTCATCTGGGTGTACGAGGGACTCACCGACTACGTCTCGAACGTGGTCACGGCGCGCAGCGGCTTCTGGACCGAGGCGCAGCTCGCGGACTCGCTCGCCATCGACGCCGCGCAGATGCGCTACCACACGGGGCGGCGCTGGCGGCCGCTGATCGACACCACCATCGCGGCGCAGCTGCTCCTGGTGTCGCCGGACGCCTGGACCTCGGCGCGTCGCAGCGGCGACTTCTACCCCGAGAGCGGCCTGATCTGGCTGGAGGCGGACACCCTGATCCGCGAGAAGAGCGGCAATCGGCGCTCGCTCGACGACTTCTGCCGGCGTTTCTTCGCCGCCGGACAGGACCGGCCGTACGTCTTTGCCGACGTCGTGCGCATGCTCGACGAGGTGCAGCCCTATGACTGGGCGACGTTCCTGAACGCGCGCCTCACGTCGCTGAACGCCGAGCCGCCGCTCGGCGGCATCGAACGCGCCGGCTGGCGGCTCGTCTATTCCGAGGACAAGTCGGAGCTGACCCGCGACATGGAGGCCGCCCACAAGGTCGACCTGCTGTGGCCGATCTGGAGCCGCTCAGGGTTCACCGATCAGCGCTACTCCATCGGCCTCCTGGTTCAGGAGGACGGCACCGTGATCGACTCGGTGGTGGACTACGCCGGCTACCGGGCGGGCGTCGTGCCCGGCATGCAGATCACGGCCGTGAACGGCGCACCGTTCACGCCGGCGGCGCTCGAAGCGGCGGTGCGTTCCACCCGAACGGGAACGGCGCTCGAGCTCACCGTCATGAACGGCGCCGCCTCGTCCCTGCGGCGGCTCGATTACCACGAGGGCCTCAAGTACCCCCACCTCGAGCGCGACCCGTCCCGTCC
>DAIDHD010000075.1 GCA_027459765.1 Gammaproteobacteria bacterium | reverse complement strand
GAGGTTCGCGAGACGCAGGGCATGCTGCACGAGCCACCCCTGTCCGAGGCGGAGAAGCGCGCGCTTGGCCTGTCCCGCTGACCCCGGTCGCCGTCGCGCTCCCCCTTAGAGCAGCCGGACGCCGAACGGCCGCAGCCCCGCGGCGAAGGCGCCGAAGCATCCCGCCGTCAGCACCAGGCACGCGCCGAGGGTTCCCCAGAACCCGAGCCGCGGCAGGAGCCACGGAAAGGCCAGGAACATGGGCAGCGTCGGGATCACGTACCAGAAGGTGTAGTAGGCGTGATTGGCGAGCGTCGCGGCGGGCTGTCGCTCGACGTGCAGCCAGACGAGCGTCAGCACGGTGACGAGCGGCAGCGCGGCGATGAGGCCTCCGAGCCGGTCGCTGCGCTTGGCGGTCTCCGAAATCACCACCACCAGGAGCGCGGTCAGCGCGTATTTCGTCACCAGCCAGGTCATCGGCGTACTCCGCGAGGGTGGGATCGAGCCGCCAGTGTATCCGCTCCCGGCTCTCTGCTAGCCTGCGGCCACCAACCTCGAGGAGACGCCCCCGTGAAATCGCTGCCTGCGTTCGCCGTCTGCACCCTCGTCGCCTGCGCCCTCGGCGATGCCGCCGTCGCCGCGCCCGCGCCCGCAGCCTCGAATCTGCTGGCGACCTACGAGGACCTGCACAGCCATCCTGAACTGTCGCACCACGAACAGCGCACCGCGGGGATCGTCGCCCGGGAGTTGCGCGCCGCCGGCTATGCCGTGACCGAGCGCGTGGGTCGATATCCCGACGGCTCGTCCGCCTACGGCGTGGTCGGCGTGCTCAAGAACGGCCCGGGCAAGACGCTGTTGATCCGCGCCGACATGGACGCGCTGCCCATCGTCGAGGAGACGGGCGTCCCCTATGCGAGCCACGTGCACGCGAAGAACGCCGCCGGCCAGGACGTCGGCGTCATGCACGCCTGCGGGCACGACGTGCACACCAGCGTTCTGATCGGCACGGCGCGCGCCCTCGCCGCGGCCCGCGACCGCTGGCACGGCACGGTGATGCTGGTGGCGCAGCCATCGGAGGAGACCATCGACGGGGCCAAGGCCATGATCGCGGATCACCTGTACGAGCGCTTCGGCCGGCCCGACGCCATCATCGGGCTGCACGACACCAACCTGCTGCCCGCGGGAACCGTCGGCATCGTCGGTGGACCGGCGCAGGCGAGTTCGACCTCGATCGACGTGCTCATCCGCGGCATCGGCGGCCACGGGTCCGCGCCGCAGGTCGGCCTCGATCCGGTGACCATGGCGGCGTACTACGTCACGCAGATCCAGAGCATCGTCAGTCGCGAGGAGGATCCCCGCGATCCCTCGGTGGTCACGGTGGGCTCGATCCACGGCGGCACCAAGCGCAACATCATTCCGGACGAGGTGAAGCTCGAGCTCACCACCCGCTCGTTCACCGAGAAGAGCCGCCGCACCATCATCGATGGCCTCACGCGCATGGCGCAGGGATTGTCGGTGTCCGCCGGGCTGCCGCCGGACAAGGCCGCCGTGGTGACGGTGCTCGACCAGGAATCGACGCCGGTCGAGTACAACGATCCCGAGCTGTCGGCCAAACTGCACGACGTGTTCGTCGCCACCTTCGGCGCCGACCGGGTGATGCCGGTGGAGAGATCCATGGGCAGCGAGGACGTGGGAGTGCTCGGCATGAGTCCCGACCTCTCGCGCCAGGAGATTCCGGTGGCCTACTTCCGGCTGGGCGCCATGGATCCACAGAAGCTCGCGGCGGCGCAGGCCGCGGGCAAGTTCCTGCCGGGACCGCACACCAGCCGCTTCCTGCCGCTGCCGGAGCCGACGCTCGACACCGGCGTGACCGCGATGACGGCCGCGGCCACGGCCATCCTGCACTGACGGGGAACGGGCCGCGACGAGGTCGTCCCTCGGCTACCCGCATTCGTCCCTCGCGGCGGCGAATGCCACGATCTTTGCGGGTAGAATGCGCGCGGGGCATCCGCAGCGCGCATACGCGCCGCTGCGCGCAGAAATTCAACAAGAAGGAACCACGATGGCTAGCTTCGCGAAGATTCTAGGGCTGGTGGGACTGGCCGGCGCGCTCGCCGGCGCCGCGCAGGCCGCGGGCGATCCGCCGCTGCTGCTGCGCTTCCCGACGGTGAGCAAGACCCAGATCGTGTTCAACTACGGCGGCGACCTGTGGATCGTCGGCCGTGAAGGCGGCGAGGCGCGGCGTCTGACCGCGGACGTCGGCGAGGAAACCGAACCGCACTTCTCGCCCGACGGCCAGAGCATCGCCTTCATCGGTGAATACGAGGGCAACCGCGACGTCTACCTCATCTCCGCCGCGGGCGGCGTGCCGAAGCGGCTGACCTATCATCCGGCAACCGAGAGCCTGCGCGGCTTCACCCCGGACGGCACGCGCGTGCTTTTCTCCTCGAACGGTTCGAGCTTCGAGGATTCGCAGAGCGAGCTCTTCACGGTGCCGGTGAGCGGCGGCATGCCGAGCCGCCTGCCGCTGCCGAGCGGCGAGGAGGCCTCGTACTCTCCGGACGGCCAGCACCTCGCCTACGTGCCCTACCTGCAATGGCAGCAGGCCTGGAAGCGCTATCGCGGCGGCCAGACCACGCCCATCTGGATCGCCGACTTGAAGACCTCGGCGGTCAAACCGGTGCCGCGCGACAATTCCAGCGATCACTACCCGATGTGGGTCGGCGACACCGTGTACTTCCTGTCGGACCGCAACGGGCCGGTCAGCCTGTTCGCCTACGACACCAAGACGGGGCAGGTGACGGAGGCGTTGCACAGCGACGGCTTCGACTTCAAGACCGCCTCGGCGGGCCCGGACGCGATCGTCATAGAGCAGTTCGGCGCCATCAAGCTCTTCGACCTGAAGACGCACCAGGCGCACGACGTGGACATCCGCGTGCACGGCGACTTCCCGGCGCTGCGTCCGCACTACGAGGCCGTCGACACCAAGAAGGTCCGCAACTTCGCGGTCTCTCCCACCGGCGCGCGCGCCGTATTCGAGGCGCGCGGCGACATCTTCAGCGTACCGACCGACAAGGGCGACATCCGCAACCTCACCCACAGCACCACGGTGGCCGACCGCAGTCCGGCGTGGTCGCCGAACGGCAAGTGGATCGCCTATTTCAGCGACGCCTCGGGCGAGTATCAGCTGGCGATCCGTGACCAGAGCGGACAGGGCGAGCCGCGGCTGCTGGCGCTGGCCGACAAGCCCTCCTTCTTCTACGAGCCGGTCTGGTCGCCGGACAGCCGCAAGATCGTCTACGCCGACAAGCACCTCGGCCTGTGGGTGATCGACGTGGAGACCGGCAAGCGCCACCACATCGACGACGACTACTACGGCGGCTTCGGAGTCTCCGAGTTCCACCCCTCGTGGTCCCCCGACGACCGTTGGATCGCCTATCACCGCAAGCTCGCCAACGGCCAGCACGCGGTATTCCTGTATTCGCTCGACCAAGACAAGGCCTTCCAGGTCACCGACGGCATGAGCGACGCGCAGTCGCCGGCCTTCGATCGCAACGGCAAGTACCTCTACTTCACGGCCTCGACCACGATCGGCCTCACCGCCGCGGGTCTCGACATGACCAGCGACGAGCACCCCGTCACCCGCAGCGTCTACGTGGCCGTTTTGAACCGCGACGACGCGTCGCCCCTCGCGCCGCAGAGCGACGAGGACAAGGGGGCCGGCGCGGCGGACGGCAAGGCTGACAAGTCCGAGAAGGCCGACAAGAAGGCGAAGGGCGCGGGCAAGGCCTCCGCCGACAAGGGCGACTCCGCCAAGGACGCCGGCAAGACGCCGGTGGTGAAGATCGATATGGAGGGCATCGGCCAGCGCATCCTCGCCCTGCCGGTGCCGGCGCGCAATTACGAGGACCTGCGCGCCGGCAAGAGCGGCGTGCTGTTCCTGGCCGAGGCGCCCGTCGTGGTCACCGAGTCGATGGTCGAGGAGGACCACTACGACGTGCCGAAGACGCTGCACAAGTTCGACCTCGCCAAACGCAAGGTCGACAAGTTCATGGACGGCGTCAACGACTTCACGGTGTCCTTCGACGGCGAGCGCGTGCTGGTGCGTCAGGGCGAGTCGTGGGTCATGTCCTCCGCCGACGAGGCATTCGCGCCATCGCCCAAGCCGACGCCGGGGCTCGGGCCGCTGAAGCTCGCTGGATGGCAGATCTACGTGGATCCGAAGCCGATGTGGCGGCAGATCTACGCGGAGGCCTGGCGCATCGAACGCGACTTCTTCTACGACCCGCACTATCACGGGCTGGATCTCGACAAGGCGAAGAGAAAGTACGCGCCGTTCCTGGACGGCCTCGCCTCGCGCGACGAGCTCACGTACCTCTTCAACGAGGCGATGGGCGAGCTCACGGTGGGCCACCTGTTCGTGCGCGGCGGCGATCGCCCCGCGGTCAAGCACGAACCGGGCGGACTGCTCGGCGCCGACTACGCGCTCGAGAACGGCCGCTACCGCTTCACGCACGTCTACGACGGCGAGAACTGGAACCCCGACCTGCAGGCGCCGCTCACCCAGCCGGGTGTCAACGTCAAGGCCGGCGAATATCTGCTCGCCGTGAACTCGCGCGAGCTGCACGCCACCGACAACGTGTATCAGTTCTTCGAGGGCACCGCCGGCAAGCAGGTGGTGATCAAGGTCGGCCCGTCGCCCGACGGCGCCGGTGCCCGTGAGGTGACGGTGGTTCCGGTGGCGAGCGAGGAGGGTCTGCGTCACCTCGCCTGGGTGGAGGGCAATCGCCGCAAGGTCGACCAGATGACCGGTGGCCGGGTCGCGTACGTCTATGTGCCCAACACCGCCGGCGCAGGTTTCACGAGCTTCAACCGCTACTTCTTCGCGCAGGTCGGCAAGGAGGCGGTGATCGTCGACGAACGCTTCAACAAGGGCGGCCAGCTCGCCGATTACATCGTGCAATACCTCGGCCGCTCGCTGATGAGCAAGGTGGCCGACCGCGACGGGCACGACTGGTCGAGCCCGAGCCAGGCGATCTACGGACCGAAGGTCATGCTGATAAACCAGATGTCCGGTTCCGGCGGCGATGCGCTGCCCTGGTATTTCCGCAAGGCCGGTCTCGGCACCCTGGTCGGCAAGCGAACCTGGGGCGGCCTGGTCGGCATCGGCGGCTACCCGGAACTGCTCGACGGCGGCCTCATCACCGCACCGCGCGCGGGACTCTACGGTCTCAATGGCGAATGGGAGGTGGAAAACCACGGTGTCGCGCCGGACATCGACGTCGATCTGGACCCGGCCGCCGCGCGCGCCGGCCACGACGCGCAGCTCGACAAGGCGATCGAGGTGGTCATGCAGCAGCTCAAGGCGCACCCGCTGCCCAAGATCCAGCGGCCGCCCTTCCCCAACTACCACCGCAACGACGACCTGGGCAGTTCCCACTGACGAGGCTCCCGCCGCGGCGCTCACTGCGCCGCGGCGGGACGCCCTCTTCCCGCCGCTTCGGAACGCCCCGGAAGCCAACCGGCCGCCGGATGTCCGGGCACCACCCAATTCCCTGTAACTTTCGGCGCCCTGCGGTGTTCTACCGGGAAACCGGGAAGTGAATGCCGCCGTGGAGTTCGCCGACTTCGTGCTCGCCTACCAGGACACGGTCTTCTCCACCGCGGCGCGGCTCCTCGGCGACGACGCCCAGGCCGAGGACGTGGCGCAGGAGGTGTTCTTGAGGGCCTACGAGAGATTCGAGAGCTTGCGTGACAGCCCCGCCTGCGGCGGCTGGCTGAAGACCGTCGCCAGGCATCTCGCCCTCAATCACCTCTCCCGGTATCGTCGCCGCTGGCGCATGTTCTCGGAGGTCGCCACCGCCGACGACGGCGGCGAAGCGCAGGAATTCGACGTGGCGGTGCCCGACACGCTGCTGCGCGACCTCGACGAGCACGAGCGCGCCCGCCGCACCGAGGCGGCGCTGCGCGCTCTGCCGGAGCATCAGCGCGTGCCGCTGGTCCTGTTCCACTTCGAGGAAATGTCCTACGCGGACATCGCCGCCGCTCTCGGGATCTCGCTCGCCAAGGTCAAGATCGACATCCTGCGCGGCCGGGTCGCGCTCGCGCGGGCGCTCGCCGACCTCGGGGCAGGCGAACGAGGTACGTCGTGAGCCGGCTCGATCCCGAAGGCCTCGAGCGCCTGGTCGGGCAGATCGCCCGCTCGCAGCCGCCGCGGCGTGCGCCGGCGACCCTGCAGGCGCGCGTCCTCGACGCCGTCGCACGACAGGATCGGCGCAGCGCGTGGACCGGCGGCTTCGACCGCTGGCCCGCCGCGGCGCGCATCGCCTTCGCGGTGCTCACGTTGGCCGCAGCCGTCGCGAGCGCCCGCCTGCCCGGTCTCGCCACGCCGCTCGCGGCGGTGCGCGAGTTCGTATTCGGCCTGGCGAGCGCGGGTGCCCTCGGGCACCTGATTTTCGAGACCGCGGTGCGCGCGCTTCCGGCCGCCTGGCTGTGCGCGGCCGCCGCCGCTCTCGTCACGCTCTACGCGGCCGTGGCCGCGCTGTTTTCACTCACCCATCGATCGTTGGGACGACACTCATGAGAACGCCGCATCGCTTCGCCATCGCCTGGCTCCTGTTCAACTGCCTGTGGCTCGTTGCCGGTCTGCAGTATCGCGCCATGGCGGCCGATGCGCCGGCGCCGGCGAGCGTCGCCGCCGGCACCGCCGGACCCGCCGCGGCACCGCCGGCGCCCGATGCACCGAGCGCGCCCGTGGCCCCGCTCCCGTCCGCGACCTGGGACGAGGACTCCGGCGGCGGCTCGAGCATCGTCGGCTTCGGTCACGACGTCGAACTCGCCGCGGGCCGCCGCGCCGACACCGTCGTCGCCATCGGCGGCTCGGCGACCAGCAACGGCCGCGTCGACAACGCCATCGTGGCGATCCTCGGCGACACGCTCGTCACCGGTACGGTGGGCGACTCGGTGGTGGCGGTGCTCGGCAGCGATGAGGTGGATGCGCCCGTGCACGGCGACGTGGTGGCCGTGCTCGGCAACGTGCATCTCGGACCGCACGCCGACGTTCACGGCGACGTGGTCAGTGTCGGCGGTTCGCTCACCCGCGATCCGGCCGCCATCATCCACGGTAGCGTGCAGGATCTGCCCATCGGCCCCCACGGGCTCGTGCTCGGCACCGGCTTGCGCACCTGGCTCACGCACTGCCTGATGCTCGGCCGTCTGCTCGCGTTCACCCCGGCGGTCGCCTGGGCCTGGACCTTCGCCTTGCTGACCCTCGCCGGCTATGCGCTCACCGCGGTGCTGTTTCGTGCGCCCGTGGAACGCTGCCTGCGTGCGCTCACCGAACAGCCCGGCGCCTCGCTGCTCGCGGGCGTGCTTGCGCAGCTCGCCACGCCGCTGTTGATCGGCTTACTTTGCATTACGGTGGTGGGCCTGCTGGCGGTGCCGGTGGTCGGCGCAGCCGTGCTGATCGCGGAGGCCTTCGGTCGCATCGCCGTGCTGGCGTGGATCGGCGGCCGTGTGCTGCGACCGGCCGATCCGCAGGGTCACGCCGCCTGGCGCCATCCGGCCGCTCTGGTGCTGGTGGGCGGTGTGCTGATCACGCTGCTCTACACCATCCCGGTGCTCGGTCTGATCGTCTACAAGCTCGTCGGATTCTTCGGCCTGGGCGCGGTCGCGTACGCGCTGCTCACCGAACTGCGCGGTGCGCGCACCGCCGCCGCGGGCCCGCGGCCCGCGCCGTCCGCCACGGCGCCGTCCGCCACGGCTCCGGCCGCCGCCGAATCCTCGCCCGCGCAGCCCGAACCGCCGCTGGCGGCCGATCCGCAGCCCGCGCCGTCTCCCGCCCCCTCGACGGTGTCGCCCGCCGCCGCGGCGCTGCCGCGTGCCAGCTTCTGGATTCGCATGGCGGCGCTGCTCATCGATCTGCTGCTGGTCGGTGCCGTGCTCGAGTGGCTGCTGCACGTGCATCACCTGCACCTCGTGGTGCTCGCCGGCTACGGCGCGGTGATGTGGAAGCTGCGCGGCGCCACCGTCGGCGGCACGATCTGCCACCTGCAGGTGGTGCGGCTCGACGGCCGTCCGATGGACTGGCCCACGGCCGTGGTGCGCGCGCTGGGCTGTTTCCTGTCGCTGCTGTTCGCGGGTCTCGGCTTCCTCTGGATCGCCTTCGACCGCGAACACCAGGCCTGGCACGACAAGATCGCCGGTACGGTGGTGGTGCGTACGCCGAACGGCGCGCCGCTGGTCTGATCCCATGGCCGGCAAGCGCACGTCGAGCGGCACCAGCCGCTTCGGCGCCGAGTACTACCGGCGCTACTACCAGGATCCGGCCACGCGCGTGGTCACCCGGGCCGAAATGACGGTGCGCGCGCGCCTGATCGCCGCCGCGCTCACGCATGCCGCGATACCGGTGCGGCGCATCCTCGATGCGGGCTGCGGAGTCGGATTGCTGCGTCAGCCGTTCGCGGCGGCTCTGCCCCGTGCCCGCTATGAGGGCCTGGAGGCGAGCGAGTACCTGTGCCGTCGCCACGGCTGGACGCGAGGCTCCGTGGTCGATTACCTGCCCACCGTGCCGAGCGACCTCCTCGTGTGCTACGACGTGCTCCAGTATCTCGACGATGCGTCGGCTGCGCGCGCACTCGCCAATTTCCGGCGCCTCACCCGGGCGGCCCTGTACTTCTCGGCGCTGACCCGCAAGGACTGGCGGGACCACTGCGATCAGACCCGCACCGACCGCGCGGTCCACCTGCGCAGCGGCGACTGGTACCGGCGCCGCCTCGCACGCCACTTCCGCTATATAGGCTTCGGTCTCTGGCTGCGGCGCGACGTGACGGCGATCCTCTGGGACCTGGAGCGCCCGGCCTCGTGACCCGCGCCATCCCGGATGTTGCGCGCGGCACGGGGCGCCGTGCCGTTCACAGAGCGTCGAGGATCCAGCGTACCAGGTCCGCCTGCACGGGTTCGGCGGCGCCGGTGTCGACGCGCGGATCGTTGACCAGGCAGACCACGACGTAGGTCTTGCCCGAGCCGCCGGTCACGTACCCGGCCACGCCGCTGACGCCGTCGAGGTGCCCGGTCTTGAGGCGCACCGCACCCGGCGGCGCGTCGTGCATGCGGTGGCGCAAGGTGCCGTCGATGCCGCCGAGCGGCAGCGAGGCCAGGAACTCGGGCGCGAAGCGGCTGTGATATGCCGTCTGCAGCACCTGCTCGAGCTGCCGTGCCGACACCCGGGTGACGCGCGACAGGCCGGCGCCGTTGTCGACGTCGACGTCGTCGAGATCGATGCCGTGGCCGTGGGCCCAGTCCTTGAGCGCGGCCGCGCCCTTCTCGAGCGTGGCGGGATAGCCATAGCGTTCCGCGCCCAGCGTGAGCAGCAGGTGCCGCGCCATCACGTTGTTGCTGAACTTGTTGGTCAGCCGGATCACCTCGCCGAGCGGCAGCGACTCGAAGTCTTCGAGCACGTGCGCGTCCGCCGGCGCCCGCTCGATCCGCAGCCGGCCGTGGAGTTCTCCGCCGAGCTCGTGCCACAGCGTGACGAAGGCGCCGTACGCGTACTCGGCCGGGCGCAGCAGCACCCGGGTCAGCGTGCGGCTTTCGCAATCGCTAGCCAGCGTGCCGCTGAAGTCCACGCGGTCCCAGGCCGGCGTCTGGACGTCGAACTCGACGCGGTCGGCGCCGGCGCGGCAGCGGCCGGGCACGAGGTGCACGTCGTTGCGCACCTCGAGGTTCGCGAGCGCCGGCGTCGCGGCGATGTCGATCCGGTGCGCCGCCGGATCCGGCGTCAGCCGGAACTCGACGGTCTGGAAGTTGACCAGCAGCGCGTCGGGGACTCCGTTGTAGGGGCGATTGGGCTGGCCGTCGAATGCGCCGGGGTCCTCGGTCGGGAGCGCGAACGCGCCGTCGTCCACGATCACGTCGCCGTGGATCTGGCGCAGCCCGGCGGCGCGCAGCTGCGCGACGAACCGCCACCAGCGCTCCAGCGTCATGTAGGGATCGCCGCCGCCCTTGAGCACCAGGTCACCGTCCAGGCGGCCGTCGACGACGGTGCCGCGTGAAAGCGCGCGCGTGCGCCACACGAACGCGGGTCCGAGCGTGTCCAGGGTGGCGAACGTGGTCACCACCTTGAGGGTCGAGGCCGGACTGCGCGGCTCGTCGGCGCGCGCGCTGGCCACCACCCGCCCCGAGGCGGTGTCCACGATCAGATAGCTCACCGAAGCCGGTGGCAGGCCGTGCGCCCTGATGGCGCGGGTCATCACCGCCGCCGGCGGCGCACTCGGGGAGGCGCCGTGCGCGGTCGCGGCGAGCGCGATCGAAGACAGGAATACGGCGCCCAGAGCGCTCACGCCAGTGCCACCCTCGCGCGCCGCCACGCGCCCGAGTGCCAGCGCAGGAACAAGGTCAGACCGAGCGCGCAGATATACAGCAGGGCGGCGATCCAGCCGCCGACCGCGCCGTAGCCGAGCGCCGGCAGTGCGCCGATCCAGCCCTCGCCGGGCGCGAACGACAGCACGTGCGCGAGCGGCACGAAAAAGAACCAGGACAGGGCCAGCACCATGACGGCCGGCAGGCGTACGTCGCCCGCGCCGCGCAGGCACGCGCTCGCGCCGATGTTGAGTCCGTCGAACAGCTGATAACCCGCCGCGATCCACAGCAGCAGCACGCCGCGACCGACCACGGCTGCCGCGTCCGGATCTCGAGGATTGGTGAACCAGGGCAGCAGCCACGGCCCGAGCGCGGCCACCGCGACACCGATGAGTCCCATGTACAGCACCACGATGGAGATGATGCCGTTGCCGAGGGACCGGGCGCCATCGCGATCGCGGGCGCCGACCGCCTGGCCGACCAGCGTGGTGCCCGCCATGGCGATACCCACCGCCGGCATGTAGCAGAAGGAGGTCAGCATCATGACGATCTGGGTGGCGGCACCGTCGACCACGCCCAGGCGCACCTGCATCAACTGGAACAGTGCGAATCCGACGATGTCCGCGGCCGACAGCAGGCCCATCGGAAAGCCGAGCGCCAGCTGGCTCGCGAGCGCCGCCGGCCGCAGGGCGGCGGTGCGATGCGAGCGGAAGCTGCGCCGCAGCCGCGGCGCGAGGAACAGCGTCAGCGCCGCGCCCACCCCGCACGCCTGCGCGAGGTTGGTGGCCCAGGCCGAGCCCGCCACGCCGAGTCCCAGGCCGAACACCAGCCATTGGTTCAGGATGGCATTGGTGGCCGCCACCAGCACGGTGACGCGCAACGTCACCGTCGGTCGGCCGATGCCGTTGAAGAAGCCGAGCAGTGCCCACAGCGCGAGGCCGAGGGGCGCGCCGAGCATGCGCGGACGCCAATAGGCGAGCGCGTTCGCGAGCGTCGCCGCAGGCAGGCCGAACGGCGCGAACAGCCGCCCGCCGGCGAACGCCAACGCCATGAGCACGGGCGCCACGAGCGCCGCAGCCCAGAGGGCGGTCCAGGCCGCGCCGGCGGCACTCGCGCGCCGGCCGGCGCCGAAGGACTGCGCCACCACCGTCTGCACTGATAAGCTCACGCCGCCGAACAGCAGCAGGCACACGAGCACCGGCCAGTACACGGCGCCGATGGCCGAGGTCGCGGTGGGCGAGAGCCGGCCGACGAACCAGGTGTCGGTGGCGTTCAACACCGCCTGCACCGCGCTATTCAGCATGAACGGCACCGCGAGCGCGACCAATGCGCGCGCGTCGAGCCGAGCGCGACCGGCGCGCGCGGATTGCGTGCTGGGCGGATTCATGGAAGGGGGTCCTGGACCTCTCGCCCGAGTCGACGGGCGCAGCCGCGAGGTTAGCCGAGTTTGAACGACGACGACATGGAATCGAGGAAGCGGCGCGATTACGCGGCGCCGTTCACGGTGCAGTCGCTGCCGAACGATGGCTGGCGGTTCTCGGGCGGCGCGCACGGGATCGAGGTGCTGGTACGGCGAGCCGCACCGGCGGCGCGCGCGTTGCTGGAGAGCGGCCAGTGCCAGGGCCTGTCGGTCGAGTGGCGTGGTGACGGCGCGCGCATCTACGTCTCGGCGCACGGCGTGCGGCGAGTGTTCGAGGCCGGCTTCGTGGCCGTGCACGAGCCGGTCCGCGATCTCTACGCGACCCTGCCGCTCGGCCGCTTCGATGCTGCCGCGCAGCGCTTCTGGTGGCGCATCTTCCGGATCGCCCGGCTGCCGGGTGGCCGGCACCTGATCTCCTGGATCGCACGGCGCCGCAGCCGGACGACTTGACGCCCGCCCGGCGTCCGCGGGGATGCCGTTTGCTGAACGAATTCTAATCTTCGGGCCGAAACTGCGACCTCGATCAAGGTGCCTCCGGCCCCGGAAGGCGCAGAGTTTCCACTGGAGAACGATCGCCGCAAATCGACGCTAGGATGGCCGCAGTACTCGACGACAATACCGCCCGATCCGGGGAGCCCGCCCACGGCCCCTCCTTCGAGCCCTATGCCCGGCTCCTGCGCGTGCTCATGCCGAGCCTCGCCGGAGTGGTGGTGCACGACGCCGCCGGCGCGTTGCTGTGGCGTTCCGACGAGTGGGATCTCGCCGATCGGCCGGAAATCGTGCGCGGCACGCTCGCCGCGGCGACGCTGGAGCGTGAGACCTTCGCCGGCTCCGTGCTCGTGCTCGGCGACGATCACGTCGTCTACAGCTTCGCCATCGGCGGCGGTCCGACCGTGCTCGGCGTGGCGAGCCTCGTGACCCGGCTCGGCGCGCGCGCCGAACCGCGGGCGGTGGCCACCGTGCGCGCGCTGGTGCTGCCCGCGCTCGAGTGCCTGGCGCGGGAACTCGCCCTGCGCGTGCGCCTCGGCGGCCAGCAACGTGAAGTGGCGGCGCGCGAGCGCGAGCTTTCCACGCGCGAGCGCAGCCTGACCGCGACCCTGGAGATGTACCTCAAGGATTCGTTCGCGGGCGGCGGCGCGGACGAGTACACCGGCATGCTCAAGGCCGGTCTCGAACACGTCGGCTGCGCGCTCGCGGCCCTGTGGGTGCCGGACAAGAACATCTTCGTCACTCAGACGCGCAGCGGCCAGCCGTTGTCCGCGGAATCGCTGGAGCGCGCCCGGCAGCACCTCATGGCCTGGATGCGCCTGCAGCAGCGCACCCTCGTCATCAACCACATCGCGCGCGTCGCGAGCGACGTTTCCGCGCCCTACAAGATCCTCGCCTGTCCCATCCGCCACCGCTCCGAACGCGTCATGGGCGTGTTCGCGCTCTTCAATCCGCCCAGTGCGGACGATTTCGACGCCCACCAGGTGCGCCTGGCCGAACTGCTCGCGGGCAAGGCGACCGCCGCCATCGAGGCCCAGTACGATCCCGCAACCGGCCTGCTGACGCGGCGGGCGTTCGAAAAGATGGCCGAGCCGCTGCTCGCGGCCGATGCGGGTCGCGGCTGCGTCCTGTATCTCGACATAGACCGCTTGCACGTGGTCAACGAGACCTTCGGCATGCACGTCGGCGACGAGGTCATCGCGGACGTGGCCGAGCAATTCGCGCGCTGCCTGCCTGCCGAGGCGCTGTCGGCGCGCATCTCCGGCGATCGCCTCGCGGCGCTGCTCGCGCAGACCGGACGCGGCGAGGCTGCCGCGGTGGCCGAGGCCGTGCGCAAGGCGGCCACCGACATCCGCCCGCGCGCCGGCCGCGGCGTGTTCGAGGTGTCGGTGTGCATCGGCGTGGCGTCCGTCGGCGCCGGCGAGAATCCCCTGCCACACGCGCTCGCGACCGCGGAAATCGCCTGCAAGGCGGCCAAGGACCGCGGCCGCAACCGCGTCGAGGTGTTCCAGGACGCCGACCAGAGCATCATCCGCCGTCACACGGACGTGCTGGTCGTCGGCAAGCTTCGCGAGGCGCTGGACAACGACGACTTCCGGCTCGACGCCCAGCCCATTCTGCCGCTGCGCGGCAACTACGGCGCGCCGCGCTTCGAACTCCTGATCCGCATGCTCGGCGACCGCGGCGAGGTGATCCCGCCGGGCAAGTTCCTCTCCGCGGCCGAGCGCTATCAGCTCATGCCGGCGGTGGACCGCTGGGTCGTGCGCCGCGCCTGCGAACTGCTGTCGGCGCACGCCGGCGCGGTCGGGCGCGACAGCGCGCGCTTCGCCGTCAACCTCTCCGGCCAGTCGTTGCAGGAGCCCGGATTCCTCGATTACGTGGTCGAGCGCATCCGCGACAGCGGCCTCGCCCCGGGGGTGCTGTGTTTCGAGCTCACCGAGACCGCCACGGTGGGCAACCTCGCGAACGCGCAGCGCTTCATGGCGACGCTGCGCGCGCTCGGTTGCCAGTTCGCGCTCGACGACTTCGGCACCGGCGTCAGCTCGCTGGCCTATCTCAGGGATCTGTCGGTCGACTATCTGAAGATCGACGGTTCGTTCGTGCGCGGCGCGCTCGACAGTTCGCGCTCGCAGTCGATGATCAAGGCGATCGCGCAGCTCGCCAAGATCATGCGCATGCAAACGGTGGCCGAGTACGTCGAGACCGACGCGCTGCGCGAGTGCATGGCCGACCTTGGCGTCGACTACGGCCAGGGTTTCGCCATGGGCAAGGCGCAGCCACTCACGGAGCTCCTCGAGGAGCTCGCCATCTACGAGGCCACCGTGACCACCTGGGCGCTGCCCGGGCAGGCGACGGCGTCCGACTAGGCGCCCTGTCCCGCCTGGGCACCCCGTTGCGCCTAGGCACCCCGTCCCGCCGTCCCCCATTGCCAGCGAGCGCCCCCGCGCCGTGTAGGACGAATGCCGACAGCAAGTCGCTGTTGGTTCCGATAAGCGCAAACGCCCGCCATGCCGCAACATGCGGCTCTTGCAGGCATCTCATCCTGGACGATCATGCTGATACTCACTCGCCGCATCGGCGAGACGCTGTGCATCGGTGCCGACATCGAGGTCACGGTGCTGGCCATCAGCGGCTCGCAAGTGCGCCTGGGCATCAAGGCGCCGCGCCACGTGAGCGTCGATCGACAGGAGGTGGCGGAGCGCAAGCGCCGCGAGCAGGAACCCACGGGCGAGGATCCGTGAGTCCCGGCCGCGCGACGTGAGCGGTGGTACTCACGTCGCGCGGATCTTCGGGAGGCTTCAGGCGACGCTGAACCGGCCGGCGCGTATCATCGGCAGTCGGCGCACGCGCTGGCGCGTGAGCGCGAAGATGGCGTTGGCCACCGCGGGTGCGATCGGCGGCAGGCCCGGCTCGCCGACACCGGACGGGTCGGCGGCGCTCGGCACGACGTGCGCCTCGACCACCGGCGCCTCGTGGATGCGCAGCACCGGATAGCCGTCGAAGTTGGACTGCTGTGCGCGGCCGTTGGCGAAGGTGATCTCGCCGTACAAGGCCGCCGACAGGCCGTAGTTGACGGCGCTCTCCAGCTGCGCGGCGATCATCTGCGGATTCACGGCGATGCCGCAGTCGATCACCGCCACGACCCGGTGCACCCGCGGCAGACCGTTTTCCATGGACACCTCGGCGACCTCGCCGACGACGCTGCCGAAGGACTCGTGCAGCGCCAGTCCGCGTGCGCGCCCCGCGGGCAAGGGAGTTCCCCAGCCGGACTTCTGCGCCAGCATCTCGAGCACCGCGCGGTGCCGCGGGTGCTTGTCGGTGAGGAGGCTGCGCCGGTAGTCGAGAGGGTCGGTGCCCGCGGCTGCCGCGCACTCGTCGATGAAGCTCTCCACCGCGAAGGCGGTGTTCGAGTGTCCGACGGAACGCCACCAGAGCACCTTCACCGGCGCCGTGGTGGTGTGCAGATCGACGCGCAGATTCGGCACCGCGTAGGGCAGATCCGCGGCGCCTTCGACGGACACCGGATCGATGCCCTTCTGCACCATGCCCTGCATCAAGGTGCCGGTCATGATCGATTGGCCAACCACGGTGTGGTACCAGCCGGCGGGCTTGCCGTCGGCGCCGAGCGCCGCCCGCAGGCGGTTGGTCCACTGGGGCCGATACCAGCCGCCGTGCAGATCATCCTCGCGGGTCCAGACCACCTGAACCGGCTTGCCGAGCTTCCGGGACAGCTCGACGGCCTCGCGCACGAAGTCCGCACCCGGGTTGGCACGGCGGCCGAATCCTCCGCCCAGCAGCATCGTGTGGATGAACACCTTCTCCGGCGGGAGCCCGGCCACCTCGGCCGCCGCAGCCCTGTCGGGCGATTGCATCTGCGTGCCGGTGTAGACGTCCAGCCGGTCGGCGCGCCAGTCGGCGACGCAGTTGAGCGGTTCCATGGGCGCGTGCGCGAGATAAGGAAGCTCGTACAACGCCTCGAGGCGCCGCGCCGCCGAGTCCGCCAGCGCGGTGCGCACGTCGCCGTCGTTGCGCGCCACCACCTGCGACTCCTGTTCGGCGAGGCTGCGGTATTGCGCGCGCAGCGCCTCCGTATCGAACGGCGCGCCCGCGGGCGCCTGCCATTCGACCGCGAGCGCGTCGCGGCCCTTGCGTGCGGCGTGGGTGTTCTGTGCCACCACCGCCACGCCGGCGTCGAGCTCGATCACGCCCACCACGCCGCGCACGGCGAGCGCCGCCGGCTGCTTCATCGACTTGAGACTGCAGCCCAGGGTCGGCGGCCGCGCGAGCACCGCGCGCAGCATTCCCGGCAGACGCACGTCCAGGCCGAACCGTCCGCTGCCGTCGACCTTCTCCCTCACTTCCACGCGCTTGATGGGCTTGCCGATCAGCGTGAATTCCTGCGGCGCCTTCAGGCGCAGCGACTTCGGGTCCGGTGCCGGCAGCGCGGCGGCGTCGTCGGCCAGCTCGCCGAAGCCCGCGTGTCTGCCGCCCGGGCCGTGCACCACGCTGCGCTCGGCGCGGCACTCCTCGACCGGCACGTTCCAGCGCCGCGCCGCCGCCTGGACCAGCATGGTGCGGGCCGCCGCGCCGGCCTGCCGCAACCCGGTCCAGCTGCTGGAGATGCTCATGCTGCCGCCGGTGAACTGCAGCGGGAATTGCGGATGGTTGTAGACCGCCGCCACCGGCGCGGTCTCGACGCGCACGTGCTCGAGATCCGCCTCCAGCTCTTCCGCCAGCAGCTGCACCAGGCCGGTGTAGACGCCCTGGCCCATCTCGGACTTGTGCATCACCAGCGTCACCGTACCCGAGCGATCGACCTTGACGAAGGCGTTGATCGCGTCGGGCGCCATCGGCGCCGCCGCCCAGCTGCGGCGCGCCGCCGACGGCAGGGTCAGGCCGAGCACCAGACCGCCGGACACGCCGGCAGCCGCCTTCAGGAAGCCGCGCCGGCTCGCGTCGAGGGGCGCGCTCATGCGCTCTCTCCGCCGTGTTCCGCCGCGCGATGCACGGCGGCGCGGATGCGGCTGTAGATGCCGCAGCGGCACAGGTTGCCGCTCATCGCGCCGTCGATGTCGGCGTCGCTCGGCTTCGGATTCTTTGCGAGCAGGGCCGTGGCCGCCATGATCTGCCCCGACTGGCAGTAGCCGCACTGAGGCACGTCCTCGGCGATCCAGGCCGCCTGCACCGCGCGGCCCGCGCGCGTCGCGCCGACGCCCTCGATGGTGGTGATCCGCCGGCCCACCGCCGCCGTCACCGGCAGGGTGCAGGAGCGGGTCGCCACGCCGTCGAGGTGCACGGTACAGGCGCCGCACAGCGCGGCGCCGCAGCCGAATTTGGTGCCGGTCATGTCGAGCACGTCGCGCAACACCCACAGCAGCGGTGTGTCGGGATCGACGTCGACCTGGTGGACCTTGCCGTTGATGTCGAGTTTCTGCACGGTGTACCTCGGATTCCGGGCGCGGGCGGCCGCCTTCTGCAAGCCGCGCAAGGATGGACTGCCCCGGCCGTGGCGGCAAGAGCGCGTGGCCGCCGGCCGGTTGCGCTTGTATATCGCCGCCGCTTCCGGCACACAATAGCGCCCGCGCGCGCCCGGGCGAGGCGCCGCGCACCGGACGTTCAGGGGGAACCAAGACAGTGATGAATCGCGCGGCCGTCGTGAATCCGACATCGAGTCATGCGCCGGAGTTGCTCGCGCACTCCTGGTTCAACACCGATCGCCCGGTGCTGCTGGCCGGCTTGCGGGGTCGAGTGGTGGTGCTGGTCGCGTTCCAGGTGCTGTGCGCCAACTCGGTGTCCTGCGGCATCCCGCAGGCCCGGCGCATCCACGAGACCTTCTCGCCGGAGGACGTCACCGTGCTCGGCCTGCACGCGACCTTCGAACACCACGCCGCGTTCAATCCGGCCGTCCTCAAGGCCTTCATCCACGAGTACCGGCTGGAGTTCCCCATCGGGATCGATCAGCCGCAGGACGCGAGTCCGATTCCGCACACCATGGAGCGCTACAAGATGCGCGGCACGCCGAGCCTCGTGCTCATCGACTCGCTGGGGTACGTGCGCAAGCACACCTTCGGACCCGTGGACGACCTGCGCCTCGGCGCGGAGATCGGTGCGCTCGTGCAGGAGTCGGCCGCAATCGCCCGCCACAGCGCGGCGTAGCTCGGCCTCAGCGGCGGCCGCGATCCGCGCCGCTGCGCGCCTTCGCGGCGGCGAGCCGCGCCTCGAGCAGTGCGAGCCGTCCCGCATCCACGCCCGCGGTCCGCGCCGCCTCGATCGCGGCCTCGGCCTCGTCGAGGCGCGTGCCCAGCAAGGCCGCGTCGGCTCGCGCCAGTGCGCGCTCGCGCGCGGCGGCATCGATCTGGCCGCCGCCGGGCGCCGCCGCGATCGCCGGGTGCTGCGCCGGGGGCGCGCTCTGCGGCGCC
>DAIDHD010000071.1 GCA_027459765.1 Gammaproteobacteria bacterium | reverse complement strand
GCGCGCCGCTCACCCGGGCGCACGCAAACCCGCCACCGGCGGAGGGCGGCAAGGAGAACGCGGCGCCCGGCGCGCCCGCGCAGCCGGAGCTGTCGCCGGCTCAGGCGGGGTATCTGTTCGGGCTCACCTTCGGAGAACAGTTGCACCGTCTCGGCGTCGCCGGCGAATTGTCGGCCGAGGACGTCGCGCGCGGCTTCAAGGCGGCGCAGTCGGGCGCCAAGAGCAACCCTCAGGACCAGCAGCACCTGCAGATGTACGTGCGCGCGACCGCGAATGCGGCCGCGGCGCGCAATAAGGCGGCGGCCCAGGCCTTCCTCGCCAAGAACGGCCAGGCCAAGGGAGTGCAAACGACCGCTTCGGGGCTGCAGTACCGGGTGATCGACGCCGGCGATGCGAAGGCGCCGCCGATCGACCCCGCCGATTCGGTGACGGTGAACTATCGCGGCACGTTGCTCGACGGCACCGAATTCGACGCTTCCGCGACGCACGGCGGTCCCGCCACGTTCCCGGTGAGCGGCGTGATCCGCGGCTGGCAGGAAGCGCTCACGCTCATGAAGCCGGGGGCGAAGTGGCAGTTGTTCATTCCGCCGGATCTCGCCTACGGCGACATGCCGCGCGGCCCCATCCCGGGCGGATCACTGCTCGTGTTCGACGTCGAAGTCGTCGGGGTCAAGCGCCACACGCCGCCGGCGCCGGCCGCGGCACCGTCGGTGCCGAAGGATGCGCCGCCGCCGGTGCGCGGCACCTCCAAGCCACTCGATCACTGATCGGTCAGAAGTTCCACAGCACGCTGAGCGAGAACACGTCGGGATCGCCGTAGCTCGAGGCGATGCGTTCGTACTCGGCGCGGAACGCCACCCCGAGCATGCGCATCTGCACTCCGGCGCCGTACGCGAAGTCGGTGCCTGAGCGGCTGTCGTGAATGGAACCGCCGCCCGGCGGGCACACCGGCAGCATGCCGGACGCCGGACAGACCTGCGCCGAGGCCGTGCCGTCGATCGTCGTGTCGAGCCGCGCCAGGCCGAGCTTGCCGTACACGTCGACGAGCGGCAGCGGCAAGGGCAGGTAACCGACCGCGAACAGCGCGCTCGCTCGCGGGTGGGTGTGCACGCCGCCGACGCCGTAGGTGGCCGAGCCGTAGGTGTACGGATCGGCATTGGAGGCGTGACCGAAATCGATGTAGTCGAACTCCGCCCCCAGCACCGACAACGGCCGGGCGCCGACCATCACCTTCCAGGCGGTGTGCCGGTCTTGCGATGTGCCCGGCAAGGCACTGCCGAAGTCGTTGTCGCTGCGCACGGTCGATACCCCGACACCCGCGCCGACGTACAGACCCAGCGGGTCCAGCGCGTGCGCCGCGGTCGCGCCGCCGACGCCGCCGGCGACCGTGGCGGCGAGGATGATCGCGCGGATGCGGCGCTCGCGCCGCGATGCTGCCTTGAACATGTTCTTGTCCCTCTTCCGAAATCTCGCCCTGGGACCACGACGTCCGGGATGATCGGCGCATCCGCCGCCGAGGATCGCCCGAGAGCGTCACGGTTTGAGCCGGATCGCTCGAGGCCAGGGGCTATAATTGAACGCATGAAGTGGCTATTCGTTGGCACCGTTCTGGCGATTGTGAGCATCGCGGGCTGCGGTCAGAAGGGCGCACTGGTTCTACCGGACCAGCAGCCGCACCACAAGCCCATCAGCATCAAACCGCGCATTCCCTCGTCGCCGGCACCGGCACCGGCACCGGCACCGGCACCGGCCAAAGCCCCGACACCGGCCCCGGACTCGACCCAGACTTCGACGCCGGCATCATCCGCACCGGCGAGCCCGCCGCCGTGAGCGGCGGCAAGCTCGTGTTGGTGGACGGGTCCTCCTACCTGTACCGCGCCTTCCACGCGCTGCCGCCCCTCGGCAACTCGCGCGGCGAACCCACCGGTGCGGTGCTCGGCGTGCTCAACATGCTCAACAAGCTGCTCAAGGAGGAGTCACCGGGAAGGATCGCGGTGGTATTCGACGCACCCGGCCGCACCTTTAGGGACGATCTGTTCGAGCAGTACAAGGCGCACCGGCCGCCGATGCCGGACGACCTGCGGGCGCAGATCGCACCGCTCCTCGAGGCGGTCGAAGCCCTGGGGCTGCCGATGCTGCGCATCGAGGGGGTCGAAGCCGACGACGTCATCGGCACGCTCGCATTGCGCGCCGCCGCGGACGGCGACACGGTCTTGATATCGACGGGCGACAAGGACATGGCCCAGCTCGTGCGGCCTGGCATCGGCCTCGTCAACACGATGAGCAACACCCGGCTCGACCGCGACGGCGTGAAGGCGAAATTCGACGTCTGGCCGGAACAGATCGTCGACTACCTCGCCCTGGTGGGTGACAGTTCCGACAACATCCCGGGAATCACGGGCGTGGGCCCGAAGACCGCCGCGAAGTGGCTCGGTCAGTGGGGCACGCTCGACGCCCTGGTCGCGCACGCCGGCGAGATCGGCGGCAAGGTCGGCGAGAATCTGCGCCGCGAACTGCCCACGCTGGAACTGTCCCGCAAGCTCGCCACCATCGCCACGGGCCTCGAATTGCCGGTGTCGCCCCAAGAGCTGACGCCACGGACGCCGGACCTCGATCGGCTTCGGGCGCTGTACGGGCGGCTCGAGCTGCGCTCGCTGCTGCGCGGACTCGAACCGGGCGCCGATTCCACTCCGACAACCCCGGCGGCGGTCGCGGTGGAGGCGTCGACTGTCGGTCAGGCGGGCGAGGCGCCACCCGCTGCTCCCGCGGAGCGCCGTTATCACACGCTGACCACCCGGGCGGCACTCGAGGAGTGGATCGACAGGCTCCGCGCGGCGCCGCTGGTCGCCTTCGACACCGAAACGGACAGCCTGAACTATCTCAAGGCGCGTCTGGTCGGCCTGTCGTTCTCGGTCGCCGCGGGCGAGGCCGCGTACGTGCCGCTGGCGCACGACTACGCCGGCGCGCCCGAGCAACTGCCGCTCGCCGAAGTGCTCGCGGCGCTGCGTGGATGGCTGGAGGATGACGCGTGCCCGAAGGTGGGCCACCACCTCAAATACGACAAGCACGTGCTCATGAATCACGGCATCTCACTGGCCGGCCAGCGCTTCGACACGATGCTCGAGTCCTATGTGTGGAACAGCGTGGCGACGCGCCACCACATGGACTCCACCGCCGAACGCTATCTCGGCGTGCACACCATTCACTACGAGGACGTGGCGGGCAAGGGGGCGAAGCAGATCCCGTTCTCTCAGGTGAGCGTGGAGAGCGCGGCCGAATACGCGGCGGAGGACGCGGACGTGACCCTCAGGCTCCACCAAGCCCTGTGGCCGAAGATCGCCGCCGTGGCCTCGCTCGAACGGCTCTACCAGACGATCGAACAGCCGCTGGTGGACGTGCTGCTGCGCATGGAGCGCACCGGAGTGCTCGTCGATCGCGAGCGCCTGCGCGTGCAGAGCGGTGAACTCGGCGCGCGCATGCGCGAACTTCAGGCGCTGGCGCACGCCGAAGCCGGCGGCGCCTTCAACGTGGACTCGCCGAAACAACTGCAGGAGATCCTGTTCGGCAAGCTCGGCCTGCCGGTGCTGCGCAAGACCCCGACCGGCCAGCCCTCGACGGCGGAGGACGTGCTGGAGGAACTCGCGGGATCCTACGCGCTGCCCCGTCTCATCCTCGAGTACCGCGGCGTGGCCAAGCTCAAGTCCACCTACACCGACAAGCTGCCGGACCAGATCGACCCGGTCACCGGACGCATTCACACCTCGTATCACCAGGCGGTGGCGGCGACCGGCCGGCTTTCCTCGACGGATCCGAACCTGCAGAACATTCCGATCCGCACGCCGGAGGGGCGGCGCATCCGCCAGGCCTTCGTTGCGCCTCCCGGCTGCTCCATCGTGGCGGCGGACTACTCGCAGATCGAACTGCGGATCATGGCGCATCTGTCCGGTGACGAGAGCCTCAAGCGCGCCTTCGCGGAAGATCGCGACGTGCACCAGGCGACGGCGGCCGAGGTGCTCGGCGTGCCGCTCGCAGAGGTGACCACCGAGCAGCGGCGCTCGGCCAAGGCCGTCAATTTCGGCCTTATCTACGGCATGTCGGCGTTCGGGCTGGCGCGGCAGCTCGGCATCGGCCGCGGCGAGGCGCAACGCTACGTCGATCTGTACTTCGAGCGTTACCCCGGGGTGAAGCGCTACATGGAGGAGACGCGCGTGAAGGCGCGCGAACTCGGCTACGTAGAAACCCTGTACGGGCGGCGCCTGTACCTGCCCGACATACGCTCGAGCAACCAGGCCCAGCGGCAGTACGCGGAACGCAGCGCCATCAACGCGCCGATGCAGGGGACGGCGGCCGACATCATCAAGCGCGCGATGATCGACGTCGACCGGTGGCTCGGCGAGTCGAAGCTGCCGGCGCGGCTCATCATGCAGGTCCACGACGAGCTCGTGCTCGAGTGCGCGGACGGCGCGCTTGCCGAGTTGACCGGCGAGTTGCGCGCCCGCATGGCGAGCGCCGGCGAACTCGCGGTACCGCTAAAGGTGGACGTGGGAATCGGTAGAAACTGGGACGAGGCGCACTGACTCACGGCACGCGAGATTAAGCCGATTCCAATCTCGCCGCAGCGCCGCCGCAAAAAAGCTCGACGAAGGGGTGGAACTTTCCGTCACCACCCCCATCTAACCTAACGAGCATCCGATGCTCCCCGCTCTTCTCCCTGAGCGGGAAGACCCGGTTTGTCATCCCCATGCCGGGTTGGTCTTCCCCGGTGGCTGCTGCCAAGCGACCACCGGGGACTTTTTAATTCATCCCGTGATCGAGCGCAAGCCACTCCGCGATGAGCCCGCGGGCCTCTTCGACGCCCTGCTTGGCGTGCGCGGAGAAAAGCTGCACCGTCACACCGGAATCCCCGCAGGCGCCGCGGGTGTCGCGCAACACGCGATCGGCCTCGCTGCGGGTCAGCTTGTCGGCCTTGGTGAGCAGCACGTGGACGCGCCGGCCGCGGCGCAACGCCCACTCCAGCATGATCACGTCCTGTTCCTTGAGTCCGCGACGCCCGTCGACGATGAGCACGAGCCCGACGAGCGATGTGCGTTCCTCGAAATACCTTTCGAGCAGCGCCGTCCAGCGCGCTCGCACCTTGTCGGGCACCTTGGCATAGCCGTAACCCGGAAGATCCACCAGACGCTCGCCGGCCCCGACCTCGAAGAAATTGATGAGCTGCGTCCGTCCCGGGGTGCGACTCACCCGGGCGAGGCCGGAGCGGCCCGTGATGGCGTTGATCGCAGTCGATTTGCCGGCGTTCGAGCGGCCGGCAAAGGCGATCTCGCGCCCCACGTCAGGCGTGAGCTGGCGCGCCTCCGCGGCACTTGTCAGAAATTTCACGTTGGGAAACACGCGGGCAGCCGCCACTTGGACGCAGTGGATTGCCTGTAGTGTACAATTTACGGCCTTTCCGAAGGTCACATTCAGCTCACGGGGCAAAGGCGATCATGAAGCGCGTGTGGATTATTGCGGCTCTCATCTCGGGCGGACTCGTCGGCAACGCGGCCATGCCGGCCGCAACTGCGGCCATCCCCGTTGGCGACGCCCAGGCCGGCGCGACCAAATCGGTCGTGTGCCAGGCCTGTCACGGCGCCAACGGCAACAGCGTGAATCCGGAGTGGCCGAGCCTCGCCGGCCTCGGCGCGGGCTACATCGCCGAGCAGTTGAAGAACTTCAAGGAAGGCAAGCGGCAGAATCCGATCATGATGCCGAACGCCATGGCGCTGAGTCCGCAGGACATGGCCGACCTCGCGGCCTACTTCGACTCGCAGAAGAACACCGGCCTGGAAGCGGATCCGACCTACTGGAAGGCCGGAGAGAAGCTGTATCGCGGTGGCGATGCGGCGCACGGCATCCCCGCCTGCATGGCGTGCCACGGACCGACCGGGGCCGGCAACGAGCCGGCGAAGTTTCCCGCGCTGCGCGGGCAGCACTCGGTGTACGTGATGAAACAGCTCACCGACTACGCATCCGGCGCCCGCGGCACCGGGCCCAACGGCATCATGCAGACCATCGCCAAGCGGCTGAGCCAGGAGCAGATGCGCGACGTGGCCTCGTACGTACAGGGCATGCGCTGATGCGACTCTCCGCTGCGCGCACCGCGTGGCTGGGGCTGTGCCTGATCGTGGCCGCCTGCGGCCGCCAAGCGGAGCCCGGCGCGTCCGTCGACGGCGGCGGGGCACGGGTGACCGGCACGATCAAGGCCGCGCGACCGGCGAGCGCCAACGACAAGGCGGCCGCGGACGTCGCCAGACTCGCGCGCAGCGATGCCGAAACGGGCGACAAGGGCGACGACGCCCCGGGTGACACCGCCGCCCGTAATCCGATGCTCGCGGCGGTGGCATCGACCATCGCGGCGACGACCAGCACGGCCGCGGCGGCGACGCCCGCCCAATCGCCGTGGCAGGAAGGCGTGAACTACACCCGCATCGTGCCGGCGCAGCCGACTTCGGTGCCCGCCGGCCAGGTCGAGGTGCTCGAGTTCTTCTGGTATGGCTGTCCGCACTGCTACGCGCTCGATCCGCTGATCGAGTCGTGGAAGAAGACCAAGCCCTCGTACGTCACCTTCGTGCGCGTGCCGGTAATGTGGCAGGACACCCACCGGGCCACCGCACGGCTGTACTACGCGGTACAAAGCCTCGGCAAGATCGATCAGCTGCACACGGAAATCTTTCGCGAGATCCACGTCAACGGCGATCCGCTGGTGGCGCCGGATCCGAGCAATCTCGCCGGCGACGAGCACGTGCAGGCCGTCTTCCTGCGCCACTTCGGCATCAGCGACGAGACCTACGACAAGGCATTCCACTCGTTCGACGTGGAGACGGCGCTGCAGCGGGCTGAGCAGCTCGGCCTGCGCTACCGGGTCGAAGGGGTGCCGACGTTCGTGGTCAACGGCAAGTACGTCGCCGACGTCGCCTCGGCCAAGGGACCGGAACGGCTGCTCGCGCTGGTCGATGACCTCGCGGCGCAGGAACACAAACGCTGAGCGAATGGGCGCCGCGAGCGACGTCGTAGTCCATCGCGGCGGCTGCCACTGCGGGCGGGTACGCTTCGAGGTTCTCGCGCCGGCGGCGGTCGAGGCGGCGGAGTGCGACTGCTCCATCTGCTCCAAATCCGGCTATCTGCACCTCATCGTTCCCGCGGCCAGCTTCCGGCTGATCCACGGCGACGAGTTCCTGGCCACCTACACTTTCAACACCGGTGTTGCCCGGCACCGCTTCTGCCGGATTTGCGGCGTCAAGTCGTTCTACGTTCCCCGATCGCACCCCGACGGGATCAGCGTCAACGTGCGCTGCGTCGACTCGGCCACGATCACCTCGCTGACGATCGTGCCGTTCGACGGCCGTAACTGGGAACGGGGACGCGCCGCCTGGGCTGCGCACGAGGCCGGTACGACCTGACGGCGCGCCGGGTGAGCGGCATTTTTGCGCCGCAACACGCGGGATCCGGATCACAATCGAGCGGAAAAACCGCCCGTACACACCACGACGCAATCAAGTTTTCCGACCGTCTTCCGTTAAATGAGGCGCAACGGGCGACCGGACTCGCCCGGATCGGTACGGAGCGTCGCATGTTTGGATTGGCCAGGAAGACCACCGAGGACGGAGGACGGATAGGTATTGCCCTCAAGGGCGACCATGTCGCGCTCGCCGTAGTGCGCCGCACTCGTGACACGGTGTCCGTCGAGCGCTGCGAGCGCTTGCCGCTCGATCCCGCGCGAGGCCAGGAGGCCGTGGCCGCCGCCCTGCGCGCCGCACGCATGCCCCGCCTGCCCTTGAGCACGGTGCTGCAGCCGGAGGACTATCGCCTCGCGCTGGTGGAGGCGCCGGACGTGCCGCCCGCGGAACTGCGCGCCGCCATGCGCTGGCGGCTGAAGGAGATCATCGATTTTCGGGTCGAGGACGCCGTGATCGACGTGTTCGACCTGCCGCCGCAGAATCGGGGCGGACAGGGGCGAACGCTGTACGCGGTCGCCGCGCGCCGTGAGACGGTCGCGCGGCACGCCGCCGGGCTCGCCGGCGTGCCCGACTTCGACGTGGTCGACGTGCCGGAGCTGTGCCTGCGGAACCTGGCAGCCGCGCTTCCCGATAGCACGGCCGGCATAGCGATGCTGCACGTGGTGGAGCGGGCGGCCACCATCGTGCTGGTTCGCGGCCGCACGTTCTACCTGTCGCGCCAGATGGCAATGCGCGCCTCGCCCGGCGCGGATCCGGCGCCCGACCCCGGCGCCATCGCACTGGAATTGCAGCGATCCCTCGACTACTACGAGCGTCACTTCGACCAGCCGCCGATCACGCGCGTGGCCATATCGAGCTGTACGGACGCCGCGCGCGAGCTCACCGAGCGGCTGCACGCGGACAGTGGGCTCAAAGTCGAGTCCATCGACCTTAACCGGACGTTCGTCTGCAGCACGCCGATCGATCCCGTCCTGCAGGACGATTGCATCCTCGCCGTCGGCGCCGCCATGCGCCGGCAGCAACGCACGCTATGAGCAGCGTCCTCCTCGAACAGCAGGTCAACCTGCACCAGCCGATCTTCGGAGCGCAACGCCGGTTGTTCTCGGCGCGCGCCATGGCGGTCGCCATCCTGGTGTTTGCGGTGGCGTTGGCAGGCATGGCCGCATTCGCCGGCGCCCGCGCCCGCCGTGTCGAGCGCTCGCTCGAGGCACTGCAGCGGCAGCAGGACAACGCTCTGGAACTGGCGGGCAGGGCCAGTGCCTCGGTTCGCCCCGGCCGCAGCCTCGCGCAGCTCGACGCCGAGGCGAAGATGCTCAGCGCGCAGATCGACGCCCGCGAGCGGGCGATCGGCTCCATCCGGAATGGCGACCCCGGAATCCACGCGGGATTCGCGGCCCGGATGCGGGCGCTCGCGGCGCGCGGTGTCGAGGGATTGTGGTTGACCCGGCTGGCGATGGGAGCGGGACCCGGCGAGCTCGCTCTGCGCGGTGCCACCACCGATTCCTCGCTGGTGCCGTCGTTCATCGGCGGGCTCGCCGGCGAATCGGCGCTCGCCGGCGTGCGCCTCGACCGCCTCGACATCCGCCGGGCCGCGCCGGACGCGGCGCCGGCGCAATGGGTGTTCGAAGTCCAGGGTCCCGACCTCGCGCTGCCCGCCGCGGACAAGCCCGATGCGGAGCCGCCGCGATGAACCTGGGGGCACCGACGGCGCGACTCTCGGCTCTCGCGGAGCGCATCGATGCGCTGTCGTTGCGCGAGCGCGGGATCATATTCGCCGCGGCAATCGCCCTGGTGTACGTCGCCTGGCAGCTGCTGCTGATGGATCCTCTGGACAGGCGCGCGCGCGCGGCGCAGGCACGCCTCGCCGAATTCCACGCGCAGCTCGCTGCGATCGAGCGGCTCGACCGCGTCGACCAAAGCGACCCGACTGTCGTAGCCGCGAACCGCAACCGCGCCCTGCGCAGCCGCGTCGCGGAGCTCGATGCGCAATTGCGGACGCTCGCGAGCGACTATGTCGCGCCTGATCGCGTCGCCGACATGTTGCGGGAAATGCTCGACCGGCAGCACGGGCTGCGCTTGATCAGCCTGCGCAACCTGCCGGTGGAGAGCCTGTCGCGGGCGCCGCAGGCGCAGACGCAGGCCGCAACGCCCGCCGCGACCGCGGATGCCGCGCCGGACCTCGATCCGGGCCCCTACCTGCATCCGGTCGAGATCGTCGTCGAGGGCGACTATGCCGGCATCGAGGCCTACCTGGGTTCGCTCGAGCAACTGCCCTGGCGACTGCAGTGGCGACGGCTGGACCTCGCCAGTGCCGCGTACCCGACCAACCGCGCCCGTTTGATCGTGGGCGCCCTCAGCCTGTCGCGCGACTGGATCGATCTATGAGAATCCGCTGGCTCACCGCCGCCGCTCTGACGCTGTCGGCCGTCGCCGGCCGGGTCTGCGCCGACGCGCCGCGCGATCCGATGCGCCCGCCTCTCCCGGTGACGCACACCGCGGCGCCCGTCGAGCGACGGCCCGCACTGACCGGCATCCGACGGTTCGGCGAGCAACCCTCGGCCATCCTCGACGACACGGTGGTGCACGTCGGCGATCGGGTCGGTCCGTACACCGTGCTCGCCATACTCGACGACCGCGTGCTCGTACGGCGCGGCGAATCGACCGCCGAGCTGCGGCTCGAACCGCCGGCGGAAGGCTTCAAGAAACCCTCGTCCGCGCCGCCGCGGACGACGACCGGAGACAACTGACCATGCATCCCGCCCGCCACTGGCTCCTGATCCTGCTGCTGTGCGCCTCGAGCGCGGTGGTGCACGCGCAAGAGAAACGCTTCGACATCGCCGTCGTCGATTCGCCGGCGCGCCGCTTCTTCGACATGCTGGTCGAGGGCACGCCCTACAACGTGGTGCTCGAGCCCGGGGTCTCCGGCACGATCACCTTGAAGTTGAAGAACGTCACCGTGCCGGAAGTGCTCGAAGCCGTCCGCGACGCCTACGGATACGACTTTCGCCGCATGTCGAGCGGGTTCCTGATCTCCGGGCAGACGCTGCAGACGCGGATTTTCCAGATCAACTACATCGACCTGGAGCGGCGCGGCACGTCGCGGACCTGGGTGGAATCGGGACAGGAGGACCAAGGCGCGGCCGCCAACGCCCTGCAGATGGCGAACGGCCAAGGCATGCCGAGTATCGGACCCTCCGGCGGGCTCAGCGAGCCGCCGGGACTGGTATTCGCGGAAGGTGCCGGCAAGCAGTCCACGCAAGTCAAGGAGATCAGCGGCACCAGCATCTCCACGCGTTCCTCGTCGGACTTCTGGCACGGCCTCGAGGTGAGCCTGCGAGCACTGGTCGGAACCGACGGCGGCCGGATGGTGATGGTGAATTCCTCGTCGGGCCTGGTCGCCATCCGCGCAACCCCCCATGAGTTGCGCGATGCGCAGAGCTTTCTCGACCAGATCCAGGCCGTGTCCACCCGCGAGGTGGTTCTGGAGGCGAAGATCGTCGAGGTGCAGCTGTCCAAGGCCTTCCAGTCCGGGATCAACTGGGCGGCGCTCGGTCGCAATGGCGCGCAGACCTACGGGGGCTTCGCGACCGGACCGCAGAACGGCTTCAACTCCGGCAGCCTGCTCAACCAGCCGTCCAACCCAATCACGCTGTCACCGGGCAGCAACCCGGCGGCGAGCACCGTGACCAACACCCTCGGCGGCGCGTTCGCACTCGCGGTGAACACCGCAGACTTCGCCGCCTACATCGAGCTTCTGCAGACCCAGGGCCGGACGCGCGTGCTGTCGAGCCCGCGGGTGTCGACGCTCAACAACCAGAAGGCCGTGATCAAGGCCGGATCCGACCAGTATTTCGTCACCGGCGTGTCGAGCAACACCGTCGTAGGCACCGCCTCGGCGACTAACCTGAACGTGAATCTGGCGCCGTTCTTCTCGGGCGTGGCGCTCGACGTGACGCCGCAGATCTCCGCCGACGGCGAAGTCATCCTGCACATCCACCCGACCGTCAGTCAGGTGACGCAGAACAACCAGCAGGTCAGCGCTGGCGGCCAGACCGACAACCTTCCCCTGGCGCTCAGCCAGATCCGCGAGTCCGACAGCATCGTCAAGGCCAAGACCGGGCAATTGGTCGTGATCGGCGGCCTCATGCAGAACACGCGCCAGTCGCAGGACTACGGCCTGCCCGGCCTGTCCTCCCTGCCGGTGGTCGGCAACCTGTTCAAGAGCCAGCAGCGCAGCGACGTGCGCTCCGAACTGGTGATCCTGTTGCGGCCGGTCGTGATCGACTCCGAGCAGCAAATGGCGTCGGCGGCGCGTGATTCGCTCGCCGGGCCGCACGCCCTCGATCCGGGATCCACGGCGCCGATGCGCTGAGAGGCAACGACGCATGAGCGTGAAGCGCAAGATCCGTCTCGGCGAGCTGCTGCTGCAGGAGGGCGTGATCGGCGAGCAGCAGCTCGAACAAGCGCTTGCCGAGCAGCGCCGCTCCGGGCGCAAGTTCGGGCGGGTACTCGCCGACCTCGGCTTCGTGTCGGAAGGGTCGCTGCTGGAGTTCCTTTCCCGGCACCTGGGGGTGCCCTTCGTCGACCTGAAGAAGGTGCGCATCGACCGCGATGCGGTGAAGCTGCTGCCGGAACCGCTCGCGCGCCGCTACCGGGCGCTGGTACTGCAGCGCGATGCACGCGGTCTGCTGGTGGGCATGGCCGACCCCTCCGATCTGCACGCCTACGATGAATTGCAGACGCGGCTCAAGCAGCCGCTGCGGCTCGCGCTGTTCGGCGAGTCGGACTTCCTCAAGACCATCGACACCGTCTACCGGCAGACCGACGAGATCGCCAGTCTCGCCGAGGCCGTGCGCGACGATCTGAACGCCGGCGACGTGGACCTGGAGCAGATGCAGGCCGACGAGGGCTCGCCCGACGCGCCGGTCCTGAAGCTGCTGCAGACGATGTTCCAGGACGCCGTGCAGGCGCGCGCCTCCGACATCCACATCGAGCCGGGCGAGGACAAATTGCGTGTTCGGCTGCGGGTCGACGGCGTACTGCAGGAACAGATCATCGAGGGCCGGCGCGTGGCGAGCGCGCTGGTGACGCGGCTGAAGCTCATGTGCGGACTCGACATCGCGGAGAAGCGGCTGCCGCAGGACGGCCGCTTCAGCGTGCGGGTCCGGGAGCACGCCATGGACGTGCGCCTCGCCACCCTGCCGACCGCCTTCGGTGAATCGGTGGTGATGCGGTTGCTGAACCAGGACGCGGGCCACCTCAGTCTCGAGGCGTTGGGCATGGCTCCGCAGACCGAGGAACGCTTTCGGCGGCTGGTGGAGCGCTCCGCCGGCCTCGTCCTGGTCACGGGCCCCACGGGCAGCGGCAAGACCACCACGTTGTACGCCGCGCTCAATCACATCAACCGTCCCGGCGTGAAGATCATCACCGCGGAGGATCCGGTCGAATACCGGCTCGATCGGGTCACCCAGGTACAGGTCAACCCGAAGATCGGGCTGGACTTCGCGCGCGTGCTGCGCACGGTGCTACGCCAGGATCCGGACATCATCCTGGTCGGGGAGATGCGTGACCGTGAAACGGTCGAGATCGGCATGCGCGCCGCGATGACCGGACACCTGGTGTTCTCGACCCTGCACACCATCAATGCACTGGCGACGGTGCACCGTCTGCTCGACATGGGCGCGCCGGGATACCTGATCGCCTCGGCACTGCACGGCGTGGTCGCGCAGCGCCTGGTGCGTCGGATCTGCCCGGATTGCGCGCAACCGATACCAGCCGAACCGCATCAGCTCGCCTGGCTCGCGAGCTGCCGCCCGGACATCGAGATCGACCGGACGGTCCTGCGGGCCGGCGCGGGCTGCACTTACTGCAACCTCACCGGCTACCGGGGCCGCGTGGCGGTATACGAGATGCTGGAGATCGACCGCCCGCTGGCGGAATACGCGCGTCGCGGCGATCTGGCGGGCTTCGCGCAGGCCGCTCGCGCCCGCGACAGCTACCGTCCGCTCGCACAGGGCGCCATCGACCTCGCGCTCGCCGGCGTGACGACGCTGGCGGAGGCCATGGCGGTCGGCAGCGGTTTAGAGGAATTCATCGACGATCAGCCGGCTCCGGCCGCCGCCGAGGACGGCGCGCCGGCGCTCACCGAGCAGGGCGTCGAACGCCTGCTCGCCCAGCGGGCCTGACGCGTGTCGGCGTTTCGCTATCGCGGTCGATCCAGCCGCGGCGACCTGATCACCGGCCGACTCGATGCCGAGGACGCCGACGGCGTCGCGACACGGCTCATCACCCTCGGAATCACGCCGCTGCACATCGAGGTCGAGCCGGCGGGACGGATCAAGCTCGACCAGTTCATGCGGCGGCTCGGCGCGGGCCGTCCGAAGAACGCCGACCTGCTGCTGTTCTCGCGGCAGATGTACTCGATCACCAAGTCGGGACTTCCCCTGTTACGCGGCCTGCGCGGCGTGGCGCAATCCACGCACAATGCCGACCTGCGCGACGCGCTGTACGACGTGCTGCAAAACCTGGAGTCCGGGCGCGACCTCGCCACCTCGCTGGCGCGACATCCCGAGATCTTCGCGCCGTTGTTCGTGAGTCTGGTGCGGATCGGCGAGTCGACCGGCACCCTGGAGAACGCCTTCCTGAGACTCTGCGAGTACATGGCCGAGGACCAGGACGTCCAGGACCGCGTCAAGGCCGCCATGCGCTATCCGTTGATCGTGGTGGTCATGATCGCGCTCGCCGGCGCCGTGATCACCGTATTCGTGATCCCGCGCTTCGCGCCCCTCTTCAAGGTGCTGGGCAACGACATTCCCTGGCCGACCCTCGCGATCATGGGCATCTCCGCCTTCGTGCGCACGCACGGGGCGGCCATTCTGGCGGCGACCGTGGCGGCGATCGTGGCCGCGCGGCACTACGTCGGCACGCCCTCGGGCCGGTTCCGGTGGGACCGCGCCAAGCTGCGCATCCCGGTGATCGGCGCGCTGCTGCACCAGTCGGTGCTGTCCCGCGTGACGCGCTCGCTGTCCCTGTCGCTCGATGCCGGCCTGCCGATGATCCAGGCGCTGACGCTGCTGTCGCGATCCGCCGGCAACGAGTACCTCGGCGAGCGGGTATTGCGCCTGCGCGATGCGGTCGAGCGCGGCGAGTCCTTGAGCCGGGCGGCGACGACCTCCGGCATCTTCCCGCCGTTGGTGCTGCAGATGATGCACGTGGGCGAAGAGACCGGGGAATTGACCCGGCTGCTCGGCGAGATCTCCGGTTTCTACCAGCGTGAAGTCGATTATCGGCTGCGCAACCTGACCGCCCTGATCGAGCCACTCCTGATCGTGGTGGTCGGGGCCATGGTGCTGATACTGGCACTCGGGGTATTCCTGCCGATGTGGAACATGATCGCCAAGGTGGGGCACACGGGGTAGCCCGGGCGCCGGCAGTGACCCGCTTCACAGACCTGCGAGAAACCCTTAAAGCAGGGTCAAGGCGCACGCCGGCCTTCCGATATTCCCGGGGGAACGGCGCGAGTGGTTCGCGCACGGAGGCTCCCATGAATCGCTCCCGCTCGCGCGGCTTCACCCTCATCGAACTCGTCGTCGTCATCGTCATCCTCGGCATCCTGGCGGCATTCGCCGTGCCCCGCTTCATCTCGCTCGACTCGACCGCTCGCACCGCCACCGTGAACGCTCTCGCGGGCAGCGTGCGCAGTGCCGCCGCGCTCGCGCGCGGCATGTCGATGGCGAGCCAGAGCAGCGCCAGTGTGCTGATGGAAGGCAATACCGTCACGTTGCTCAACAACTATCCCGACGCGTCCTCCACCGGAATCTCCAATGCGGTGAACACCAACGCCACTGACTTCACCGTCACGCCGGGCACGAGCGCCTCGGGGACCGCCACCTGGCAGAAGGTCGGCGCGCCGGGCACCTGCTCGGTCAGCTACACGCCGCCCACGGGGCCGGGACTCACGCCCACGGTGAGCGCGACGACGACCGGCTGCTGAGCGGTCGACGGACGGGTCGGAGGCGGGAATGATCCCGCCTCGATGGCCTCGCCCGGCGAGGAATCGAGTCATGAAGACGCAGCGTCACCTGGCAGATCCTGGGCAGGCGATCCGCGGCTACACGGTCGCGGAGCTCGTGATCGTGATGGCGGTCGTGGGCGTGCTCGCCGCCGCCCTGGGACCACGTTTCTTCGATCAGTCCACCTTCAGCGACCGCGGCTACGCCGACGAACTCGCGACGGCGTTGCGCGCGACCTCCAAGGCGGCGGTCGCGAGCGGCTGCCCTGCACGACTGGTGCTGAGCTCGACCGGGTACGCCGCCACCCAACAGGCGGGCGCCACGAACGCCTGCAATCCGGCCGATACCAGCTGGTCGACGCCGGTATTGGCGGCGGACGGCGCCGCGCTCGCCGGCAGCGCACCCAGCGGCGAGATCGTCGCCCCGGTCGGCACGTTCACCTTCAACACCCAGGGCGGCCTGTCGAGCGCTCCGGCCACGACCATCACCGTCGGCGGGCGCGGCGTGAACGTCGACGCTGTTACCGGGCTCGTCGCGGTGCAGTGATGCGGCGCCAACGGGGATTCACGCTGGTGGAGCTGGTGGTGGCGATCACGCTGGTCGCGGTCGCGGCCACCACGGTCCTCGGGGCATTCGCCACGTTCGCGAGTCGCAGCGCCGACGCACTCCTGCAGCAACAGGCGGTCGCGATCGCCCAGGCCTACCTCGACGAGATCACGCAGCGCTGGGTGGTGGACCCGAATGGCACGCCGCCGAACACGGGGCGTGGCAGTTGGGACCTCGTCGACCAATACGCCGGACTGACCGACGTGGGCGCGCGGGATCAGTTCGGCAACGCCATACCGACACTGGCGGGCTACACCGTGAGCGTCGCGGTGAGCACCACCACGGCGCTGCCCGGCATCGCCGCCGCGGCCGCGCGCCGCATCGACGTCACGGTGACCGCCAATCCGGGCGTGAGCGTCACGCTCTCCGGCTACCGCACCAACTATTGATCATGATTCGTCACCGCAGCCGGGGATTCACGCTGATCGAGCTTGCCGTGACCATCACGGTCGGCGCGGTGGTGGTGGCCTTCATGGCGATGTTCATCGTCGCGCCTCTGGAGGGCTACACGGCGCAGACGCGGCGCGCCCAGCTCACCGACGACGCCGAGAGCGCCCTGCGCTTCATGGGGCGCGACCTGCGCGCCGCGCTGCCCAACAGCGTGCGCATCACCAGCAGCGGGTCGGTGACGGCGCTCGAGATGCTCGCGACCATCGACGGCGCCCGCTACGTCGATGGCGGTCCTCTGGCGAACGCCGCGCTGACACTGGATTTCACGACGGCGGACGGCGCCTTCGCGACCTCGGTGCCGTTCACCCAGCTGACGCTGCCGTGGTCCTCCTCCACGGCCTACCTCGCGATCTACAACGTGGGCGTACCGGGAGCGGACGCCTACCAGATGGCCCACGTGATCACGCCGCCGGGGACCACCATCACGATCACCGCCGGCGCGTCCGCCAACCAGAATCTGGTGACGCTCAACCCGGCGTTTCAGTTCGCCTACGGGTCGCCGCAGAAGCGCGTCTACCTGGTCGCCGGGCCGGTGAGCTACCTCTGCGACACCAACGCCGGCACGCTGAGCCGCTATGCGGGCTACGCGATTGCGGCGACGCAACCCACCAGCGCCGCCGCCCTGCAGGCGGCGGGCGCCAGTGCGGCGCGCGTCGCCAACGACGTCAGCGCCTGTTCGTTCGCGTTTTCCGCCGGCACCGCACAGCGGAACGCGCTCGCGACTCTGACCTTGGCGCTCACACAGAGCGGCGAATCCGTGCAACTGCTGCACGAGGTGCCGCTGGTGAACGCACCATGAGAGCGCGCGGCTTTGCGCTGGTACCGGCGCTGTTCCTCCTGGTCGTGCTGGGCGCACTCGCGCTGGTGGGCGTACGCGCCGGTCTCGGCCAGCAACAGGCCGTGACGTCGGGACTGTTGCAGGCGCGGGCGCTCGCCGCGGCGAATGCCGGCATCGAATGGGGCGCGTACCGCGCGCTGAACGGCGGCTGCCCGGCGGCCACGACGTTGTCGCTGACCGAGGGCGCCCTCAACGGCTTCCAGGTGCAGGTCAATTGCACCGCCACGGCGTATCAGAACGGAACCAGCACCAACAATGCGTTCGTGCTGAAGGCGTCCGCCATCTACGGCACCTACGGCGAGCCGGGGTACGTACGCCGCGTGGTGAGCGCCACCCTGACGGACGCCACCTCATGAACAAGCGAAGCACGACCTGGCTGCTCGCGGCCCAACTGCTGCTGGCACCGCTGCTCGCAGGCGCGAACGCCGTGCTCGTCGACTTGAGCGGCTACTTCAACGTCTGGGCGTTCCAATACGACGGCAGCCCGACCGTCAACGGCGGATTCGACAACGACGGCAACGCGTACTCGAAGAACCTCGCCGGCGCAAGCGTCAACTGGAATGGCATGACGTTTCCGTTGGGCGACGCCGGCGCGGCGAGCGCGGTATCGTCGACCACGATCGCCCTGCCGACCGGCAGCTATGCCACCTTGAACGTGCTGGGCGCGGCGGTGAACGGCGCGCAAACCGGTACCTTCAAGGTCAAATACACCGACGGCTCGACCGACTCCTTCACGCAGTCGCTCAGCGACTGGTGCGTCAGCTCGACGCCGGCGGGGCAGACCGTCCTCGCGTCGATGGCCTATCGAGTCGGATCGAGCGGTCAGACCGGTCCGCTGGGTTGTCCCGCGCCGGTGATGATCTACGGCTACTCGTTCACGCTCAACACGGCCAAGACGGTGGCCTCGGTGACGTTGCCGGCCAATCGCAACATCGTCGTGCTGGCAATGGACGTGGTCATTCCGCCGCCGGATCACTATGCCGTGACCACGCCCGGGACCGCGGTGAATTGCCAGCCGGCGAGCGTTACGGTCAGCGCGCACGACTCCCTGCACCGGACCATCGCGGCCACCGGCACGATCACGCTGCACACCAGCACCGGACACGGCGACTGGAGCCTCGCAGCGGGCTCCGGCTCGTTCATCGCCGGGCCTTCCAACGGCGGTACGGCCACGTACTCCTTCGCAGCGAGCGACGCCGGCACGGCCGTGTTCGCGCTGCGAGACACCTATCCCGAGACGGTGACGCTCACGGCGAGCGACGGCACGGCGAGCACGTCCACCGGCACGGCGCTCGCCAGCGAGGATCTGCCGCTCACCTTCGTGCCGTCCGGGTTCCGCTTCACGAATGGCGCCAATGTGCCGGTGCTGATCGGGACCCAGCGTGCCGGGCTGGCGTCGACCCAGGCGCTGGCCCTGCAGGCGGTGCGCACCGACACGCAGACGGGCGCCTGCACGGCGACGTTCGCGAGCGGGCAGACCGTCAATGTCGGGGTGGCATATCAGTGCAACAACCCCGGCACGTGCGCCGCGGGCCAGAGCCTGCGGCTCACCAACAACGGCGCCTCGACCAACATTGCGGCGAATCCTGCAAGCGGCGTGACGAGCTATACGACGGTGCCGCTCACATTCAGCACGGCCAACGCCGAGGCGCCGTTCAGCTTCGCCTACTCGGACGCCGGCCAGATCACGCTCGCGTTTCGCTATGCGCTACCACTTGCCAACGGCACGCCGTCGGCGAACGCCATGATGGGTGCGGGCCAGTTCGTGGTACAGCCGTATACGTTGACGCTGTCCAACATCCAGGCGACGGGCAACGGCACGGCCAATCCGGCCGCCGCCACCGCCAGCGGCCCGGTCTTCCTCGGCGCCGGCCAGGCCTTCAGCGCCACCGTGACCGCGCTCAACTACCAGGGTGCGGCGACGCCCAATTTCGGCCGTGAGAGCTCGCCGGCCGCGGTCGCACTGACGCCCTCGTTGGTGCTACCCGTCGGCGGGCACGACCCTGCCGTGGCCGGCAGCTTCGGCGCCTTCAGCGCCGGCGTGGCCACCGGCACGAGCTTCAGCTGGCCCGAGGTGGGCATCGTCACCTTGACCCCGGGCGTCGCGAATTACCTCGGCAGCGGCGCGGTGACCGGCACGGCGAGCGCCAACGTCGGTCGGTTCGTACCGGCGAGCTTCGCCGCCGCACTCAACACGCCCGTGTTCGGCACCGCGTGTTCCGCCGGGGGATTCACCTACCTGGGCCAGCCGTTCACGTACACGGTCGCACCGGTGATCACCGTGACAGCCCAGGCGGTCGGTGGAGCGACCACGCAGAACTACACCGGCGCGCTGATGCGACTCAGCAACCAGTCGCTGACCGGGCGGGCGTATGCGTCCACACCGGCGAGCGCGGCCTTGGACCTGTCGGGGCTGCCGCCGACGAGCGCGGACCCCGCGATCGCGGACCGCGGCGGGGGCGTGGTGTCGCTCACCTATGGCGCCGGCAGCGGCATCGCGGTCGCCCGCGGCACGCCGGTGGCACCGTTCAGCGCCAACATCACGCTGTCACAGAACGTCATCGATCTGGACGGCGTCGCCGCGAACAACCCGATCGTATTCGGCGCGGGCGGCGGGATTCCGTTCAGCACCGGCGCCACGCAGTATTACGGCCGACTCGCCTTGCGCAACGCGCTCGGCTCCGAGTTGTTGGATCTGCCCATGGGGCTTGCGGTGCAGTATTACGTCGGCAGCACCGTCGGCTTCGCCACCAATGTGGGGGACAGCTGCACCGTCGCGCCGCACATCGCCTTCAGCGGCTACCAGCAGAACCTCACCGCCGGGTCGACCTGCGTGCGCGACAGCGGCTCACCCGGTGCATCGGGCGCGGGGTGTGCGGCACCCGCCACCACCCGCTACTCGGCCACCGCCAATGCGGGCGCCTTCAATCTGATCCTCGCCGCGCCCGGCAGCGGACACAACGGCGCCGTGAACGTCACCGCGAGCGGACCGAGCTGGCTGCAATTTCCGTGGTCGGCGGCTTCCGGCGGCAATTCCAACCCGGTGGGCATCGCCACCTTCGGCGAATTCCCGGGGCCGCCGTCCCGTGTGCACCAGCGCGAGGTTTACTAGGAGCCTGTGGCGGGAGACTTGACGATCACTCCGCCCTTCATCACGAAGGCCACGTGGCGCAGGGTTTCGATGCGCTCCAACGGGTTTTCGTCGACGGCGATGACGTCGGCGTAGAAACCGGGCTCGAGCTGGCCGATCGAGTCGCCCCAACCGAGCAGCCGTGCGCCCTCCAGCAAGTCGGCCCGGAGCACGGCGAGCGGCGTCATGCCGTACTTCACCATGAGTTCGAACTCGCGCGCCTGAGTCCCGTGCGGAAACGGTCCCACGTCGGACCCGACCGCGAACGGTACGCCGGCTCGCACCTGGCGGGTGAATTCGCGGACCTTGTATTCGTATATCCGGGTGGCCGCGGCATTCTCGGCCGCCGTCGGCGAGTGGGTCGTGAAGAATTCGTACCAGGCCAGCGTCGGCACGGCCGGGATGTGCTTCTGCCTCATCAACGCGATCGTCGCATCGCTCAACTGCAGCGCGTGATCGATCGAGGCCACACCCGCCTCGGCGGCGTAGTGCGTGCCGGGTTCGCCGGTGGCGTGCACCGCGACCACGGTACCGAGCCGTGCCGCCTCCTCCACGGCGGCGCGCAGTTGCGCTGCCGTGTATTGAAAAGGCGTGTGCAAATCTCCGTCGCGAATCTCGTCCGGACCGGTCTCGTAGATCTTGGCGAAGTCAGACCCCTCCTTGTGCTGCGCACGCATCACGCGCACGAGATCCGCGGCGTCGTTCGCGTAGTCGGCGTTCGACGCCACGTGCGCCGCCGGGTTGAAGGCAATCGCATCCTCATGGCCGCCGAGAATGTCGATCGCGTTCCCGGACACTCGCAACCGCGGACCCGGGTACAGACCCCGGTCGATCGCGTCGCGTACCGCGCTGTCGGCCGAGTGGGCGCCCTCGGTACCCATGTCGCGTTCGGCCGTGAAGCCAGCCAGCAAATCCTCCCGTGCCGCGCTCAACGCCAGGATCGTGCGTGCGGGCACCGACTCCTGCACCGTCTGCAGATCCTCGGCGCCGGGATGCAGGAAAAGGTGCACGTGCGCGTCGATCAATCCCGGCAGGAGCGTGCGCGCGCCGAGGTCCACTACGCGCGCGCCCCGCGGAGCCACGACGTGCGAACCGACGGCCACGATACGATCGTCGGTGACCAGAATTTCGGCGGGCGAAATCGTCCTGCCCGCGCGCACGTCGAGGTAATGCGCGGCCTTGATGACGGTGGAATCTGCGCTCGCCGGCATCGCGGCGCCGACCGCCAGTGCACCGAGCACGGTCGTCAAGGACAGTGAAATTCGCATGCCAGCTCTCTCCAGGGACTACGTTGCCAACGGCCGACTCTAGCCTATCTTTCGATCGGCGAGCGCGTATACGACGATCCCGCCGTGGCGGGGATACGACATTCGGTGCCGCGCGCACCACGATGGGGCGCGCGCCGCACGACGGTGCATTGATGTGGTGCGGAAACACGGGTCGATTCAAGGGAGTTGCAACGGCTGCGCGGAAATGCGCTATATAAAGGCATGCGAACCGCTCGAGCACGCGGCTTCGTTCAAAACCAATACCGCTCGGGGAGACGTCCATCATGCGCGACCAAGGCCGTTCGAGAGACCCATCGCACTCCACCGCCGCCATCGTGGCGGGTAAGAGACACTCCGTGCTGGCGCGGATGCTGCGTTGCGCCGGTAGCGCCGCGATCGGTGGCAGCCTGGCGTTCTCGGCGCTCGCGCATGCCGATGCGGCGGCACCCGCGGGGTCGACCGACGAGGGCGGACTCGGCGAGATCGTGGTCACGGCCGAGAAGGTCAAGTCGACGATCCTCGATACGCCGATCTCGATTTCGGCCTTGTCCGGGGCGCAATTGACCGCCGCGGGCATCACCAGCGTGCAGGACATCGCGCGTGACGTGCCGGGCCTGTCGATGCGGTCCGCAGGACCCGGCCTCACCGAGTACGAGGCGCGTGGCCTCGCGTCCAATGGCGGCGCGGCACCGACCGTGGGCTTCTACCTCGACGAGATTCCGCTGTCCCCACCGGCGTTGTCCCAATCGGGCAAGGTCGTCATCGACCCGAATCTGTACGATCTCGAGCGGGTCGAGGTTCTGCGCGGTCCGCAGGGAACGCTGTATGGGTCCGGGTCGATGGGCGGGACGGTCAAAGTCGTGACCGCGCAGCCGAAGCTCGGCCAGTTCGAGGGATCGGTGCAGGCCACCGGCTCGCACACCGAAGGCGGCGGCGACAATTGGTCCGGCGCGATCATGCTGAATCTGCCCTTGGGCGACAAGCTCGCGGTTCGCATCGTGGGCAGCGACCTGCATCGCAGCGGCTGGATTGATCTGGTGAATCTCGGCCAGAATTTTCCGCTGCAGCTCGGTAATCCGGCGTATACCGCGCCGCTGTCCTCCGTAAAGCCCGTGAGCGTGATCCGCAACGCGAACGACCAGCGCACGTCCGGTGGACGCGCCACGATACTGTTCCAGCCCACGGACGACCTGTCGATCACGGCGATGGCCTTCAAGCAGTCGACCGTCCTCGGCGGCTATGACCTGCTCGACGGTCAGCCAAACAGCCCGGCGCCGTCATTGGTCTCGCAGGCGCACTACGAGGGCTTCCCGCTGCGCGAGGGCGTGCACGACGACGTCGACATCTTCGGCTTGACCATCAACGCGAATGTCGGCTTCGCGGATCTGACCAGCGCGTCCTCCTACTTCGACCGTCTGGGCTGGCAGACGCAGGACGCCTCGCAGTCGATCTACTACACCAACAACGGCGGCACGCCCTACGTACCGATTCCCTACTCCGAGCGCGACCCGTCGCGCCAGTTCTCCCAGGAAATCCGCCTGACCTCGCACGACGACGGCCGGCTCCACTGGGTCACGGGCGCGTTCTACAGCAAGCTGCGCTCGGTGTGGAACGAGATCAGCAACAACGCGGCGCTGCTGCCCGCCGGCGAGGCGCCCACTCCGCAGAACCTGTACTCGGACGCCTCGTTCTTCACGTCGTGGAACCCGTACACAGTTTCCCAGACCGCCCTGTTCGCGGACGGCTCTTACAAACTCACCGACACGGTGAAGCTCGCCGCGGGCGTGCGCTGGTACAAGTACAACAGCCGCCAGGATGAGGTGTCCTGGGGCTTCGATGGTCCTAATCCGAATGCGCCGACGGCCTTCGCCAACGGCACCACCACGCGTGCGCGCGACAAGGGCTTCAATCCTCGGGTCAATCTGTCCTGGGAGCCGAACCGGGACCTCAACCTGTACGCCACGATCGCGCGCGGCTTCCGTCCCGGTGGCGCCAACCAGATTCTGCCGCCGCCGACCTCACCGCCGTTCTGCGCCCTGCCGGGTCCCCTGAGCTTCGGTCCGGACAGCGTCTGGAACTACGAAGTGGGAGAAAAGACCAAGCTGTTCGGCGACCGACTCACCATCAATGGGGACGTCTACTACATCCGCTGGCAGGGAGTACAACAGGTCTTTACGTTGCTGTGCGGATACCAGTTCTACAACAACGCCGGTGACGGGCGCGCGTTCGGTCCGGAACTCGAGATCAACGCCAAGCTGACGGACGAGTGGAGCGTCAACCTGAGCGGCAGCTACACGGATTCGAAGATCACCAGCCCGAGCGCCGCCTACCTGACTTACCTGACGACGCAGGCCATCGTCGCGCCGGGTACCCACGCCTACTGCCAGTCGGCGGCCGGCTGTACCGCGCCGATCCTCAACGTCGCCGAGGACAGCGCCAGTGCGGCGGTGGTCTACACCCGCCCGCTGGCCGGCGGCTACACGCTCACGGGGCGCATGTCGGGCAGCTACACCGGTCCGTCGACCGACGTGGCGTACTACTACGGCTATACGCTTCCCGGCTACACCATCGCCAACGCCCGCCTGACGTTGGCGAAGGACGATTGGTCGGTGCACCTGTTCGTCGACAACTTCACCAACAAGGTGGCACTGATCAGCGCCAACAACACGAGCTTCCAGTTCAACGTGCCGCAGGTCGTGCGCTACTCGACCAATCAGCCGCGCACCGCCGGTGTGCAGTTGAATTACAAGTTCTGACCGGCGCGCGGCCCGACTGCCAGGCGAGCGAGCGATGCGGGGCAGCGTTGTGGCGACCGTGGCGGGGGCCGTGCTCTTGGCGGCGGCGCCCCGCTGCCCCGCCGCGGGGGCCGAGGCGCGCGGCAAGCTGACCACGGCCGAATCGCCGACGGTGGCGGTGCTCGCGCCCATGAACCCGCGCCGGTTGTTCGTGCTCGACACCATGTTCCCGGCGGCCCAGGCTGCGAAGACCTACGTGCTGGACGGCTCGACGGGCGCCATCGAGGGCATGTTCAACCAGGCGTACTGGCCCAATTTCGGCATTTCGCCTGATGGCACCGAACTCTACGCCGTCGACACCTATTGGGAGAAGCATACGCGCGGCAGGCGCAGCGACTACATCGTGGTGCGCGACGCGCGCACGCTGGACGTCAGAGAGGACGTGCCGTTGCCGAACGGCCGTCAGATCATCGTCTCCAAGAAGAACAACTTCGACATCACGCCCGACGGTCGGTACGGCCTGACCTACAACTTGGCGCCCGAAACCGCGGTGACCATCACCGACCTGCGCGCCAGGCGCACCGTCGGCGAAGTCGCGATCCCGGGGTGCGCGCTGATCTTCGCGCAGGCGCCGCATCGCTTCTCGTCACTGTGCGCGGACGGCGCGGTGCTCACCGCCTCGTTCGACGACGACGGTGCATTCACGACGCAGCGCGCAACCCGGGTGTTCGATGCGGTCAACGACCCGGCCTTCGAACACTCCGGCTGGGACAAGCCGCATCGAACGCTCTACCTGGTCACGTATCACGGCCGGGTGATCCCGGTGGACCTCGACGGCGAGAAGGCAGTGCCCGGCACGCCGTGGTGGCTCGCTTCGGAGCAGGAGCGGGCCGAGGGCTGGCTCCCCGGCGGCTGGCAAGTGAGCCACGTGCACTCCGCCACGCGTCGTCTCTACGTGCTCATGCATCAGGGACACTACTGGACCGAGAAGAGCTCCGGCACGGAGGTGTGGGAGTTCGACGCGGCCGACGGCCGTCGCCTGCAGCGGATCAGGCTGCCCGAGCCGGCGCAGTCCATCAGCGTTTCGCAGGACGACGCGCCGTTGCTCTACGCGATCACGGACAGTGCGCGTATTCTGGCGTTTCGCCTGGACACCGGCGCCCTGCTCTACCGGACGGAACCGGTGGGGTTCACGCCGCAGTTGCTGACCGTGTGGGGGAATTGAGTTGACCGTCCTCGGCACGCTGACCACCACCTATGCGCTCGCGCTGCTGTTCGCAATCGCGGCAGCGCACAAGCTGGCAACCTGGCAGGCGTGGATCGATGTTCTGCGTCAGTACGCGTTGCTGCCTCCGGCCGCGGTGCCGTCCGTCGCGTCGTTCCTGCCGATCTGCGAAGCGACGATCGCCGTCGGCCTGGTGCTCCCGGGGCAACGACACGCCGCCGCCGCCGCGGGTGCGGGCCTGCTGCTCCTGTACGCGGGGGCCATGGCGGCGAATCTGCGCCGCGGTCGCAACCATATCGACTGCGGCTGCTTCGGTGGCCGCGCGCGGCGAACACTGTCGCAGTGGATGCCCTGGCGCAACGTCGCCTTGAGCGTTTGCACCGGGCTGCTGACGATCGTGCCGTCGACGCAGGCGGTGCGCCCGGAGGAGGTTCTGGTCGCCGTGCCGCTCGCGCTCACGAGCGCCTTACTGTACGCGGCGACACCGCTGGTGCTGTCGGCCCCTGCAGCGACCGGGGCCGCTTCCCGGCCCCGGTCGGAACTTCCCCAATGAGCGTAGGCGAATTCCTGCCGGCCATCGTCGTCATCCAGTTGTTGCTCACCCTGGTGCTCGCCGCGGTCGTGTTCGGGCTCGCCCGCCAGATCGGCGTGTTGCACGAACGTATCGCGCCCATGGGCGCCATGAGCCAGAGCCGCGGTCCCGCGGTGGGGGAGTCCGCGCCGCAGATCGCGGTGAAGACTCTTCAGGGAGCGACCTTCGACGTCGGCGCGGACCGTCCTGGTGGTCGACGTCGGCTCCTGCTGTTCGTCGCGCCGACCTGTCCCGTCTGCAAGAAGCTGCTGCCGCTGGTGCGATCGTTCCAGCGCGACGAGCGCCTCGACCTGTTGCTGGTGGGAGACGGCCCCGTCGAGGCACAGCAGCGAATGTTGGCCGAACATCGCCTGACCGACGTACCCTGTGCCATCTCACCCGCGCTGGGCACGGCATTCCAGGTCGGCAAGCTCCCGCACGCCGTGCTGATCGATGCTCGCGGCATCGTGCGCGCCGCGGGTCTGGTCAACAGCCGCGAACATCTGGAAAGCCTGGTCGTGGCCGAGGAGACGGGCCATGGCAACATCCAGTCCTTCCTCGCGGCCCGGGCGCAGGAACCCGCACCGACTTCCGATCCGGCGAGCCGCAGGAACTCCGCATGAGGCTGGTTTCACAATCCGCCATCGATCGTCTGTTCGAGCGCATGGCGCGCGCGACCGCACAGCGTACTTCGCGGCGCAGCTTTCTTGCGCAGCTGGGTGCGTGGGCGGCAGGCGCCGGCGCACTGCCACTGCTGCCGGTGGCGCGCGCAGCCCCCGCAGCGGCTGCGAACGCTCCACCGCGCGAGGAACTGGCCTCGGTGTTCGCCCGCAACGCGCAGACGAACGATCCGACCCAGTGCAATTACTGGCGCTACTGCGCCAGCGACGGGTATCTGTGCGCCTGCTGTGGCGGTGGACCGAGCACCTGTCCACCGGGGACCTCACCGTCGCCGACGTCGTGGATCGGATCGTGCATCAACCCCGACGACGGCAAGACCTATTTGATCGCCTACCGGGATTGTTGCGGCCAGGATTCGTGCGGACGGTGTTCCTGCCTGGGACAGGAAGGGGACATGCCGTCCTACCGGCCGCAGCTGAACAGCGACATCGTCTGGTGCCTCGGAGCACCGAGCATGGTGTATCACTGTTCGAGCGCGGGTCTGGTCGGTCTCGCGGAATAAGGTGCCACGGCATGCTGAGACGGCGCGCAGGGTCTCACGCCGCAGGTCTCGGCGTTGCGGGCTTCGCCCTCGGCGTCGCGCTAGCGTTGGCTCCGGGCGTCGGCGCGCAAGTGACGAGCAACGTGCCGGACGTGCTCGCCCGGCGCGAGGGGCTGTGGCTCGCTCCGCTGCCGCGGGCGGCCCAGATCTACGCCACGACCTGTGCGGGATGCCACGGCGAAATGGGCCGCTCCGCGGACGAGATACCGGTGCTGGCGAATCGCGTGGGCTATTTCGCACGCACCCCGGCCGGGCGCCGCTATCTGGTCGAGGTGCCGAACGTAGCCTTGAGTCCGCGGACTGACGCCGAGATCGCCCTGGTGATGAACTGGCTGCTCGAAAACTACAGCCGCGGCGAGTTGCCGCGGGATTTCGTGCCCTACAGCGAAGAGGAGGTACGCGACTTGCGCATGGCCCGCATCGACGTCGCACGGACTCGCGCCCAGGTCGTGAGCGACCTGGTGGCGCGGCGATTGCTCCCGTCGGCCGATCTGCTTGCGTTGCCAGCCACGCGAAGTTACTGAACGCCATGCGAAACATCGCCGTATTCACCGCCGTCACGATCGCCCTCCTGTACGCCGCGGGCCGGGCGCACGCATCCTCGCCTACCGCCCACGACGTTGGCCGGGAGAAATTCGTGAAGTGCGCCTCCTGCCACGGCGCCGATGGTCGCTCGACCGTCGTACCGCAGTATCCGAAGATAGCGGGTCAGTCGGCGGCGTACACGATAAACGCCTTGAAGGCCTACCGTGAAGGACGGCGGCTCGGTACCTACGCCGCGATGATGTCCGAGGTCGCCAGGACGCTCTCGGACGAGGACATCGTCGCGCTTGCGGCATACGTGGAGTCGCTCGAGAATCGATGACACGCGGCGCGCGGCGCCGCCTTCAGCATGGAGCCTCGGTCATGGCGAAATTGATCCATTCGATGATTCGAGTGCTCGACCTCGATCGCTCGATCGCGTTCTATCGCGATGGATTCGGGATGGTCGAGAGCCACCGCATGGACTTTCCGAACTTCACGCTGGTCTACCTGCGTGACCCGCAGAGCGGTACGGAGATCGAGTTGACGCTCAACAAGGGCACCACCGAGCCCTACACCCACGGCAGCGGTTATGGTCATGTGGCCTTCTGCGTCGACGACCTGGACGGGCATCGCGCATCGCTGGTCGCCGCGGGTGTGGCGGCGGGCGATATCAAGTCGCTCACCTCTCCCGTCGGCTCGGCGCGGTTCTTCTTCGTCACCGACCCGGACGGCTACAAGATCGAGGTGCTCGAGCGCAGCGGACATTACGTCTGAGCGCTTCGGCCCCGACCGGAGACCGCGCGTACGAGCTAGCGGTACTCGGGTATCGGCGCGCGGGTCATGGCGGAGCGCCACCGCAGCAGCGGCAGGGCGAGGAGAATCCACCCGAGCGTGACGTACGGCCACAGGTTGTTGGGCCATGACGGCACCGGATAGACGTTCCGGAACAGCACCCACAGCAGCAGCAGCGGGCCTAGCCCGCACAGCGCCGCCCAGCGCCAGCGCCGCTCGCGACCGGACTCGACCACCTCGGCGACACCCACGCCGATGTAGTCGAGGATGAGCGCGAGCACGGCGATCGTGCTGGTGTAGCTGTAATAGTCGCTCGCGCCGGCGAACGGCGCCCAGCAGAGGAAAGGAGCGATGTTGAGGAGCGCCGTCCAGGCGATGGCCGTGGTGGGCGTGCCATGGGTCGGGTGGACGTAGGCGAGACGCGTCGCGAGACCCGCGCGGCCCAGCGCGAAGGCGACGCGCCCGCCACCCGAGATGGCGCCGATGGCGCCCGAGAAGCAGGTGGTTGCCGCCGCCAGGTCGAGTAGCACCGAGAGGCTGCGGGACACGTAGTGCTCCGCGAGGTAGTCGAGCGGAGCCTCGGCGTGTGCGAGCGCCTGCAGGTGGTCGACACCGTAGCCCATGACCTCGCAGAAGGAGACTACCGTATAGAACACGGCGCTGAGCAGCACGGTGCCGAACACGGCCACCGGTATGGCACGACGCGGGTTGGTCGCCTCCTCGCCGAGCGTGGTCGCGCCCTCGAATCCGGCGAACGACAGCATGCTGAACACCAGACCGAAGCCGAGCCCCTGCCAGCCGCCGAAGTCGGCCGCGGGAACCAGGGTGGAAGCCGTGAGTGCGGCGCTCGGCCGCACCCGGGCCACGATCACGACACACAGTCCGAGGATCGCCAGGATGGCCATACCCTCGGTGACCAGCATGACCCGCCCGGCCAGCCTCATATCCCGGTGCGCGAGGGCCCAGGCGATGAGCAACGCGCCCAGACCGATCGCTATCCATCCGGTCGAGGGCAACGCCACGCCCAGATCGCGGAGCGCCGTGGCGACGAAACTCCCGACCAGCGCGGCGAACCCGGTACCGAACATCAGATAGGACAGGAACAGCCCCCAGCCGGCGACGAACCCCACCCGCGGACCGAAGGTGTGGGTGACGTAGGCGTACGCCGAGCCGGCGTGCGCCACCCGGTGCGAGAAAGCCATGAAGGACAGCGCGACCAGGACCGTGGCCAGGGCGGCGATGAGGAAGGCAAGCGGCGCCGCGCGACCCGCCGCGCCCACGACCAGCGTGATGTTGAAGGCGGCCGTGACGGTCGGCGCCACGATCGACAACGACAGGCCCAGCGCTTCCAGAATCGTGAGTCGTCGCTTGAGTTCGGTCATCCCCTCGCCTCGGATTGGTGATCGTTCGATCTTAACTTCAGCTTCGGCGTCGTGCGCCGCCCGCGGCGGCGATTGCGTCGCAGCGTGTAAACTTCGTGCACCGTATCGCCTGGAGACCGCCATGACGCTGCCGCATTGGAAGACGGCCTTCCGCTCCCTGTACTACGCCGACGCGCCGCCGCCGGCGGACCCCGTCTTCGAGCGCGGCAGGACGGCCTTGCTGGTCATCGATGTACAGAACACCTATCTGGCCCGTCCCGACCCCGCCACACTGGACCGCGAGGCACGGCGCCGCTACGACGCATGGACCCCGTTCCACGAGCGGATGCGGATGACGGTACTGCCCAACATCCGCGCACTGCTGACGCGCTTCCGTGGCGACGGGCACGAAGTGCTGTTCGCGCGCATCGCATGCCACACCCGCGACGGCCGCGACCGGTCGTTGAGCCAGAAGCTGCCGGGCTGGAACAATCTGCTCTTGCCGAAGGACGAGTGGGCGTCGCAGATCGAAGCCTCCATTGCGCCTGTCGGTGACGAGATTGTCGTCACCAAGACCACCGACTCGGCGCTCACCGGCACCAATCTGCGCCTCATCCTGACCAATCTCGGCGTCCAGCACGTCGTGTGCTGCGGCATCTTCACCGATCAGTGCGTCTCGTCGACGGTGCGCAGCCTCGCCGACGAGAGCTTCCAGGTGACGGTCGTGCACGACGCCTGCGCCGCGGCCACCGACGAGCTTCACGACCAGGAGCTCGCCATCATCAACATGATCTACTGCAACGTGATTAGCGCCGCAGAGCTCTACGCCTACCTGCCGCCGGTATCGCGCTGACGCGGACGGCCGAGCCGCTCGATCTCCTCGATGAGCGCGGCCGTGGTGATCTGGCGACAGTAGCCGCGGTTGTTGCGCAGCGAGCTTTCCTGCCGCTCGAGCGACTGGGTCACGCAGGCGTCGGTCGGGACCGTGACCAGGTAGCCGAGATCGCAGGCATCGCGCACCGCCGAATCGACGCACTGGTCGGTGAGAACCCCGGCGATGATCAGCGAGCGCACGCCGAGGTTGCGCAGCACGTAGTCGATGTTGGTCGAGATGAACACCGAGGAGGAGGTCTTCGGGAAAACCATCTCGTCGCCGACCGGCGCGATCGCATCGATCACACGGGCGTCGGGCGACCCCTTGGGCACGCTGAAGCCGGTGATCTTGTAGTCGAGCGAGCGGTCGCGGCCGTCGAGTGTCATGTCCTCGATCACCGTGTACATCACCTCGACGCCGGAGGCGCGGCACGCCTTCTGCAGGCGCGCCATGTTCGGCACGCCGACCGCCTCCATCTGGCGGAAGAAGTACCCGTAGCGATTCTCGACGGTCGCCGCATCGAGCCCGGCGTACTCGCCGCCTTCGCGAATGCAGTTGTAGTTCTGGACGTCGACGAACAGCAACGCGGCGGCGTCGATGTCGATTTCGATTTCGCGGCTGGTCGGCTGAGGAATGCGCACTCGGTTCTCTCCTGTCAAAATGCCTTGCGGGCGGCCAAAAGGGCGTCGGCCAGTCGACCGGCCCACTCGTGCTGCCCCGACTCGCTCGCAACCAGGTCCTGCCGCACCTCGATCTCGACGTGCAGCAGGCCGCGCCGCTCGGCGTGCACCGGCACGGTGTAATCCGTCGCGTCGCTCACGAAGTACGGCTCGTTGTCCGCGATCACGAGCCCCGACTGCGCCCGAAGCGCGTCGAGCACCGCGCCGGCGAATCGGCGGTCGCGGTTGTAAAGAACGGCGGCGTGCATGGCACGGGCGTTGCCCTTGTAGACGTCGGTCATCGAGTGCTGCGCCACGAGGATGGTTTCGCGGCCGGCGGCCCGCCGCGCATCGAGCAGGTCGGTGATGCGGCGGTGGTAGGGTTCGAAGATCTCGGCGACCCGCGCGGCCCGCCCTTCGGCACTCAGCCCTTCGTTGCCGGGAATCGGCGTGTACTCGCTCACGGTGGGAATCGAGGTGTCCATCGCCGGATCACGGTTACAGTCGATCACCAGCCGTGAATAGCTGGTCGCGACCAGGGTCGCGTCGAGCTTCTCGGACAGGGCGCGGGCAATGCCCAGGGCACCGATGTCCCAGGCGATGTGGCGGGCGCGCTCGGCCGCGGAGACACCGAGGTCACCGAGGCGGCCCGGGATGCGGGGAGACGCGTGATCCACGGTGATGAAGAAGTCCGAGGTTCCGTCGATCCGGTGCTCCTCGTACGGTGGCGGATCGGTCGGCGCAAGCAGCGAGGTATGCGTCATGGCGTTCAATACACTTCGGCGTAGCGCCGGCAGATGTCGATTTCGTCCAACCCTTCCAGCCCCGCAATTTCGGCGCGCTTGAACTGAACGTAGCCGCCGCGCAGCGGAGCACCGAGCCAGGGGTCGGGAATGCGCTCGAGAACATCCAGTGCCTCGGGAAGAGACCGGGGCAGGAGCCGTGGCGGACCGCCGGCCAGCCGTAGTCCGCGCGCGATGCCGTCGAGACCGGCGCGAACCATTCCCGTGAGCGCGAGATACGGGTTGGCGGTTGCATCGGCCACCCGAAACTCCAGGTTGTATTGCCTGGCGCGATCCTCGGGGCGCGGCCCCGCGGTCGGCGCGACGCGCAGGGCGCTGCCGCGGTCCTGCTCACCGATGTCGGCGTACACCGGCGCCCAGCGGTTCGGCCGCAACCGATAATAAGACACCACCGACGGGGTCGTGAGCGCGCACAGGGCGGGCAGGTGTTCGAGCACGCCCGCCGCAAAGGACTCGGCGGCGCCGCAGAGGCCGAACGTACCGTCGGGATCGTGCATCGCCGGCCGCCCGTCCACGTCCAGGAAGCTGAAGTGGATGTGGGTGCCGTTGCCGATACCGTCCGGGGTGGGAATCGGCGTAAGGCTGACCGAATGGCCGTGGCGGTGGGCGACGGCGCGCAGCACCTCGCGCACGATCACCGCCTCGTCCGCCGCGCGCACGCCAACGGCCGGCGCCGTCGTGATCTCGAACTGTTGCGGCCCGTATTCGGCCAGAAATCCGTCGGGCCGGACGCCGGCGTCACGCAATCGCGCAAGAACCTCGGCGGCGAAGCCGCGCACCGGACGCAGAGCGTCGAGTTGATACGGTCGCCAGGGGTGGCTCGGGACACCGTCGTACAGGAACTCCTGCTCGAAGGTGCAGAGCAGGCGCCATCCGACCGCGTGCTCGAGATCCGCCAGCGCCCTGCGCAAGGCGTCCCGTGGACAGTACGCCCAAGGCGCCCCGCCGGCGTCCCGAAAGTCGCCAATGTAGAAGTGTTCCGGTGCCTCCCCTTCGCTGGCAAGGCATACGCGGCTCGACGGATCGGGGACGAGGAACACTTCACCGCGCGTGCCGAAGGTCGTGGTCTGCATGGGGCCGAAGGCGCCCAGATAGAGATTGCTGGGCGATTGGCCGATGCCACGCGCCAGGACTCCCGGCAATTCCGACGCTGGAAAGCTCTTGCCGCGAAAGTGCGCCGACAAGACGCTTGCGCCGACGAAGACGATTTCCTCGATCGTGGACATGCGCTCCCTGGGGACACGTGGTCGTGCAGCCCACGTTATACCGAATCGAGCCGATCGCCGGATAGAGGTCAGCGAGACAGGCGATCGTGCGCGCGCAGGATCGAGCGCAGGCGCTGGTGGTCGATGGCGTGCAGGATCTGCCCCGGCGGCTTGGCCGTGGCCACCGAGCGCGCCGCGACCAGGGCGTTCAGCACCGCCTCTTCGACCGCTTCGACCGTGGCGCCGTACACGGCATCGAGCCAGTGGTCCTTGAGGAACTCGACGGCGCCGACGAGGGGTTGCGCGGCCCCGATCGGCGGCTGCGGGGTTGCGTTCGCCGTGCTGAACGCGAGAAACATGTCGCCCGAGCCGTTGCCGCCACGAGTCCCGGTCCGTCCGATGCCGAGGCCGGCGCGCTTGGCGACGCGGGCGAGCTGCGACGGCGACAGCGGCAGATCGGTGGCGACGACGACGATGATGGACCCCATCTCGGCCACGCCGTCGCCGAGGTCGACGACGCCGTCGGGATAGAGCACCCCGACCGGAACGCCCGCCACCACCAGATCGGCCCGCGCGCCGAAGTTCGACTGCACCAGCGCACCGACGGTGCCGGCAAGCGATCCGATCCGCACCCGGCGGGACGCAGTGCCGGTACCGCCCTTGAAATCGTAGGTCTGCATGCCGGCGCCACCGCCGACATTGCCCTCTGCCGGCGCAACGGCGCTCGCGCTGTCGAGCGCCGCAAGGACATGCGACTCCTGGACGTGCCGACCACAGATATCGTTGACAAGGCCGTCGTAGGTTTCACCGACCACCGGCATCGCCCAGGCGTGATGGCGCCGGTAATGCTCGGGATACCGGTCGATCATCCAGCCGACCGCGGCGTGGTGCGCGATGCCGACCGAGTGCGTGTTGGTGAGAAGGACCGGGCCGAGGAACCAGCCGGCCTCGCGAATCCAGTGACTGCCGGTCATCTCGCCGTTGCCGTTCAAATCGAACTGACCGGCCCACACCGGCAGCGGACCGGCCGTGATCGGTCGCGGCAGTATCGCAGTGACGCCCGTCAGGACCTGGCTGCTGGTCGCCGTCGCGGGACGATCCAGGGTGACGGTGCCGACCAGCACGCCGGCGACGTCCGTGATCGCGTTGGCAGGACCCGGTTCGCCGCGCAGGGGAATCCCGAGATCACGCGCGCGCGTAGGTTTCGAAGCGTGAGCCACCCCGAAATCCTACCCGCTTCCCGCGCAACGTGGCGCGCCCGACTGGATTCGAACCAGTGACCCCTGCCTTCGGAGCAATTTAGCTTGCCTATCCTAAATGCACGATAGGGCACGCTACAATGCGATATGCAACTGAAGTCGCTAGACAATTCGGATTTCCGCGCCGAACTGTCTATCCAGAATTTCGCTCCGATATCTATCCGGTTGCTTCCGTGGTGCTTCCGCGGAAGCAGCCCCTCACTAGCGAGGGGAACGCCTCATGGCAAAGCTGACCAAGCGGATCGTGGACGCTGCCGAGGTCCACGAAAAGGACTATTTCCTCTGGGACGACGAACTGCCCGGCTTCGGCCTCCGCGTGTTCGCCTCCGGCAAGCGCAGCTACCTCATTCAATATCGCGCTGCTGGGCGCACGCGACGCTACACCATCGGCCTGCATGGCGTGTGGACGCCAGAGACAGCCCGGCAAGAAGCGAAGGTCCAACTGGGGCGCGTCGCGCGCGGCGACAATCCTTCCGAGGAACGTCAGCTCGATCACAAGGCCATCACGGTCAAGGAGCTTTGCGCCCTCTATTCCGCTGACCTGAACGCGGGCCTCATCCTGGGTAAGGGCGGGCGACCGAAAAAGCCGACCACCATCGTCACCGACACTGGCCGCATCGACCGGCACATCATCCCGCTGATCGGCGCGCGCCGGGTCAAGGATCTCACCAAGGCCGACATCAACAAGGTCCTGAAGGACATCATGGCGGGCAAGACGCGGGTCGCCGTCAAGACGAAGAAGCTGCGTGGAAAGGCCATCGTTCGTGGTGGTGCCGGCACCGCCACGCGCACCGTCGGGCTATTGGGCGGCATCCTCACCTACGCTGTCGACGCTGGGATCATCGAGACCAATCCAGCGCACGGCATCAAGAAGCCCAAGGACAATGTTCGGAATCGTCGGCTGACAGAGGCGGAGTACCGCACTCTCGGGCAAATGCTTCGCGATGCCGCGGCGAACGAAAAATACGCCATGACCGTGGATATCATCCGGCAGATCGCGCTCACCGGGTGCCGCCGCTCGGAAATGATCTCGCTAATGTGGATTGAGGCCGACACCGATGCGAGCTGCATGCGCCTGGTGGACAGCAAGGAAGGCGAGTCCATTCGTCCGATCGGGTTGCCCGTCGTCGAATATTTGGAGGAGCGGCGCAAGACCGCTGCGGGCACCTACGTCTTCCCCGGTCAGGGCGAGGACAATGCGTTCGGCAGCTTCCCGAACCATTGGGAGCAAATATTCAAAGACAGCCCGATCGCCAATGTCACGCCGCACGTCCTGCGTCACAGCTTTGCCAGCATCGCCAACGATCTCGGTTTTACCGAGGTAACGATCGCCGCGCTGGTTGGCCACTCTAAGGGCTCGGTGACGAGCAAATATATTCACACGCTCGATACCGCCCTCATCATGGCCGCCGACACCATCTCCGGCTATATTCAAGGGCTGCTCGACGGGATCGAATTCAAGCAGACGGCTTACGCATTGGATCGCGATTCCCGGAGAGCGGCGCTCGATCGTTTCCTGACCAAAGCAGTCGGGCAGCAGTCGGACGAAGTGGAAGAGGAGACCCGCCTGGCCGCATGAGGTCTATGACGAGCCGGTCGTGTATCGAACGAATCGGATCAGTCATATGGCCTTCAAAACGGTCGAAAGCATTCTGCAACGTGACCCGCGCTTCGCCGATCTCTGCGTCGTTGAGAACGGTGCAGCCCGCCGAATGACGCTCGCGGACCACCATGGGGCACTGGCAAGCGTCGGCCTCACAGGCGCCGCGCCGGCGGACGTGGTGGCAGCTTTCGATCGGGCTCGAAACACCATCATCTACGCCTTCTTCGACTACGACCTCCTCGTGGTCGGCGAAGTGCAGGCATTCGGCGCGTTCGAGCTGGCGCTGAAGCATCGGCTCAACGGCCATGGCGGCGCCGCTCGTGGCACGCTGCGCAATCTCGTCGACAGAGCGAGGAAGGCTGGCGCGCTACCGGCGCTCGTGCCCGGTCCCACTGTGGTCTCCGACCCTATCGAGGCCTTGATCGCACTGCGAAATGGACTGTCTCATGGCACGTCTGACATCCACTCGCCGGGAATGGCACTTGACGTCGTGGCTGCCTGCGCTTCGTGGATCGATCACGTATTTCCGTCGCAGCCCTGACCAGCACGCTACGCCGATCGAACGTCCTCGCCTCGAACGGCTCGCACAAACTCATCGCGAGTGAGCGCGCAGAGAGCAAATTCGCCGCGCTTCAAGGGACCTCCGAGGCGAGAGGCCGCGCCAGCGCCTGCGAGGTAGAAGATGTACGGACCCGCATTGAAGAAGACGTGGGCGGCGGCACGCTTCCACTTCTCAATGAACTGCTTGTTCGGTCCCATCCACCGCATGATCGCGAATTCCTTGCCATCGAGATTGACGACCCGCGATTTGAAGTCGAGCGACATGCTGAAATAGGTCCCCAGGAACGAGCTTTCGCTGTGGATGTGGACCAGCCAGAACATCCGATGCCCGCGTCGATAGAAGGCCTCCCGCGCATTGCGTTCGTCCTCGCTGATCGAGGAGTGCTGTAGCTCCAGCACGGTCGCCATAGGGGTGCCGCTACCGACCAGAACGTCCGCGCGGTGAAGCTCGCCTGTCATCGAATCGCGCAAAGCGATCTCGCGGCAGGACATATCGAAGAGTTCTTTCCAGCCCAGGTGCCAAGGTCCCTCGGGCTCGCTCCAAGGATCGCAGTCGCCAGCTTTGTGCCGCCAGTGGGGCGTGTTCTCGACAGGCATGACGGCGGTGAGCAGGCCACCGCAGTCGTGGCAGGTCGTGCGCTCTCCCTTCGCGACGGGCGCGCGTTTCTGGTCGCCGATCCAGGCATAGAGCATGGCTACCGGTCCCTTCTACGCATCGGCCGTCGGCCAGCGCAGTTTTCCTCGGCCGACGCGCAAGGCCTCCACCAGCCTGGTGTTGCCCGGCAATCGACCCGAGAAGAGGCTGGGCTTGGGATCGACCGCGGGTTTCTTGAAGGCGGCGACCCGCTGGTAGTCGGGCGTCGTCAGCCAGGTCCGCCCGTCACCCTCATCGGTGACGATCCGATAGAGGCCGGCAGGCGGGACAGCCGCGACGTCCAGCAGGCGCTTGTAGTGCTCGACCGACCATTTCTGGATGCCGCCGCTGAGGGCTTCGGTTCGGAACCGCGCCCATAGCGCGGCCGTGTCGGGCGTGGGCCAGTCGCCGGCGTCCGTGTAGGCCGTGATCTCGTCGGATTCGAGCCATGCACGCATTTCGGCGGGCGTGACGAAGACTGGCTTGGCATCCTCGATCGCCGCCATGGCCGCGCGCCGTGACGGAAGGCCCGCGCGGATCAACATCGACATCATGAATCGCGGGACGCCGGTTTCGACCGCTGCAGCGGCGCCTCCCGCTACCGTGTCTGGCGACCAGCCGAGGGACATGCGGCGGGTGCGGACAGCTTCCAGCGCCCAGACCAAACGATAGGTGAAGGCCTCTTCGACGGCCCGCATGTTCTGCGGTCCGATCTTGGCGACATCCTCGCCAGACACCCAACTGCGCAGGATGACCTTCCAATTCGCCGGCAACGCGTTCGCCTTGTCGGGGATGAAAGGCCGCATGAACAGCAGGCGTTCGCCGAGACCACCGAGGGCGTCGACAAGTTCGTCGATGTCGCCGCTCAGCGCCGCTTCGTCTGCTCGGTCGAGGAGCTCGGCCAGCTCGTCGGCCATGGCGTCGATGGTGAGACCCGCCTCAAGCCCGACGCCCATGGCGAAATGCCCGCGCCGCGCCTGCGCTGTGGTGGTTTTCCAAATGAGATCGGCGCGCGCCTCAAACACCTTCTTGTGCAGCGGGGCGACGTCCTCGTCCTCGCGGGCGATCTGGCGCGCCCAGAGCGATCCCTTGAGCGCCTCGTCCAAGAGCCTCGGCAGGTCGGCGCGATCGGAATCGAGTGCTTCGATCAGACCGAACACGGTCGCATCGAGCCGTTCGACGATTTGCGAAAGCGGCTCCTCGTCGATGGTCTCTTCCTCGTCATCGCCGCCGTCTTCATCTTCGTCGCCATCGTCATCGTAATCCACCGCGGCGGCCAGGCGCTCGGCGACCGCGGCCTCCTCCTCGGGAGATCTCCACGCTTCGCGGGCGTTGGCGAGATATTCCCAAGCGTCATCGCGATCCAGCACCCCCTCGCGCGACAGGCGATCGAGGATCTCGGCGACGATCTGGATGAGGCCGCTTTTCAGCGTGCGGGCCTTGGCGGAAGCGACTAGCTTCCCCCATTCTTTCCTTCGCCAATCGATCTTATCGAACATGACGTGGACGATGAGGCCCTCGACGTCCACGAAGGCGCGCCCGGCGCGGCCGGCGACGTTCGCAAACTCCTCGCCTTTGATTTTCTCGGCCGCCCGATACAGCGCGGGCACCAAGAGCACGGCGGCGTTGAGATTGAGGCCCTGCGACAGTGTCGGCGACGCGACGATGACTTTCAGGACACCCTCGGACAGCAGGGCCTCCAACTCACGCAGGAACGGGCTTGGCAGCCGGCCGTGGTGGATGGCGACGCCCGCCTTCAGGCAGGCGACGGCGGGATGGCTCTCGCCCAACCATTCCTTGCCCACCTCTAAGGCGCGCACGATCGACGCTTCGTCGTCCAGCAGCGAATCCAGATAGCCACGCTTGCAGAGGTCCACGACCTGTTTGCCGTAGCTCTCGACCCAATTCGCCTGGGTGGAGAAGATCAGGGTCCGCTTGCCCTGGCCTGCGAATTCCCATGCCGCGAACAATGCGAGGTGCGAGTTCTTGCGCGGATAGGGCTTCTTCTCTTTCCCCCGCGCCGGTTTCTGCACGACGAATTTGTCGAGGAACGGACCATCGTCGTCGAGGTCGAGCCGAAGCAGCGCGTCCTTGCCCCGCCAGGTGAGCGCGCCGAACCGCTGCCGCGTGGGGCGCCAGTCGGAACGCACAGGCTCGCCCGGTTCGTCGGAGCGTATCCATGCGGTGAGATCGTCCAGTTCGTCGCCGCTGGGCAGAATGGCGGAGAGGCAGACAATCCGGCGTTCGCCCGCGTCCGCGCGTCGAAGCAGACGCTGCACCAGCGTCTCGTAGCGGATTTCGCGCTCGCTCGGGCCGATCATGTGCCCTTCGTCGAGGACGATCAGGCCGACGTCATCGATCAGCGACGGGTCGCTCCTTAGCGCGAAGTCGAGCTTCTCGGGCGTCGCGATGATGATCTCGCGGGAGCGCAAAGCGTCTTCATCGCCGGCTGAAAGGCCGCTGGCCCCGTAAAGAGAGGAGACGCTGAAGCCGAGCGGCGCGAAGGTCTTTCTGAAAGATCGCTCGGTCTGCGCCGACAGGGCACGCAGCGGCGTGACGATCAGCACCCGGCGCGCCGACGACAAAGTCATCAGCGCGGCGATCTCGGCCACCCGCGTCTTGCCGGCGCTCGTCGGCAAGGCGACGACCAGGTCGTCGGTGACGTCCGTGGAACGCTGGGCCGCTTCGCGCTGCGACGGCCATAGCTCCACCTCGGAGGTCTTACGCGCGTAGAGTGACGAGATGAACAACCGCCGCAGGTCAGGGTATTTTTCCTCTGTCCCCTCTGGCGGCTCGGTCGGCAGATTCTGGTGCAGCGAATGCTGCCAAAGATCATCGATCAGGTGACGACAAAGGTTCGAGATCCACCACAGCGGAACATTCTCGGCGTTGTCCGCCAGGCTGACCGCGGTGCCGAGCAAGGTCCGGGCGCTTTCGATCGGCTCGGGCTCGCCCGTCTCAAGTGCGAAGTCAAAATGCGCCAGTGCTCGGCAGATCGTCGTGTTGAGGATGGTCGACAGCACCTCGTCGATGTCAGGGTCTTCGCCCGTCAGCGCCTCGGCGATCTGCTCATCGCCGTGCGCGTCGTCGTCCAGCCACTCGCGAACGAAGCCGCGCAACTGGCCGAGATCGCGCAGGATCAGGTGCCGGATTGCCGTTTCGCCCGGCGAGGCATTGAGGTCGTCCGCGGTCTCGTTGAAGAGCGAATAGGCGACGGCCGAGAAGCCGGCCAGGTGGTAGGCCGCGGCGGCGATCGTCCTGCGGAAACCGCGATCGGGTGACTCCGGATCGCCGTTGCGCACTAGGGCTTCGAAGGCGTTGGCGGCGCGCTCGAACGCCTTGCCGGTCAGATCCGACGCACCGGCCTGAGCACGCAAGGCCATCGCGCCCCGAAGCAGGGCGAAGCCGTGTTCGGCAAGATCGGTTTCGATCGTCGCGCCGAGGGGCGGCGCATTCGGCGGCAACACGCCTTCCTCGCGCATCAGCGACCAGGCGGCGCCACGATAGAGGAGGCGCCCAAGGATGCCGTCGACGGTTGCGGTCGCCAGGAACGCGGTCAGTTCGTCAATCGTCTCCAAGGTCTTCCGTCTCCTGGTACATGGCCGCGATGAAGTCCTGGTGATCTTCGACGTGGATGTTCACGACGTAATGGTCTCGATTGGTTCCCGTGGCGTCGAGGTCCTCCTTCAGCGAAGCGTGCGGGCCGTTGCCCGAAACGGTGAAGAGCATGTGGTCGATGCGGTCGGCGCGAAGGGACTTCAGGCCCACTTCGTCTCGGAGGCTGCGACCCAGCGCGTTGTCGTCTGGATCGTTGCTCTCGAGCAGGCGATTGGCGACGAACAGCAGGGAGTCGGGCGTACAACGGCCGCTATCGCGGTTGAGTACCTTGCGGGCGCTCGTGACCGTGGCTTTCCCGAGCACCTTATTGCTCTTGGCCTCGCCCTTCAGGAGCCAGAGCTTCTCGCCGGCCCCATCGTAGCCGGCGCCGATGAAGTCGTCGCCGCGCATGGCCATGTTGCGGCCGTCCTTGTAGCGCAGGCGGCGCACTGGGACGCGCAGGCCGATTTCCTCCTCAACCAGTTCGGTCGCGAGAATCTCACCGAGATCGCCGGAGCGGCCTTTGGGCGTCTGGGGCATCGCCTCGCTGAGGATCTTGGCGGCGACCTTGTACCCGAGCCGCTCCACGTCCTCGGCAATGCGTTCGAGCCGGTCGTAGTGCGAGCGGATGGTCTCAGCCAGGCCATCGCGAATCTCGTCGCGGCCGCCATCCTTCTCGACATAGGTCCAGTAGCGCTTGCGCTTGTCCTTCTCCCTGGTGGCGTCACACCATTTTTTATACAGCCCCACGCTTTCCCAACTCCCATTATCGTGCCGCATGGTTCGCCCGTTCGGCGACGTCTGCGCATCGCTCGATCAACGCGTCAAAAGGCTCGGCATCTTCGAGCAGCAGCCCGTCTTCGACCATGCGCGCATAGTCCGTGGCCAATGCCGCGCGCGCTTCACCACTCGGTGCGAGCTGCAGCTTTCCACCCACGGCAGCTTCATAGTCGATGGTCTCGCCATCGGCCGCCTTCTCCGCGAAGAACATGCCCTTGTGGCGAGCCACCGCATCGGCGAGGTCGCGGTCGGACATTGCGGCGGTGGCGATCCCCGCATCATCCAGTCGAACAACGTCGTGCCAGTGGCGGGCGAAGCGTTCGCCACGAAGCCGTTCCTGCAGGCAGAAGACGTGCATCGCCGTCGCCTTCTCCCAGAAGGTCCGCTCGGCATGCATCACCCGCGGGCGCGCCGTTGGAAATTCGACGCCTTCGATCTGTCCGGCCGCATCGCACACGACATCGCGCGGGCTCGCCGGCTCCCCCGTCGAGCGGGCGCCGAACTCCAGCATCACGCTTGGAGCCACATAGCCAGATCCCGTCGAGGTCGCCTCATAGTCGACGAACAGTTTGTCGCCTTCGACCCTAAGGGTCGCCGGCAGCGATTGCGCTTCGATTGCGCCGGCAAGGAGAGGCTTGACCGTTCCGTCAACCCACTCGGGCAGGCGGTGCCGGACGGCCTTCGACCACCGTTTCTCCTCGCTCCGATTTTTCGGCAGCGCCTCGCCGTTCTCGCCCACCAGGTCGGGGGCGATAGCGCGAATGTCGTAGGTGAGATCCACGTCTTCGGAAAAGCGCCGGATGACGTGATACGCCTTCGACAGCGACGTGCCGCCCTTGAACACGAGGTGCTCGCCGAGGTCGGACCCGAACAGCGTCGCGAGAGTCCAGACGACCCACACATCCTTTTCCAGCAGATGGAGCGGGCGCCCGGATCGATCGGCGGCGACGGCCAGGGCCTCGCGCCGATCGTCTGCCGACAATGTGAGGAACGCCTCAGCCATGCGCGACCTTGCCCACCGTCCTGGCGAGCCAGCTCGGCAGTTGGGGTGCGGCCGCGACAAGTTCGCCGAACGTGGAAGACGGCAGTTTGCGCTTCAACGTCTTCAAGGCGGCTTCCGCCTTCTCCGGCCCCAGCCAAGCCAGCGCGCGCACGGCCTGTCCGGCGGGCCGATCGGCCAGCGCCAACTGCCAGCGCGGCGCATGCCGCAGCTCGACGACCTGCTGGCCCAGATTCATCGTCCGGCTACGGCCCGATGTCAGATAGACCGACCGGACCGGCACCTGGGTCGTGAGGCCGAGCGCGTTGGCGGCGGCAGCGCCGTTCGAGACGATGACCTCGCCGCGCTGGACCGCGAGGGCTTCGACCGCCTTCTCGACCGACGGCGCCCGGACGCCGAACCGGCTCGAAACCGGGCGCAGATAGACGCCGCGCCCGGCGCGCATCAGCCGGCCACGTTCAACCAGTCGCGACAATGCCTGGTCCACCGCGGCGCGATTGCCGAGATGGAGCAGGCTCTTTGCCGCGATCGGAGCGCCCTCAGGCAAGCCTTCGGTATGCGCGAGAATCTGTTCGGTCAGTCGCTGCACGATAATTCTCCTGTCAGAAATATACACAGTTTTCTGACAGTTTTCAACCTGGCTGCGACATGGTCTGGACCAAGGCGCCCCTGAAGGGGGAAAGGCCTCAAAGACCGCGCCGCCGAGCTGGCCGCCAGCGAATCCCGGCCATTTGGGAGTCAATGACCCGCTGATTGGGAATCATGTGTCCACGATCTGGGAGGCCAGGAGGGGAAAGCCTTCCCCTGCGGCCGAGCCCTGGGTCTCGGCCGACCCCTTCTGCGGGGAGACCCCCGCAACGCCCCCTGTAGAGTGAGAGTGTGGACCGGATTTCCGTGACGGGTTGAGAGTTGGGAGAGAGTCTTCCGGCACCCGTCATGGAGATTGATCCCATGAACATGCAGGTTCTCGATGCCCGGCGCGACGTGAGTGGCGGCTGGAAGGTGGATGTCAACCGCGGGGAGCGCATCGGCCGCGTTTCCTCGGAGTGGTTCTCGCGGCCGGATGACGAGCGCTATCTGTCGCTCGCCGAACTCGGCCGGACCGTTCGCGAGCGAACCGAGCGCAGCCGCACACGCGTCGTCGAATCCGCGCTCATCCATGTGGAAGCCAGCCGCACCGATCCCGAAAGGCTCGCCCTGATCCTGCCGGGCGCCGACAAGCCCATCGCGCCCACGC
>DAIDHD010000048.1 GCA_027459765.1 Gammaproteobacteria bacterium | reverse complement strand
ATTGGTCGGGGTGACAGGATTTGAACCTGCGACTCCTACGTCCCGAACGTAGTGCTCTACCAGGCTGAGCTACACCCCGAAATCGGCCGCGGACCTAGTGCTGGCGCGCCACCGCGAACTTCGCCAGGGCGCTCAGACCTTCTTTGAATGGGGATTCGGGAAGGGGTGAGAGCGCGGCAAGCGCCTGTTCCGCCTCGCGTTCAGCGAGGCGCGCAGTGTACGCAAGGCCCCCCAGGCTTGCAACGGCGCGGGTGATTTCGGCCAGCCGCTCGAGCCCGCCGTGCTGGATGGCGTCCCGGATCAGCGCGCGCTGTTCCTCGTTCCCGTGCTGCATTGCGTAGATGAGCGGCAGCGTAGGTTTGCCCTCGGCGAGGTCGTCGCCGAGGTGTTTGCCGAGCGCAGCCTCGTCGGCCTGATAGTCCAGCGCGTCGTCGACGAGCTGAAAGGCGGTGCCGATGTGCCGGCCATAGTGTGCCAGCGACCGCTCGATCTCGGCCGGTGCGTCGCTGAGCACGCCCCCGATCTGCGCCGCGGCCTGAAACAGGCGCGCGGTCTTGCGGTGGATCACGTCCAGGTAGCGCGCCTCGGTGGTGTCCGGGTCGTGCGCGTTCATGAGCTGCAGCACCTCGCCCTCGGCGATGGCGTTGGTGGCGTCGCCCATGATGGCCATGACGGGCATCCGGTCGATGGCCACCATCATTTGGAAGGCGCGCGAATAGAGGAAATCGCCGACGAGAACGCTGGTGGCGTTGCCGAACACCTCGTTGGCCGACTCGCGGCCGCGGCGCATGGAGGAGCCGTCCACCACGTCGTCGTGCAACAAGGTCGCGGTGTGGATGAACTCGATCACTGCGGCGGCCTCGACGTGCCGCTCGCTGCGCACCCCGCAGGCGCGGGCCGCCAGCAGCACGAGCAGCGGCCGCAAGCGCTTCCCGCCCGCGTGAATGATATAAGTGGCCACCTGGTCGACGAGGGCGACCTGGCTGTGGAGGCGGTGTTTGATGACCCGGTCCACGGCCTCGAAGTCGGCCCGGACCAGTTCGCGAATCTGTTCTAGTGTCATGCGCGGCTCGATGGGACGCGACATGGTACATGAAGAGCGTACCGCGCCGCGTGCTCTAAGGGCACCAGCCTCCGTGCCTCGGCGCCTCCCCGCCGCCGGACCCACCCGGCGGCCGGGGGCAGCGTGGGGCGGACAGGCCCCGGTTGCGCGGGGTTTGACCTTAAGTGCCGGTCTTGCTTACAATTCGCGGCTCTTTGGGGGCCGGTGGTCCCCGTTCGTCTCTGGAGTCCCCAATCATGTATGCCGTGATCGTCACGGGCGGTAAGCAGTACCGCGTGCAGGAAGGCGCCGTGGTGCGCATCGAGAAGCTCGAAGCGAGCGCGGGCGCCGACGTCGAATTCGACAAGGTGCTGCTCGTCGGCGCGGGCGCCGAGGTCAAGATCGGCCAGCCGTACGTCGGCAACGCCAAGGTCGTCGCCACCGTGCAGAGCCACGGCAAGGGCGACAAGGTCCGCATCGTCAAGTTCCGTCGCCGCAAGCACTACAAGCGCGAGGGAACGCATCGTCAACCCTACACCGACGTCAAGATCACCCAGATCGTCGGTTGAAGGCCACTCGGAGAGCAACATGGCACACAAGAAGGCAGGCGGCAGCACCCGTAACGGCCGCGAGTCGCATTCCAAGCGTCTCGGCGTCAAGAAGTTCGGCGGCGAGGCCGTGATCTCGGGCAACATCATCGTGCGTCAGCGCGGCACCCAGTACCGCGCCGGCGTGAACGTCGGCATGGGCACGGACCACACCCTGTTCGCCACCGCGCCGGGCGTGGTCGAGTTTCGCGTCAAGGGTGCCGAACAGCACACCTTCGTGAACGTCGTCGCGAAGTAGATTCGCCCGCGTCGGCTCCCGCCCCTCAAGCGGGCGCGAGCACGTGAAGCTTCGAGAGGGGGTCAGGGCAGCCTGACCCCCTTTTTCGTATCCATCGACGGCCGAGCACTGCCATGAAATTCATCGACGAAGCCACCTTGAGAGTCCAGGCCGGCAACGGCGGGCGCGGCTGCGTCAGCTTCCGCCGCGAGAAGTTCGTGCCCTTCGGCGGCCCCGACGGCGGCGACGGCGGTGACGGCGGCAGCGTCTACCTCAAGGCCGTCGAGGGCATGAACACGCTCGCCGACTATCGCATCGCCCGTACCTTCAAGGGCCAGAACGGCCAGCCCGGCAGCGGCAACGACTGCACCGGCCACGGTGGCGCCGACATCTACGTGCCGGTGCCCGTCGGCACGGTGGTCACCGACGTGGAGACGGGGGAGGAACTCGGCGACCTCGCCGCCGAGGGCCGCATCCTGCTGGTCGCCAAGGGCGGCAAGGGCGGTTGGGGCAACACCCGCTTCAAGTCGAGCACCAACCGCTCGCCGCGCAAGGCCGGCCAGGGGCTGCCCGGCGAGCGCCGCGAACTCGCCCTGGAACTGAAGTTGATCGCCGACGTCGGCCTCTTGGGGTTGCCCAATGCCGGCAAGTCGACCCTGATTCGCGCGGTGTCGGCCGCGCGCCCGAAGGTGGCCGACTACCCGTTCACGACGCTGCACCCGAATCTCGGCGTGGTCAGCGCCGGTCCCGGCCGCAGCTTCGTCATGGCCGACATCCCGGGGCTCATCGAGGGCGCGGCGGAGGGCGCCGGCCTCGGCATCCGCTTCTTGAAGCACCTGCAGCGGACTCGGGTGCTGCTGCACCTCGTGGACATCGCGCCGCCGGACCCGGACGCCGATCCGGTCAAGGACGCGCGCACCATCGCCGCCGAGTTGAAGAAATTCGCCGCCGACCTCGCCGCCAAGGAGCGCTGGCTGGTGATCAACAAGGTCGATCTTCTCGAGCCCGCCGAGGCGGAGCGCCGCGCGCGCGAGGTGGTGCGGCGATTGCGCTGGAAGGGTCCCGTGTTTCGCATCTCCGGCGCCACCGGCGAGGGCACGGATGCGCTGAAACAGTCCGTGATGAGCTATCTGGAGGCCCACCCGCGCGTACTGCCGGCGGGCGCTGCGGACGCAGCGGAGTAACGGGTCACCGCGCGCACCGTGGCGCGGCGGGGGAGACGTTCGACGGAAAAATCGCCCTCCGCTGGAGAGCGCGGCAAGCAGGAGGCGTGGCGGCGATGCTTCGCCGCCGCCCCGATCAGGCCTTGGCGAGCGCCCGGACCTGCTTGGTCAGCCGGCTCTTGTGCCGGGCCGCCTTGTTGCCGTGGATGATGCCCTTGTTCACCATGCTGTCGATGATGGGCGTGGCGGCCTCGAGGGCAGCGGCGGCCTCATCCTGCTTGCCGGCCTTGATGGCCAGCGTCGCCTTGCGGATGGCGCTGCGCAGCCGCGAGGTCAGGGCGTTGTTGCGGGCGCGGTGCTTCTCGGACTGCCGGGCCGCCTTTTCCGCCGATTTCGTGTTCGCCAAGCGAAGACTCCTAACAAATGATGCGCCGTCACGGACCCTGATTGGGGCCCTGAAAGAGCCGCGCACTATGCGTAAAAGGACGATTTTTGTCAATCTTCCGCGCGCACTCCAAAGGCGCGGACACGGCGCGCGCGGCGGGGCGCGAGAAGTCGGACGGGTCGCGCACGGATTCCCATATAATTCCAAGGCTTTTCGCCATGCAAATCGTCCGCGGCATCCACAACCTTCAGCGCTCCGCAGGTCCCTGCGTGCTCACCGTCGGCAACTACGACGGCGTGCACCTCGGGCACCGGCGCATGATCGAGGTGCTCAAGGAGCGCGGCGCCGCGCTCGGCTTGCCGGCGACCGTGCTCGTGTTCGAGCCGACCTCCAAGGAATTCATCGACCCCGAGGGGGCGCCGCCGCGGCTCACGCGCTGGCGCGAGAAGTGCCTGCTGCTGCGCGACCTCGGCGTCGACCGGCTGGTGACCTGCGCCTTCGACGCAGCGATGCGGGCGATGTCCCACGAGCAGTTCGAGGCGCGCCTCATCGGCGGCCGGCTCGCCGCCCGCCACGTGCTCGTCGGGCACGACTTTCGCTACGGCGCGCACGCGGCCGGCGACGTCGCTACGCTGCGCGCCGCCGGCGCCGCCTTGAATTTCGCCACGGAGGAGATGCCGGCCTTCGTGGCCGACGGCGTGCGCGTGTCGAGCACCGCGGTGCGCGAGCGGCTCGAGCGCGGCGACTGCGATGGCGCGGCGCGACTCCTCGGCCGCCGCTATCGTATGATGGGGCGGGTGGTTCGCGGCCGGCAACTCGGCCGCACGCTCGGATTTCCGACCGCGAACTTGCGCCTGCAGCGGCGCAGGTCGCCCATCGTCGGGGTGTTGGCGGTGCGCGTGTTCGGCATCGGCCCGGCGCCCCGTGACGCGGTCGCGAGTCTCGGCACGCGGCCGACGGTGAACGGCGTCGAGCCGCTGCTCGAGGTGCATGTTTTCGATTATTCGGGCGACCTGTACGGCCGGCCGATCGAGGTGGAGTTCGTCGCGAAATTGCGCGACGAGCTCAAGTTCGAATCCCTGGAAGCGATGACCGCGCAGATGCACCTCGACGCGGCCCGCGCTCGCGACCTGTTGTCCAAGGTGTCTTAAACAAAGTGCCCGATTACAAGCACACCATCAATCTGCCGAACACCGGCTTTCCCATGAAGGCCGATCTCGCCAACGCCGAGCCGCGTCTGCTCGCGACCTGGGAGCGGCTCGACCTGTATCGTCAGATCCGGCGCGTCGCCAAGGGCCGGCCGCCGTTCGTGCTCACCGACGGGCCGCCGTACGCCAACGGCAGCATCCACCTGGGCCACGCGGTCAACAAGGTGCTGAAGGACATCATCGTCAAGTCGCGCACCCTCGACGGCTACGACGCGCCCTACGTGCCGGGGTGGGATTGCCACGGGCTGCCCATCGAGATGCAGGTGGAGAAGACCCTCGGCCGCGTCGGCCAAAAGGTCGACGCGCGCGCGTTTCGCGCCGCCTGCCGCGAATACGCCGCCAAGCAGGTCGACGGTCAGCGCGCCGACTTCAAGCGCCTCGGCGTGCTCGGTGACTGGGACGACCCGTACCTCACCATGATGCCGCGCTTCGAGGCCGAGCAATTGCGCGCGTTCAGCGCGATCCTCGACAACGGCCACGTCTACAAGGGCTTCAAGCCCGTGCACTGGTGCCTCAACTGCCGCTCGGCGCTCGCCGAGGCCGAGGTCGAGTACGAAGAGAAGACCTCGCCGAGCATCTACGTGCGCTTTCGCGTCGCCGACCCGCTCGACCTCGCGCAACGCTTCGGCCTGGAGCCGCAACAGCGCGCCTTCGACGAGGCCCGCCACAACGCGGTGGCCATCTGGACCACGACTCCCTGGACACTGCCCGCCAACCAGGCGGTGACCCTGCACGCGCAGTTCGACTACGCGCTCGTCGAAATGGAGTTCGGCGGCGTGCTCGAGCGCCTGGTGCTCGCGAGCGAGCGCGTCCAGCCGGTGATGCGGATTCTGGGTGTGGCCCAGTGGAGCGTGCTCGCCGTGGCCAAGGGCGCGGCCCTGGAGGGCCTCGGTCTGCGCCATCCGTTCCTGGATCGCGAGGTGCCGGTGATCCTCGGCGATCACGTCACCCTCGACGCGGGCACCGGCGCGGTGCATACGGCGCCCGGGCACGGCCTCGAGGACTGGCTGGTCGGCCGCAAATACGGCCTCGTCACCGAGAATCCGGTGGGTGGCGACGGCCGCTTCCTGCCCGGCACGCCCTTCTTCGCGGGCGAGCAGGTGTTCGACGCCAACCCGCACGTCATCGAGGTGCTCACCGAGCGCGGCGCGCTGCTGAAGGGCGAGCCCTACCACCACTCCTATCCGCACTGCTGGCGGCACAAGACGCCGGTGATCTTCAGGGCGACGCCGCAGTGGTTCATCAGCATGGACCAGGCGGGACTGCGCAAGGCGGCGCTCGAGGCGATCGCGCACGTCGACTGGATGCCGGCGTGGGGCGAGCAGCGCATCAGCGGCATGATCGCCGGACGCCCCGACTGGTGCGTGTCTCGCCAGCGCACCTGGGGAGTTCCCCTGCCGCTGTTCGTGCACAAGTCGAGCGGTGAACTCCACCCGCGCACCCGGGAGCTGATCGAGGCGGTGGCGGCGCGCGTCGAGACCGGAGGCATCGACGCCTGGTTCGACCTCGATCCGCGCGAACTGCTCGGCGCGGAGGCCGATCAGTACGACAAGGCCGCGGACGTCATGGACGTCTGGTTCGACTCGGGCGTGGTGCACCACGCGGTGTCGCGCATCTTCCCGCAGGTCGCGGCGCCGTCGGACCTGTACCTCGAGGGCTCGGACCAGCACCGCGGCTGGTTCCACAGCTCGTTGCTCACGTCGGTGGCCATGCACGGCCGCGCGCCGTACCGGGCCGTGCTCACGCACGGCTTCACGGTCGACGAGAAGGGCCGCAAGATGTCGAAGTCGCTCGGCAACGTGATCCTGCCGCAGAAGATCACCGCCACGCTCGGCGCGGACGTGCTGCGGCTGTGGATCGCGGCCACCGACTACGCCAACGAGATGAGCGTGTCGGACGAGATCCTGAAGCGCATGGCCGATTCCTATCGGCGCATGCGCAACACGCTGCGCTTCCTGCTCGGCAACCTGCACGGCTTCGACCCCGCGCGCGACGCGCTGCCCTGGAACGAACTCGTCGCCATCGACCAGTGGGCGATCTCCCAGGCGTTCGCGCTGCAGAACGACGTGGTCACCGCGTATCGCAACTACGAGTTCCACCTCATCTACCAGCGCGTCCACAACTTCTGCGTGATCGAACTCGGCGGCTTCTATCTCGACATCATCAAGGACCGGCTGTACACGACCGGTGCGCAGAGCCTGCCGCGGCGCTCGGCGCAGACCGCCATGCACCACCTCGCCGAGGCGATGGTACGTTGGCTCGCGCCGATCCTGAGTTTCACGGCCGAGGAGGCCTGGGGCTTCCTTCCCGGCGAGCGCGGCGAATCGGTGTTCCTCGAGACCTGGCACCGCTTTCCGGCGGGAGCCGAGCGCTCCGGCGCGATCGACTGGCCGGCCTTCGTGGCGTTGAAGGGTGCGGTGGGTCGCGAACTCGAGCGTCTGCGCACCGCGGGGGAGATCGGCGCGCCACTCGAGGCGGAGGTGACGGTGTACGCCACGCCCGCCCAGGCCGAGCGCTACGCTGCGCTCGCGGACGAACTTCGCTTCCTGCTCATCACCAGCCAGGCGCGTGTGGTGGCCGCCGAGAATCCGGCGGCGCGCGGCGTGCCGGCGAGCGAGGAGGGCGTATGGATCGAGGTGGTGCCGAGTGACGCGCCGAAGTGCGTGCGCTGTTGGCATCGGCGCGGCGACGTCGGCAGCCACCCGGCGCACCCGGAACTTTGCGCGCGCTGTGTCGTCAACGTCGAGGGTCCGGGCGAGGAGCGGCGATTCGCATGAGCGAGCAGACGGCGAAAGTGCAGGGCGCGGCCTCCGCGCCCGTCGATGAGGCGGCGAGCCGGAGCGCCGGCGGCGCGGCGCTCGCGTGGCTGCTGCTGTCGTTCGCCGTGGTGCTCGTCGACCAGATGAGCAAGGCCTACATCGTGCACCACTTCGGCGAGTTCGAGTTCATCCGGGTGCTGCCGGTGCTCGAGATCACCCGCATGCACAACGTCGGCGCCGCCTTCAGCTTCCTCGCCGACGCCTCCGGCTGGCAGCGCTGGCTGTTCATCGGCCTGGCGCTCAGCGTGAGCGCCGGCATCGTGGTGTGGCTCGCGCGCCTGCCGCGGCGCGCGCCCGCGCTGCTCGCCGCCGGTCTGTCCCTGGTGCTGGGAGGGGCCATCGGCAACGTCATCGACCGCATCCGCACCGGCGCGGTGGTCGACTTCATCCACTTCCACTGGGATCGGGCGTATTTCCCGGCCTTCAACGTCGCGGACTCCGCCATCACGGTGGGCGCGGCGTTCCTGCTGCTCGACGCCCTGTTCGAATCGAGGCGCAAAAACTGATGCAAATCCTCCTCGCCAACCCGCGCGGCTTCTGCGCCGGCGTAGACCGGGCCATCGACATCGTCGAGCGCGCCATCGCGCTGTTCGGCGCCCCCATCTACGTGCGCCACGAGGTGGTGCACAACCAGTACGTCGTCGATCGGCTGCGCGGCATCGGCGCCGTGTTCGTCGAGGAACTCGACGCGGTGCCCGACGGTGCGACCGTGATCTTCAGCGCGCACGGCGTGCCCCGCAAAGTGCAGGACGAGGCGGCGCGCCGCGGACTGACCGTGTTCGACGCCACCTGCCCCCTCGTCACCAAGGTCCACATGGAGGTGACGCGCTACGCCCGCGAGGCTCGCGAGGTGTTCCTGATCGGTCACGACGGGCATCCGGAAGTGGAGGGCACCATCGGCCAGTTCGACACCTCGCACGGCGGGCGCATCGTCCTCATCCAGACGGTGGAGGACGTCGAGCGGGTGCAGGTCGTCAATCCCGATCACCTCGCCTTCGTCACCCAGACGACGCTGTCGGTGGACGACACCGCCTCCATCGTCGAGGCGCTGCGGCGTCGCTTCCCGAATCTCAAGGCGCCGGTCAAGGAGGACATCTGCTACGCCACGCAGAACCGCCAGGACGCGGTGAAGGACCTGATCGGGCAGGTGCAGGCGCTGATCGTGGTCGGTTCGCGCAGCAGCTCCAACTCCAACCGCCTGCGCGAGATGGCCGACAAGGCGGGCATCCCGGGGTACCTGGTCGACGGCCCGCAGGACCTCGACCGCGCGTGGTTCGACGGTGTCGAGACGGTCGGCGTGACCGCTGGCGCCTCCGCCCCGGAAGTGCTGGTCCAGGGGGTGCTCGGCCAGCTGCGCGCCTGGGGCGCGACCGGCAGCGAGGAGATCCAGGGGCGGGAGGAGCACGTGATCTTCGCATTGCCGCGGGCGCTGCGCGACGTGGCGCGCCAGAAGGGCAGTCTTTCGTCGGACGCCGCCTCGGGGTAGAATGCGCCCCCTTTCGGCGCCTCGTGCCGCAATAGCTCAGCTGGTAGAGCAACGCATTCGTAATGCGTGGGTCGGGGGTTCGATTCCCTCTTGCGGCACCATTCACACGGCCAGCCTGCGATGCTGAAACTCCTGTCCCGGCTGCCGCTGTGGGCCCTGTACCTGCTGTCGGGGTTCCTGTACCTCTTGGCCTACTACGTCGTGCGCCACCGCCACCGGGTGATCCGCGATCAACTCGCCAAGGTGTTCCCGGAGGCGAGCGAGGCCGAGCGCGCCGCCATCCACCGCCGCTTCCTCAAGAACTTCTGCGACGTGTTCGTCGAGGTGCTCAAGTCCTGGACCATCTCGCGCGAGGATCTCGCGGCGCGCATTCGGGTGGTCAACGTGCAGGCCGCGCGCGTGCACCTGGATGCGGGACGCTCCATCCTGTTCGTCACCTCGCACCTGTGCAACTGGGAGTGGCTCCTGCAGGGCATGTCGCTGCACTTGGGCTATCCGGTGGATGCCGCCTACAAACCCTTGCACGACGCCTGGGCCGAGCGCCTGATGCTCGAGATCCGCACACGCTTCGGCGCGCGCCTGGTGCCGGCGAAGGAGCTCCTGCCGGATTTCGTCAAGCGCCGCGGCGTGGTGCGTGCGGTGGCGATGAACGCCGACCAGGCGCCCGTGTCCACCGACAAGCGCCACTGGACCAACTTCCTGGGCCAAGACACCGCCTTTTACGTGGGTGCCGAGCAGATCGCCCGCGGCATGCGCCTGCCCGTGCTGTATGCGGTGATGCGCCGCGTGCGCCGCGGCCGCTACGAGGTGGAGCTACGCGAATTGTGGGACGGCCGCGCGCCGCTGCAGGCGGGCGAGCTCACCGATCGCTATGCGCGCGCCTGCGAATCGGACGTGCGCGCAAGTCCCGCGGATTGGCTCTGGTCGTACCGCCGCTGGAAGCTGCAGAAGCCCTTGTACGGCGCCGGCTGAGCGGCGATCATCGCCTGCGATCCGCACCCCGAGGAACCCCGCGATGAAACTGGACGACAGCCGCCGCAGCGACAACGTCGAGGATGACCGCGGCAGCGGCGGCGGCATTCGCGGCACCCACATCGGCATCGGCACCATCGTGATCGTGGTGGTGGGCTACTTCCTCGGCGTCAACCCGGTGACGCTGCTGGGTCTGCTGACGAACGGCGCCGCGCCACAGGGCGTGACCGCGCCCGCCGGCGCGCCGGTGCGATCCGATTCGCCCGCCGCGAAGGATCCGCAGGTGGATTTCGTGCGCGCGGTGCTCGGCGAGACCGAGGATGCCTGGGGCGCGTACTTTCAGAGCATGGAGCGCACCTACGAACGGCCGCGTCTCGTGCTGTTCACCGGCGGGATCGATTCGGCGTGCGGGTTCGCGAGCACGGCGGCGGGGCCGTTCTACTGCCCCGGCGATCGCAAGGTGTACATCGACCTCGCCTTCTATCACGAACTCGCGACCTCCTTCGGTGCGCCCGGGGAGTTCGCGCGCGCCTACGTGATCGCGCACGAGGTGGGCCACCACGTGCAGAACCTGCTCGGCATCAGCGAGCGTGCCGCGCGCACGGAGGCCCGTGCCGGCAAGGTCTCGGCAAACCACGTCTCGGTGGAACTCGAATTGCAGGCCGACTGTTTCGCCGGCGTGTGGGCGCAGCAGGCGAATCGCATGCATCGGATCCTCGAAGCCGGCGATCTCGAGTCGGGGCTGCAGGCGGCCGCGGCCGTGGGCGACGACACGCTGCAGAAGCGCATGCAGGGAACCGTGGTGCCCGACAGCTTCACGCACGGCACCTCGGCGCAGCGCGTGCGCTGGTTCCAGCAGGGCTACCAGGCCGGCAAGATCGACGCCTGCGACACCTTCGGCGCCGGCGCGGCGCTCTAGACGGTCGGCGCTGCGCGCGCCCCGCGCGGGGCGGGGCGGGCGGGGCTGAGCGCGCCTACTTCGCCGCGGCGAGCTTCGCCTCGAGGTGGCGCGCGAGCTCGGCGATGGTCGGGTGGTCGAACAACTCGGTGAGATCGATCAGGCCGGGATAGTCGCGGTCGATGCTCTCGTGGATCTCGATGAGCTTGAGCGAGCTCGCGCCGATCTCGAACAGGTTGTCGTCCACGCCGATGCGCTTGCCCGGCAGCGCCGCTTCGCACAAGGCGAGCAGCTTGCCCTCGAGCTCGGAGCCCGACACGCCGCCGGCGCCGCCGTGCGCCGCCCGTAGGCGCGCGAGCTCGGCGAGCTCGGCGTCGAACTCCCCGTCGAGGTGCGACTGTTCCAGGAGGTGGCGCTGCACCTTGCCGCTGGTGGTCTTCGGGATGCGCTTGACCGGCACCACCTCGCCGACCTCCAGGCCCGTGTGCTCGTTGATCAGTCGCGCCACCGCGATCGCCGTGGGCAGGAACTCCTCCATGCTGCCCCGGTGCAGCACGAACACCACCAGTTGTTCGCCCTGCGTACCCGGCTTGGCCACGCCCGCCGCCACCACCTTGTTCAGATCGAGCCCGGGTGCGCGCTGCGCGATGTTCTCCAGGTCGTACGGGTAGTAGTTCTGGCCATTGACGAAGATGATCTCCTTGGCGCGGCCCGCGACGTAGAGCTCCCGTTCGTGCAGGAAGCCGAGATCGCCCGTGTCCACCCAGCCGTCGGCGCCAACGGCCGCCGCGGTCGCCTCGGCGTCGCCGAAGTAGCCGGCGGTGACGTTCGGACCGCGCATCAGAATGTGGCCCACGGTGCCCTCGGGCAGCGCCTGCCGCGCATCGTCCGTGATCGCAAGCTCCATGTTGGGCAGCACCGGGCCGACGCACATGAGTTCGAGCGCGTGACGCGCCTCGGCCGGGTTGGTCTCGACGCGCTCGCCCACGCCGAGCCGCCGCCGGTCGACCTTGAGCCAGCGGTACTCGCGCCCGATCGGCGGCAGGGTCACCGCGAGCGAGGCCTCGGCGAGGCCGTACACCGGATACATCGCGCTGCGCTTCAGGCCCGTGTACGCGAGCCGGGTCATGAACTCGTTGGCGAGGTCCACCGAGATGGGTTCGGCGCCGTTGTAGATCAGCCGGATCGCCGACAGATCCACGTTCTCCAGGCGGCGCTCGCCGAGCACCTTGAGGAAGTGGCGGTAGCCGAAGTTCGGCGAACAGGTGATGGTGACGCGCTTCTTCGCGGCCACCTGCAGCCACAGCAGCGGCCGGCGCACGAACAGCTCGGTGGGCATCAAATTGACGTGCACGCGGTTCGCGAACTGCATGATGAAGAAACCGATCAGTCCCATGTCGTGGGTCAGCGGCATCCAGCTCAAGGAGACGTCGTCCTGCGTGAACTGGTCGACCGCGGTCGACCCGAGCGTGTTGGCGATCAGGTTGCCGTGGGTGAGCATCACGCCCTTCGGCTCGCTGGTCGATCCGGAGGAGAACTGGATGAAGGCGAGATCCTGAGGGTTCGGCCGCACCAGGGTGCCCGGGCGCGAGATGTCGCCGATCGACTCCACCAGGAAGGTGCGCGCCTTGAGCTGCTCGAACAGCGCCGTCTCGCCGACCTCGGCGGCGAGGGCGCGCAGCCGCTCCAGGTTCTTGCCGTCGGTGTAGAGGAGCGGGCCGCCGAGCTTGCGCGCCACGCGCAGCAGCTTCATGCGGTGCTCGTCGCTGATGCCCACCGCGAGCGGCACCGGCACGATGCCTCCGCACACGGCGGCCCAGAAGCCGTCGAGGAATTGTTCGTTGTCGCTCAGGAAAAGGATCATCTTGTCGCCGCGCTTGGCGCCCATCGCCTGCAGGTGGTGCAGGATCCCGAGCGCGCGCGCGTGCAGCTGCGCGTAGCTGACGCGCCGCTCGGCGTTCTCGCCGTCGACGTGCGTGATCACGCGATCGACGTTGCGGTTCTGCTCGAGGATGTCGACGAGGGTGCTGTAGGTCATCGGCGTCTTACCGTCATCATGAGATTGGAGCGGGGGCGCAGATTGATCTGCGATTCGAGTTCGATCGGGCCGTCGTCGGCGCGCTGCAGTTCGAAGCGGCGCGACATGTGGGCGAGGTGCACCAGCATCTCGAACATCGCCATGTTCTCGCCGATGCAGTGCCGCGGACCGACGGCGAAGGGAATGTAGGAGAAGCGATGCCGCTCCGCGGTATCGGCGTCGGCGAAGCGCTCCGGCCGGAACGATTCAGGGTCGTCCCAGTAGGCGGGGTGCCGGTGCAGCACGTAGGGGCTGATGAACACGTCGGTGCGCGGCGGCACGGGGTGGCCGCCGAGTTCGTCCGCCTCGATGGTCCGGCGCGTGATCAGCCAGCCGGGCGGGTAGAGCCGCAGCGCCTCCTGCGCCACCTGGTGCGCGAAGCCGAGCGCTTCGGCCGCATCGAGCCCGAGCCGCCCGTCGCCAACGGCGTCGGCTTCGGCGCGCAGCCGCTCGGCGGTCTGCGGGTGGCCGCAGATCAGGTACCAGGTCCAGGTCAGGGCCGAGGCGGTGGTCTCGTGCCCGGCGACGATCAGAGTCATCACCTCGTCGATGAGCTCTCTGTCGCTCATCGGCTCGCCGCTGTCGCGGTCGCGGGCGGCGATCAGCATCTCGAGGAAGTCGAAGCGCTCCTCGGTCTCGCGCCGCCGCCGCTCGATGAGTTCGAGCACCAGCTTGCCGAGCGAGCGGAAGCGGAAGGCGAACTTCAGGTCGCGGTTGGTCTCCTTCGCGACCACGTCGAAGGGGTTGGCGCCGACCTGGCGCTCGAGGCGAGCGAGATCCTCGCCGAATATCGACTGCAAGACGATGGCGAGCGTCAGTTCGCTCATGTCCTCGGTGAGGTTGATGGGCGTGCCGGCGGCCGCGGCGACCTCCCAGCGGCGCGCGAACTCGACGTTCACATCGTGGATGAGCGCGCTGAACCGGTCGAGCACCCGCCGGTGGAAGCTGGGCTGCATCATGCGGCGCTGGCGGCGCCAGAAATCGCCCTCGCTGGTCATGATGCCATTGCCGAGCAGGATCTTGACCCGATCCATGCCCTCGCCCTTGGTGTAGTTGCGGTGATTGCCGAGCAGCACCCGCTTGACGTCGTCGGGGTGGTTGATGACGAAGTCGTAGCGCCCGCGCGCCGGCGAGAAGACGCGGTAGGTGTCGCCGTAGCGGGCGAAATACTCCCGCAAACGAGCCAAAGTTTCCTCGTTGCCGCCGAGGTCGAATCCCTCGGCGGGCCCCGGAATGACCGCCGTACCGTGCATCCGGACATTGTAACGTAACCGGCCCCGCGCCTTGCGCGTGGCGGGGTCAGTCCGGACAATGCGCCGTGCGCAACGATCCCGACGGCGGCCTCCGCAATTCGCTCTACGAGCAGCAGACGCGCTCGGCCCGGCGGCTCACCCGTGCCCGGCGGTTGCTGCACGCCATCGCGGTCCCGGTCGGGCTCGCGCTGGTGCGGCTGGTGTGGCGCTGGTGCCGGGTGGTGAGCGTCGAGGGCCGCGAGCACCTCGCGGCCGCGCTCGCGCGGACGCCATCGTTCATCCCGGTCTACTGGCACCAGCAGCAGGTGTTCTGCGTCAAGCTGCTGCTGGAGCAGCGGGCGGCCGGCCTGAAACTCGGCTTTCTGATCAGTCCCTCGGTCGACGGTGAAATCGGTGCGCGGGTGGTGCGCGCTCTGGACGCGGCCGTGATCCGCGGCTCCTCCTCCTACACCGGCGCGCGGGCGTTGCGCGACTATTACCAGGCCCTGGTCCAGGATGGGGTCTCTCCGGCCATCACGCCCGACGGGCCACGCGGACCCAAGTTCCGGTTCAAGCCGGGCGCGATCCTTCTGTCGCAGTTGTCGCAGCGGCCCATCGTGCCCATGGCCTACGCGGCCTCCCGGGCCTGGCGCATCCAGTGGGATGAGTTCCTGATTCCCATGCCGCTGGCGCGGGTCGCCATCGCGGTGGGCGAGCCGGTGGTGGTGCCGAAGGGGCTCGGACAGGCCGACTTGGAGCGCTGGCAGGACGACCTCGGCGCGCGCCTCGACGCACTGGCCGCCGCCGCCGCTACCGCGCTGCGGAAAACTGGCAAGGCCAGCTAATACATATGCTTAGCTTGTAATCCTTAGGATGTATGCGAGAATCCTGGCATAAATAATGTTCGCCAGCCGGTGGGGATGCGCTGCGAAGTGTGTGACGCCTTCGATTTTGCAGCCGAATCGGCTGGCAAACTGTCAAAAGGTTGCGGCCCCTCAAGTCTCGGCCACCCCGTAGGCGTATGGCACTAGCACCCCCCGACATCGGCTCCCCTGAATTCACCGCCTCCGACGTGCTGTCGCCCAACGTCTGGACGCGACGCAGCGTGCGTGCGCCGGCCGGGGTCGACGTGACCGTTACCAAGATCGCGGTGGATCTGCAGGCGATGACCGCGGAAACGGCGGCTGACTGCATCGCCCGAAATCTGGAACTGCTGCGCGAGGCGACCTACACCGACGTAGCCTTCCATCTGCCCTTCGACCCGGAAACCGCCGGGTTCGGTGCGGTGCAGGCGGCGCGCGCGATGCTCGCCACCGGCAATCCGGAACAGCTGCGTGGCCAGAGTCTGGAGGCCTTGCCCTGGCTCAATTCGCGTCTCGCGCACCTGCGCATCTCGGAGATCCGCGACACCGGCGCACCACGCGCCGACCAGCGCGACGACGCCGCGGTGTGGAGCGGGCTCGGCATCGGCTCGGTGCTGCTCATCCCGTACGTTATCGAGGGCAAGCCGGCCGGCGTGCTCGGCATCGGCGACTCGCGGCCGCGCGAGGCGTGGGACGTGCAGCTGCACCTGCTCATGAAGCTCGCCGGCTCGAGCCTCGCGTCCGGCATGGGGGGCGTCCACATCAGGCGTGCTCTCGCCGATCTCGAGGAGCGCAACGAGCTCGCACTGCACAGTGCCAATGACGGCCTGTGGGACTTCGACACCCTCAACAACCGCATTTACATGTCGCCGCGCTGGCGCGCCATGCTCGGCTACGACGAGGTGGAGATCGGGCGCACGCCGGACTGGCGCACGCTCGTGCATTCGGAGGACATGTCGCGCGTCCAGGCGGCGATCCGCGACCACGTCGCCGGCAAGACCCCCCTGTTCGAAAGCATGCACCGGATGCGCCACGCGACCGGCGAGTGGCGCTGGGTGATCAGCCGCGCCAAGGCCAAGGTCGACGACAAGGGCCGACTGCTGCGCCTGGTGGGCGTCGAACTCGACATCACCGAACGCAAGCTCTACGAGGAGGCGCTGTTCCGCGAGAAGGAGAGCGCGCAGATCACCCTGCAGAGCATCGGCGACGGCGTGATCACCACCGACGACAAGGGCGTGATCGACTACATCAATCCGGTGGCCGAGTCGCTCACCGGCTGGCGTCTGGAGGACAGCCAGGGGCGCCCGATCGAGGAGATCTTCCGCGCCTTCCACGAGGAGACCTGCGAGCCGCTCGAGAACCCGCTCGCGGTCGCCATCCGCCGCACGCGCTCCATCAAGTCGGTGCGGCCGATGCTGCTCATCCGCCGCGACGGCAACGAGATCTACGTCGAGAGCACCGCCTCGCCGATCCGCGACGGCGCCGGCGCCGTCTCCGGTGGCGTGCTGGTGTTCCACGACGTCAGCGAGGCGCGCGAGCTCAATCGCCGCCTGTCCTACCACGCCAGCCACGACGTGCTCACCGGGCTCGTGAACCGGCGCGAGTTCGAGAGCCGCATGGAGCGCGCCCTGAAGAGCGCCAAGGCGCGCGAGACCTCCTACGCGCTGTGCGTGCTCGACCTCGACCAGTTCAAGATCGTCAACGACACCTGCGGCCACAGTGCCGGCGACGCGCTGCTCGGCCAGGTCGGCGCGCTGCTCAAGTCCAAGGTTCGCTGGCGCGACACCCTCGCCCGGCTGGGCGGCGACGAATTCGGCATCCTGCTCGAGAGCTGCACGCTCGACGAGGCCATGCGCACCGCCGAGACGCTGCGCGAAGCGGTGCGAAATTTCAAGTTCACCTGGGAAGAACGCACGTTCCGCCTCGGTGCGAGCATCGGCGTGGTGCCGATCTCGGTCGACAACGCCGACGTCGCCGCCGTGCTGTCCGCGGCCGACAGCGCCTGCCAGGCCGCCAAGGAGGCGGGCCGCAACCGCGTGCACAGCTTCGAGGAAAACGACATCGACCTGATGCGCCGTCGGCGCGAGATGCAGTGGGCCGCGCGCATCAACGCGGCGCTCGAGGAGAGCCGGTTCGAGATCTTCCGCCAGAGCATCCTGCCGCTGCAGAAGGTGGAGGAGGGCGCCCACTACGAGTTGCTGCTGCGCATGCGCGACGAGGACGGCAAGATCGTATCGCCCGACAATTTCATGGCGGCGGCCGAACGCTACGGCCTCACCCCGTCGATCGACCGCTGGGTCATCGAGAATGCGCTGCGCTGGCTGGTGTCGGAGGCGGACGAGCGCGAGAAGCTCGCCATGTGCTCGATCAACCTGTCGGGGCAGAGCCTGGGCGACGACAAGTTCCTGCCGTTCGTGATCGAACAGTTCCAGCGCTCGGGCCTGGACGCGAGCAAGATCTGCTTCGAGATCACCGAGACCGCCGCGATCGCGAGCTTTTCGCAGGCCAACCGCTTCATCCAGTCGCTGCGCGAACTCGGCTGCAAGTTCGCCCTCGACGACTTCGGCACCGGACTGTCCTCGTTCGGCTACCTCAAGCACTTCCCGGTCGACTACCTGAAGATCGACGGCAGCTTCGTCAAATCGATCCTGCACGACCCCATCGATCGCGAGATGGTGCGCTCGATCAACGAGATCGGCCACCTCACCGGCAAGCAGACCATCGCCGAGTTCGCCGAGAACCAGGAGATCATCAATCTGCTGCGCGGTCTCGGCGTCGACTACGCGCAGGGCTACGGCGTGTCGCGGCCCTCGCGGGTGCTCAAGGCCGCCAACGGCGTCTGATTCCCGCCGCCCGGGCGCGCCTGGCGCCCGCGACCCACGCCTACCACTCGAAGCGCATCGACAGATCGACCGCGCGCACGTGCTTGGTGATGGCGCCCACGGACACGAAATCGACGCCGGTGAGCGCGACCTCTCGCACGGTCTCGAGCGTGACGCCCCCCGAGGCCTCGAGCGCGAGCGGCCGCGTCGCGGCCGAGTTGATCGCCACCGCCTCGCGCAGCCGTTCGAGCGGGAAATCGTCGAGCAGTGCGATGTCGGCGCCGGCCTCGATCGCGGCCTCCAGCTCCTCCAGGCTCTCCACCTCCACCTCCACGGGCACCCGAGCGCCGCTCGCGCGCGCCGCCTCGACGGCGCGGGCGATGGAGCCGGCGGCCATGATGTGGTTCTCCTTGACGAGAATGCCGTCGTAGAGGCCGATGCGGTGATTGCGGCCGCCGCCGACGCGCACGGCGTATTTCTGCGCGCTGCGCAGGCCGGGGATGGTCTTGCGCGTGTCGAGCAACTGGCAGCGCGTGCCGGCGAGACGCTGCACGTACTCGTGGGTCGCGGTGGCGACGCCGGAGAGCAGTTGCAGGAAATTGAGCGCGGTACGTTCGCCGGTCAGCAGCGGCCGCGCCGGTCCGGCGACGCGGAACAGGGTGGCGCCGGCCGCGACCCGCGCCCCCTCGGTCGCGCCGAGCTCCACCTGCACGCGCGAATCGAGCGCTGCGAAGGTTGCGAGCACGTAGGGCAGGCCGCACACCACGGCGGCCTCGCGGGTGATCACCGTGGCCTGGCCGGTGCGGGTCTCCGGCACCAGCGCCGCCGTCAGGTCGCCGCTGCCGACGTCCTCCGCGAGCGCGCGCTGCACCTGCTGCGCGAGGTCGGCCGGGGGCGCCGCGGGCGCGCCGCAGGTCGAGGAGCCGTCGAGCCGCGACGGCGGCGTGTCCGCGGCGCTCATCGGCAACCCCGCCACGACGCGGTTATTGCAGCGCACAATCCTGGCCGAGTGTGCACGCACCCGCCGATAATGCCCATATGCAAACGCTGCAGGTCCGCTCTCCTTGTATCTCCGTGTGCACGCTGGGTGCGGACGGACTGTGTCTCGGGTGTTATCGTACCATTGAGGAAATCGCCGGCTGGAGCCGCATGTCCGACGAACAACGTCGTGCGGTGCTGCAACGGCTCGGCGAGCGCGCCCGCACCCGCGGGCACGGCATGAATTAACTTCCGAGAGATGACCGACATGAGTGCGATCGACCGAATCAAGACCCAACTCGCCGCCGCCCCGGTGGTGCTCTACATGAAGGGGACGCCGGATTTCCCGCAGTGCGGATTCTCCGCGCAGACCGTGGGGGCGCTGAAGGCGCTCGGCGCCAAGTTCGAGGCGGTGAACATCTTCGAGGATCCGGAGGTGCGCGAGACGCTGAAGAGCTTCTCGAACTGGCCCACCTACCCCCAGCTGTACGTGAACGGCGAACTGATCGGCGGTTGTGACATCACGCTCGAGATGTATCGCAGCGGCGAACTCAAGGAGCTGCTCGCGCAGGCGGGCGCCGTCGCCGCCCAGTAGCGCCGGACGGGACGCGAGAGGCGCCCCTCAGCCGTCGGCGTCCGCGTCGGGCTCGCCGTCCCCGGCGAGCTCGCGCCTGCCGGCGATGCGCCTGCGGCTGGCGTCGTACACGCCCTGGAACTGGTTGCACACCATGCAGAATAGGTCCGCCGTGCGCTCGGCGTCGTAAGCCGCCGAGTGCGCGCTCTGCGGGTCCCAGTCGAGGCCGGCCGCGAGCGCCGCCCGCATCAACACCGTCTGGCCGAAGGCCACGCCGCCGAGCGTCGCCGTGTCGAAGCTGGAGAACGGGTGGAAGGGATTGCGCTTGATCTGGGTGCGCGCGACCGCCGCGTTCAGGAAGTTCAGGTCGAAGAATGCGTTGTGGCCCACCAGCACCGCCCGGGTGCAGTCGGCCGCGCGAATCGCCGCTCGTACTTCCTTGAAGATACGCTGCAACGCCTCTTCCTCCGGCAACGCCGGGCGCAGCGGGTGATACGGGTCGATGCCGTTGACGGCGAGCGAGGCCGGTTCCATGTTCGCGCCGGGGAACGGCTGCACGTGATAGCGATAGGTCTCGCCGCGGGCGAGCGAGCCGTCCTCGCGCATCTCGATCAGCACCGCGGCGATCTCCAGGAGCGCATCGGTCTGCGGATTGAAGCCGCCGGTCTCGACGTCGACCACCACCGGCAGGAAGCCGCGAAAGCGCGTGGCGAACGTGATCGGCGGCAGCGGACTCACGGACGTTCCAGGGCCGGCGTGGCCAACCGCCAGCCGATCTGCTCGCCGGCCCGGTAGGGCACCACGACGCCGGCGCCGAAGGCGTAACCCGCGGGCGGAGTCCAAGGTTCCTTGATCAGCGTCACTGTGCGCGTCGCGCGCGGCAGCCGGTAGAAATCCGGCCCGTGGTGGCTCGCGAACGCTTCCAGACGATCGAGATGGCCGGCGGCCTCGAAGACCTCGGCGTAGAGCTCGATGCCGGCGTGGGCGGTGAACATGCCGGCGCAGCCGCAGGCGTTCTCCTTGGTGCCGCGCTCGTGCGGCGCGCTGTCGGTGCCCAGGAAGAAGCGCCGGTCGCCGCCGGTCGCCGCCTCGATCAGCGCCGCGCGGTCCCGCTCGCGCTTCAGCACCGGCAGGCAGTAGTAGTGGGGCCGCAAGCCGCCGGCGAAGAGGGCATTGCGATTGTGCAGCAGGTGCTGCGGCGTGATGGTGGCGCCGACCCCGGCGCGTGCCGACCGCACGAACTCCACGGCGCGGGCGGTGGTGATGTGCTCGAACACCACCCGCAGGCGCGGCATCCGCTCGATGAGCGGAGCGAGCACCGTGTCGATGAAGTGCGTCTCGCGATCGAAGACGTCGACTTCCGGGTGCGGCGTCTCGCCGTGCACGAGCAACGGCAGGTCCGCCGCCTGCATGCGTTCGAGCACCTCCTGAACCTGCGACAGGTCGGTCACACCCGCGTCCGAGTGCGTGGTGGCGCCCGCCGGATAGAGTTTCACGCCGTGCACGAAGCCGAGCGCCAGCGCGCGGTCGATCTCCTCCGGCGTGGTCGTCGCGGTGAGGTAAAGGGTCATCAGCGGCTCGAAATCGCTGCCCGGCGGCAGCGCCGCCAGGATGCGCTCGCGGTAGGCCGCCGCCGCCGCCGCGGTGGCCACCGGCGGCTTGAGATTCGGCATCACGATCGCGCGGCCGAAGCGCTCGGCGGTGAATTTGACCACCGACGCGAGACCGGCGCCGTCGCGCAGGTGCACGTGCCAGTCGTCCGGCCGGGCGAGCGTGAGCGAAGTCATCGGGCGCCCGCGGCGGCCGGCCAACCGCGCTCCAGCAATTCGAGCGCGAAGCGCACGCCGAATCCGGTCACGTCGGTGCGCACGTGCGCGAGACCGCCGTGGCGCGTGCCGGCGGCGAGGTCCACGTGCAGCCAGGGAATCTCGGCCGGCACGAACCGGTTCAGGAAGCGCGCCGCGAGAATGTGATCGCCCTTGCCCTCGACGGCGCACTGGGCGACGTCGGCCACGGTGCTCTCGATGTCGGAATCGAAGTCCTCGTCCATGGGGAAGCACCAGACGCGCTCGCCGCTCGCCGCGCCGGCCGCCTCGATCAGCGCGCGGGTATCGGGCCGATTGGTGAAGGCGCCGCTGTAGCGTTCGGTGAGCGCGTAGACGCACGCGCCCGTGAGAGTGGCGAAGTCGACGATGGCCGCGGGCTTGCGTTCGGCGGCGAGACTCAACGTGTCGGCGAGCACCATGCGCCCCTCGGCGTCGGTGTGGATCACCTGGATGGTCACGCCGTTGCGCGCCCGCACGACGTCCTGCGGCTTGTAGGCGCGCGGGCCGATGCGGTTCTCGGTGATCGCGAGCCAGCAGTCGACCGCCTGGCGCGCGCCGAGCGTGCTCAGGGCGTGCAGCGTGCCGAGCGCGACCGCGCTGCCCTCCATGTCGGTGTGCATGTCGAGCATGCTCTTGTGCGGCTTCAGATTGGTGCCGCCGGTGTCGAAGCAGATTCCCTTGCCGACCAGCCCGATCGCGGCGCCGCGGGCGCCGCGCGGCCGGTAGGTGAGCCGCGCGATGCCGGCGTCGCGCGTGGCGTTGCCCTGCGCGACCGCGAGAAAGGCGCCGGCGCCGAGCCTGCGCAATTCGCGCTCGCCGTAGAATTTGAAGCCGAGCCCGAGCGAGCGCGCGAACTCGCGCAGCAGGCGCCGGTAGCCGGCCGCGTCGAGCAGGCTCGGCGGCAAGGCGGTGAGCCAGCGAGCGAGATTGTTGCCGGCCGCGCCGGCGAGGGTGCGCGCAAGCCCGGCGAGCGGCCGCGGGTGGCGCAGCTCGATGCGCTGCAGCCGCGCCTCGCGCTCGGGTTTGCTCTTCGCCGACCAGAGCCGGAACGCCGCCGCCTGCAGCGCGGCCAGCACGGATTCCAGCGCCGCGTCCGCCACGGCCCCCGGCAGACCGCGCTGCGTGAGCAGCAGCGAGCGCGGGTCGGCCTCGAGCGCGCTCGCCGCGACCTTGGCGGCCGCCGCCAGCCGCTGGAACGTGCTCGCCCGTTCCGATACCGCCGCCATCACGACCAGCGTCTCGGCGCGGGCGCCGACGCGCAGCTGCACGCTGTCGCCCGCCTTGCGCGCACGGACGGCGAACAGCTCGCGGAGCATCGCGCCGTGCGGAATGCCGTCCCAGTCGCGCGCCGTCGGCTTCGGCGGCAGCAGCAGGATCACGCTCGCGTGGCCGGCGAAAGCTCGGGCGGTGAGGGCGGAGGCGCTACGGCGCACGGGAACCAGCAGGGAGTCGAGCGGCAAACGGGTGGGCATGTGCGTGGAACTGCGAGCCTCTCGAAGGCGCCGACCCCTTGCTTGACCGTGAAAAACCAAACCCCGAAGATAGCGCTGGATTTTAACCAGTGGCAGTCGGCGCAGAGGCGCCGTGACGTGCCTGTCATCTTATCAGGACACGTGACCCCGCGCATGTGCGCGAGGCCAGAGGATCGCGGGAAAGCAGCTTATGACTCAACACTCTCCGTACGAGGACATCGATCCGACCGAGACCCGGGAGTGGCTCGAATCGATAGATTCCGTGATGCGCGCACAAGGGCCCGAGCGCGCGCACTTTCTGCTCGAAAAGCTGGTCGACTTCACGCGCCGCTCCGGCGCCTACCTGCCCTTCAAGCCGAACACCGCCTACCTCAACACCATCTCCAAGGCGCAGGAGCCCGAGTACCCCGGTGACCGCGCGCTCGAGCGGCGCAACGAGGCGCTGATCCGCTGGAACGCGATGGCGATGGTGGTGCAGGCGAACCGCGCCAACTCCGAGTACGGCGGCCACATCGCGAGCTACGCCTCCGCGGCGACGCTGTACGAGGTCGGATTCAACCACTTCTGGCGCGCCCGCAGCGCGACGCACCCCGGCGACATGGTGTTCATGCAGGGCCACTCGAGCCCGGGCGTGTACGCGCGCGCCTACCTCGAGGGGCGGCTCAACGAGGAGCACCTGCGGCGGTTCCGGCGCGAGGTGGGCGGCGGCGGCCTGTCCTCCTACCCGCACCCGTGGCTGATGCCGGACTTCTGGCAGTTCCCGACGGTGTCGATGGGCCTCGGGCCGATGATGGCGATCTTCCAGGCGCGCTTCCAGCGCTACCTCGAACACCGCGGCATCGTGCCGCCCTCGGATCGGAAGATCTGGGCGTTCCTCGGCGACGGCGAGATGGACGAGCCGGAGTCGATGGGCGCGCTCACCATGCCGGTGCGCGAAAAGCTCGACAACCTCATCTTCGTCATCAACTGCAATCTGCAGCGCCTCGACGGCCCGGTGCGCGGCAACGGCAAGATCATCCAGGAACTGGAAGCCGCGTTCCTCGGCGCCGGCTGGAACGTGATCAAGGTGCTTTGGGGTTCGCGCTGGGATCCGCTGCTCGCCCGCGACCACAAGGGTCTCCTCAAGCGCGTGATGGAGGAGTGCGTCGACGGCGAATACCAGAACTTCAAGTCCAAGGGCGGCGCCTACACCCGCGAGAACTTCTTCGGCAAGTACCCCGAGCTCAAGGAGATGGTCGCCAACATGTCCGACGAGGAGATCTGGCGCCTCAATCGCGGCGGTCACGACCCGCAGAAGGTGTTCGCGGCGTACGCCGCGGCCGTGGCGAACCGCGGCGCGCCGACGGTGATCCTCGCCAAGACCGTCAAGGGCTTCGGCCTCGGCAAGGCCGCCGAGGGCCTGATGTCGGCGCACCAGCAGAAGAAGCTCGACGACGAGGATCTGCGCGAGGTGCGCGACCGGTTCAACATCCCGATCACCGACGAGCAGATCCGCGGATTGGAGTTCTGCAAGCCGCCGGCGGACAGCGAGGAGATGAAGTACCTCAAGGAGCGGCGCCAGCGCCTCGGCGGTTACCTGCCCGCGCGGCACGCCGACGCCCCGCGACTCGAGGTTCCGGGACTCGATGCCTTCGGCGCGCTGCTCGACGGCACGGGGGAGCGCGAAATCTCGACCACCATGGCGCTGGTGCGCATTCTGACGCTGCTCGTCAAGGACAAGAACATCGGCAAGCACGTGGTGCCGATCGTTCCCGACGAGGCGCGCACCTTCGGCATGGAGGGCATGTTCCGCCAGGTCGCCATCTACTCCTCGGTCGGCCAGCTCTACACGCCGCAGGACGCGGACCAGCTGATGTTCTACCGTGAGGACAAGCAGGGTCAGATCCTGGAGGAGGGCATCAACGAGGCGGGGAGCCTCTGCTCCTGGATCGCCGCGGCGACCTCTTACGCCAATCACGGCGTGAGCATGATCCCGTTCTACATCTACTACTCGATGTTCGGCTTCCAGCGGGTCGGCGACTTCATGTGGGCGGCCGCCGACAGCCGCGCGCGGGGCTTCCTGATCGGCGGCACCGCGGGACGCACCACGCTCGCGGGCGAGGGCCTGCAGCACCAGGACGGCCACAGCCAGCTGGTCATGAGCGCGATTCCGAATTGCCTGTGCTACGACCCCGCGTACGCCTACGAGCTCGCGGTGATCGTCCAGGACGGTCTGCGGCGCATGCTGAAGGAGCAGGAGAGCGTCTTCTACTACATCACCTGCATGAACGAGAACTACGCGCACCCGGCGATGCCGGAGGGCGCGCAGACCGGCATCCTCAAGGGCATGTACCGGGTCCGGACGGGCGGCGCCGGCAAGCTGCGCGTCACGCTGTTCGGTTCCGGCACCATCCTGCGCGAGGTGCTCGCGGCGGCGGCGTTGCTCGAGGAGTCGTTCGGGGTCTTTGCCGACGTGTACTCGGTCACGAGCTACAGCGAGCTGCGCCGCGACGCGCTCGACGTGGAGCGCTGGAACCTGCTGCATCCGGCCGAGCCGCGGCGCCGTCCGTTCGTCGAGTCCGCGCTCGACGGCGCGCAAGGCCCGTTCGTTGCGGCCAGCGATTACATCAAGACCGTGCCCGACCAGATCCGCCAGTGGGTGCCCGGCCGCTACCTCGTGCTCGGCACGGACGGCTTCGGGCGCAGCGACGCGCGCGCCGAGCTGCGGCGGTTCTTCGAGGTCGACCGCCAGTACGTGGCGGTCGCGGCGCTCAAGTCCCTCGCCGACGAGGGCAAGGTCGAGCGCAAGACCGTGGTCGATGCGATGCGCCGTTTCGGCATCGATCCGGAAAAATCCAATCCGTTGACGGTCTAGGGGCTCCCGTGGCGACACCCATCGAAGTACTGGTGCCGGACATCGGCGGATTCAAGGACGTCAGCGTCATCGACGTCATGGTCGCCAAGGGGCAGACCATCGACAAGGAGACGCCGCTGATCACGCTGGAGACCGAGAAGGCGGCGATGGACGTGCCGTCGCCGGCCGCCGGCCGCGTGGCCGAGGTCAGGCTCAAGAAGGGCGACAAGGTCTCGGAAGGCTCGCTCATCCTGCTCCTCGAATCGGCCGCAGCCGGCACGACGCCGGCGCCTGTGCCGACCTCCGCGCCGACCGCCGCAGCCGCGCCGACCGCGACAGCCGCGGC